>JBCCHB010000161.1:0-36273 GCA_039028975.1 Chloroflexota bacterium
AGGAAGAAGAAGACCGACGCTACGACCAACTGAGTCTCTTCGACCAAGACTGATAGAAGTTGCCCCCATTGGGGGCTCTAAATAACCGCTTCGAGCGGTCCATGAATTCAAGCCACCGGCTCTGCCGGTGGTCGCTGACTGAACATCATGAGTGAGCAAACTGTAACCGATTTTTTCTGGCGTGTTGCCGAGATTCAGTTGCGGGATGAGTCAGTAAGCAAAGGGACAATGATGGGATTCCCCTGTTTGCGCGTTAACGGTGACTTTTATGCATCTGCTGACTACCGAACCGGCGACTTGGTAATTAAGCTCCCTGCTGAACGTGTTTCCGCTCTCATTGATGCGGGAGAAGGTGACGCGTTTGCCCCAAATGGCCGTCGGTTCCGTGAATGGGTTGCCATAACAGAACGCGATGCAGAGCGGTGGGAAACGTTGATTGACGAGGCACGTCTCTTTGTTGAGACTAAGTCCAAATAACAACGAGTTTTGTTCGAACTGGAATTCCAAGGAATACTCCGTTCCCAAATCGATTGTGATATAACTCCGATAATTTTCTTCAACAATCATAATGCAAAAGAGGCCAGTGCCATTATGCTGGCCTCTTTTGATGTATGCTAGCAGCTATCCCTGAGCAAACCACCTATTGACGACCGACCACTTGTATCTTTCTCCTCACGAAGTGGGTCTTTATTCATGTAGAGCTACAACATCGTCATTCCGGAATGTACACTTAATAATCAGTAGGCATAATGCACGAATTGAAATTTCGCGAATTAGAATCTGTCGTACAAAATGCAAGGCAAGGTGACAGACAAGCTTTCGATACACTTGTCTATCGGTTTCAGGATATGGCTGTCGGTTTTGCATTCTCGGTCGTCGGTGATTTCCACCTGGCAGAAGACGCGGCCCAAGAGGCCTTTATCCAAATGCACCGAGATTTGAAGCAACTGCGTGAACCCAAAGCCTTTTTCACGTGGTTTCGCAAGGTCGTCTACAAGCAGTGTGATCGCATCACCCGTCGCAAGCAATTGCCAGCCATTGCCCTTGATGCAACGGCCGCCATCGCCGCGGAGCAGCCTTCTCTCTCCGATATAGTAGAGGTGGGTGAGATTCAGTATCTCGTCCATGATGCAATCTTGACGTTGCCTGAGGGACAGCGTCAGGTTATTACCCTCTTCTATATTTCTGAATATTCGCAGAAGGAGATTGCGGTATTTCTCGACCTTCCACTAACGACAGTTAAAAAGCGACTTTATGACGCCAAGAGACGTTTGAAACAGAGGATGACATTTATGGCTAAGGACTACTTACAAGATAATCGTCCGTCAAAGGACGAAAAGTTTAGCGAAAAAGTGCTTGACATCATTGCCCCCGACCGAACCAAGCACGATGAAGCAATATACTCTCTATTTGAAATGGGGGATGATCCCTTCGCATTCCAGTGGCGCGCGGGACGATTGGCCAACAGCCATGTAGATTGGGAGACTTCCCGCATCGGTTGTATGAAAGATGGTGAGGAAGAACAGGTCGTCATGGCTATGCATGTATATGATATTGCCATGCGCATTGGCACCGCCCGCGCGCGTACGGCTGGCTTTAACTGCGAAATAACCCATCCAGCCTATATGGATCAGCGTAGTTCACTCATTGAACGCACGGCCAGATCTTCACTAGATGCTATGCAAGCACAGGGATATGATCTGGCCATTTCGTTTGATGATGAGGCATTTTGGGCCAAACAAGGATTTGTCTTTGGTTGGCGGGCGCTCCAGTGGCATGTATCCGTGTCCGACCTGCCGGAGACACTTTCGAACCTCGTGCTCCACAGATTTGAACCCAACCACCGGGACGACTTGGCCGCAATCTATAATCAGACGCATCAGAGCCTAACGGGTACAGCGGAGCGACCTGCCTATCGGCGCAACAAGCATCCAGAGATGTTTATGGGGTGGTACTGGACAGATAAGGAAGGTCATCCCGCTGGCTACATTAGTGGTGGTGCCGATCGCTATGTCATCTTTGAGCCAACAGTGCAGACAGACCTGGATCGTGGCCACATCAGCGAGAGCATTCGTCGCCAGTTTAGCCGAGGATCGCGCTGGGGGATGCCACCGCTTAGCGACAAGGCAACGTGTACAGTTCAGCATATGGGTAGCCAGTGGATAGTTGAAGATGAAGAGGTCAAATGCTTTATTCACAAAGAGAGTGAGCAGCTTTACGGTGCTGTCTTTGATCGCCCCCTCTTTTGGGTAGATGAGGTTGCTGGTGACCCAGATCAATGCCTACAGGCCCTTGGCATGTTGACGCGCCAGTGGCAATGTAAAGAAGTTTTCTTTGATAGGCTCCACTACAAGAGTGGCGTCGGCAAACGAATCCGCCAGATGTTCTCCTGCCGCATTCATACAGGCACCTTTGGGCGATCAGAGCGCTCCTATGTTGTCCGGATCATCAATCTACGGTCGCTTCTGGAAAAATTAGCGTCCGAACTGAGCCGTCGTCTCTCCCAATCACCATATGCCAACTGGTCAGGTAATCTTCAGATTTCTCTAAAAGAAGAGGGTAATGTGGAAAAGGTGACGCTGGTTATAAAGAATGGGCAAATAGTGGTAGAAGCGGCTTCTGAGGCTGACAATTCGATTGAAGGTGGCCAGGAGATTGCCCAGCTGATACTCGGCTCTGAGTCGCCAGAGGAGGTGGTGGAGATGGCAGACATCCAGGTAACTGGTGAAGCAAAATATCTGTTATCAGTTCTCTTTCCTGACCAGCATCCCCAGATGGAGAATCAGGCGTTGTAGCCGTCGAAACTCAGATATCCCTGTCTGCGCTAGAACAGGCAGGGATACTACAATACTTTAGGACTGCACTTTTTCGCGCATGGTGACAAATTCCTCGGCAGCCGTTGGATGGATGCCGACTGTCGAATCAAAGACAGCCTTGGTCGCACCCGCTTTTAGGGCAACCGCAAAGCCCTGAATCACCTCTCCGGCATCAGGTCCCATCATGTGAACGCCTAGTACCCGATCCGTCGTAGGTTCGACCACGAGCTTCATAAGCGTCTGTTCGCTACTGCCGCTGAGGGTATGCTTGAGTGCTCTAAAAGTTTCGCGATAGATATCCACTTCATCATAGACGACCCTTGCATGCTCTTCTGTTAAACCGACCGTGGCTAGGTTGGGTTGGCTGAAGACTGCAGTGGCTACGTTCGTGTAGTCAGGCTGAGTTGGTTCATCATTGAAGAGCGATTTGGCCAAAGCCATTCCTTCTGCTAAGGCGACTGGCGTTAGGTTAAGCCGATTCGTTACATCTCCTAAGGCATAAATGCTTGATACTGACGTCTGGAAGTTATCGTCTACCACAACGGATCCAATGGGATCCAGCTTAACACCGACTTCTTCCAGACCCATGTTGGCCGACATGGGGCGACGGCCAGTTGCAAACATGACCGTATCGACTGTGACTTGTGCGCCATCATTGATGGTCACGTGGTATTCCTCGCCCCGTTTTTCTATATCATGAACCCGGGTATTGAAATGTAGATCCACGCCCTTTTTGCGCATCTCTTCAGCCAACCCTTCACGCAGATCATGATCAAAGCCACGTAGAAAGGGCGTGGACCGATAGACCTGGGTTGTTTGAGCACCTAAGCCATTAAAGATTCCAGCGAACTCAACTGCAATATAGCCACCACCCGCAACCAGCACTCGCTCAGGGAATTTTTCCAAATAGAATGCTTCGTTGGAAGAAATAGCGTGCTCAATACCGGGAATATTGTCAGGCATCCATGGCCAGCCGCCGGTGGCCACAAGAATGCGTTCGGCGCTGATTGTACGCCCTTGAATTGAGACCGTGTGGGGGTCGACAATTGTGGCGCGACCGTCGATAATCTCGACCCCTGCATTGCCCAACATGCGTTCATAGATACCGTTGAGTCGCTCGATCTCGTTATTTTTGTTGGCTATTAACGTACCCCAGTCAAAGGTGCTGTCGCCCACTGTCCAGCCAAAGCCTGCTGCGTCTCGAAATTCCTCGTGAAAATGGGATGCATAGGAGAAGAGCTTCTTGGGGACGCATCCCACATTGACACACGTACCGCCGTAGTAGCGTTCTTCTGCTACAGCAACTTTCGCACCGTAGCGGGCTGCCATGCGGCTGGCCCGTACCCCACCGGAACCTGCTCCAATGGTAAAGAGATCATAATCATACTTGGATGACATCAGTTAGTCCTTATCTTGAAGAGTGGATGGTGGTTAGTGGATATTAGTAGTCCACAGTCACATAGTCATCTGGTCCATATGCAAGTGCATTGCGATCTGCTGACTATGGATCGCAGGGCCACGGCTGTTGATCATCCACGGACCTCCATCCTTAGAATCTTTCTGTTTAGCGCTGTGATGAATTGTGGGGGGAATTGCTCTGCCCATAGCCCACAAAAGTTCAACCAACCCTATTTAGATGCTTTGGGTTTGGGATCCCTTACTCCCTTTGTCAATCTAATTTCCACCCAACGACTGCTGAATGATTCCGTCCAATGTTTGAAACATGGCCATACCAATGACCTGCTGACCGTTAATATCAAAGGTCGGCTGAAGTCGAATCCCACGAGTGCGTCTTAGATCATCCTGCTTATCAACGCGGGTGGCGTAACGCTGCTCATCCATACAGGTGTTGAATGCATCCACATTGAGTCCATATTCTGTTCCAAGCTTCTTCACCACTTCAACGGCATTGTGCTTCCAGATTCGGTGTTGATTCTTAAAGAGAAATTCGCGGAACGCCCAGAATTGGTTCTGCTCCCCAGCACATTCAGCCCCTTGATGAGCCTGAATGGAGTAATCACCGTGATTCAAAACTGGATGAAAGACGATCTTCATTTGACCCGTCTCTACATATTTCCGCGTCAACTTAACCTCAACACCCAGCACGTGGGCGCGGCAGTTTGGTCACAAAAAATCTGAATAATCGATAAAGGTGACTGGTGCGTCCGGATTGCCAATATACGCCAACCCATCATCTGTTCTTCCTTGAACATTGGTCCAATTGGCGTGGACGTGGGTTTCAATATGGTCTTCAGTCGGCTGGGGTGGAATTGGCGTGGTTGTGTGAATAGGCAAAGTAAGGCTTTGGCTGGAGTCGACCTGCTCCGACGTAATTGGTATGCAGGCAATCAGACTCAAAAACGAAATGACCAAGACCCATATCTTCAAAGGCCAAAGCCAACATTGGCTATACTTTACCATCAGCCCTGAATCTGCCGAACTACATAGATGAGGAGGATAGCCCCTACAACGGATGTGATGATTCTTCCGAAGATTCCAATGGCTGCGAATCCAATGAAGCTAAAGAGGAATCCACCAATCATGCCGCCAACGATCCCGATAACAATGTTGCCAATGAGGCCATATCCGCTACCGCGCATAATCTGGCCAGCCAACCAACCAGCTAAACCACCTACAATAATAGAAAATAAGATTCCCATGTTTTATCTCCTTCTAGTCAACTATGAAAAAGTAGATTTTTTACTTCATGTAGATTCGATAGAATTCGGTATGCTAATGCTCTGACTTCGTCTGAAGGCTCTTTCAGATCGGGGATATTGACCGGAATCATTCCTGCCGCGTGAGCCGCTTTGATTCCCGCAACCGAATCTTCCAGAACTAAGGTTGTGGCTGGATTAGCCCCTAACTGCTCTGCCGCTACCAGAAAGATATCGGGTGCCGGTTTGCCAATGGCGACTTCATTCCCACAAACAATTACGGGAAAGTGCCCCAAAAGTTTTGTTTTGGTTAATTTCGTCAACGCTACAGGACGGGCTGTGGATGTGGCCACCGCCTTTGGCATCTGTCGTTCTTCCAGGAAATCAAGTAACTCAAAGAGACCTGGTTTGGTTGGCACATTACCCTCTTCGATGGCTTGATGGAGGAGAGCCTGTTTGCGATCATACATGGCATCGAAGGGGAAATCTGGTCCAAAGGCTGACCGAAAAATCATGCCCGTGTCTTTGGCTGTGCGACCAACTGCCTGTAAGTAGATTTCGTCTGGTAGCTCAAACCCCCATTCCTGTCCGGCTTGTTGCCAAGCCTCTTGTGCAATGCGTTCCGTATCCAACATAAGGCCATCCATGTCAAAGATGACGGCGTGAATTTCAGGATAAGACTGATTCATGCAAGGGTTCCCATGGGTAGAAATGACCGTAATGACAACAATGATTGTACGGTTGAAGTATACTATGGTTTACCATAAAACTGTTCTTTTCTAACCCAATAATAACCAAGTTTGCGGAAGAGTCAACTGAGTGATGTTTTGGTGAGGGAAACAGATGGATTCTGGGATGGGCGCATCCTAAATCTGAGGGATAAAGCGTGGGAGTACTGTTCAAGCATAGTTCCAGGAGCGAGTGGTATTTGTACCGAGCTGTTACTAAACTAACCCCATTGCCGCGACGCGCTCCTTTGGGGCTGACTGATCTAGAATTGTATTATTGCTCTGGATGAATGAGATTTCGTGCAAACGCCAGGACAGTATCCTGCTGATCGACCAAGTCAGATGCTGTCTGGGTGACGCTGTGATCCGGCACAATCGCTCTGGTACCATTGCCATGAATAACGCTTGTGGGCATCCAAAGTCGTAGACCTGTATTAGGAAGATAGACGTCGATGATCTCACCATATTGGGTGGCGTAACCGCCAGTCTCCTCACCAATCAGGGTGCCGATGCTATACTCCTTCATTGTTGCAGAGAAAAGAGTCGCGCTGGACATGGTTCCTGGACCAACCAGCAAGGTAACATCGCCACTGAAACGGAGCAGATTCTCCTCTGGCATAACAGGCTCAAATGTTTTAATCAACCTATCCCCTTCTTTTCCAAACCAAAAGCCTCTTAAGAAGGGGTGTAGGTATTGAAGCGGAATCCACCTCATAAAGCCAGGAACAAAGCGAATAAAACTGGCCTTCCTTTCTTTGCTGATGGTGAACTCTGAGCGGTCAGCCTGGATGAAGGGTTTATCCATCAAATATCTAAATATGTCGTCCCCATAGGCTGAGTTCCCTCCTTGATTCCGACGAATGTCAAGAATGAGGTGTTGGATATTTTGTTCTTGAGCAGTCGAAAACAGCCCTTTCAAAAATGGCGCAAACGACCCATTTTCATCGGCAAACGCATTGTAGGTAAAGAGGATTGTATCGGTTTCAATTACCTGGTAGTGGAACTTCTCTACTGTCGGTTTAGGTAGCGCTTGGCCTGAAACGTTCAGTTTGCTCGTCTTGTGGGTTGCTGAATCGTGCAAGGTCAATTCGAAGTGTTCAGAAAAGCCATAGACCAAGAAGAGCGCCTCATGAAAGTGATCTTGCAGGTAGAAGAGCTTTTGGGCGTTACTGGTTCCCGAAAAGTAACCTATCAGGATTGTCCGTAGCTCTTCCGCTGGAACGCCATTGATGGAGAGGATCTCCATACTTGCTCGTGTCGCTGTTTCTCCTGACAGATTTTGGACGACATATAGCCGATTGTTGATGAACTGAACCCGAAAAGGGAAGAATTCACCACCTGAACGGTAACGGTTGGTCAATTCCGGCTCTGGCAGGTGGACAACCACATGATCGTCATTTAACAAGCTTACAATAGGAGCAAACTCCCGGTAAAATGCCAAGCGCGTCAATGACTGATTGATTGACTTGCGCCAAGCCTGCAGCTTGGCAGTAATATCACCTAACGGATGAGTTGGCATCTGATCGGGGTGAACCCGCTTCATGAGATCTTGAAAATAATCTAAGTCTTCTTTGATTTCCTCGGGGCTGAAGTCGATCTGCTGATATGACTCTTCTCGCTCTTGCTCAGCAGCTCTTTTTTGGGAAGCAAAGTAAAGATAGGACAATAGGCTCATGAGAACGGCGATTCCGACCAGAGTGAAAAGAGCATATCCTATGTTTTGTATCATTGATTTTGAGCCCCCAATGTCTAACATGATAACGAGATTTTATCATTTCGAGGAGGGACGACGAGAAATCTTCTCTTGGGTTGCCCAATATTTCTCGTCGTCCCCCCGTAGCCGCAAGGTAGCCACTTCGTGAGCGAAATGACCATAAGTGTTAACGTAAGGGCCGCGACCTGCTACGGGTGCAACGCACGGGGGAGAAGCGCTCTTTAAAAGCGATATCCGAAGAACCCCGTGCATCGCACGCTTCGCTTAACAGATATGGCGAAATGACATATCCCAGAGTCTTGTTGTCGTACGAAGGTTGTAGATTCTAATATTGGTAGGGTCTAATAATGCCCTAGCAGACCCCGTTTTTTCGCAACGCGCTCCGCTATGCTAAAAACAACAAGTCCTGCTCCCAGATAAAGCGAGGAATGGATAATTAGCCACATTAGGCTACCATCATGCCAGACGGCTGTAAAAGATTCGCCATCCAAAATGATGCGACGTAGCACATGAATGCCTTGGGTGGTCGGTATTGTGTAAGAGACTGCCTGGAGCCACTCTGGGAATTTCGTTACAGCCAAAAAAGCACCGTTCAAAAAGAGAAGGGCATTCTGGACCATATTGGCCAGCGGCCCCACGTTCTTGAAGACCAGAGTTGCTCCGCCTATGACAAACCCAAAACCATAGACGCCCAATAGAAGAATAATGAAGACCGGAACCGCTTCCCATCGCCATGGGAACCGAATATCAAAGGCCCACATCAACGGTAAGGCAATGAGCACGTTGGTCACTGTGGTCACCACAAATGTGGAGAGGGTGCGCCCCATAAGCACAACACTAGACGATGCTGGGCTCATATACCACTTTTCTAGCGTTCCCTGCTGAGCTTCTTCTCGAAGATTATAGGCCATGTTGCCGATGGCAATATTCGCATAGTAAGTAACCAGAAACCCTAGTAGCGCGGATGGCACGCGCTCAGGGTGCAACTCACCTCCTCCAGCAAAGAAGACAATGCCAATAAACATGAAGATGGCCATAATCGATTCCGATAGCAAATTGAACTTATAGCTCCACTGGATTAGCAAGCCTTTGTAGACTTCGTTGGAAACGATGGTTGAGAGTAGACGCCACTGAGACATCAGTGGAGAAGTCAATCGATTTTCTTGTGGTGGGTAAGAGCGATTCGATGAATACACATTCGATGAATAAACAGTAGCCATGGAGATCTCCTAGTTAACTTTTTGTACTGCGGTCTCGCTAACCGACAAAACTTGATAGTCGTCATTCTGAGCGGGATTGACCCTTCATTTCCATTTAGGAGACCAGGGTTTTCGCGAGAGCTGCTGCAATTAAGCTGTCAGATCGGCGAAGAATCTCTACCCTGCCAAAAATGCCGGATAGCAAATAATGCAGTTCGTTTTGAAGCAGAGCTTATTGCAACTGGTTCTGTGTAAGCTGCATGAACACCTCTTCAAGGCTGGGCTGTGCGCGTTCGAACGAATGGAGGCGCATCCCTTTTTGCTCCAGCAGCGCAAGAACCTGATAGATGCTTACATCATCTGGTAGTACCCCTGTAAGTAGCGTCCGCGCCTCTTTACCACTTATCGTTGCCGTGATCAATGGTAGCTCCGGTAGATGAGGTTCAACCTCGTTCGCGGTCATATCAAATCGAAACTCAAAATATTCTTGTTGAAAGAGGTTGAGCAACTTGGGCTTGAGTTCATCAACGATCATCTTCCCTTTTCGAATAATGACCACTCGATCACAAAGCTCTTCGGCCATATCGAGCTGGTGGGTTGTCAAGACAATTGTCTTGCCATAAGTGCGGGCTAATGCCTTTACCTGTTGTTTTACAGTGAAGGCAGCATGAACATCCAAGCCTAGGGTCGGTTCATCTAATAGAAGAATAGGTGGATCTGTAATCAACGCACAGGCAATCGCTACCTTTTGCTGCATCCCCCGGGAAAAACCTTTGACTTCATCGTTGCGGCGCTCCCACAGCTCTAATTCCCGTAACAGTGATTCTGCCCTTTGGCGGAGTGAACGACCGCTGAATCCTTTTAAGCGCCCAAAATAGAGCAAATTCTGCCAAGCCGTGAGTCGCCAATAGACATTGCGGGTTCCTTCGAGAACGGCCCCAACCTGACTCATGGCTTGGCTACGGTGGCTGATCACATCGATTCCATTCAGTGACACCCGTCCTGCTGTGGGTCGCATCAAGCCGCACATCATTTTGATGGTGGTCGTCTTTCCCGCCCCATTCTCTCCCAGGAACCCCATCACTTGGCCTTGGGGAACCGTTAGGGATAGATCTTGTACTGCTTGAACCGCCTCTCGCCTATTTTTACGGTAGCTCTTACTCAGATTTTCGAGTCGTATTGCATGGTTGCTTGATTGATTCATGGGTCACCTAATAGTGGATTTGGTTGATCACGTTTGCTCAGAGTGATATTGCCATTTCTTGATTAACAACTGACAGTCATTTGAGCCGTTACCGTCTACTGATTAGTACCTAATCAAATGCCTTGATGTACGTTGGGGAAGAAGATTGATAATGGTGTCCCCGATTACAACCTTCGGGGATGACATTGATAATGGTGAATTGATAATGGTGAATGAAGATGTCTTGGAAGCGAACCCGTTCACCATTCAAAATTCACCATTTACCGTTCACCATTCGGGTTTGTTCAGGTTAGGAATTACCCGCTGGACCTTCATAAAAGTTTATTACTGGACTCTTTGACCGTGTTTGCATTCTCTGCATCAGAACCGTAAATCGGCTAACCAGATTTGTGAACGATTCGCCAACCCTGGAGACCATGTTGCCCTGACGCGTGGAGCCTTCTGTAATTCTGCCATTTAGCGTTTGATGTTCAGGTTGCTGATAGCGTGCGTTATGCTGAGTCTTCAAATCAAATAGTATATCTGGGGTCATATTATGCTCTCCTTATCTGTCAATATATTGAATAGCTGGACTTGCTTCTTAACCATGAGTATAGCCACTCTGTGTCCCAAAACTATCTCTGAAAGCGTCTCAAAAAGCGTCTCATTTGCTCAATTTGCTATTTCCAGGTAGCCAAACCAACTTCATCTAGCACAAGTGTAGCAGCCTCTGTACTGTTGAAAAGGAAGCGTATTGAAGAGATGATTTCACTATTTAAGGCATTATTCTGTGCGACAAAATCAGTAAGAGGAAGTGCATAAGTTTGCAGAATGGGTTCACCTCGTTTGTTGGTATCGAACCAGTCGGCATTCAATTTACCGATGGTTGGCTGAAGTTGACCTTGGACGACCAAGGGTAAACGAGCCACCTCACCTGTCCGATCTGTCACTTCTACAGTTAGCCGAATACTCTCTTTGGGACCATCCTTCGCCTCGTTTCCTGTTGCATCGTGTTTCTCTATATCTTGCTCAACATTCAGTATTTCATCTGCATCGGCCAAAGCAACAGTAAGTGTATCGGCCTTGCCAACTATAAAATTGTCTGGCAATGTGATGGTATAGCTTGGCACACTGTTTTGCCGGTTCCAACCGAGATAAACAACGCGGTTATCATCATTTTCACCCCATTTTGTACCAATAGGCTGCTCCCGCCATATCGATAAGTCACGCCCGCTGATAAAGGCACCATCAATTGATGCCGTAGTGAGATCAATGTCTTCGCCATAGGCAGCTATATGGTGTACGGTCGAATCGGCAAACCGGTTGACGTAGGTTGTCTCTGGTAGCCATTCGGCACCGCGCCACAGATCATAAAAGAGGGGTAGGTAGGCCCGCTCCTTCTTGAGCGATGCATCCAAGAATGCGCCACTCAGCACACGCATGATTTGGCGCTGCTCATCACCAGTCAGCAGTTGCTTCACGTTTAGGAGACGTACACCTGGCTGCGGAAGATCAAAGCGACCCCAGGTTGTGTTGAATTGACCGTGGTTGGCACCCCAAATGTAGACCGCTGCCTTAAAGTGGGTATGGGTGCTGTGCGTTTCCTTACCTAAATTGATGCGCTCGTATTGATCCATGCCCGCAAAGCTAACAACATCCATGTCTTGCGCACCGTGTACCACCAGATAGTCGATCCCCTCTAGTGTGGTTCCAATGCCTGCTGGTTGGTAATGGCCATCGACCGGTGCGATGGCAATGAGTGTACGAATGCCAAAGCCGTACTCAAAGCGCTGATTGGCATCATCTGGGTAATGTTTGAGTTTGTTGAAGGCGGCTGCTATGGCTACAGCTTCACCACCGCGCGAGTGACCAACCAATGCTACTCTGTCGAGATCCACACGTTGGAAGAACGGGCTGGTGGCGTCTACACTCCACTCGCGCCACAGCTGCAAATGCTCTAGCAATAACCAGCCTCGCGCATCGTTCTCTGACCCCAGCCCATCAAAGATGTCAGACCAGCTAAGGTTCAAGAAATTCTCGTCGATCGATGCAACGACATAGCCACGGCTTGCGAGCATCTCACCGAGATATCCATAACCTTCGTCCGAGAAGTCCTGCATGGGGTGGTTGCCGTGCACAATCAACACCAGCGGCGAACGTTCTTCCTCTTCTCCGTCCCCTTTAGACCCATTTTCTTTGGACCAATCTGGATACCAAACACGACCATTACGCGGCAACCTCTCTGCATCAAAGCCCCAGAAGCGTGAGCGATCCCACGCGGTCAAACCATCCCATTCGATAAAGGATGATCCATCGACTGGATCCGTTACAAGGTCGACCTCGTAACCAAATTCAGGGCGATGCAGATCTGTTCCGCTGCCATATGTAAGCGTACGAACTGGATATTCACCTTGGCGAGACGGATCGGCTAGAGCCAGCGGCTCGACTTGGGTTTGGCCCGGCCATGCATCAATCGGAACGGTAACGGATGTTCCGTCATCGAGAAGCCATAACGTAAATGATATTAGCCCAACTGAACTCACTGTAATGCTCATTGTAACAAATGTTCGGTGGCGACGAGTCAGCTGTCGCCAACCATCTCTTTGCCCAAACACGACACCAAGACCGCCTCCGAGTAGTATTAGAAGGACAACGAAGACTGCAATCGCAACCAAACTTGTAGTTACCGCTTGCCCGATGAGTAGTGTAAATAGCGTTAGCATGATGGGAGGAATGCTTGCCACAGTAAGCAGGCCAAAGAGTAGCGGTACACGCTTGAGTAACCAGATCACAAATGAGATAGCCGCGCCTATGCAGAGAGCAATCACTGCGCCAACGAGCATGCCTCCCAACAGTGGCAGGGGTTGGGTAAGTGGAGAGAAGAGCTGGATGAGAAAAATAAATTGAAGAACCATCGCGCCCAAGAACATGGCCAAACCTGCCCCGCTCCATGTACGACTGTGTGGCCTCAGGTTGTGCCATGTTTGGGTAACCCAACTGCCCAGACCAGAGAGGAATCGAGCAATCTGTCCCATAAAGTTAAAGGAACCTGTGTTTCCGTCGTGATCACTGGGGGACTTCTGCCGCAATGAGTCGGGCATCGTTATGGTGAAAACTCTTTTTTGAATCATTGTGTCTTGTTCCTTCTCATTTGGTAATATGTGTCCAAACGCCAATAACACGCGTTGTGCTGTATCTCTAAATCAAATATAATGTCTAAAAGTATAAGGCACCCACCGTCCCAGAGATGTGTCTCAAAGCGTCCCAAAAAGCGTCTCATTTGAATTGCCGGGAATTTCTCTATGTCCCAATTGACCCTTCGACTTCTTGGCCCACCTCTATTAGAAGTTGACAGCAAGCCCATCGATATTGGCCGACGAAAGGCAATTGCTCTTCTCGCTTACCTGGCAACTACAGGAGAGGCTCACCATCGTGACACGCTCGCCTCTCTCTTTTGGCCAGAATATGATCAGAGCACGGCACGCTCGAATCTACGACGGACGCTCTCTGCCCTGAACAAGAGCATTGGCCAGGGCCTGCTTATCAGCCAGCGGTCTACCGTTGCCTTGGCATCAGCTTTTGAACCAACAGCTCTGCCAGAGCCAATGACCTGGTTGGATGTGGCTCACTTTCGGCACCTGTTGGCTACCTGCCAGCGTCATGAGCATCCGGTCAATCAGATATGTGAAGTTTGCTTATCTCTTTTGGGTGAAGCAGTTGCGCTCTATCGGAATGATTTTCTGGCTGGATTCACCCTGCGAGATAGTCCCGATTTTGACGATTGGCAATACTTTGAGGGCGAGAGCCTACGCCAGGAACTTGCCGATGCCTTAGAGCGTCTTGTATATGGCCACCTTGCCCTGGGCGAGCTGGATCAAGCCATCGCCTATGCTCGCCGCTGGCTGGCCCTTGATCCGCTTCATGAGCCAGTCCATCGCCACCTGATGATGCTTTACGCCAAATCCAATCGTCAGGCGGTCGCCCTTCGCCAATATGAGCAATGTGTTCAGGTTCTACAAGAAGAGATGGGCGTCTCCCCTTCATCCGAGACTCAAGAACTCCATACCGCAATCCGCACAGGTCGTCTGCAGCCAGCTTCGACTACCGGCCTGAAGTTCACACCCGGCTCTCAGTCCACTGCCAATCGCTCGCAATCTACCGCCCACGCCCCTCTCACAAATAATGTCGAAGAGCCGCCATCTACCAAATCCATAGCCGACACCAACGACGAACCGACTGCTGTTAACGAACTGCGCCTAGTTGCCGTGCTCTGTGTAGCGATTGTGGAGAGAGAGGTGGGAATGGCTCTCTCTCCAGAGCGGATCGCGGCACAGATGAACCAATTGACCGAAATAGCCGTCCCCATCGTGGAACGCTACGAAGCCCACTTAGAATGGCTGCGAGGTGAGACGGCTTTGGCATTCTTTGGTGTTGATCGTACCCATGAAGATGATACCGAGCGGGCGTTACATGCAGTCCTAGAGTTGATGGCTACTGCGAAAGAGATGGACATGGTAGTAGCGGCAGGGGTTGCCATGGGTACTGTCTTTGTCGGCCAGCTAGGGAAGCCGCAGGCAATAACGAATTCGGGACCGCAGATTTCAGGCCCTGTTGTCACGTTGGCATCTCGCCTGCAAGGGGCCGCCGAGTCAGATGAAATTTTGGTCAGCGAAGCCCTGTATCGCCAGACATACAGGGCATTTCGGATGGAGCCACTACAGGAGCAAATTAGGGGGGTAACGGGCAATCCGTACCAGCTCCTAAGGCCGCGTCGACAGGCACGTAAGACTCGAGGCATTGAGGGGCTACGCGCTGAGCTGATCGGGCGAAGGGACGAACGCACCAAGCTTCTGCAAGCTGTGGAGCAGGTGAAGCAGGGGCAGGGTCAGATGATTTGCCTCGTTGGCGACGCTGGCCTTGGCAAAAGCCGACTCATGGCCGAACTTCAACTTGCACTTGGGGATTCCCTTCTTCAATCACCTACGAATGGATCACAAGCTGCTACCACCCACCATCCGCTGCCCGCCATGAAAGATCATCTCCTCTGGCTCGAGGGACGCTGCCTAGAGATGGGGACGTCAGCCCGCTATTGGCCGATTCTAGACGCCTTGCGCAGCTATCTGGGCTGGAAATTTGATGAGGACGAGCCAACCCGGGCCGGTCGCATTGGCCATGTGCTGGAGCAGTTGGTTACCGATGAAATCTTAACAGACAAACAGCGAGAAGAGATTGGACCCTTGTTAGGCTATCTTCTTTCGCTGCGTTTCGGAAACGAGTGGGACGAGCGGCTTGCGTTTGCAGCCCCAGAGCAATTGCGTCATCGAACCTTGATTGGATTGCATGATCTTTTTGTGGCAATCTCCCATCAGCAGCCGACAATTCTCGTTCTGGAGGATCTGCACTGGGCCGACCCGCTGACCCTGGATCTGATTGCTGTATTCATGGAGGCGCTGGCTGATATACCGCTGCTGCTGCTCTGCATCTACCGTCCAGAGCAGGCCCATCGTTGCTGGCAGTTGGCTACCCAGGCGCGGCGGAAGTGTCCCGAACGGTTTACCGAACTACACTTGCGCGAACTAACACCAAGCCAGAGCCGACGGATGATTGCCTCATTGCTGGCCATTGATAACCTCCCCGAATCTGTACGAGAAATGATTCAGCAAAAGAGTGCTGGAAACCCCTTCTTTGTGGAAGAAGTAGTCCGCTCGTTGATTGATGCTGGGTTGGTGAGCCAACTAGACGGTCGCTGGCAGGCCACCCAACAGATCGAAACCGTAACCGTCCCCGAAAGTGTGCAAAGCCTAGTAATGGCCAGAGTCGACCGGCTGGAGCCGCCGCTCAAGCGCGTGTTACAGCAAGCCGCCATTATCGGACGGCTCTTTTCGCTGCGGTTGGTGGCCCAACTTGTCTCTCAAGATTCTGCCCAACATATTGATTTGGGGGATGCCCTCTCAGCCTTAACCGAGCAGGCATTTATTTATCAAGAACGGATTGTGCCTGAGGAAGAGTATTCCTTCAAACATGCTCTTGCCCGGGACGCCGTCTACCATTCCTTACTCCTGGAGCAGCGGCAGCGTTATCATCGGCAAGCGGCCCTGGCATTGGAGAATCTTCATAGAATGCCGCGTGATGACCCTCATGGTCGAGCGGGTGAGGAGATTAGAGATGAGGCCAGCGCGAAGATTGGTTACGAAGCTGGCGATGAAATTGTCGAGCAGCTTGCCTACCATTACGATCAGAGCGGCTCTAGCCCAGATTCTGTTGAAAAGGCTATTGTCTATCTGTTGAGAGCCGGTGCAAAAGCGCATCGAGCCTACCTAAATGAGGAGGCGGTTGGGTACTATCAGCGAGTACAAGCTCTGCTCAACGACATCAAGGTAGATGAATCGGCTTTGGCGGCATGGGCGCACATTGATTGGCAGCAATGGGAATTTGAGGCGTTACAAGGGTTGGCCCTGGTTTATACGGGGATGGGCAACCTTGTCGTGGAGGAAGATTATCTGCGTCAAGCCATTGCGTTAGGGGAGAAGATCAATATTTCCCCGCCTAAACTGATTCGACTCTACTACGAGTTGGGCGAAGTTCTTTTCTGGTTGTCTCGCTATGATGAGCGGATTCGGCTTGGCAAAGAAGGACTGGCTCTGTTAGATGGCGATACGGAATCGGTCGAAGCTGTCATGATGACGAGCCTGATCGCCAGAGCCTACAACGCAAAAGGCGAACAAGAGATGGGCCATAGACTCACATTGCGTAACCTGAAAGTCCTTGAGCAACTGCCTTATTCCCAGTCGCTACGACCCGCTCACATTCATGCGACATTGCTCTATCGAGATGAAAAGAACATTGGTAAGGCGACCAAATGGCTCCGAACCTTACAGGCAAAGGCAGAAGCGCACCACGATTTGTACGGATTGGCTGATGCCTATGGATTTATGTCACTTGTACTCTATTCGGATCAAGGTGACGTGCAACAGGGTATAACCTATCGCCAGCGGTCGCTGGAGCTGTTTACCCAGATTGGTGCTGTCAAAAACCGCTGCGAATGCCTAACCAACATAGGGAACTCGCTGCTCTCACTTGGCGAAATTGAACAAGGCGAAACATACCTCCTTAGGGCATTGGAAATTGTCGAAGAGGATAGCCCCCTTAAGGTCTTTATCAATTTTCAATTGTCTCAACTTCTCATCTATCGTCATGAGTGGGAAAGCGTCATCGAACGCCTCCAAAGGCTAAGAAAATCGGTCCCAGAGGGGGATCATTACGGCAATGAGGTGCTGGGGATCTATGTACGGGGACAAGCATCACTTGCTCTAGGTAGACGCTCTGAGGCATTAGAGTACTTCTCTAGAATCTTTGATCGGTTAGCTGAACCCAATTCTCCATATTGGGGTGCATTGATGACATATGGGGCCTACTTTGGGACAGTACAGATGCTAAGCGCTGTGGACGAGGCGTACCAGGATCCAGAAGCCTTTCGTGCTTTTTGCCATGATACATATCAAGTCATACCTGATACTGTTCGAAAGCATTTGAGCAGCTGGTACCTAACGCCTTGCGAAGTTGACAGTGACTTTAACACAATCGATTTTGGATTTGATACGATAAACCTCAACCAACTACCTGGCCAGATTCAGACCGGTGATTGGCAATGGAATGATCCCTTTGATGATTGTTCGTTTGCTATTCAGAGCTACCTGACTCTATATGCCGCCAACGAACGGGATCTCTGGCTACTCAACCGGAGCGCACCGCGCCTCCTCCGTCCGGCTTCTGGCGACTTCGCTGTAGAGACGATCTGCGTAACAAACCTAACTGACCAGCCCAGTATTGGTGGGCTTTTACTCTGGCAGAACGAAGAGAATTACCTGCGCCTCTGCGTTGGTATCTTCGGCAAAAGTGAAATCAACTTTCTCGGCAATTTGAACAATGAAGATCTCTACTTTGGAAGGGGCCGACTACCCTCAGAACAGATCTATCTGCGTCTGGAACGGCTGGGAGAGCAGGTAACCGCATTGTGTAGTGCCGATGGTGTGAAGTGGTACACCGTCGGGTCCATCGCATTTCCTTTTGATACCTCCACAGATGAACCATTGTCGATTGGCGTGCATGCTATCGGCACAATTGTCCGTACGATCTATCACGGTGCCTATCCTGAAGGGACAGCCGTCAGCTTTAAGTCATTCCAACTGCTACGAAAAAGCTGAAAGAAACGCTCTTTACAAAAATAGTCAGTTGAGATACTCTTCATCCTCAACTAGAGAGAGTCATGTGGGGTTTTCTGGCTGGACGGGAGCGACTTGCTTTGGTAGACACAACCAGATTTCCTTCCGCTTTTGTTTGTTCCATGCCGTCACTTCTAGCTCTTCCTTGAGCAATCGCTTTTCTTGGCAAAGACGTTCAATTTGTGCATTGAGAACTTGCCTGACTTCATAAACTGCTCTTATGGCTCCCAGCAATTTAGCTGTCTCAGAGTGTGCGTCCGAAGATTGAATCATCACAGCATCACCGACAACCAGCAGGAGTGCCTCCCCCCATTCCACTGGTGATATGGCCTTATAACTTCGTATCGTGCGAGAAGCCTTGGTTCGGTCACGCACAATAGGCGCAGACATGGTGGGCAACCATAAAAAATCATCTTCAAGGCGCATCCAACCTTTTTCACATCCAAGGTCAATGATTCGGTCTGTCACCGGACCCCAATCATGGATTTTTCTATACCCTGCGTTGTGGGATAGACGGCGTATGACCTCATCGACCAAAATCGGGCTTTCTTGGGTGACAACCTGAGCAAACCAATCAGCTAGCTGAGCCACTGACCGGGTACTTAACGGTCTGCTGTTGCGCTGGATGGCAAACGTTGCTGGCTCATACGGTGGCAAGAGCCGCGGCGGATCGACCGTGCCTTGTCCTAGGTGACGTTCAAGAATAAATGACGTGGATTTGCTTGCTTGTTCCTCTTCATCCCCGTCACATTCCTGCTGCAGTGCCGCTAACAAGCGCTGACGTTCACCATCTGGATCCAAACGCCATGCTGTACTCCATAGCCGATAGGTGCGCCACCCTAATCGCTGCAGCACACTCTCCTGAATCCGATCCCGATCACGAGCCGAACGAGCCAGAGAGTAGTTATCCCCATCACACTCAATCCCCAATAAATAGCGCCCTGGCCTGTCTGGATCGTGTACGGCTAAATCGACGCGCATCATGCCCAACCCGACCCGGCGGGAAACTTGGTATCCATTCTCTATTAAGGTTGCGCTGACGACATCTTCGAATGGTGCCGGTAGATGGCGCTCGCCAAATGATGCCTCGATTTCACCCGTCTCCGCATAGTGCAGATAGCTCTTTAAGACCGCAACGCCCCAAGACTCGGTGCGAGACAGATCAATGTCGGCTGCTTTGAGATTGGTAAAGATCTCACAGCGTCGCTTTGACCGGGTGATCAGTACATTAAGGCGCCGTTCACCCCCCCGTGTATTGAGTGGTCCAAAGTTGAGTGAGAGCTTTTTGGCTGGTGTCCATCCGTAGCCAATACTGATAAAGATGACATCCCGTTCATCACCCTGCACATTCTCCAAATTTTTGACAAAGAAAGGCTCATTGGGGTGCTCCGAAAAGAACATTTCAGCCTCGGGATGGGTGTGCTGCAACTGCTCTACCTTAAGCCTAATTGCATCTCGCTGGGCCGTGCTAAAGGTTGCCACACCCAAAGAAAGGTGTGGTTGGGTTAGTGCATGATTTAGTACGGCCCTGGCTACATGTTCAGCCTCAATCTGATTGGTACGCGTCTGCCCCCTATCATATGTGGCGTCTGGTAAATAATGATAGCGTAACCCTGTATCACTCCGTGCTTCATCTGGGCTGGGGAAGGTGACCAATTCACTCTCATAAAATGCTTGATTGGAGACAGTAATCAGAGATTCGTGAAGACTTCGATAGTGCCATTGCAACGTCCGTTGGGGGGCTTTTTGCCGAATAAAGAGATCGAAAATGCTCTCGGTATTGTCCAGACCGGTTTCCTCCTCCCCATCCTCCTCATCGAACATCTTGTCAAAAAACGAAGTGGGCGGCATCTGTTTGCTGTCTCCTACTACAATCGTTTGCTGCCCTCGTAGAATCGCACCAAATGCATCGACGGGACGTACCTGGCTGGCTTCATCAAAAATGACTAGGTCAAAGGTGAGTTCGCCCGGCGGCAAGTAGGTGGCGATTGACAATGGACTCATCATAAAGATTGGCTTGATGGCCTGGACCGCCTCACCCGCCATACTCATTAACGCCCGGATAGGTTTGTGAGCAATTTTTTTGGACATCTCATGCTGTAACTTTTTCATCTGGCCGGCTGCTTTATAACGAGGTATCTGCTTCCAGTGGGTGTGGGCAAGGCGGTAGCGATTTTCTTGGAGATACGCCTCATCGAGCCTTCGAAAATTGGCGACGCGCTGATTTTGAGTCTTGGCCGAAAAGTGTTGCAGAGTAGGTCGAGTGGCTAGCGCATGGTCAATCAAAGCCACATATCGAGTATAACGCACCAGATTCGTCAGATGTTGACCTGCATTGGACCAACGGCTTGCTACTTGGAGTAAATCCCCTAACTGGTGGTTGGAGAGCGTTTCGGCTTGTTGATAAAAGTCGACCACCTCGCCCAAACGATCTGCCTCGTTTTGCAAGCGGCGCAGATGTGACAAGAGCGTCTCAAAGGTTGCTTGTTCAAGTTGTTCTGTTGTTTGTGCATCCCACTGTACTAGCTGATTTAGCGCTTGGAATGCTTCTTCATAAGCCGTTTGGACAGAGTCAAACTGGTTGATGGCGGTGCGTAGCCCGCCGAAGTCGATCCCGTTTTCGAAGATCTGCAAAATGCGTTCCGGTTCTCTATCATCGATCAGTGGTACATGGCCATCGGCCAAATCTTGGTGAAACCGAATCACCCAGTAAGCGACAATGTGTAGCTTCTGGAGATCCGAATCCAGCCCATTCCAGCGTGCCCCGAAGAGAGCCTCTAAGGTAGAGGTCATCTTGGCATAGGCTGGCTCCTGCCGTTGTGATTCCATAATGGCATCGACCATGCCCAGTTGTTCTTCCCACGTGCTGGGCGCGGACACCTTGCATAAGCCAGCCAAGAGACGTTTGGCATGACGATACTCTTTTGAGAAGAGCCGCGCAAAGAAGGAATTTCCCATCATCAGCCCCTGGCGGATGGCCAGCACATCCTGTGACCATGCTTCAGGTATGACGGCGCGCTCCCAACCACTTCGTATCTGCTTCATCTCAAGTCCTGCCGTAAGTGCGTCCAATAATGCGTCTGATTCGTTGTTCCAGGTTGTCGAGGTGACCTTCGTCTCATAGACATTCGGAGCGTCGACAATCCGTTTTGCAAACTTAAGGTGCTCAATAGCATCAGTCGGCGATTGGGGGGCTGGAATGTGAAGCTGGGAAGCCAATTGTTGGCTGGCTTGTTGCAACTTCAACAGTCTTGCCTCTACTTGCTCAGCACCCTCGACAATCTGTGCCTCCAGAGCAGGTGTCGCTTGAGGCGCTTTGCTTCCAAAGAATGGATGATCTTCGGGTATCCCCATCTGCTGCAAAAGTAGCTGTAACGTCCGCACCAACTCTACTCGCTGCGAAAATTCTGCGTCGGGCCAAGTTACCCATTTCTCTCCACTGAGCGGTGGCATTTCAATATCCGCCAGACGATCACCCAGCTGCATCAGCAATCCGTATCCCATATATGGTGTGATATCGCTATTGGCAATCGGCTCATTCATGGCACCACTGTAGGTGTTGAGGCCGTCGCGTGCCTGTTGAAGCTCCGTTCTCTCCGTAAAATCACCACAGGAGATTGGCTCACCCAGGAGTATGGTTCGCTCCAGCTCTTCTAGCATCAGTCGTTTGGTTGTTTTATGGCTATGCAAGACGAGGGCAGCATCACCTAAACCCACTCCATCGAGACGGCGCTTGACCACATCTAGGGCAGCCATCTTCTCTGCCACAAAGAGGACTGTTTTGCCTTCCCCAATCGATTCGGCGATGAGGTTGGTAATGGTCTGAGATTTTCCGGTGCCGGGAGGCCCCTGAATGACAAGATTGCGTCCCGCTTTGACGTCCAGGATGGCCAAGGTTTGGGAGCTATCCGCATCTACTACTTGGTAGCTTTGATCCAAGTCAATATGCTGATCGATGCTTTCATTCTCAGGCACAACGGCTGGTGGCTCAGCAAACCCTTGGGGACGGATCAATGACGCAATCACTGGGTGCTCTGTTGGCGGCTGATCCCGCCAATGGGTTGCGTCCAAATCGTTGTACATCAAGAATTTGTGAAAGGAGAAAAAGCCAATGACCGCCGCATTCTTGTCTACGGACCAGCCAGGTTGGGGCCGGACCGCGTCCTCGACGTTCTGAAAATGGCGAGGAATGTCGAGGACCTCGCCTTCAGGAAGAGTAGGCAAGGCGATTCCATACTCTTGGGACAACTTTGTGCGCAACGGAACATTGTCATCGATTTCGCCACCAGTATACTTCAGTTGAAAGGGGGTATAAACATATTGACGACGAAAGGTGACGGGAATCAACAGCAGTGGTGCTTGGCGCGTGGTCTCATCACTACCCTTTTCCCGCCACCGCAACATACCTAGCGCCAAATAAAGCACATTAACACCTTGCTCTGTCAAAAACGTACTGGCTACATCGACAGTTCGGTAGAGCCGTTTGAGCATCGTCATGCGGTCATAAGGCGTCTGTAGAGAGCGATCATAGCTTGTTGGGCTGATGAAAGGCAGTTCATCCTCCTGCTTATGTCCAGATTCATACACAGATCCATCATGCGCTTCCGTTGAAAGAAAGGGCAAGCTCTTTTCTCGGGTTACGAGAAGATCATATAGAATTTCCGGTATTTCCCCAGTTAGCTCAAGCCCTCGCGCCCTTAATGGCCGATAATTGATCAATGGATTTCTTAAACCCAAGTAGAGCAATTCTTTGCGTGCTAGGTCAAATTCGTTTGCAAATGACTCCATTATGTCCTCATTACTGATTCTTAGTAGAAAATTATTTCACTATCGTAGCACACATTATTGGTCTGCACATGTGATAATTTGATTATAAATTTACGGTATTTGTGGGATTTATGGCGGAGCGTCCGGCGCGAGAATCCAATTTGGGAAGATGATAATGCACTTTCCCTTTTGCCTTCTTGGCATCATGATCTACAATTTGGAGTATACTTAGTCGCTAAATATATAATAGGTTCCACCACAAGGAATGAAAATCGAAGAAAGAACGACAAGCACTCCACTAACGAAGGCAAAATCCGCTTATGATAGCCCAAATATCCAACCAAACCAGCCTCACCATCCAACACTCTGCTTCCCCAAAGGAGGCTCACCAGCGATTCCTTGACGATGTGGCTGATTGGGTCCGAACATGTCGGGCCGAGTATGGGCCGATTCCACCCAGCAATGTCCATGATCAAGGTACCTATACCACTGGTTGGCTTCCCTACATTGAGAGCATAGGGGACGCAGACGCGCTTGGCTTCATGACCAAATTGCGAGATCAGATCTGGCATCACTTCCATGATACGGGCGCTTGGTCAAATGGGTACTGGAAAACAGGAGAAGTCCATCACGCTACAGAGCACTTTGAGCTATTTCTGACAGGGCTCTACACTGCCGCACCAGAAGATGGTGAGACCATTCGCCAATTGATCGATGCTGTTGAGCACATGGGAAATTGGGTTGATGGGGTTGAACCGTGGTTTGATTGGGAATCGGGACTATTTCGATCGATGTGGCTGGGAACTGAGGAGGTGCGGCTCGATCCTGGGCTAGAGATCAATCTCCCTGATCACTTTCGCTGTGCCAATCTCTGCTTGGTTGCCTATAAGATGACTCAGGATGAGAAGTATCTAGAGCTACCCAAAGTCGCCATTGGTCTTTGGGCGGACGCCATCAACGATAGCGACACGTTGCCCATTGGCTTGGCTCCCCAAGGACCAATCTATGCCCTCTCCCAAGATTCGGATGAGGCGTACCGCCAATTTGCCGGGCAAGCTCCGGAGCTAGAATTACTTGTCGATCGAGCCGAGAATTTTCTGGCATCCAACGGCGTCAATACATTTTTGACGCTTTGGCAGTTGACTCAGGATGAGAAATTCTTGCAGGCAGCCGAAAAGCTTTTGGATATCCTTGCAGGTCAGCTCAACGATCCGACGGCTGGTTCCGCTGCTGACGTCATTCGTACCTACCGTCGATTAACTGGGCGAACTCGATATGATGAGGCAATTTTGCACGCCGCCGACGCATTGGGCTCGACACTAATTCAGGCCTTGTCCATCGACCCTTTTCCCCATCGGGAGGCGCGTCCTTCAGGCATTGGCAAGCGCCAGGATATGCCCAATTGGTATGAGGACAATCAACCCCGCCAACGCAGCCCGATTCTCCTTGCTACCGCCGCCGAAATCCGCCAAGACGATGCCTTATTGACTCAAAGTTTAGACTTGGCTCGCACCCACTTCTTACTGGCTCGCCGCGTCTATCCCAATGGTCGTCATCATGGCTGCTCCGCGCGGACAGTCAGTGCTGTGGCGAGGGGACATGGACGCGAGAATAACGCGGGAATGGTGACAGGGGTATTAGGGCCGGTGGGATGTTTGCTGTAAGTGCTGCTTGAATTCCAATCAGGCGTCGACTGCTTCATGGCAATGCGAGTCGTCCACTATGTATCGAGCATCTACATGGATCTGATTCATAGCGGCGAAACCTTTTTGATGTTCTAGGTGGCTACTTGTTCCGAGCAGCGTTGAATTCAATCTGCTCTCATCCGACTGCTAACCATGTACGTTTTATTAGTAGCCAGCGTACCGTCGGTAGAGCAGTATTGGCCCCCCCAGTCAACCCCAGTCAAGCTCATGGCAAGCATGGGCATCATAGCTGTAGGAACCAATGCTGGCTACGTTGGAGGCTGCGTGGACATGACTGCTGTTGCCATAGGTGACTGTTATCGGGCCATAAAATTTCTGGAGGTCAATCAGCGAACCTGAGCCTCCTCAGCCAAGCTCTCCGAACCCTGCTAGCACCAAGGAAAGGGCAGCAATGGCAGCCGTCTCTGCCCGGAGAATGCGAGGCCCTAGCGTAACAACTGCCCAACCCTCTTGTTGGGCATCGTCAACTTCGCTATCGGTCAAGCCTCCCTCGGGACCAACTAACAATGACGCTTGAGGCGCTTGATGATTGTCGCTACCTACTGAATGTATAATAAGATCATTAATGGATGTTCTATGGGGTTCACCCTTGGCCTTCTCCCACGGAAGCACTTTTACCCCATTCGCTTCCTGTAAGATCTCAGGCAACGGTGCTGGTTCTGCCAAAATTGGCAATCGGCCGCGCCCGCTCTGTTCTGATGCTTCTCGTATAATGGCGAGCCAACGCTTGCGTTTTTTAAGAAGTCCTTCCTCAGAGCGAACCACACTGCGCTCCGCAATCACCGGCACAAACCTGGCTACACCTAATTCTGTTCCCTTCTGCAGGATCCATTCAAACTTATCGGCTTTTAGAGTGGACTGATACAATATTATATCTACAGTAGGTTCTATCTGGACAAACTGCTTTGAGAGAATGTGGCCCGTGGCCTGTTTGCGCGCCAGTCGGGTGATTTGGGTGATGTATTCAAAACCGCTATTGTCAAGAAGAGTGATTTGGCTGCCGGGTTGGAGCCTCAGTACAGAGTAGAGCTGATGGCTAATAGATTGGAGGTCTATTGGCTTACCAACTTGAAGGGGTTTATCCAGATGGAAGAAGCGGTGCATGGAAACTATTTTTTGAGGCTTACCTCACTGTCAAGAGCACTTTATGTGTGTCACTTTGTATATATCACTATGCCTGCATGACCAAAGCAACCCAATCGCTCTCCTGCTTCTTTTCAATGAGGGTCAATCCATGCCGGGTGGCCGCCTCCAAGACCATGGGGACCTTTTCGTCTAAGATGCCAGATAAGATGAGCGTCCCGCCCGGCGAAATCGGTTCAGCAAGCGGAATATTGTCGTATTCACTATCAAAGAGTTTGATGATTACTTCAGCCAGAATGTTGGCGACAACCATGGAAAAGTGGCCGCTCATATTGGCGGGTATGCTCTCTTGACGAATTTCAATGGGGAAGATAGGACAACTTTCAATATGGTTCCGTCTGAGATTCTCGTGTGCTGAAGACACAGCAATTGGGTCAATATCGGTTCCCAAAACTTGGCTAGCCCCTAACTTAGCCGCTAAGATTGCAAGAATCCCGCTTCCTGTGCCCACATCCAAAAACGTCATACCTGGACGCATATGGGCCTCAACGGCCATAGCACAGAGGCGGGTCGTGGGGTGCATTCCCGTACCAAAGGCCATACCTGGCTCTAATTCGATTACCAGATCAGTTGATTGAACATCCACCTCTTCCCAAGCTGGCTTGAGCAGTATATTTTGGCCAATACGAAGAGGTTTGTAGAATTTTTTCCAGGCATGTGCCCAATCCTCTTCCCGTACCGTTCGTATCTGCGGCTCGGGAATGGGGTAGATGGTACTCAGGTACCATAAGCCTTCTTCGAGTTTTCGTTGCGTTGCTGCGCCGCGCTCGCCCGACTTTAGGTATGTTTTCACCACAAGCCGATATTCGCCATCGATAGGCTGGTAGAAATCGTCGAACCCAGTCGCCTCGATTACAGCTCCCCCACCACCAGCTTCTCCAGCATCATTGTCCTCATCATAGCCGCCACCGTTAAGACGATTGAATAGTTCACTCACCGCTTCTGCAGCTTCCGAGTCAACTTCAACGGCAATTTCGATAAGCGCAGCATCATCGTTCGCTTGGGTATCCATTCGCCTTAGCCGATTTAACCACCAAAGATTCGGTCGAAGAGTCCCTTCTGTGGTTCGTAGTTTGCTTCGTCAAAGGTTTTTGCCAGCTCGCGTAGTAATTCTTTCTGCTCGTTGGAGAGTTTCGTTGGCACAACCACTTGGGTCGTCACAATCATATCGCCACGACCTGAGCGCTGTAGCCTGGGTACACCCAAATTGCGTAGCCGGAACTGTTTCCCTGTTTGGGTTCCTGGTGGAATATCCAAGCTCTCCGCTTCGCCATCAATGGTTGGAATCCGAACTTTTGTACCCAATGCGGCTTGGGTAATGCTAAGGGGCAATTCAAGTAGCAGATCCACATCACTCCGAACAAAGACTGGATGGGGTTCTACCCCAATGACAACGAAGAGATTGCCAGCGGGACCGCCAAGAAAACCGGGTTCCCCTTCACCAGTCAATTTGATCCGCGTGCCATCATCAACACCAGATGGAATCTTAACATCCAACTTGCGTACTTTGCGTATCTTCTTCTGGCCACGGCACTGTTTACATGGCGTTGGGATCAGTTCCCCACTACCATTACAGGTTGGGCAAGTTGCAGAGGTAATTACCGTGCCAAAAAGAGGACTTTGTTGCCGTCGCTGAACCTCCCCAGAACCATTACAGCCTGAACATTGGGTTGGCGAGCTTCCTGGTTGGGCACCCGAGCCGCCACAGGTGTCACAATCCTCCATACGAGGAACTTCCAGGTTATAATCTGTACCAAATACGGCCTCTTCAAATGTTAACGAAATATCTGCCCTTAGATCCGCACCGCGCCGTGGCGCATTGCGGCGACGGGATGACGATGTGGTTCCACCAAAGCCAGAAAAGAACTCTTCAAAAATACTACCTAGATCGCCAAATCCGGCCCCAAAATCGCCATTGAAGCCAGCAGCTCCTTGTAAGCCATCGTGACCAAAGCGATCGTATGCCGACCGCCTCTGATCATCATTGAGGACCTGGTACGCTTCATTGATCTCTTTGAAGCGACCTTCAGCTTCTTCTGATTTGTTTACGTCAGGATGATATTTTTGGGCAAGCTTGCGAAATGCCTGCTTTAGATCCGATTTGTTTGCGTTGCGCTCCACGCCCAACACTTCGTAATAGTCACGTTTGCTCATTGGCCCTCTACTCCCAACTGATTATCCAAGCACATAACCCGGCCACTACAACAGTGGCAACGATTAATGCAGCCCACTGGCTAGCCATGAATCCGACATGGCGGGCGCTAAAATAAAGAATGATGACCATCCCGACTGCAAGAACCAACCAGTTGGATAATGTTGGATAGTCATGCCAAAACTTTTTTAAAGAATTCATAACTCTAAAGATTAAGTGCAGCCCACAGATCTGCCAACTGTTGCTCAAGCTCTTTGAGCGAACCACTGTTTTCGATTACCCGATCCGCCTTCTGTACCTTGTATTCCTGGGATGATTGGGCCGCTAAGCGTTGCTGAACGCTTTCTTCATCCATCCCTCGCTGTTCAGAAAGCCTCTGTAGTTGGCTTTCTGTATCGATTGTCACAACCCAAACTTCATCACACAATTGAACCGTCTGACCACCATCAAGCAATTTGATGGCTTCAAGGATGACTAATTTATCTCCTTGGTCGGCAGCTTTTTGAATCGCCTCTTCTGCAAGGCGAAGGACTGCTGGATGAGAAATTTTTTCTAAATCTTGTAAAGCTTGGGCGTCGGAGAAAACAACTTTGCCAAGCGCCTGCCGATCGATCAGGCCATCTGGCTTAAGGATTGACTTTCCAAAGCGACCAACAATCTCGTCAAAAGCAGGCCCCCCTGGTGACATGGCCTGATGAGCCAACCTGTCCGCATCCAGAATCGATACATTGGGTAATTGAGCAAAATAGGCCAGTACTGTGCTCTTGCCTGAGCCAATATTTCCAGTCAGGCCGATAATCAACGGTTTCTTCGGCATAATTCAATCAGCACAACTCAATTGGTCTGTTTTGGTCGGCGCATTTCAGACGGGCTATTTTGTCAGTCGATCCCGACGGAAGTGCCGATCTCAACTACAGTTGTCTTCAAATGGAGATGAATATTCGCCGTCAGTTTACTGTATGCAATAAATTACACGAAAAAGCGCGACCTTTAGGCGCGCTCTTTTCAATATTATATCATAGCTCGACAAAATCGTTTGTTAGTAAAGTGTATGAAAATCGTTAGCGCATTATGGGCAGATAAATCTGGCAATTTTGGCAGCCACGACGAAATCGAATCGAATTGAGTTGGGCTGATTGATAGAGAACTCTACTTGGCGTCGGCCCAGAGTGATATGTTATATAGACTTCTATGGTGCGGACGGATTCATCTATTACACCCAACGCCAACTCGAAGGACCAGGGTGACATGGCCTGACCACAAGGTGTGTTTGCATCTGGGGTCGCTGCCTCGACGACAATGATACTCTCTTCGGTTTGACTGGAGACGTATGCTGGAACGCAGCCATCATTATGCCAACCATCGACGAGCACTGTTACTTCTTCATCTGGCTCTGGGCTTGGAGGAGTCAAATGTATGGCTCCGGCCACATTGAGCCACAGCGACTCTATCCAGTATCGCTCCTCTTCTTGTTCGGAATCAACAAACAGAGAAATTTGATACTCATAAGGTGTGCTGATCTCTAAATCAACTTGGAAAGACCACTCTGTTTCAGACTGGGTACACATTTGGTCAGCTCGCTCCGCAATGGCTATGATTTCAATATAGCCATAGTCTTGGACAGTGAAGTCGGTGTATTCAGGTACACAACCATTGCGCCAAACTCCTGAAGCCTGCAATCGTATTGTCTGAGCAGTGTTTGGGTTTGCTGTTAGCACCTGTAAGGTTGCCTGCGGATTGGTAAATTGTACGTTGTCTGGAATCGTATTGGTAACGCTACGAATTGTAATGTGGTTGTTTTGGGAATAGTCGTATTCAACCTGCACATCACTAGGGGCCAAACCCAAGCCAGTAAGCTGGGAGGAGGCGAATGGGCCAGCTGCTACTATAGGCTGGGGATAGAAGTCCAAAGATAAAATTAGTGCGACGAATAGGGCTGTGGTGAGTCGGACTACCATTAAATTGCTCTCCTTATCACGGGTAATGATCTTTACCTGGGTGATAGTTATACCAGCATTGTATCATAGAGTACGTCATTTGTCGTAGATAATGAATCATTTATCATGAGTAATTTGTCGTAGATGAAAAGTGATACGACCAATGCCTCATTCATAGTAAACCAATATGCACCTTCCTAACTCTTTCAACTACATGTCAGCACCGAGAATGACTGATTATCAATTCCTGGGATCCCTGTTGTATGATTCGGGGCTGAATACTTTCTAACCATGCTAGGAATGAGTCGTAAATAACTTGTGTGTTTCATTCGGATGTGACCCTGCCAAATGACCAAATTATTTAATTCTCGTTCCTAAAGATCACCCGAGGAAAATCGAATGTTTGCACAACTCCTTGCAGAACGAGCCGCGAATAACAACCCAATCCGAGTGGCCATCATTGGTGCTGGAAAATTTGGCGGCGGCACCATCGCCCAGATATCACTCATGAAGGGTATAGAGGTTTCTGTTGTCGCCGATCTCAATCTCTCTCATGCCCGAATAGCCTTTGCTGCCAGCCATATTGATGAAGATGAGCTGCAAGTAGCCAAGAACGCCAACGACATTGATGATACCATCCGCTCTGGTAAGCGCGCCGTCATTGAAGACGGCTTAGCGGTTTCACATAGTGATTTGGTCGATGCGGTGGTAGAAGCAACAGGCATCCCGGATGTCGGCGCGCGCATGGCTTATGAAGCCATTACCAATGGAAAGCATGTGGTCATGGTCAATGTAGAGGCTGATGTGACCATCGGCCCAATTTTGCGTCGGTTGGCCGATAGTGCAGGCGTAACCTATACCTGTGTTGACGGCGATCAACCTGGCTGTACCATGAATATTATTGAGTGGGCCACGGCTTTGGGCTTTGAGATTGTGGCCGCAGGCCGCGGTACGATTTTCTTGGACGATGATCGGGCTGGCACGCCAGATACGGTTCCCGAGCGCTTTGGTTTTAGTGATGAAATGCTAGAGCGGCGAAGTATCAACCTCAAGATGTTTAACACCTTCAGAGATGGGACCAAAGCCCAGGTGGAGATGACAGCTCTAGCTAACATGGCCGGATTGGTGCCGGATGTGAGAGGCATGCATGAACCGTCAGTAAACTTAGCTGACATTCCTCAACGCTTTAGTTTGCAAGATGAGGGCGGTCTGCTAAGCCAAACAGGCGTGATTGAGCTGGCCAATAGTGTTGGAGCCGACGGCCAAACCATGCTGCCCGATCCGCTTAAGATGGGAGTCTTTGCCGTCATCCGCACGGAACACCCCTTTATTCAAGAAGATATGCAGATGTATCATCTCCATCCCGGCGGCAATGGGAACAACTATCTGCTTTATCGCCCCTACCACTTGGTCGCCATCGAGGCACCCATCTCCATTGCCCAAGCTGTTCTCTTCAATAAACCGACTGGGACACCTCTTCCCACACCCATGGCAGAGGTGATTACTGTCGCCAAACGACCTTTAGAAGAGGGGGAGACATTGGATGGTGGTGGAGGCTACACCGTCAATGGCATCTCTGAAAAAGCGACGATTGCTCATCGTGAACGATTGCTTCCTTTGGGTTTAGCCTACGGCGCTCGCCTCAATGCTGATGTAGAAGAGGGGCAGGCCATCACCTATGATATGGTCGAACTGAAGACGGATACATTTGTCTACAAGCTTCGCCAATTACAAGATGCTACAGTGTGGTAAAGGGATGCACGGCAGAAGAAACCCGGCAGGGGGAATGGGACAACACGATGCAGATAAAAAAATATCTAGTTCAGCCTGGTAGCAAAGTGAAGCTGAGCGATTGGGATCCAAATGACAAGGGCGGTATCGATGGCGGGAAGGCTGAAGGAAAGGAGCTACTGAGCGGGCTAAACGATCAGTTGGAAGCGCTACAGGAGTTGCTCTATGCGGAAGGTAAGCAGCGGGTTCTGATTGTGCTCCAGGCGACGGATACCGGGGGCAAAGATGGCACAATCCGACACGTCTTTGATGGTGTGAATCCCCAAGGCGTTAAGGTGGCGAGCTTCAAGAAGCCCACTGCCGAAGAGCTGGCCCATGATTACTTATGGCGCATTCACCGCCACGTTCCAGCCAATGGTGAAATCGTTATCTTTAACCGTAGCCACTATGAAGATGTGCTGGTGGTTCGCGTTCACAACATCGTACCCAAGTCAGTGTGGAGCAAGCGCTATGATCATATAAATGCCTTTGAGAAGATGCTTGCTGACGAAGGGACCACCATTCTCAAATTCTACCTCCATATTGATAAAGATGAGCAGAAAGAACGACTTCAGGCACGACTTGATGAGCCACATAAAAATTGGAAGTTTAGCAAGGCCGATTTAGCGGAACGCAAACATTGGGACGCGTACCAAGACGCGTTTGAAGCCGCCTTAGAGAAGACGAGCACAGAGTGGGCACCTTGGTATGTGATTCCAGCTAATCGAAAATGGTTCCGTAACCTGCTCATTTCTCAGATTATCGTCAAAACCTTAACCGATCTCAATATGGCCTACCCCAGTGCCGAAGAGGGACTTGAGGGAATCGTCATCGACTAACCTTCCAAATCAACCGGTACATTTTTCAGGCTGACCATAATGCAATTATACTGCGGTCGTTTTGAAAACAGGAGTTTTCCGCTGTTCTACGAGGGCCACCAAACTCGTGTTTTCAAACGGAGCTGAGTATAGTAAAGGGGGGTTGCTCACAAAGTGAGCAACCCCCCTTTTATCTACATCTTACATCTGTTATCTCTCACTGAATTTACTTACGCTACTGCATAAATGGAATGTAAACTCTGAGCATCCCATCATCAGGCTCAGGCTCTTGATCTAGCGAATCTGGTGTGGCTCGCTCAACGGGTGTGCTATCACTTGACGAACTCCGGCCCGTCGGCTCTTCACTATCGCTGTCAATCGTCGCGGTGTTATTAATTTGGCTTGAACCTGTTGGCAATTCGCTCGGAATAACATCAACCGCAAAGATAATCGGGGCACCAGCTTGACCATCAGCTAGCGTTCCTACGGTGAAGGTACATACCGTTCCTGCCACCGAATTGTCAGGGCAATCCCAAGCATCATCACTAAGCGCTGCATTGAACGTTGTGCTAAAGGGAACGGTCTCAATAATACGTACATTGTTGGCTTCCAAATCGCCAGCATTGGTATAGGTAAGGCTGTAGACAATGGTCCCGCTTCCTACGGCATTGTTATTATTGAATTGCAGCTCAGTAGAGTTATCCGTCTTTGTTAAAAGCAAATTGGGCAGCAACTGGAAGATGCCTGCATCCAGACTCAGATTTTGACCAGAAGGAACTTCAACGCCTGGGGTGCTATTTGTATCTGGATTCACATCGCTATCCGTCTCATCATTATCACCTGCATCGACTGGGCTAATGCGATAGTTCTCTGGTAGCGTAAATCGGACTGAATAGGTATCGGCTGGCAAATCAGTAAACAGATACGCACCATTTTCATCAGTTGTCGTCTGACCTACTTCGGTCCCAGCACCATTCAACAACGTAACGCCAATGCCCGCAATACCCGTTTCACCTGCATCCTGGATGCCATCCTTGTCGGAATCTAGCCAGACATAGTTGCCAACGGAGACTGTTGCTGTACCCCGAACTGTTGCATCATCCTGATCATCTTCTCCTGGTACATTGTTGTTTGGCGTCGAGTCTACATCTTCCTGAACCGCAGCAGCTACCTGAGCCGTATTGGTATAAGGCCCTTCACCCGTTACGGTAACCAGTATGCTCATGAATACTGATTGACCACCGGATAGTTCACCTATTGTCCAGATATCGGTGGCCGAATCATACGTTCCTTGGGAAGCACTAGCTTCGCTAAAGGTCAAACCGGTAGGTAGACTATCTTGGACGGTCACGCCTGTTGCCAGTACATCACTTTCGTTGACTACTGTTATAGAGAAGAGGGCAGTTGTGTCAATGGAGACTTCTTCATCCGCTACAGACTTGGTTAGCGCCAGATCGATCTTCTCATAGTAACCAAAGTCTACATCGTCGCGGCTCTCTCCTGGCCCTAATTCAGCGGTCGTGCTGCCGTTGAGAGAATTATCCAGCTCATAGGTTTGAACGAGATCCATTGGCAACGTACCTGAAATAACATTAACGGTGTAGGTGCCAGCCGGTAGGTCGCAGAATTGATAAAATCCATTTGCATCTGTTGACATGGAACCCAAGACCGCTCCATCCGCACCTTCCAAGGTTACATTTACAGAACCAATGCCATTCTCACCCGCATCCAAGACACCATCGGCATTCTGATCAAACCAAACCGTGTCGCCAATACAGCCAACCGGGTTGTAGCCGAAGTCCTGATCTAGATTATCTTCATCCTCACCCAGATTTAGGGTAGATGCGTTGTCATTGCCTCCGTCGGGATCGACCAAGGGTAGATTACAGCTATCCGGCAAAGACACTGCATCAATCGAAACTGTATAGCTGCCAGCCGGTAGCTCGCTAAAGAGGTATAGACCCTGAGCATCGGTCGTCGCAGTACGTGTCGTCCCATCTGCACCCACCAACGTAACTGAGGCACCTTCTATGCCTTCACCTGCATCAAAGGCACCGCTACCGTTGTTATCGCACCAGATGGTATCCCCAATGCTGCCAAGAAGTGGTGGCGGAGCAACATAGGCAAAGTCTTGGTCCAGGTTATTGCGTGCAGCCTCAGTGATTGTGACAGCCGAGGTGTTGTCATCGCCACCATCGGGGTCAACAGAGGGTACGTTACAGGAGTCTGGAAGGGACGTTGAATCAACTGTGACGGTATAGCCTCCGAGAGGTAACTCAGCAAAGAGGTAAGCCCCATCAGCACCAGTCGTCTGGGTATCCACCGTACCATCGGCATTGCTCAAGGTGACGGAAATGCCTGCCAGCCCCTCACCCGCTTCAAAGGTGCCATTGCCATCATCACACCAGATGGTATCGCCAATGCTGCCGAGAGGCGGTGCAACGTAAGCAAAGTCCTGATCCAGATTATTGGGAGCCGTCTCTGTGATGGTAACGGTAGAGGTACTGTCATTGCCGCCATCGGGGTCAACAGAAGGTACGTTACAGGTCATAGGGAGGGAGGCTAGATCAACCGTGACGGTGTAGTCCCCTAATGCTAGATTTTGGAATAGATAGAAGCCGTCAGCGCCGGTTACCTGGGAGGTAATCGGGCCGGTGGCATCGCTTAAGGTAACAGAAACGCCAGTTAGTCCTTCACCTGCTTCAAAGGTGCCATTGCCATCATCACACCAGATGGTGTCGCCGATGCTGCCAAGGGTTGGGTCGGGCGCGACATAAGCAAAGTCCTGGAGTAGATTATCAGGAGCGGCTTCAGTAATGGAAGCGTTAGAGGTACTATCATTGCCGCCATCTGGGTCAACGGAAGGTACGTTACACGTTGCAGGCAGGGACGCGAGATCAACGGTAACGGTGTAGTCGCCCAAAGGCAGCTCAGTAAAGAGGTAGGCCCCATCAGCGCCAGTAGCCTGGGTATCGACCGTGCCATCGGCATTGCTCAGGGTGACCGAGACGCCAACTAAGCCTTCACCAGCATCAAAGATGCCATTGCCATCATCACACCAGACGGTGTCGCCCATGCTGCCAAGAGTTGGAGCAACGTAAGCAAAGTCCTGGTCAAGGTTGTCGGGAGCCTCCTCAGAGAGGGTCACGTCTGAGGTGTTGTCATCGCCGCCATCTGGGTCAACGGAAGGCACGTTACAGGTATCAGGCAGGGACGCTGAATCGACGGTAACGGTGTAGTCGCCGAGAGGCAGCTCAGTAAAGAGGTAGGCTCCATCAGCGCCAGTAGCCTGGGTATCGACCGTTCCATCCGCATTGCTCAAGGTGACGGTAACGCCTACCAGACCTTCACCCGCCTCAAAAGTGTTATCGCCATCATCACACCAGATGGTGTCGCCGATGCTGCCAAGAACGGGTGGCGGAGCAACGTAGGCAAAGTCCTGGTCAAGGTTGTCAGGGGTC
>JBCCHB010000162.1:0-36247 GCA_039028975.1 Chloroflexota bacterium
CTTGCCCGACGTCGTCGGTAACCTCACCCGCTTGCAGACACTTTCCCTCCAGAATAACCAGTTGAGCGACTTGCCCGACGTCGTCGGTAACCTCACCCGCTTGCAGACACTTTCCCTCCAGAATAACCAGTTGAGCGACTTGCCCGACGTCGTCGGTAACCTCACCCGCTTGCAGACACTTTCCCTCCAGAATAACCAGTTAACGAATGTTCCCAATACGCTTGCCAGAATCGCCCACGATGGATACCTTGACTTGAACGGCAATCCTCTCTATCCGGAGATTTCCGCAGTTGCAGAACAAGGTCAAGGTGCGCTGGCCCACTATTTGCAGGTTCGAGCCGAGGATGAGATCGCTCTGCATGAGGCCAAACTCGTTTTGGTGGGAGAAGGTGAGGTGGGGAAGAGCAGCCTGCTGGCGGCCCTACGGGGCGAAGCGTGGGTTGAAGAACGAGTCACCACCCACGGCATTGAGATCAAAGAGGTTTCCGTGTCAGGCCCGGCTGGCCGAGAGGAGATTACCCTCAAAGGCTGGGACTTTGGGGGGCAACCCATCTATCGCTCCACTCACCAGCTCTTCTTTAGCGCACCGGCCATCTACCTCATCGTTTGGAAGCCCAGAGAAGGCCCTAACCAGAGCTTTGTCCAATATTGGATCGAGCTGATCAAGCGACGCACCTATGATGAAGATCGACCCGACCAGCGCCCCCGAGTGATTGTGGTGGCCACCCACGGCGGTCCCAAGCAGCGCCAGCCCCATATTGATGAGCAGCAGTTGCGCACTCTCTTTGGCGACATGATCGAAGACTTCCACCAGGTGGATAGCAAAACCGGTGAAGGGATTCCTGAGCTAAAGGAGATGATCGCCAAGATCGCCAACGACATTCCCCAAGTGGGCCGTACGGTGCCAGCCAGCAGCAAGCACACCATTGAGCGGGTTCAGGCGCGCAGCCAAACCGATCCCTACATCTCGTACCAAGCCTATGAGGCGCTTTGTGAAGGAATCCAGGTAGACAAAGCGTTGGCCAAGCTCTACGCGGCCATCCTCAATGAACTTGGCTACTGCATTCACTATGCCGATGATGAGAAGTTGCGGGACGTCATGATCCTCAAAGCCGACTGGCTGACCAAGGCCATCAGCTTTGTGCTGGAAGATGATCAAACCAATATCCAAAATGGCTTGGCGACCCATGAACGGTTGAGCCAGCTTTGGTCTGATCCGGCCCGTCCTTTGGAAGAACAGTATGTGTCAGACGTTCACCCCCTCTTTCTGCGCTTGATGGAGCGCTTTGATCTCTCCTACCGGGTTGAGCTGGAGGGGGCCAAACCGACCAGCCTGATCGCCCAATTGGTGCCAGGGAAACGGCCGGATGCATTTGATCAGGCGTGGCCAGAGGCGTTAGCGCAAGGGGAGACCGAGCGCGTCCAGGTCTGCCGCATCATTGACGCGCATACCAATGAGTCGGTGCAGGTTGACGGTCTCTTTTATCAGCTCATCGTCCGCTTTCATCGCTATTCCTTAGGCGTAGAGAACTATGAACGCAGCATCCACTGGCAGAATGGGCTCTTGCTGGATGATAGCTACAACGGGCGCGCCTTTGTAGAGCAGATCCGCAGCGGCATTCGGGTCACGGTACGAGCGGCTTATCCAGAGCGCTTTCTCCACGATATCTGTCGAGATGTGCAGTGGCTCATTGATACTATGTGGAAGGGACTCGATTGCCAGATTACCGTGCCTTGCCCAACAACAGAGTGTCCAGGGTTATTTGAAGTTGAGCGATTGACCATTGATCGCTCAAAAGGACGGGAAGAGTATCCATGCCGGGTCTGTGGTGAGTGGTATCCTATTGATGGATTGCTTGCCGCCGGACCACCCTTGCCGACCGTGGAGGTCTTGCACGATGAGGTACTCAATCGACTCGATGAACTCAATGCGACGGTCAAATCAGGCTTCCAATCTACCAGCATGGAACTACGTCGGTTACTGAGCCAGACTGAAGAGCGGTTTGATGAGCTGATGACTGCCTTAACCGATGAAGCGAGCGAAGGGCCGCGGCTCTTTAGCCTTGTGCCAGTCTCCTCTGGCGGTTGGGCACGCGATCGCTGGGCCACCCAAAAAGTGCGGCTCATCCTCTGGTGCGAGCATTCGCGCCTGCCGGTTCCCATCTTGTCCGGCGATGCCAGCCAAGGCGTCTACGAAATTGAGCAACCGAGAGCTTGGTTGGTCAAAATCGGACCCTATGCCCGCTTTGCTGCCAATGCCTTGAGTTTGGCCTTGCCCGTGGCCGGTGTGGGCATCAAATTATCCTTGGACGATCAAGTCTATCAAAAGTACGCCAATGATTTGGATCTCTCCCTCAATTCGTTCTCGGATCTGCTGGGTGCGGCCAAATCGAGCGGTGAATCCATGGGGTACGACGAATCGATTGTACCGGGTAGCGAAGCCGATGGGCACTCTGGTGTCAAGCGGCTGCCGTTAGCATCCCAAAACGCCTACTTGGCCGAGAGTGCCAAAGAGTATGGCGACCTCAACCGCTTGGACGGTGCGCCCCTGCGAGAGCTACAGGTCCTGCTCAAAAAGAAGGATCCTGGGTTTGGTGGGCTGGAGCGGGTGCAGGACAATCGGCGGCGTTTCTTGTGGGTCCATCCGGAGTACAAGAAGATTTACAGTCCAGATTTACCCGAGTTTCCGACGACGGTTTAAGATTCAGTACAAGGAAACACCATGTTCATTTCAAGCCTACTCATTACCGGCGGTACGGTTGCAGGCGGCTGGGGCCTTACCCGATACGTTGCCTCTCGGCTGGATTCACCGGTTGTCGAAATCCTGGCAAAGCCAAACGAACCGATGAAATCACCTCCAGCCATGATACGCTGGCAGCCTCCCACCCCAAACCTAGCCCAAATGTTGCGCCCGGATCGCTTGGTTCCACCCTCCAGCAGATTGCATAGAGATCTGGCCTATGCGGATCGCTCACCTTGGAAGAATCAGGTCGTGCCCCGGGAAGGGGATAGGCAAGAAGATGGAGCGCAGCAGGAACTCGGAGGCACAAGGGATGACAGAACGCTCATTCATGACGTAGGCTTGATGGGCAAATACATCCGCACCTATTGGTCGCCCTACTGGGCCATTGGACTTGTCAGCGGTGTGGGCTTGATGGGCAGTTCCATCTACCACCTCTTCTATGCCCAGGCCCTTCGGGTAATCGTCGACATTGGTACGGGGCGAGGCACGTCGCTGATGCTGGGGACATTGATGAAGCTGGCCATTGCGTTGCCCACAACCCTTGGTCTGGCGTTGGTCGGCGAGCGGCTGACGGCTCGGCTCACCAGCCGGATTGGCAATGACATTCGCCACGATCTCTTTAGCCATTTGCAGCGGCTCTCCCAGGATTTCCACAAAGATGCCAAGCTGGGCGATCTGATTGCCCGCTTCTCGGTAGATATGCGCAGCCTAGAGTCGGCCATGGGTGAAGGGCTTGTCACAGACGTAGGCTCTCTTCTCATGGTCATGGTCAGCTTTACGGTCATGCTCAACTTTGCGCCCTTCTTGGCGCTCCTCACTCTGATTCCCATCATCCCTCTACTCTATCCGGCCAGCCTGGCTGCCCGCTCATTGTCAGCAAAAATCTTGCGCTTGAATCAGCAGCAAGCCCTCATGATGAATGCAGTGCAGGAAGGGATGCGTGGCCAGCCCATGGTTGCGGGCTTTGGCCTGGAATCCCACTTTGCTGGCTACTTTGGCGAGGAGTTGAAAAAGTTTGAAGATGCGCAAACAGATGGTCTCTTTAGCATGGCCTTATTCCAGCAACTATCAGTCGGCTCCGTTCGCCTCTTCCTGCTGTGGGTCTTAACGACCGGCACGCTTTCGGTCATCTCTGGTGCCATCACTGTGGGAACGTTGGTAGGCTTTGTGGCACTGGCGGAAAATTTGTACAGCAACCTCAGCAAGTTGGTCAATGAAGGGGGGATACGCTGGATTCATGCCTCGGTTGGCCTTAAGCGAATCGAAGAGCTGCTCCAGCATCAAGGCAAAATTGGGGATGCCAAGGATGCTTATCCACTGTCGACTTTCCACCATCGACTCCGCTTTGAAGATGTTTCCTTTAGCTATGATGGCCTACAGACCCAATTGCACGGACTCAATTTGACCATAGAGGCTGGAGAATTTGTGGCCTTTGTGGGACCCAGCGGTGCGGGGAAGAGCACAATCTTTCAACTGCTCATGCGCTTCTATGATCCAACGGAGGGGCGCATTACAATTGACGACCAGGATCTACGGCGGGTGACCCAGGCTTCTTTGCGAGCGCAGATGGGGGTTGTCATGCAGGAGACGTTTCTCTTCAACACCAGCCTCTTGGGCAATATTCGTATTGTCAAACCAGATGCCTCTGAAGAAGAGGTCATTGTAGCGGCCCAAGCCGCAGAACTCCATGAGTTTGTGCTGAGCCTGCCCGATGGCTATCAGACCACAGTAGGGGAAGCGGGTGGCCGACTTTCTGGTGGACAACGTCAGCGGGTGGCGATCGCCCGCGCGCTGCTCTACAATCCGCCAATCTTGCTGCTAGATGAAGCAACCAGCAGTCTCTCGGCGGACATGGCTCATGCCATTATGGAGACGATCCTCTCCTTGGTTGGGAGACACACGATCATCATGATTACCCACCAGCTACAAGCCGTGGTCCATGCCGATAGAATTTTTGTCTTGGAGCAAGGAGAGCTGGTGGAGCAAGGAACTCATTCTGACTTACTTGGCCATAATGGACTCTATCGCCACCATTGGGAGACCCAGAATCAGTAGGAGGAGGTCAACCTTTACGCCTCATATAAGATCGGACAGATATGGGCCACGTCTAGATTCGAGGTATAGATATTCTTCTCCGCATCGGGCTTAGGGTTAGAGTTCTCTGTACGGATGTGGAGAGCAAAGCTGCGGCGCGGCAACGACGAAAGGTTGGGTCCGCTACCGTGGAAGGTATGGCGATGGTGATAGCTGACGCCTCCCGGCGGAAGCAGAGCTGCCACTTCGTCCCACCTTTTCCCCAATGGAACCTTGATGGCGTCCTTCTGGGCTTCATGGTCCGAGCCAAAGAAATCGCCCCCATCGATGAGTCCACCCCATTTGTGGGAGCCGCGCACAAAACGCATGGCCCCACTCTCCTCGGTAACATCGCTCAATGCAATCCAGGCCGTAAAGACTTCACCTTCCCAGTAGGACCAGTAGAGCGTGTCCTGGTGCCAGCCCACATTGCCTAAGGCTTGGCCACCTGGCGGTTTGTAGAGCATCTGCGCCGCCCAAAGCTGGACCATCTTGGCACCCGTAATTCGAGCAGCCCATTCACCAATTGATGGATAGGTAAATAGCTCTAAAATGGTGCGATCAGAGAGATGGGGCTGATCGATCTTGCGGATGATCCGCTCATCATCACCTGGGTTCCAGCGCCGGCTGTGAGGTGGCACACCCGTTTCATACTCACCGTTCATCACCGCATCCATGCGGGTATTGGTGCGTTCGATCAGCTCTGCTGGAATGATGGGATCTGGCAGAACAAAGAAGCCATCCTCTTCAAATTTAGCCGCAGCACTCTTTGTATTTAGCATGACATCCTTCATTTTCAAGAGATGCGCCGGAGTTTTCCATGCTCGTGCAGTTTGTAACCCATGCGCATCAAGTTAAGGAGTTGGACAGGGTCATTCTGAGCCACCGGACTTGCTACAAGACGGGTTGAAACAAAATGCTTGGCTCAGTGGCTAATTTGGAACGAGGTACGCGAAGAATCTCTACTCCCACTTACAATCTGGAGATTCTTCAGTCGCTTAGGCTCCAAGCCACTGCGTGGACTGTAACCAAGCAGAATGACGGTGGCTACCTTCTCTTGTCACCCGAAGCTTACCTCGTCAATTTCCTACTGTGTGGGTTCCAGGTTATGGATAATCACGTGGGTATTCTGCCACCAGTCGGTGGGGCTGGTGTAGGGATTGTCGGCTGTTGGCCAGCCAGTCCAGTACGTTGTGTTGAAGGGTGTCAACTTGCGCGCTTGGGTTGTGGGAATGACCGGTAATTCGGCCATCCAGATATCCATGGCTTGGAGGAATAGCTCTTCAATTTGGGGATCACCCAGGGGAAGAATGCCCATCTCGTCGACCAAAGCGCTAAACTCCTCATTCTCCCAGCGCCAGATATTCTTGCTGGCCCGCTCACCGACAGGAACAACCCACTTGCTGTTGAAGTTGTCCAAGGATGCCCACGGTTCGTTGGTGGAACCACAGGTCTGCCAGCCACCCGACGCTTCAAAGTCGCCATTGTTGATCTTTTCGCCCCATGTGCTACCCGCCATGGCCGTGGTCAGGGCATTGATGCCAACCTTCTGTAATTGTTCAACAACGACCTGAGTCCAGCGCAATTTTTCGATAAAGGCTTCATGGACGATGATCTGTAACGTCAGTTCAGTGCCATCTTTTTCATAGTAGCCTGCGTCGTTTAGGGCATACCCTTCCTCTTCCAAGATCTGCTTGGTCAACTCTGGATCAAAGGTGGTCAACGGGTATTTGTCATAGTGGCCTGCCTCTTCCAGCATATCGACCATCGCTTCCAAGGGAGCAGAGATGGGGAAGAAGCTGCGTGACTTGACGGTTGCCCCTTCATAAGCAATGCTCACAATTTCGTCCCGATCAATGGCATGGTTGACAGCCCACCTCATGCGGGGATTGTCCCACGGTGCTAGGGTTGTATTGAACTCAAGGGTGCGAGTACAGGTGGGTTCAATGTGAGCATAGGGAAGTTCTTCGGTCCAGGCTATCACGTTGGGGTTGCGCGATTTGAGTACTTCGTACGTAATGGGGCTAATATCATGCAGACCATCTAACTCATTATCAGACATAGCCGCGGTGCGAATCTCTTCGGCACCGCCGTAGGTCCAGATGACTCTTTCCGGAGCAGGGAGATCTTTAAATCCAGCATCGACACCCCACCAATCATCATCTCTGACATACTCCATCTCAATGTCACTGGTACTGACAAGTGTGTAAGGGCCAGTGAAGACAGGCCAGCCTTGCTCTGGGTCAAAATTTGTAAAGGTCAGCGGATCCTTGTCAGCCCAGATATGTTCTGGGACAAAGGCAAAGCTACCCCAGATTTTGACGGCAAAGGTATCCATTTGGAAGCGCGGGTTTGGTTTCAGCAGATTAAAGACAACTGTTTGGGCATCGATCTTCTCTACACTCTCGACCCATTGACGCATACCTTGATCGCTAAGCTCAGAATTCTCCAAGACCAAATTTACGGAATAGACTACATCATCGGCATCAAAGGCTTCGCCGTCGCTCCACTTAGCGCCCGGATTGAGGGTAAGGGTCCAGACGTCCAACGTATCATTGGAGGTCATGCTCTCTCCCAGCCAGGGCTCGATCTCACCCGTCAAGAGATGGCTCATAAAGAGCGGCTCCATCATGAGCTGATGCATGCCCGCGCTGCGATTGTGGCCTGGGACGTAGGGGTTCCATAACTCTGGGCTGGCGATTTTACTACCAGCAATATCGAAGATGACGGTTTTTGCGCGCAGATCCTCATCGGACATCTCTGCGGATGAATCCGACATGGCCTCTTCGCTGCCAGTGGACGCCGGCGCGGGAGCTGCACAAGCAGAAAGGCCCAAAGCAAACAGCATTAGTCCGACAACTAGTAATTGAAAACGTCGCTGTGGTGGGTACACAGGTTCCTCCTTGGATTGGCACATACTTGATTTGAAACAGTGGGAGAGATGAGGGATGGAAATAGTGTACCCTAAACTAAAGAGTAGGGCAACCTCTATTATTTTTGAACAATGATAGTTTATGTCATCCAATCACAACGAATAGTAACGAATAGAAACTAATAGATTGTCTGCTTCATCCGCTCGGGATATGCTTCGTCGTACGCCTTGCCATCAAATGGCTCTTTTGACAGGGCTTGAATGATTTCACCTGTGCTGGGTAGATCGGTTCGCGGTATCTGTGTCTCTGGTTTCCAAATACCCGACCGCACCAGCGCCTTCTGACATTGGAAGTAAATACGCTCAACCGTTATGACCATCACAGTAGCAGGAACCTTCCCCTTCATGGCGAACGATTCGCGCAGAGCCGGGTCGGAGACGAGTGCCGCCTGTCCATTAATGCGTAATGTCTCACCAACGCCAGGAATCAAAAAGAGTAGCGAAATGCGCGGATCGTGCATGAGGTTGCGCAACGTGTCCAGACGGTTATTGCCCCGGCGGTCGGGCATGAGGACCGTCTTTTCATCTTGCACGCGCACAAAGCCTGCCGGGTCTCCTCGAGGAGAACAGTCTAGTCCACCGGGTCCACTAGTGGCGACCAGCACAAATGGACATTTCTCGATAAAGGCACGGTAGTGCTCCGAAATGTAGCCGATCTCTTTTGATAGAGACGCGGGGGCAGCCGCGCCGTACTGTTCTTCCAACTGTGTGATGGATTGGACCCGGTGCTCAGGCGCAATCTGATCGATGAATGAGTTCATAAAGTCTGTTCCTTTGGGAGAGAATTAAACAATCCATTACATCAACGAGGCATCCCCATAGATCACTGGGCAATAATCCAAGTTGTCGATAAACCGAGTCAAGCCTTCCCGTACGCCATTCTTTGGCCGAGAATTCTCTGTGCGCATGTGGATGGCAAAGCTGCGTCGAGGCGCGCCGGACGTGTTGGCCACGCTACCGTGGTAGGTCAAATTATGGTGGATGCTCACCCCTCCAGGCGGCAAGATGGCAGCGACCTCTTCCCACTGATCACCAGTTGTGCTTTCAATTTGGGCGCGCAGAGCAACCTGATCACCCTCGTTCTGGAAATCGCTTTGCCCATCCACATAGCCCCAGCGATGGGAGCCACGGACAAAACTCATGGGGCCAGCATCTGCTGTTACATCACTTAGAGCCACCCACGCGGTAAAGAGTTCGCTGCCTTCGTCCCAGATCTGCCAGTAGTGGCGGTCTTGGTGCCAGCCGATGCCGGGTCCTGTTGCGCTGCCAGATAGAGCAGTCGGTTTGTAGAGCAGCTGAACCCACCATATCTGTACAGCTTTGGCCCCCGTCACTTCGGCGGCTAATTGGCCCAAAGCAGGCACGTTCATTAGTTCCATAATGGCGTGGTTGGCAATCTGGGGCATCTCGATCTTACCGAGTTGGGTGTTGGGGTCATCGCCGGGTTTCCAGCGAGAGGGCTGTGGCGGGATGTCCGTGTCGTAACGGCCTTCTCGTACTTCGTCCATACCGTGGATGGCAGCGTGGACGATCTGCGATGGAATGACGGGTGTCGAGTGAATATAGAAGCCGTCATTGAGGTACTGCTCTTGGAGGGAGGATCGGGTTAGCGTCTGCATTTGGTTCTCCTGAGGCTGGACTGTTGCTCGAGCATATAGCGAATTTCAAAAGAGCTTTTATACTCAGCTCCGTTTGAAAACAGGTGTTTGGTCTCTTTGGTAGGGCTTCGGAAAACACCTGTTTTCAAAACGGCCGCAGTCTAGCTAATCAGCTGTTCGCTTTTAGCCAGAATTCGCCATATTTTGGGGCTGATTTTTGCATTCTCCTATACGATAAAAAAATCTACGCCGTCATGCACTGGTAATGCTACTATAAATGAGGTAATTATACCATAGGGAGCTGACCCGATTCTTTTCCGTGTGGGGTGCATCTCAGTTTGGGGGCAAGGGTAGAAGAATGCGATGCACGGTTATTCCAAAAAAGAGGTTAGAGTTTTTCCGGCTATCAATTGATCCTTGGTAGGTTAGGGGTCAATAGAAGACCAAGGTGGGATTCATACGGGGTGCAGCTTAGCAACCAGCCGCTTGCCAAGGTTGTAGAAGAGCGTATCAATATCATCATTTGTCATTGACGACCCAATCAGATTCAACGGGGCATTTAGTTCGCGAGCTAGTTTTTTGACATCATCTATGGCGCATTGGGAATGATTCATTAGGTCAGCTTCATAGACGACAAAAACCAGGGGGATGTTTGGCCCTATACGACGCAGCTCGGCAACATTGTTCTTAAGTTGAATTAAGGCGTCTCTGCGATTCAGATCGCAGACCAGAATGGCTGCACCAGCACCACGGAAATAGGCGCGCCGAACCTGCCTGAATTCTTCATCCTCTGCCAAATCCCATATGAGCATGGTTAAAGTAACCAGTTTATGGCTCGGCACCATCATCGATTTCCGACTGATCTTCAGACCGATTGTACTTAGGTAGCGGTCATCGAAACGTTGGTATCGACCATTAGACAGGTATTGTCTGATCAGGCCCTTATTTCGAGCAGAGCGTTCGCCTAGTACACATATTTTTTGACTAAACCGAATCTCCATAGAGTAACTCATCTAAGCAAAACGATGGTTCATAGGTGGCTACGGCATCTATATCCAACTGTTTCTGGCTGGCTGTTTCTGTCTGACTATTTCTATCTGATCGTTTCCGCCCATAAGGCTTGCATCTCATCACAACGGTCCAGGAGTTCATCCAGCTTACCACAATCTACCATTTCCCCCCCTTTCAGTAGTATCACGTTATCCGCCCGCTGCAGCACGCTATGTCGATGAGAGACCACTAAACAAGTCGGTGGTTCCGGTCTAGAGAAGAGCTTCTCCCACAGAATTCTCTCAGTCTCTACATCCAGTGCACTGGAGAGATCATCAAAGACCAGCAGCTCGGGATTACGCACAAACATACGGACTGCGGCCGTACGCTGCATCTGACCACCAGAGAGACGAGCCCCGCGAGGGCCAACTTGCGTCTCTAGCCCATCACTCAACGTGGCCAAGTCCTGCTCGAAGACTGCGCTTTGAATGGCTTGCTCTAAATCAACTTCGGCTTGGGGTAACCCCATGAGGATATTATCGACAAGGCGTTCACTAAAGAGGCGAGGTGTTTGCGCGGTATAGGCACTGCGGGGCGGGATCAGAAAGGCACCGGCGTCATCCACAAGTTGGCCATTCCAGCGGATCTCGCCTCCGTCTTTTGGCAATAGACCAAGCAGCACCCGTAGCAATGTGGTCTTGCCCGAGCCCACCCGTCCGGTAATGACGGTAATCGTGCCGGGGATAAGGGTAAAGGAGATGTCAGAAATTCCTTGGGTGTCATTGGGGTAGCGGTAGGTAAGGTCGCTCACCGTTAGTTGGGTCAGCTTGTCTGCCGATGATTTGGCATCGAAAGGCACATCAGGTAGCTCGCCCCACATGTGAATCGGGTGGTACGCAACCATGTCGTCGATAGGTGAATCGGGCATGAGGCCAGCCACCCTACCAAAAGAAATCTGAGTTTGACGATACCGGGTTAACACGTTGCCAAACATGGTGGTCACGATACTGAGCCAGCCAATGTAGGAGACAAAGAGGGCAAAATCGCCTACCGTAAAGTCAACCTCACCCCGCCGCAGCATCCAGGCCAAGGCCATCAGCAGGAGGGCCTCGCCAATCTTGCCTGCGTTCTGAGAGAAGGATTGAATAAGACGGGTGAAGAAGATATCTTGCAATCCGGCCTTGCGCCTAGCCTCGTTAATCTCTTCAAAATGGGCGACTACGTGGGCTTCTGTCCCAGCAATTTTAACTGCTTGCACCGCGCCAAATAACTCACCTAGTAACCCGGTCACGGCACCGATAGCTTCCTGGTTGGCTTGGCGATAGCGTTGAATCCGGCGGGAGAGCTGATTGACGACCAGCACCGTGATGATGATTGGGCCAAAAACAATAAGCGTGAGCCACCCATTGATCTGCAGAAGGATTAGTAGCCCCACAATCATGACAAACCACTGTCCCACCGGATCCATTGTGTGAGTTAAGAAGATGGCTATTTCCCAAACATCGTCCCTCAGTCGGGCAAGGGCGTCCCCAGAAGAGGTAGGCAGCGCGTTGGTCCCTGGTCTCCGCAGTACGTTGGCCAAGACATTGCGTTGCATCAGGGTGGCAGCCACATAATCAGCCGTCATCTCGGCTAGGACAGCCCCAATCATAAATGTCTGTCGCACCACAGCAATCGCCACAAGTAGCGAAAGCAGGGTCCACAGATTGAGGCCCGCTTGCAGATCCCCAGAGAGCTGATTGAAGATTTGGCGAATAACCAAACCGGGTAGCAGCGGCGTAACGTAAAAGAGTATGCTGGCAAAGAGCGCACTCAACAAGAAGAGATCCAGCCGGTACCGTGCCAATCGCACCATCAGCCGCCAGACGGGGGTCTCTTGTTTCTTCGCATCTACACTCATGCCAGCGCCTCCTCAATTCCGACCTGTAGGAGTTGGGCATACCGAGAAGTCGGCTCCTGGGCCAACGCTTGTCGTAGACCAAACTCAGCACAACGGCCGTCCTCCAGCAGCAGGATATAGTCAGCTCGCTCCAAGGTAGCTAAGCGATGGGCAATAATAATGGCTGTACGGTCTGCGAGTATGTTGTCGATCGCTTGCTCCAGTAGCTGCTCAGTGGCCGGATCCAGACGAGACGACGCTTCATCCAGAATAATCACCCCAGGATCCCGCAGGAGTACCCGGGAAAAAGCCAATAGCTGAGCCTGTCCCGCAGAGAGACCACCTCCCCCAGGCGGTAGCATGCTATCTAGGCCATCTGGCAGAGAACGAACCCAGGCGCCCAATCCTAGCTGCTCCAACACACCTAGCAGTTGGTCATCGTCGCTACTTGGTCCAAAGAGGGTCAGGTTGTTACGAACCGTAGCGTGGAAAAGCTGAACATCTTGGGTGACAATGGCGACTTTGTTGCGTACATCGGCCAGCGGGATATTTGGTAGTGGGATGTCATTTAGACGCACTTGCCCAAATTGGGGATCATAGAGCCGAAAGAGGAGGCGTGTCATGGTCGTCTTGCCCGATCCGGTTCGCCCAATCAATCCCAGTGTCTTTCCCGCTTCCAGCTCAAAGCTAACCCCATCCAGAATCAGCTCCCGTACTTCACCACCGACTGATTTCCCCTGAGCAATCTTTTCTTCATCATCTTGCTCGTCTCCTTTATCTCCACCAACCTCTTCATCTTGCCCATTCGCCCTCTGATAGCGAAACCCAATCTGCTTAAAAGCCACATCCAGCGGGCCGCCAGGCAGAAGCGTGTTTCCATTATCAGCCAGGACCGTCCGAATATCTAAGAGATCCTGGATGCAGAGAATCGAAGCCCCTGCTTCTTGAAGCTGCTGTATTTCCCGGCTGATCTGCTCAATAGGTTCTCGTAGCAACTCGGTATAACGGTAGATCAGGTAGACAGTGCCGATGGTGATCAGGCTGTTCGTAAAGAGATAGACGCCCGAACCCAGAGCCAATATGGTTCCCAAAGTAAGCATCAAAATCTGAACGCTGAAGACGCTGGTGCCGATTACATCTGCCCGTACATCGGTACGCATAGCCTGTCGCGCCCGTTCGGTAAATCGTCTTAGCACGTAAGCTGTGCCCCCATTGGCGCGCACATCCTCAATGCCTGCCATGCGTTCTTCCATCAGACCGTAGAGTTCCGCTTGGGCCTGGCGAGCTTTTCTAAAGTAGGGTACGGCCACATTGCGGGTGCGGTAGAGCACCACAAAGGTCACCAGGGCATAAATGAACATAGCAAAACCAATGCGCCAGTCGATCCAGAAGAGGCTAATGAAGATGCCCACCATAAGGAAAAAGTTGCCGACCAGATCAACCATAAAGCGGGCAAAGAAGTGATTTAAGCGCCCCACATCGCCATCCACCCGTTCGATCAACTCACCAGGTGTTCGACTATTGTGGAAAGACATATCGAGGCGTAAGCAGTGAAGGGCCAAATCTGAACGCAGTTGATTGGTGGCAGTCAAGCCAATGTTGGTGGCCAGATAGCTGTCCGCCACAGAGACGACTTGGATCAACAGGGCGATAAGCAAGTAGGCTCCCGCAAGCCAACCTAAGCGAGAAAGGGCGCTGCCGAGAAAGAGTTCATCAATAAATGTGGCAAGAAGTTGAGGTGTGAGGAGACGTAGCCCCGTGCCAATCAGTAAAAGGACAAATAGAAGAGACGATTGTTTCAGGAGGGGTCTAAGGTAAGTTTGGAGAAGGGGGAGGTATCGGGGCATAAAGAGTTATACCATTCAGGCAAGGTTTCTCTAAACCTCAAAGATGCGAAACCCCTGGTTGCCAAAGCAGTAGATTACGTATTGGGAGATCCTTGCTTCTGGATATTCTTGCTGTAATCCCTCGACGTATCCGCTGATCTGTTCTGTATCGTCTGTTTCGAGTTCAAATGCATCGATGGTCATGTCGAGCGTACGCAACTTGCTATTGGAGATGTATTTGAATTCGATTACCCAGCGCAATCCAGCAAATTGCTCATTGTACTTGCCAACGAATTCGAGATCGCTTTTGCCAGAGGGGTAAGAGCGCTCAATATTCCACGTAAACCACTGGGACAGATGGCGACTACACAATTCAAAGAAAGTAGAGCGGTAGAAATTCTCATTGACTTGCGTAAAAATGGCCTCTGGGAATTGAGAGATGTAGTGGCTCCAATAGCCATGAAAAAGCTGCTCCAGATTAGGCCTATTGATGAACGTCTGCATCACTTCAAGATAGCGCGTCGACACATCGATACTGTGAATGCGGTTAAAGTACTCAACGAAGATCTCACGCATGGTCAAATTAGGCAATCGTAGCTGGAAGCTAGAATCACGGGTCAACATGCCCAAGTAGAAAAACGAGATAGGGAAATAGCTCTGGTCAAAGAATTGGGTCATATCGAACTGCTCAACCAACATCTTCTCATCAAATGCGATAGCGTTGTGTAGCGTTAGCTGATTCACAAATGCTTCGGTTAAGTCATTATTGGATGCAGTTAGCCGTTTTACCCAGGAGATATCTGTCTTAACATTGCCGTCAATCAACCGCTCTGGCACCGTCAGCTTACGTTGCAGGTGATTGAGAAAGTAGATCAAGATGCTGGAATTGTACAGACCCTGCTCGATGTCGTCTAGCGTATCATCCAGAGAAGGCTTGCAGAAGTGATAACCATCATAGTAATTCTTGATCAGAGCATCCACTTCTGAACGGGTTGCTGGCTCAATGGGATAGTCGTTGTAGAGTTCATCCAGCAGTTTGTCCACCTCTGGCTGAGTAAAACCAGCCATCGCCTCAAATTCTGTATCGAGAGTGATAAACGAACCCACATTAAAGCCTGAAGCCAGTTCGTCGATCAGAATAGGGAGTACGCCTGTAATAAAAACATTGGCGATAGCGCCCATCTCTCGACCTTCTTTTAGGGTCTTGAAAAAGGCTTTGAGAAAGCCATTATCGTCGGTAAGTTGGTCATAGAGGCGGTCACGATTTGTGGTAATGAGTTGGTTGGCAAAGTTGTCATACTCATCAATGATGACAAATAGCTGGACTCCTCTACGACGCGCTAGGGAGACAAGTGTATATAGCGTGTCAGCAACTGACGCCTTTAAATCAACTTCTAGTGTATTGCCCAGTACATCTGCATAGTCTTGAAAAATGAGGCTCAACCAGAAATTGCACTGACGCTTAAAACTGGCCTCAATATCGTGTATAGTTGGCCCCGTAGCAATGGTAGAGAAGTTGAAAAAGAGGACGATATGCTGGCCTTGCTGCCCAGTTGGGTTTTGTCCAATCCATGTATGGCCGAATAGCTCTTCAAATCGATCTGCAAAGCCCCGATCGTAGTAGTGCCATAAGAGCGAACAGAAGGTAGACTTGCCAAATCGACGCGGTCGAAGAAAGATTGGATTCTTGATCTTCTCCAATTTCGCAATGTACTCTGTCTTATCAACAAAGTAGCCATTCTCAAGCACAATGGCTTCGTAGTTGGATTCATTGTACAGGATTCGTTTCTTCATTCAAGTAAGTATACTCGAATAGCGAACTCATCGCTAGCACACACAAAGGGCAAGTGATTCTCGATACTTGACACAACACCTACCCCTTAATCCCTGTCAACGTAATTCCCTGTACGAACTGCTTCTGGGCAAAGAAGAAGAGCAGAATCACGGGCATCACCATCATGGTCGATGCGGCCATCATCATACCCCACTCGGCTTGGCGTTGCTGAGAACTGACAAAGACCTGCAAGCCCAACGAAAGTGTGTATTGGTCTTTATTGCCCAGATAGATGAGCGGCCCTAGGTACTCATTCCAGGCCCCCATGAATGCGAAGATGGTCACTGTAGCCAGCACGGGTTTGGCCAGGGGCAGAATGATGCTGGTGTAGATTCGTGTATGACTACAGCCGTCGATGAGTGCAGCGTCTTCCAGCTCGCGCGGGATAGTCATAAAGAATTGGCGCATGAGGAAGACAAAGAACGCGCTGCCAGCGAGCGGTGGAATGGTCAATGGCCGAAAGGTGCCAATCCAGCCCAGCTTGGCAAAGAGGATGTAGGTGGGAATCATGGTGACGATGGCAGGCAGCATCATGGTTGATAGCACCATCATGAAGAGGAAATTTTTGCCTGGTGCTCGTAGCCGTGCAAAGGCATAGGCCGCCAAGGACGAGGTCACCACCGCGCCAATAATGGCTGGAACCACGATGAAAATCGTGTTCAGAAAATATTTATGCATGGGTGCATAGAGAAAGACATCAGGATAATTGAGCCAAATCACCGGGTCGGGAATCCATTCCGGCGGAAAGAGCGCTATTTGGCGCATGGCTTTAAGCGAGGTTGAGACCATGAAGAAGAGAGGGACCACAAAGATAATGCTACCCAGAATGAGCACACCATGATTCATCAAGCTGCGTAGCCAAGGCCGCTTTTTCACTATGGTTGCCTCTCTGACTGCCTGCTGATCTGATCGAGATTGATCTGTTATCGCTGCCATTTACGCATCCCCCCCCTCTGATTCGTAGTAGACCCATCGAGACGCAAACCTAAATTGTAGCCACGTCAAGAAAAGAATGATGAGAAAGAGTACCCATGCCATAGCTGAGGCGTAGCCCATGCGGAAGAAGTTAAAGCCGTTGCGGAAAAGGTAGATCATATAGACCAGCGTCGAGTTGAGCGGCCCACCCATACCGTCGGTGAGGACGAAGATCACGTCGAATACCTGGAATGTGGCGATGATCCCCAACACAAGCGTAAAGAAGATGGAGGGCGTCATCAGCGGTAACGTGACGTTGCGAAATTTGCCCCACCAGTTGGCCCCATCAATTTCAGCGGCTTCATAGAGCACTTCGGGAATGTCCTGCAGGCCAGCGAGGTAGATAATCATGGTTCCGCCCATACGCCAGACCATTAGCATGATAATCGATGGCTTAGACCAATCTTCCGATGCCAGCCAACCAGGACCAGGGATACCTACCGACTCTAGCACGCCATTGACCAGTCCCCACTGGGGCTGTAACAGATAAAGCCAGAGGGCAGCAGAGGCCACAGCCGGAACAATGCTCGGAATAAAGTAGGCCGTTCGATAGACGGCAACGCCACTCACTTTCTGATTGAGCAATAGGGCGACAGAAAAGGCTGCGATCATGCCTAACGGAACAGCTAGTATAACAATATAGAGGGTGTTGTAAAGGCTGCGCCAATAAAGATCATCCGTAAAGAGTTCCGCAAAATTCTCTAGCCCCACAAAGCGGGGCGCGCTAACAATATCGTAACGAGCAAAACTAAAGTAGAATGATGCCAGAATCGGCCCCAAAATAAAGATCAGAAAACCAATAATCCAAGGCAAAATGAAGAGGTAGAAGGTTAGTGCTTCACGCCCTCGGTTGGTCTGATGCCAAGGTCTGGGTTTGGTTTGTGTCGCCACTGCCAAAACAGGTATCTCCTAATCTAATTTTCGAATAGTTGTAACACTATACACATTTTATTCGCCGCAACATTAGTGGATTGCAATGTCGATCTGTTTGGCACCAGTGCCGCTTTGCGCCCGTGAACAAGTTGCTTGGGGCGGAACCGAATAGGCTCTCACTAACATTGTGCACGTTTACAGACGCAACGCATCCTGCCCTGAAAATAACAAAGATGAAAAGATTAGAAAGATGAAGAATCTGCACAATCCTCTAATCTTTGTTCGATTTCATCAGTCCGTGGCGCAGCCTGTTGCGTGTTTAACTACTGAGTATATAGTTGCGATATAAGCTCCGGGATCTCGGTTAACGTATCGACAGTTCGTAAGAGACCTGGACAATTCTTGGTTGTCCGACAGAGCAGTATACTCTCCATGCCCAAAGGACGCGGCCCTTCATAATCGTTCTCAAATGAATCACCTACATGTAAAACCTGAGATGGCAGAAGGCCGATCTTCTCGGCAACAGCCGCGTAAAAATGCGAATTGGGCTTCTTTACGCCCAGATCATCTGCATGAAACGTGGCATCTAGCAAGCCAGCCAATGGCGTACCAGCAAGATATGAGTTGCCATTGGATGCCGCAACAACGGTTAGTCCCATCCCGCGCAGTGCTTCTAACGTCGGCATTACGTCTGGATAAATGTAACAGGTAGCAAAGCGTCGCTCGAAGAAGAAATCGCAAATAGGGTCCAAATGTGCGCCGTCAACATCGTTTACAAGCTGTAATGCCCGCCGAAACGACTCCCTGCGCTTTTCCTCCAAACGAGCGGAAGCAAACTGCGGCTCGCCGCTCACCTCATTACGAATCTGCTGCAACTCCGCTGCCGTAAAAGCCCGCCCAAATAGGCGGCCAATTTCCTGCCCTGTTTCTGACAGAGCTGAATTCAATATCCGATGAATGTCAACCAATGTCCCATCGATATCGAAGATTACCGCGCAAATAGAATGATAGGATGATGAGAGAAACGTCTTGTTTTGAGCGTAGTCGAAGAGGTGACAAGATGAGGGAGTTGTCTCTCTGCCTGGATTCATCTTGTCGTCTCCCTCAATCTCATTCATTCCATCATCTCATTCATCCTAGCCGTCAATCGCTTCCCAAGCCCGATCTGTTGCCTCTTGTACCTTTTCCTTACATTGGAGCATGGCCTCTTCGGCACTCATAGCGTGCGAGAGGGCGGCACGAGTGGAGTTATCCATTTCAACCCAGTATTCGAGTGCAGCTACGCCCATTTCGCTACCACAGCCGTGGGTCCAATTTTCCAGGGCATCCCGAGTCAGCGCCCATGTTCCTTGCGCACGCTCATCTAGCTGAGTGACGTACTCTTCCTCCAGCATTTGCAAGGCAGGCAAGTAACAAGCGAGACGTGGCCAGTACTGGGGTTCTCCATCAAGCTGCTCACGTTCCCACATGCGGGCCGTGTCTTCAATCGTCGCGTTGGCTTCGGCGCGCCACCCTTCAATACCGATAATCCAGCTCATGAACTGCCATCCCTCATCGGGGTGGACAGCGTCTGGCGAAAGAACGTACGACCAACCACACGACCAAGTGCTCTTTTCACCACCGTCTGGAATGGGCATGGGTGCCGTACCCCAATCGATGCCAGGGCTGCGGAAAAGATCGCCCACAAACCAGTTGCCATTGGCAGACATGGCCGTCCGCCCGGCCACAAAGGGCTGTCCCAAACCGGCTGATTTGGTGGCTTCGTTGAAGGCGTTGGCGATCTCAAAGTCCCCTACGTAATTATCGTAGAAGTTGACCATCCAGTCTAGGGCTTGGATCCAGCGCTCGTCATCAGCCAAGATAGTGCGCTTGTCGTCAGAAATAGCAGGGGCTTTGTTGAGGAAACCGTAGAGCCACGTCCACGAATTGCCGTAGAGATAGGGGACAAAGCCGTATCGATCATGGTCACCATCGTCGTTGATGACGTTGGTGGCATTTGCATACTCTTCCAGTTCTGCCCAGGTGGTTGGTGGGCTATCAGGATCGAGACCGGCCTCAGCGTACATCTCCTTGTTCCAGTAGAGATAGCGGACATCTGTACGGAGGGGCAACCCAAAGACGTTTCCGTCCCACATGGTCTCTTCGATCTGAACGGGCGTGAAGTCAGACACAGCCATGCCAGCCGTTTCCATACGAGGTGTTACATCTTGATAGAGCCCCTTAGCAGCAAATTGGGCAAAGGTGTGGCGATTTTGGAAAGCCGAATCTGGCCCGGTACCGGCTGCGGTGGCAGTCAGATATTTTTGGTCGCCAAAGACTGCGTCTCCGATATCAGAATTGCTGACGGCAATGCCTGTCTGCTCGGTAAATTGCTCGTAGATGGCATCGATTAGCAGTCCGGTTGGGCCCCAGACGTTGATGGTGACGCTTTCTGGTGCTGATGCTCCACCGCCGGAGCCACCATCAGGGGCGGCTACCGGAGCAGCACAGGCCGCCAATGCAGTTACGGCAAACAGTCCGCCTGATAGGTTCAGAAAGTCTCTGCGCGATAGATGTTTTGACATGAGGGATTCCTCCATTGGTGTATATGAAAAGCTATCGGTTGGGATACTGCTATACTGCGGTTGGCCATAGATGAGAATAATTCGACATAGTTTATCTCCAGTAGATTATTCTCATCTATGACAGAGTTAAGTATATATTTTGATCCGTTAGAAAATCGTGGTTTGGTCTTTTTGGTAGAGTTACGAAAAGCTACGGTATTCAAATCGATCGCATCATAGGGGAGTGAAGGTAGTGTACCTTATCCATCGTTCTGGAGCAACATGGAGAATTTGTCGTGTCAGGAGTTGGAAATTGTCAACCGTGAATGGTAAATGTGGTATCATCCGATGATGACTCAGATAAAATTGACTACACAATCGACCCCTCAATCGGAACCTCATTGGATGGGCTGGTTCCTGGCCGTAAGTGCATCCCTTTCTACTACGCTAGTCATTCCGCTGGTACGGGGTTCTGTGGTGGGTGGCCTGAGTCCCACCATCATGTTGCTGTTGCGATTGATCATTACGGTGGTCCTGTTGGCAGGAACTATCGCCCTAACAAACCCTCAGCTCTTCAAAATTGATCGGCGGGGCGCTATTGCCGTCACGCTCATTGGGATCATTAGTGGTGTGGAAATCTGTACCTTCTTCTGGTCGTTGGCTTATATGGATGGATCCATGGTGGCCATGCTTAAATCTGTGCAACCTTTGGCTGTCCTACTTTTACTCACGCTGCGGGGGGAATCGTTGACTCGACGGCATTTGGTGCGGGTGGCATTAGCGATAGGGGGAATTTACCTGTTGGTTGGTCCAGGCGGGCAGGTAGCAGCTATGGGGCTGATCTTAATCGTAGCGTCTGTAGTCCTATATGCTCTACAACTTGTCCTCACCCAGTGGTATCTGATTGCCTATGATTTCAGAACGATCACCTTCTACATGCTGACCATGATGATGCTGGTGGTCTTTGGGTGGTGGTGGGTAGAAGAGATGCCTTGGCAAGATCCTGGTGCGTCGGGTTGGCTGGCCATTGCTGTTCTGGCCCTAGTTAGCACTTATTTTGCGCGGATGGCTCTCTTTTCTGCGGTACGCCTTATTGGCAGTGGCCAAGTGGCCCTCTTGTGGCCTCTGCAAACGTTGGGGTCGATTGTGCTATCGGTCCTCTTTTTGCAGGAACAGTTGACGCTTGTGCAGTGGGTGGGTGGTATGTTTATTTTGACGAGTGCCTTTCTAGCAATTGAACGAAACAAGAAGGTAGTCAATCGTTGATGGTGGCTGGTGCGTCAAGCAGCTAAGGAATCAGGATCAAATAAAGCCCGAAAGGTAGATCCACCATCACCCTTTCACGGCGCCCATAGTCAAATTATCCAGCAACTGCTTGCGGCCTGCGATAAAGATCAACACAACTGGTAAGGTAGCGATAAATGAGCCACCCAGAATCATACCGTACTCTACTTTATACAGTCCATTGAGTGTGGCTAGTCCTAGTGGGTAGGTAAAATTCTCGGGACTGCGCAGCACAATGAGCGGCCATAAATAGTCATTCCAGGCCCCCAGAAAGACTAGGACAGCCAGCACCGACAGCGCACCACGGGCCAAAGGCATCCCAATGCGCCAAAACAGACCCCACTCAGACGTACCATCGATCCGCCCTGCGTCTAGCAACTCGCTGGGAATAGAAACCATAGCCTGACGCATAAAAAAAGCACCAAAAGCACTGAGCGAGCTAGGCAAAATAACACCCATAAAGCTGTCGAGCAGGTTAATGTTGACCATCAGTTGGAAGAGCGGCACTAGCGTGACCTGAAAGGGAATGGTAAAGGTCGCCAGCAGAAAGATGGTAAGAAGATTACGACCGCGGAACTCATACTTAGCAAAACCCCAGCCAACCATGGACGCTATCAACAACGTTAACAGCGTCTGCGAAACAGCAATTACGGTGCTATTGAGCATCTGCCGTAGATAAGGTACTTCATCCCCACTCAGCAGCCGCTGATAATTACTCGTGGTCGGCTCCTGTACCATAATCGTTACTGGGTAGTTGAAAATCTCGCCGTTGGTCTTGAACGACCCGGTGATCATATACAGAAACGGAATACCAACCAAGATGGCAAAAAAGAAGAGCAGCCCATAGATGAGGATCGTTTCCAATAGGCTGCTGGCCTGCTTGGTCAGATGGTTTTCGCCTGCTCCTGGGATAGTAGAGTGAGGTATTGTAGAGCCAGCCACGTTAATCCTCTCGAAACGCCCGTATAAAATAGAGCTGAATAACGGTCAACGCAACAATGATAATGGCTAGCGAATAACCAATGGCCGAGGCATAGCCCATCTTGAGTTCGCGGAACCCACGGGTGTAGAGATACATGGTCATGGTCATACCCGAATTGTTGGGGCCACCCGCCATGCTGCGCAGCAACGTCACCGGTTCGGCAAAGAGGTTGTAGGAACCGATGATAGCAAAGGTCAAGACAAAGGCTAGCACGGGTCGCAACATGGGCAACGTCACATGGCGAAAGACTTGCCAGCGGCTGGCGCCGTCTACCTTGGCTGCTTCGGTTAGCTCGGGGGGAATATTCTGCAACCCCACCATAAAGTAGAGGGCATTAATCCCCGTATAGCGCCAAGTGCCAAGGATAATAATCGCAGGCATAACCCAAAATGCTTCACGCAGCCAGCGAATTGGCTCAACGCCCAGGGGAATTAACAGAAGATTGTTGATGAGACCATACTCTTCTTCAAAGACGAGGCCAAAGATAATCCCCACCACGACGCCCGCAGTGATGTTGGGCGTAAAGAAGAATAGCCTGAAGAACTCGCGGAACCGCAGTCTGGGCGCGTAGAGAATCATCCCCAAAATCAAGGCGAGTGGCACAATAATAAAGACGCTACCTAGGGCGTAATAGGTCGTATTCCAGAGCGAGGTGAAAAAGAGCTCGTCTTTGGTAAAGAGCCGCACATAGTTGCCCAGCCCTTCAAAGCGCGGCTCTGCATTAATGCCCTGCTGGCGGAAAAAACTCAGCCGCAGTGATTGCAAGATCGGTGCCAAAAAGAAGATCGCATACCCAATAAAGAATGGGCTGATAAAAAGGTATGGAGCGAGTTTCCGGCTGCGGCTATACATAAGGATGATTATGTGGTCTTACGGTGTCAGGGTGTTAGGGCGACAAGGCGACAAGGCGACAAGGCGACAAGGCGACAAGGCGACAAGGCGACAAGGCGACAAGGCGACAAGGATGAATTATAACCCTGCCACTCGGTCACCCTTCAACTTTACTAATTCTCTAACGCCATCTCTTCGCGGATTGTCTCGGCAATTTCCGTAAAGACATCCTCTGGTGAGCGCACGCCAGTAAGTATATCCTGGAAGGTAGTACCACGAAGATCATTGAGCTGAGACCGGAAAGGACTCTGGAATTGGGCTGGTGCCTCAGGGCCTACATCCGCAAATACTGCGCCCAGATCCTGACCGGAGAAATAAGCATCGTCCGCGTGAAGGCGCTCATTATCCATGGCTGGGATAAAGGGAGGGAAGAGGTTCGTCAATTCAAAACGGCGTACATTTCCTTCTACAGAGAGCATGGCAAATTCTAAGAAGTCCAAAGCAGCTTCTACGTTGGGGCTGGTCTTAACAACCGTCAGGCCAGTCCCACCCCAAACGCTGGTTCGTATCCCGCCAGCTTCCCAGGCGGGCAGGGGTGCCGCCTTCCACATGCCTTCCAACTCGGGGGCATTGTCCTTAAAGAAACCAGCGTACCAGTCAGCCCCTACCATTGAGATAAGTGACCCATCTTTGAACGCGGCCCACGCCGCATCTCCCGAAGGCATTTCAGCTGCAACGCCCGCTTCGATCTGAGCCAGAAGCCACTCCATGGTTTCAACCGAGATGGCAGAATCGATGGTGACGTCACCTTCGGCGTTAAAATAGTCGGCCCCGCGTTGGCGGAGCAACAGTTCATGCAGACTGCCGTGAATGGGGAGCGGCACAACGTCGGCATTATCGGCCACAATAACAGTAGCCGCTTCCACAAAATCGTCCCACGTCTCAAACGTCTGCGGATCGAAACCGGCCCCTTCCCAGATGTCGGCACGGTAGTAGAGAACAACAGGCGTGAGGGCATGCTCTACGCCGTAAGTCGTTCCTTCGTAGGTGTATAGCGCTTGGCGTGCAGCAACCAATTGTTCATTGTAACCCCCTTCGGCCAGCAGCTCATTGAGAGGCACTAACCCTGGATCGGTACCGCCACGCAAAAAGCCGCCAAAGCGTCCTTGCTCAATATCCGAGAGGTCGGGCGCGCCCGCTCCACCAGATTGGAGCGAGATCAGCAAGCGGTCATGCATATCGCCATAGGCAATCTCAACCACTTCTAGCTCAAAATTGGGATTTACTTCTTCCTTGTAGCGTTCGGCCTGCTCCTCAAACCAACGTGCATGAGTGTTAACGAATGTCCACAGCTCTAGTGAGACCGCTTCGTCGCCGCTAGATCCGCTATCCGAAGTAGTAGCTGTATCGGCGGGTGCAGGAGCGGGGCATCCAACCAGGACAAAAACGCAAATGATAAGCAAGTATAGCCATTTTAGGGAATGGGGTTTCATGGACGGTGTTCTCCTTTGATTACACTACTATAGTTTTATTTTTAGGAACGGGAATTAAATAATTTGATCATTTGGTGGGGCTCACCCGATTGGAACGCGCAAGTTAATTTTGGCTCATTCCTTAGTCACTTCAAAGTGAACAAGGGGGAGGAGACAGCCAGATATGTATTTTTATGGTATCACACGAGGAACAGCTTGCCAAACAGCAAAAAAATCAACCTATTTTGCCAAACTAAGCAAATTTCACTGCATAACCAATCATCGTGACCAGTCCGTTGACCCAGGTGATATCAGCAAAAACGACATTGCGAGCGACTACTTATGCACTATTCCTACTCAACCATACAAAAATCAAGGCCACTATAGCCGGAACTGCCTGAATCAACACAATCCTCGGACTGGCTGTCATACCGCCGTAGATTCCGGCGATAGTGACACAAATCAGAAAAAAGAGCTTAAACGCATAGCCAGTCTTTGCATTGGGTGCAAGCAGGCCCGCCACGAGGCCAGCCGCCAGGAAACCGTTGTAGAGGCCCTGGTTTGCAGCTAATGTCTTTGACATCTCAGCCTGCTCAAGCGTCATGCCAAAGGCTGCCAAACTTCGGGGAGTTGTCCACAAAAACATCTCCAAAATCAGAATATAGATATGTTCAATCGCGACGATTGCAACGAGAATATTTGCAACTATTTTCATCCCTATTCCTCTGTTGTGCTTGCAGCGATTGCTGCTTGTTCAAATGCATAATTGACAGCCCCAAGTAATCGTTCAAGCTCGACTGTATGAAATCGGTGCCTATCTCGTTCTAGCAAGTTTCCGGTCAAGTGGCCAAAATCCCAGTCCGGCCCGTCTGTCACGATACCATAGGCTGTTTTTGTTGGTATATTTTTTTCAACAAATCATCCCGATTTTTGCCTCAGAACCATGCCCTATCGGATTTTTGCCAATCCACCGCTCATCTATCCGTTCGGAGACTAATTGGTAGCGGGTATCAGTCGAAAGCCGCAGTCGATTGGTCTGATTATCCATGCTTGCATGCATAGTATACATGCTAAAAATGAGCAGATCGCCTAGCTGGTAATCAGTCGTTAGCCAGCGGCTCCTTAGCTCTTGCTGTAGCCCAATGGCGTCCTTGGTGTAGGAACCGCCTCCCTCTCGCTGCCAATTCTTCCTCCCTGACTCAATCTCGGCTACGTCGGGATAGTTGGTACAGTAGACATCCACGTCGAGTTGGCCATAAGTGGCTTTAATCTCCTCCTGGCGATGGGAATTTTCCAGAATCATCAATCCACCCATCTCTTTGGGTACATCGCCCAAGGGCGTCCAGCTAGTGTGTAGCTTCTTGGTACCACGCCCCATAAAGACCACATCATAGTGGGGTGCGGTGGCAGAAAGAGCGGCTGACGATTTGACTCGGCACCAAGTAAAATCAAGCGGACTGACTGGTCCTCCCAAAAAGCGTTCATAAAAGGCGATCATGGGTCCACCATAAAGGACGTCGTGCAGAGGCTCATTTCCCTTGGAGAGATCTTTCATACGCTGGGCGGAGACCTTCACTTCCTCCTTGGCAACTCCGTCTTGTAGCGGATTCGTAAGGTCAATAAAGTCTAGCTCAGCCAAAGACTCTAGCATTTTGGTGCGGGCGGCCAGCAAAGTCTCTTTATCGAGCAGGCCAGGTAAGTAGAGATATCCCTCCTCATCAAAACGACGTCGCAGTTCATCAGTATTGCTCAATGCGTCGTCGGATGAACGAAGTTCGCCAAAGCAATCTGGTGACGTATCGAGCGGTTGCCCATGATAGGTAAGGCTTGTAGTTTCCATTTTGTTTCTTCCAGTAAGGTACTATTATGATGCTCTTGAGGAGAAAATCACACGATGGCAAAAGTAGAACTTTATCGTCAATATATTCAAGACGTAATTCGGGCACACGGTTCCCGTCCGCCAAGTTTTGGCAATGTGGACCTTCAGATGATATTCGACACCGATCATCCCTTATAGAAAAGCAGCCCCAAACTTTGCCCATACCCCCTCATCGATCGGCGTACTCGCTGCCCAGATATTGGCTTCCAACTGCTCTGCGTTGAGGCTACCAATAGGATTGCCGTGGATGCGCTCTTCCCGAAGGCAGAACTGAATCGCCAACTGTAAGAGATTTACCTCCTCTTGCTCACACCATTGCCAGATCTTGCGGGAGGCGTCCACATCTACATCATTTTTGTAGCGACCTTTCTCCATAGCTTCATCAATATCGATACCAGTCAGCAGTCCTCGCAAAATAGACCAGCCATTCATAACGCCCACATCTCCAGCAGCCGCTGCCGCCAATAGCTCATCAGCCGCGGTTTGGCGAATCAAATTGTAATCGTTGAAGCAGAGTAGTAGGTCTATATCTCCCGTGGCAATAGCCTTGAGGTGAAAATCGTGGGGGCGCATTCCATAGCCGACGTTGCGTACCAAACCGCGGGCTTTTAGTTGAAGCAGCCCAGCCAGCGTCCCCTCTTTGGCCAGAGTCGGCTCTATCCTGCCTGGATCGTGAATCAACATCCCATCAAAGTAGTCCGTCCCCAAAATTTCAAGCTGATTCTCCACGTCCCGGATCACCCGCTCGGCTGAATAGTCTGGCTCACCTTCACCATAAAACCCCCACTCAGCAGCTGAATGACAGCAAAGCCGCCCGGTGACGATCACATCCTCTCGGGGGATTTCTTTGAGAGCCAACCCAGTCTTACGCAGGGAATCTCCGTAGCAGCGAGCACAATCAAAGTGATTGACACCTAATGATACTGCACGTTTCACTAAGGCAACGGCTTCTTCATCTTCCACAAAACCGAAGTTGTTGCCAAAGCCTTGAGTGCCAAAGGGAATGACAGGGATCTCTAGGCCGGTCTTACCAAGACGTCTACGCGGTAATGCATGAGGGGGAGAGGGTGATTGGGAAGCTTGGGTCATAATTGGGGTCCTTTGGTATTCATTTTGTTAAACTATAGACATCCAGATAAAGATTTTCTGCATTTCCCCCGAACCTGCCAAAAAGAAGTGCGAAAAATCTTTATCTTAAAAACTATATCTATATAATTCCAAATAATTAATTGTTGAATTGTTGAATTTGTGAATGGTTAATGAAAATCACTTGGGCATTCGAGGCAACTCCACACAACCAGCTCAAGTCACTGACCAAGCCATTAAAAATTCAACAATTCACAAATTAGTTATTATCCCGATGTACACCACCCCAAACTATTCCTCAACAGTGCTTGGTATGAAGGGTGGTGCCAAATCGGCAAATTATGGCCCGGCGTCAAAACGCAAACTCGCCCCGTGCCCTGGGTACGGGTCCAGCCGCCAGGTTGGGTACCATGCTCTGATGTGGTGTTGAGGAAGAGATCCACGTTGGGATCGTTCATCTCCATCTGATAGTGTTCATCTTTGTCGGTAAACGCGCTGCTGCCTGCGGTTAACGGATGCCCTTTCTGCGGCTCCACCGTCACTGGACATTGGGCCGGATGTCCCACAAAGATGCCGCCCATTAAATGGCAAAGCGATGGTGAATCGTTGTAAAGAGCCGTCCCCGAGTGGAGAAAGAGTATGCTGTTGCCCTGGTTAACATAGTTGGCAAAGGCTGCCCCGGTCTCCTCAGTGGCCCAAGGTGAAGAATCTGTTAGGGACGTGTTGTTGGCTTTGGAAAAGATCACAAGAGAATATTGGCTCATTCCTTCAGCAGACCAGTCATTGGGGTCTTCCTGCCAGTCGAATTCATATCCACAATCCCCCAATCCCATCAGCCCATCTCGGGTTAGCGCGGCTGGGTGGGCGCTATCATCGCAGAGTACAAGTGTTTGCACTGTTGGTTCCTCCAGTTGTGTTCATTACATTGAGTTATCGATATATGGAGATTCACATCGCGGCTAAGCCGCGACACAAAATATCACAGAGATGCACAGCGCCACCTTCGGTTGCAAGTAAACGGTAAACGGTAGGTCAGTAATCAGTGATACGCGATAACATCTTCGCGAATGGTGCAGTTTGTACCAATTCGTAACACAGAGAAGGCACAGAGTTACACCGAGAAATTCAATAGAGAAAAACCTCTGTGTTTGGTTACAGACGCAAAGCGTCCATCTCCATCTGCTCTCAGAGAATCTCTGTGAAATGGCTTACCTGCCTCGAAATATTTACCGCCACTTGCTTCCAATCGGCAAGAGATCCCGCGCCCGCCCAATGTGCACGATCAACATATCTTTCTCATCTCGCTGAATGCCTCGCAATACCCACTGTAGCTCCAATGTGCCAGCCCGGAAACGTGCTCGTTGAATATGCTGCCCTATCTCTGGGTAAATGCGGCTTATTCGCTTTACAAACGATTCGCCATACTGATTGATCAAGGTGGCCACATCAGTGGCGGGATCACCGACGCCAGCCGTTCCAAAATCGATAATACCGTTGAACGCATTGGTCTGACGATTAAAGAGTAGATGATAAGTGGCCAAGTCGCCATTCATAAAGATCGGTTCATGGTCCATGAATGTGTGGTCAGCCAGGAGGGGGGCAAAGTGGCGGCGCACCCACTCTTTGCCATCGGCCCACATGAGCGGGAAGAGATATTCTTGTACTTCTTCATAGAATTGCAACCAGTCATCAAGTGTTCGTACCGTGTCGGAACGTTGAATATTGGCCGCTTTGACTTCATCTAGTGGAATCGAGTACATCTGTCTCAGAAAGATGGCCAGCATTTCGGCAACGGCATCTTTCTCCTGTTCATTCATGCGCAGAACATCGTCGGTCAGTAGTGGATGGCCAGGGATATAAGAGTAAGAGATCATCTCATCTGAGCGGTAGTCCCAATCAGGCACAGGGATGTCTACATAATTGCGAACCAGATCCAATGCGTTCATCTCGTTTCGCATCAGATCAACGCCCCACTCTTCGCGTGGAAAGCGAAATACTCGTTCCTGATTCACAATCACAGAGATGTTGACCATGCCATCTCGGTTGTTCTGGATATCTTGTAAGTCTAGGTCCGGGAAGGTCTGTTGGATGTGGTTGAGGTACTCGGATTCGGGTATCAAAAGAGATTAGACCTCATTTCTACACAATATTTCTACGCAATTAAAGTGAACGTTATGTTTGGAATAGTCAAGACTAGAAGCCTCGAAGCGCACACTATCGACAATCCTACTCTATAATAAATGATGGGGCAAATAGCATTAGATAATCTTATCCTCGGTAGCAGGCAGTGGAAAAGTCAAGATTTCTAAATCAATACCATAGAGTCAATGTAGAAACTCAACCAATACACAAATTGTGATCAACGTGAATCAAAGTATCGTAAAGCCAGGAAATTCAAGGTGGATGTCATCGCCGTTCCACGTTCATTCCACGTTCATTCCACGCTCATTCCACGCGGGGCTGATAAACTGTACACAGCAGGATTCAGACATGGCCAACTGTGGGTCTCAATATGAAAAGCCAGAAAGTTTTAGATGGCTCTTATACCTGATCCACTTTCATTCCGCGTTTGATCTACGCTGGGCTGGTAGGCTATTAACGAGTATCTGCCTATGGAGACTGTCGTAAGCAGTCGATTTCACTCAACACAGAAAATAGGAAAATAGTCAATGGATTTTGCGTGGAGCGAAGAACAGCTTGAATATAAAAATGCAGCAATCCGCTTTGCCCACCAGGAACTCAGCACAGGTGTGATGGAGCAGGATCGGCAGGAGACTTTTCCACGAGAACGGTGGCGCAAGTGTGCCGACTTTGGGGTGTTGGGTCTACCCTTTCCTGAAACCTACGGCGGATCAGAGGCAGACATCCTCATGACGATGCTGGTCATGGAAGGGCTGGGCTATGGTGGCAAAGACAACGGCCTGCTCTTTGCGCTCAACGCGCAGATGTGGGCGGTGCAGCACCCCATCCATGAATTTGGCAGCGAAGCACAAAAGGAACGCTACCTGCCTGGCCTGATTGGGGGTGACCAGGTCGGTGCCCACGGCATCTCCGAACCGGAGTCTGGCTCGGATGCCTATGCCATGCGCGCGCGGGCCGAAAAGTGTGACAATGGATATATCCTCAACGGCACCAAGATGTTCGTGACCAACGCGCCAGTGGCGGATCTGGCGGTGGTCTTTGCCGCGACTGCTCCGGAGCAGGGCAGTTGGGGCATCAGCGCGTTTTTGATTGAGACGGGGACAGCTGGCTTCACAGTGGGCAAAAACATCGAAAAGATGGGGCTACGCACGGCCCCCATGGGTGAATTGATTCTGCAGGATTGTTTTGTAACAGAGGAAAATCGCCTGGGTCCCGAAGGGGTAGGTGCCCACATCTTCAACAGTTCCATGGAATGGGAACGGGCCTGCATTCTGGGCGCGCACGTTGGGGCAATGGAGCGACAGTTGGAGGAGTGCGTGCAGTATGCCCGTACGCGCAAGCAGTTTGGTCAGCCCATTGGCAAGTTCCAGTCCATCTCTAATCGCCTGGCTGATATGCAGATCAGGCTGGAAACGGCGCGGCTGCTGCTTTACAAGGTAGCGTGGCTCAAGAAAGAAGGAAAGCCCATCCACAAAGAAGCGGCCATGGCCAAGCTCTACCTGAGCGAAGTCTTTACCGAGTCGAGCATGGACGCTATCCGCGTTCATGGTGGCTATGGCTACACCACCGAGTTTGAAGTGGAGCGCGACCTGCGCGACGCCATCGGCGGGACGCTCTATTCGGGCACGTCGGATATTCAGCGCAACATTATTGCTAGGTACTTGGGTCTCTGATCATGCCGACATTTTTGTCATTGAACAATAAATTTCGTCACCGACTCTATCCTTTTACACTGTTTCTTGTCTATGTGACCTGGGGCAGCTACATGTTGATAGCCAACCGCTGGCATCTCTTCACTGAGTGGTGGCCCATGTCGTTGACAATGGTCCTCGGCTCGTTTGTGGCGGGCGCTTCGGCAGAGGGCGGTGCGGCCGTCGCCTTTCCCGTCTTTACCAAAGCCTTGCAGATTCCTGCCGACGAAGCGCGCACCTTTGGATTGATGATCCAAGCCGTGGGCATGACGGTTGCCTCAATCGTCATTGTAACCCGCCGCATCAAGATTCTGCCTGGCGTTATCGGCTGGGTGTCGCTGGGTGGTGTGGCGGGCATGGTCATGGGCTCGCTGCTGATTCCAATCCCGCCTCCCTATCCGAAGATTCTTTTCACCTTTGTCACTGCCGCCTTTGGCGTGGCGCTGATTCTGTCGCGCTGGCTGCTCAAATGGCAACCACACAACAACTTTCAGGTGGATGGCTGGCCCCGTCGGGTGCTCTTTGTCGGCATCGGTATCATAGGTGGCATCTTTGCCGCCAACACCGGTTCTGGCATTGATACGCTCACCTTCATCGTACTAACGCTTGCCTTTGGCCTCAATGAGAAGGTGAGTACGCCAACGACGGTCACGATTATGGGGCTGAATTCTGTAACCGGCTTCTTTGTCCACGCTTTCGTGCTGCGAGATATTGGTGTGGTCTGGGAATACTGGTTGGTCTGCGTCCCCATTGTGATTCTGGGTGCGCCGTTGGGTGCTTATGTCGCTGGCCGCGTAATCGTGACGCAATCATCTACTTGCTCTTAAGTTTAATTTCGCTGGAATTGGTCACAACCATTATCTTAATCCCTTTTACCTCGGCGATGATTCTCTTTACGTGGATGACGGTACTCCTTTGTGGTTTGTGGTTTACAGCCATGCTGATCTATCGGCAAAGATACATCCACCCATTTTCGGACAGAGATTCATGCCTAACAGACGACACAAGACATGACAGCACACCACAACTTTCTATGGAATAAGATGCAATGACTTATCACCTATCACAATTACTGACGCATCGTGCAGCCGCAGCCCCCAGGCAGACTGCGATCATAGACCGGAAAGAACAACTGACCTATCAAGAACTGGATAAGCAGAGCAATCGAGTGGCTCATCGGTTAAGAGAATCTGGCGTCGTGCGTGGCGACCGAGTCGGTCTCTATCTCGATAAATCGATTGATGCTGTGGTCGCCATCTTTGGCATCCTCAAAACCGGCGCGGCGTATGTCCCACTGGACCCTGCCGCACCCGCACAGCGTATTGGCTATATCATTGAGAATTGCCAGATGAAGGCCGTCATCACCAGCGGCAAGCAAGAACCATCGCTGCAAAAAGCGCTTGCATCATCCATAAACCTACCTGTTATCTTATTGGCCGATGATGCACAAAGCTTAGCCTCTTGCCCTGCTACCCCGCCGTGTGAACCAGGGAACATCGAAAACGATCTGGCCTATATTCTCTATACATCTGGATCCACCGGCACCCCCAAGGGCGTGATGATCAGCCACCGTGCCGCCCTCACCTTTGTGGATTGGGCCTGTGGTACCTTTAACATACAGCCAACCGACCGCGTCAGCAACCACGCTCCTTTCCACTTTGACCTTTCCATCTTTGATATCTTCGCCACCATCAAAGCAGGAGCAACGATTGTGCTGGTCCCGCCATCGCTCTCAATCTTTCCGCTCACTTTGGCCGACTATATTGCCGAGCAGGAGATTTCCATCTGGTATTCGGTGCCGTCGGCACTGACGCTGTTGGTCCGGCATGGTCAACTTGAGCGCCACACATTGCCCCAGCTGCGCACCGTCCTCTTTGCAGGGGAAGTCTTTCCAGTAAAGTATTTGCGCCAACTGATGGCGCAGATTCCCCACGCGAGCTATCACAACCTCTATGGCCCCACCGAAACCAATGTCTGCACCTGGTATACCGTGCCGCCGCTGGACCCAGCACGCACCGCACCCCTCTCCATTGGCAAGGGGTGTGCCAACAGCGAAATCCTTGTGCTGAACAGACAGGATGAAATCGTTGCACCGGGAGAAATCGGTGAACTCTGCGTGCGCGGGCCAGGGCTGATGAGTGGATATTGGGGGCTGCCGGAACGCACTGCGCAATCGCTGACACCCTATCAAGTGCATGAGCATTTGGGACCAGAGTTGATCTACCGCACGGGAGATTTGGTCCAAGAAGATGAAGAGGGCAATTACACCTATTTAGGTCGCCGCGACAGCCAGATCAAGAGTCGCGGCTATCGCATTGAGTTGGGCGAAATCGAAACCGCGCTCTACAGCCACCCTGCGATAGAAGAAGCCGCGGTCATTCCCATCCCGGACGATGAGATTGGCAATCAGATCAAGGCGTTTGTGGTGACACACACGGACGAGAATCTAAAAGTAGCTGAACTACAGACATTCTGCGCAATGCACATTCCTAAGTATATGGTGCCGCACCAGATAGAGCTGTGCGACGCCTTGCCTAAGACTTCGACGGGCAAAATCGACAAAAGAGCATTGAAAGCACGCGGAAATGGTATGCTGGACTCCAACTATGCCCAAGCATCTCCCTTCCCTTGAATGGCATATACTTACCCAGAAAAATCAGAGTCACAAAGGAAACCCACATGTTCATTTCAGGTCTCGTCATCACTGGTGGTGCTGCTGCAGGGTACTGGGGTGTCGAACGCTATCGAAACAAGCGGAGGTCGATGACTCTCGGCGAAGCCCTCGCCCGACCAGAAACGCATGGGAATCTACCAAACTTTAAGGAGGCTAACGTCTTTGGCGGGTTGGGAAAATCGCTTGCCCAAAGATTGACGCCAGACCATCTACTCCCTCCTGAAGCAAAAGAACGGTTGCAGCAGGTAGATGACCGCTATCAGCTCTTCATCCATAACACGGTGGACCGCCTCTTTGGCACCCATTATGACAAGCATCTGAAAGCGCTGGGCGGCACATCGGGGGTCGATGCCATTCCTGAAATCGTCAAACAGCGCAACCGCCAAGCTGGCTATGCGGGCATCTCCCTGGTTCTCTTTCTGACGGGTGTTCCCTTGGCCATAGCCGCCGCGGTCGCCATCAACCTCTATCTCGGTGCGGTGATGATTCAGATCGGGCTCAAGGACATGTGGGAGAAGCGCACCTTGACGGCACGCGGACGCAATGTGCTAGTCTACGTTGGCATCATCGCCACGGGCTATCTGGCGGTGCAGAGCGCGGCGATGATGTTTGGTCTGCTCATCGAGAAGTTTATCGCCACGGTGCAGGGACAATCCCACGAGCGGATGGTCAATGTCTTTGGCGCGCTGCCGCAGACGGTCTGGCGCATCAAGGATGGTATCGTTGTCGAGTGTCCGCTGGCCAATGTGGAAGCAGGCGATGTAGTGGTGGTCTATGCCGGGGGCGTGATTCCAGTGGATGGTGAGATTATTGACGGCTATGCCAGTGTCGACCAACACGCGTTGACCGGTGAGGCGCAGCCGGTGGAGAAGGAGGTAGGAGATCGTGTCTTTGCCTCAACGCTGGTGCTCATGGGTGAGATTCAGGTGCGAGTACAGCAGGCCAATGCAGAAACGCTGGCGGCCCAGATTACCGAGATTCTCAACAACACCCAGAGCCACAACACCCAAGTTGGTCTGCGCGGTGTCAAAATCGCAGACAAAGCCGTCTTTGCCACAACCGCATTAGGACTGTTGGCTCTACCCATCTGGGGCGTGAGCAGCATGTTGGCGGTCTGGAGTGTGCAGCTTGGGACCATGCTCATGGCAACGACGCCGCTCTGTCTGTTGGCCTATCTAGACATGGCGGCGCGCAGCAACATCTTGGTCAAGGATGGGCGCTCGTTGGAACTATTGAGCAGCATCGACACGGTGGTCTTTGACAAAACAGGGACGTTGACCTTAGACCAGCCGACCGTTTGTGGGGTGCATATCTGTGGCACGTTGGATGAAGATGAGCTGCTAGCGTTGGCAGCGGCCATCGAACAGCATCAGTCCCACCCCATCGCCGCGGCCATCCGGGAGGCGGCAGAGGCAGAAGGCTTGACCCTGCCAGTGGTGGATGCAACCAGCGTGGAAGTGGGCTATGGCTTGGCCGTGTTCTTTGGGGGACAGCGTGTCCAACTGGGCAGCCAACGCTACATGGGCTTGAGCGAGATCACCATTCCTGATGAGATTATCCAACTTGCTAGCGAGCGACAGGCGCGGGGACACTCGATTGTCTATCTGGCGGTGGATGGCCTGTTGCAGGGAGCTATCGAACTCCAGCCCACTGTACGCCCTGAGGCCAAAGCAGTAGTCGATGCACTCCATCAGCGGGACATTGAGCTGGCCATGATTACCGGCGACCAGGAAGCCCCCGCGCAAGCATTGGCCGCTACATTGGGCATTGATCGTGTTTTTGCTAATGTGTTGCCTGAGCAGAAGGCCGACCTAGTACGTGAGCTACAGGAGCAAGGCAAACAGGTGATGTTTGTGGGCGATGGCATTAACGACAGCATTGCCCTCAAACAGGCCCAGATCTCCGTTTCCATTGCTGGTGCCACGACGGTTGCCACCGAC
>JBCCHB010000163.1:0-35403 GCA_039028975.1 Chloroflexota bacterium
ACCGTTCACTTCACCTTGTCCTGGCCTTGGCAAAATTACTGCTTGTGTTGATTGTGAACCCGTAGCCGGCAGCCTCTGCCAGGGTGCAAAAGCAAACGATGCCAATGTTGATAGCATGAGCAACGTCGCTAGTGCTGCAAGAATGGGTAGCCTCGAGCGGCCCACCTGAGTGGAATAAGATGCTCCTTGTTGAATTCGCTGGGTACTCACACGTTTCTGTAGAAAAAGGGTTAGCTGTTTGATGTTGTTACTCCATCTGCCTAAATGTACGACGCTTAGGCCCTTGCAGACCAACATCGACAATAAAATTCACCATTCGCCATCAAAAATTTACCATTTGCCATTCGGCTAGTTGCTTACATAAGGTAAATACGTATTGAAGCGGAGAACAGGGTTTGTCTGAGCATGTGAAACCAAGGCATACTCCTCTGGAAATAGCTGATGCATGATGGACAGGGCTAGAAACAGACAAAATAGGCTGTACCAAATCAAGCTTCTCGTTCGACTACTCTTATGGAAAATTGCGCCCACGTTTTTCATCTTTTGTCATTCTCCTAATTGTGCATTGATTTATTACCACTTTCACTCTAACAGTATTGTATGAATTGGAAATAGTGGTAATTAATTGACACCGGTATCTTAACATAATACCTAGGGCATTATCAGACTGGTCGTGCGACGATCTGTCTACGACTTGTGCACCATATGAATATCGTACATTTGTTATGATTTCACTATATCAAGATGTCTGTAATGGGGTCGTTTTCAAACAAAGCTGAGTATAGATCTGTTTTGCTGATATTAACGGGTCTCTTCTTTTACAAGCGTGCATCAATCTTTGGTTCTCCTGACCCGATGAGGGCATGATCACTCTGTTCATGATCGCCAATTACCTTATCATAAATTTCTTCAATCTGCCGCCCAGCTTGAAACCAATCGTACTGCTCTTGTGCCCGCTTCCGTAAGTTAGCTCCAACGGCTCCCGACACACCAAGCGCCGTTGTTTCCTGATGGGAAGATGAGTAGAGACACTTCTCGAGCTCTTCAGTTAAGCTTTCAATATCACCCCGCTTTGCATAGATACCCTGAACCCCCAGATACTCTCTGGCCACTGGCGTGTCGAACGCAACCGTAGGTAGAGCCAATGCCATATAGTTTAAGAGCTTTCCACAGCCTTCAGTTAGACTAAGCTTTGGGGCAACGGCAACATCTCCCAGCGATAAGTAAGCTGGTACCTGGGCATAAGGTATCTTTCCCGTCATGATAACGCGGTGAAGGATTTCCATTTCCTGGGCCATCTCTTGGTAGGGGGAAACAGGAAATCCCATCAGCAATAAATAGACGTCCTGGTGAGTCGATAGGATACGTTTCATGGACTCTAACAGATGAGAGATACCCTGGTACTCTGTCAACAAGCCTAGGTAAACAATAACTTTTGCCTCAGACGGAATGCCCAAATTTTGGCGCAGAGTAGCAAGCTCTGGGTCATCACTCGGTATCGGCTGGAACGTTTCGGTGTTGACACAATCGGGCAGTACGTGGATTAGACTGGGATTGCAGCCGAAATGATCCCTCAACAGCCGTTTGGCGTGGGCCGAGCTGGGCAAGATTGCGGCAGATGAGCGGTTGATCCAGGTTTCTAAACGACGCATTAAACCAAAGAATCGGCTGTCTCTACTCAAAAAACCGTGATCAACCATCTCTTCGGTTAGGCTGCCTTGGAAGTCAAAGACGACTGGTTTGCCAAAGAGCTTACCTAAAACCAAGCCAATAAGTGCTCCCTCATGCAAATGACCGTGAATTAGATCAAAACGATGGCGCAGAAGCAACCCTATGGTCCGTAAACCCAAGAGGAGATCAAAACCAATCTTATGGCGGCTGGAGCCAACCTCATAGTCTCGACGCCACGGAATCGGCAATGTCCGACGAATCTCCAGGCCATCCACGTCATTGCCCGTGTAATATGTAACAATCGTCACCTGATGGCCTAGCTTCTTCAGTATGCGGGCTTCCTCCAGGATCCTAACGTGACATCCATAGTCCGCAAAAAAGCTCGTGGGGGCAATCATGAGCACTCGGTAACCAGGCTTGGGATCGCTTTGATATTGCTCGCTAGAAGGGGCTGCTTGAGTAGGCAAAATAGATTGACTATTTTCCTTAAATGAGGTCTCCTTCAATGACGTCTCCTTGTAAACATTCCCTTCTAAACCAAGTTGGGTGGGTTTCTGCAGCTCCTGAGTTGGAACAATGACCGCTTATCGTAAGTAGCTGCATGGTCATCTTACCTGTATGGCTATCCAGGCCGAAACATCATGTCGCGCAGAGCCTTAAGATTGCGACACGTATATATACCACACAGCGGCAGAAGAACCAAATATATGCCGATTCCGCTGCTGATTTGAAGCGGCAATGGAGCAGGTAGATAGGTAATGGCAATAGCGGCTACCGAGGCAGGCAGTAGAATCAAATAGGTGCCTGATGGTACTCTAGGCATCTTAAAGTGTTGAAGCATGACAAGGCTGGCCACTGTACCTATCATGCTTGCCAACAAAACAGCTAAGGCTGTGCCGAAAGCCTGCCCGAGCGATGTGAAGATGGGTAACAGAAGTGCAACCGCCAGCAGATGCACTATCATAAGCAGCAGGCTGTACCCCGTGCGGTTTTCAACCATCATGAGCGTTATTGCATAGAGCTCAACAAGAAAGAGGGGGATGACCCAGATAAGTATTTCAAAGGCTGCCACCGATTCGGCCGATGGGCTCTTATAGAGTAAATTGAGCAGCACAGTGGCCAAACCGGCTCCTACTGGGGCAACTAAAAAGAGAAGCAGCAAACCATACTGTAGGCTCATCTGACATAGCTGGTTATACCGCTGAGGTGTCTGCTGAAAGAGTCGGCTTAGGGTGGGGTAAAGCCCCTTCCAGAAGCTTTGGATCAACTTAAGAAACACTCGCACTACATTGTACGCTGCACTATAAATACCAGTTAATACATCGCCACCAATGGCGCTTAAGAGAATAATATCCAGCCGCTGTAGAAGGACATCTGCGAGGGAAAGGCCGTAAAACGGAAGCGCTCTTTTCAGCAAAACGGAAGGTGCAACAGCCTTATCGGGTTGAGATGGCGTCGTCTGATCCGGATGGGTCAATAGCTGGAAATACCAGACCAAAAGAATGCAAAATCCGGCCGAGAGAGCTTGTGTCACAATCAGAATCAATACTAGGTCGACCACTGTACCATCCATGAAGAGGACCAGGATGCTAAGCAGACCAATCAGAGAGTTGATAATCAGCTCAACGAACATAACGAGTTCCATCCGTTCGCATCCCTGAAAGAGCATCTGGCAAGCCACAGTCACCGCATAAAACGGCAATGTGCCTCCGATTAGCCAGAGCAGATTGGCCATGGTATCCGAGTAGGGTAGCAGCTTTGTTAGCCACCATAGGCCGAGCCAAATCAGAAACCCAGCCCCAATCTGGAGCCACAGAGCCAGCATAAAATATTGGCGGCGATGGCCACGGTTTTGGGCCAACTCCCGAACCAACAATCCCTGTAAACCCATCTCAGCAATGATTTGGCTCACATTGAGATAGGCCAACGCTACCGTATACTGACCAAGCGCTGCAAAGCCCAGTTGCCGAGTGACCAAAGCCTGAAGTAAAAAGCTAACGAGGATACGCCAGAGGCTGGAACCGGCCATGGCACCCGTATTGAGCAGCACACGTCGACCACCCCGTTTTGGCGGATCCACTTTATTCACGTCAGGTTTCGTGCCACCTTCAACCATGTCACCGTCAGGAATTGTCTTAGCATCAGATGTCGTATTGATATGAAGAACTTTATCGGTCGAATTTGGGTTGACCATTTTTACCCTAAACTACTTCAAGACACTCGACACGACTCATGGGCGGACCAGCCTTTACTGACAAACTGGCCACCGACAACTGGGCACCGACAACTGGCCACCGACAACTGGCCACCGACAACTGGCCACCGACAACTATACTCAGATCCGATTGAAAACAGGTGTTTGGTCTCCCTGGTAGAGCTTTGGAAAACACCTGTTTTCAAAACGACCGCAGTATAACTACCTAGCTCGGCGGTTTTCCTTTGAGAATGAAGTAAACCATTCGCTTGGGTATATACAGTTTGTGCCACCAGATCACGCAAATCATAGCCAGCAGCCCACCTACTTCCCAGGCCCACAATTCGGGGCGTCTGGTGAAGGCAATCCAGTATGCCCGACTGATCTCTTCTTGTTCTGAGCCTTGCTTACCCCAAACGTGAAAACGCCAGCCGCGAAATGGCCAATAAAATGTGTTCGTAAATGACCAGATCCGATCACACACCCCATGTCCCAGATACGCAAGTGCATAAGGTGCCCAAGTAGGAAAGCGTACGAATCCCAGCCAAGCAACGAGCAAAAAGGCCAGCAGAGTATGAGCAAAGAGCACTGCCGACTTAAAGCGCTTGTAGAAGTAAGCCCATGCTAGTGGCTTATCAATGAGATCCGGTCCCATGGCGGCCAACGCCATCCAGCGATAATCTACATCCTGTAGCATGCCCAACTTTTTTTGTGCAACAGTAACACCCAGCCACGTATAGGCGATATGAGCTGGTGGTAGCATAGACGGATCCTTTTATGTTTGACGAGTTTATGGCAATTGTGACTTACCGTGGTTGGCCATCTATGACAGCGCCGAATATATGCTCCGCATCATAATCAAAACTACAAGATTGAGCATACTCTAGCATCAACCGTGAGTATGGATGAATTGGCTGATCATGGTCCGAAGGCAGAAATGCTGGCTTTATGTGAAATTTCTCGATCATCGCTACTCTCGGTGACACCTGATCTGACAGAGCCGGATGTGTTGTTGATGGATCCAACTCTGATGAGTTAGACCCTGAAGGATTAGTCCCTGAAGGATTAGACATAGAGGAATTAGATGCTGGAGATTCTGGCTGTAAGACTAGACAATGACCTTGTACGATGCAAGCTTCTCGCGCGACTTCATAGGCTGGCATTTTCTGACCATCAATCTGAAGGGCGGTGCGCACAAAGCGCGCCGAATCCGTGCCAGGCTCTGCATTCAATGTGAAGACAAATGCGTGTTCAATCCGCTTTTGCTCAGCCAAAAATGCAATAGACTTACGTAGAAAATCAGCAAATTCATAGGCTGGCATAGATTGCTCTGGCACATTGAGCACGCCAAGCTCTGTGACCCAAGCCCTCAGATCATGTTGCTCCAACCACTTACGCCATACCTCCATCTGTTCTTGAATGTTGGCAAATGCCCCTTGGCCATTGTCGTATGCGTACCGCGGGTAGAGATGAAAATGGATTCCCTCTGCTACATTAGTCTCGAAGAGATCGACACCAAATTGCTGTTGATACGAGGCAATCATCTCTTCAAGCCACGCTAGTCCATCGGTTGGATCGCCCACGCCACCCACTATGTAGGTTAGCGTCAAACCTGTCTCCCGTTCATAATTTTGTCGGAAGCGGTGAAGATCATTGAGCACGGCTGCGGCTTTTTCTGGTGTGCAGTTGGCCTGATCTGTTCGGTCTGGCTCATTGAAAAGTAGAACAGGACCAGAATAACGTCGGATAGGTATCTCCTCAATGAATCTTGTAGAGGTACAGCCATAGACCATTGGCACAAAACGATGGGGAAAATCCAAATGAGGCATATTCCCGGGTGACTGGGCTGATTCTCCCAACGCCCAATTGTAGACCAGTGGAAGTTGGCATGGATCCCCACCTGCCAGCCCATAGAGGTCCTCTACTGCGTACTGATTATATCCCAATCCAACGCCCAAAAATGGCTTCTCTTCCCCACATGGCTGAGCCAAAAGCTGGCTGTGATCTATCAAAAGCAAGATGATAAGTAACACCATCCCACTGATCACAAAGGTAAGCCCTATCCGCCCAAATCCCTTTCTATTTACACGATTATACTGCCTCATCCAATTACCTTACTTCAACCACCATATACTACTCTTCTTCCAACTCTTCCAGACCAACCGCCATTAGATAACCACGCGCCCGTTCACTCTTTTCATAGCGAGAGACCAACTGCCAAAATTTCGGACCGTGGTTGGCCTCCAGCAAGTGTGCCAATTCATGAACAATCACATAGTCGATAACAAACTGAGGCATCTTCGCTAGTCGATGGGAAAGTCGAATGGTTCCCTTGGATGGTGTGCAGCTTCCAAAACGACGGTTTTGATTGCTGACCCAGCGGATAGACTTCCACGTCAACTGACCGTCAAAGTACTCTTCGTTGATCTCCTTGGCGCGTTCTGCCAGCTCTTCATCTGATAGTGAATTGGCCTCAACACGGTTGTTGAGCCGACGCGTAAGGCTGTCAATATGAGGTTGCAGTTCCTCATCGCTCATGGCTGCCGGTGCCAGAATTTCGATCACCCCTTGGCGCTGACGAGCTTGGATCGTTCGCTTCCGCTTTGTGCTGCGAACGATCTTGATCTCTTTCTCCATCTATGATACCCCACGATACGATAGCCCGTGCTGACTTCCTAGGAACGAGTTGCGAATAGCGTGTGCGTTTCGTTCGCGTGTAACCCCATCAAATGACAAAGTAAATTCATTCCCGTTTCTAAATTCCTAGCCCTTCATTGATCTCTTGCTGATAAGCATGGACTGATTCATCGAGTAATTCATCAATCGTAACCAAGCGTCCAGCTAGGCCCGATTCTAACATAGCATACGATACGGCAACTGAACGGGTTCCCTGCTCTAAATCAACATCGATGGGATGCTCACCTAAGATGGCCCCCGCAAGATCATCATACTCAACCGCCAACAGCTTGCGATCGGTCTCTTCAAATGGGAAATCATAACGCCAGAGACGGTCACCACCGAAAAGGGTTGCTGTGGCACGATTGAGATGGAAGTCCGGCACTAGCTCTAAGAGCCTCTCATCATTGATAATTTCCCCGCTACGGTTGAGGGTAATGATCTTTCCGCTACGATCATTTGGCAAATCGAACGAGCCAAGGCTGCCATGAATCTGACGAGACCAGATCCCCTGGCCATGTCCCGCATGATCTTCAATATACTGTCCTACAGCCCCGCTCGCAAAGTTGAGGGTTGCATAGGCCGCATCCTCAGCAGTTACCTCGAAATCTCCCGGCATCTTTTTCTGCCACTTGGTATAGACGCCCGCCGGGCTGTTTTGGGGCGTTTCACCCGCACCGGCTGGGTTATGCCGGATCGGCTCATGAAGACGTGCTTGAGCATAAAGGCTCTCTACCGGACCCATGAAGTACTCCATCATGTCGGCAAAATGGACGCCCACATCAATTAGAACGCCGCTCTGGTCTTTTTGGTGCCGCCAGACTGAAATAAGCATCTGATTGCCACCACCAATCGCATGGTGGATCAAGAAGCGGGGCGTTCCGATAACACCTTGATCAATCAATGCCTTGGCTAAGCGATTGATGGGATCGCGGCGATAATTTTCCGCTACGCTCACTATCTTATCGCTTTGGGCCGCGGCTCGCCGAATCAAATTGCAGGCCCGAACTGTCAGCCCCACAGGTTTCTCTATCATCACATGCCAGCCTCGCTCAAGTGCTTCTACAGCTAATGTGTGATGATAAGGAGGGGTTGTAGTGATATCCACAGCCTGGACGTCAAGCGCCGCTAATCCTTCCATACTTGACACAACCTGGGGGCGAACGCCCAAGCGCTCTTCAGCCTGAACTGCAAGAGATTCGGCATTATCTGTTACGGGATCACAAGCCCCTACCAGCTCAAATCGAGATAACCCCGCGTTATGTAATTCACTCAACCCATACATGTGGCGATGACCCATACCGCCACAGCCGACGATAGCAAGACGTAGCTTCTCCATATTGGTTCTTTCCTTTGTATTTTTAGTAGATCGCATTGTCACTCTGAGAAACCGAATCGTCTTTCACTGACATTGTGATCTACTGACTCTATTTGTGAGGGGAGTTCAATATTGAAGATACGTTACCACAAGATGGCATGGCTACAAATTACTCCACACCTGCATAATCACTAGCAAGCAAGCCGTTCCGACCGCAAGAGCAGATTTGAGCCAATCAAGAGGAGATGTATGGAACTCACCAGGAGACAGGGACCCGGAGCCGTAGCCGCGCAGGATCATGGCCTTGTAGACCTGCTCCGCCTGCTCATAACTACGCACCAACATACTACCAATAAGCGAAGCCAACGTACCAAGCATCCGTCGATTAAGCTTAGAGCCATCAAAGCCCCGCATCCGAATGGCTGTGCGCATGGTCGCAAGCATCTCCGCCAATTCAAAAAGGTAGCGATAGGTGAGGAGAATCATATCGGCCAGAATGGAGGGCAGACCCATTCCACGTAGGGCCTTGATGGTGCTAAGAAAGGGGGCAGTGCCAAAGAGAATCAACGACACAGTCAAGATACAGACGAAGCGCGATGCTATCAACACCATTGCCTGAGTCCCCTCTAATCGAAGGGCTAGTGGACCGACTTGGACGAGGATTGTGTCTCCAGAGACGAAGGGGAGCATAATCGCCAGAAAAAGGATAAAGATCCCGGGAACTTTGAGGCGGTTCCGCACATAGGAGAATGGAAGCCGAGAAAGCCAGAGCAGAGCCACAGTGACAGCCATCATCAACGGAATAAGCCAGAGTGATTGGACCGTGGCAAAGGCAAAGATAAGCACCAATAGCCCAATCAGCTTGGCACGAGGCTCCCAGCTATGAATTGGTGAGGTCAGATAAGCATACTCATCAAGCCCGAGCTTCACTCATACCTCCCAATAGAGTCGGTTTTACTCTCAATAGGAAGGTAACCAATCTAGCGGTTAGCGCACCTTCAATTAACATAACTGGCAGATGAGCAATCGAAAGCGCCGAAATCGCCGCCCGTTCGATCTCTGCATTGATATCAGCAGGCATGGTCATAACCATGAGGGCAAAGAAGATGAGAACGCTCAACCCCATTGCCGTAGCACCACCCACAAAGCCAAAGATGCCACTACGTACTTCTTCGCTGCCAAAGGATGCAAGATGGCGCATCTGGAAAATCCCGTGGGCTAACAGAGCAGGGATGCCAATCATGGCCGCATTGACACCCAATGTCGTGATCCCTCCGTGACCAAACAACACAGCTTGGAAGATTAGACCAATCAAGATGGCCGGAAAAGCAAAGAAGCCAAGCATTACACCCATCAGGCCATTGAGTATCAGATGAACGCTAGTTGGTGGTATGGGGATGTGGATCCAAGATGCAACGAAAAATGCAGCCGTTAGTAGTGCCGCCTTCGGCACATATTCTCTCGGATCATCGGCCTGGTTAATCTTACGTAAGGAGTACCAAGTGGCAGCACCCGTGACTGCATAACCAGCAACAGCCACACCAATCGGAACGATTCCATCAGGAATATGCATATCTGTTTCTCCCTTTCTTTTCCTAAACGCTTAGGCTAACGTTGTTGCGACCTCGCTAGGTGTATCCAAGCTGCCTTTCTGCTTGCCTTGGTTCCCACCCATAAAATAGAGTGCGGTGCCTACACATCCCCAGATGACAGAAACACTCATCAAGGCAATCTGCGCCATCGTAAACCCACTACTGCCACCCGAAATTTCTGCAATTGAATTGGTCTCATCGACATCTACGTAGACCATCTCACCATGACCTGCCGTTCGAATTGACAGATCCCAGCGACCAGGAATGGCCGTATCTGGCACAAAGGTATAGAGTCCCTTGCTATCAGCCTGACCAATCTGCCAGGGGCTTTGGGGATTGTCGGGCGCATAGATGGTCACTTGAGCATCAGCCATGGGTTCACCATTGTCGTAGCGCGCTTCTATGGTCACTGCAGAGCTGACGTTGTACGCAACCTCTGTTCCGTGAGCATGAGCAGTTTCTGCCAAAAATCCGTCAGAATTCAAAACAATTCCACCCAAAACAAGTATGACCAAATAGATGAATCTATGCATTGTTCCCTCCTTGACTATCAACAATCGTCTACCCATCAACTATCGTCTACTCATCTTTTTGACCCGTATACCCCGCTTCTGCTTCGAAACAGTGTCCTTCACCTACATGACCCAGTGATGCAAGGGCATCTGTTAGCAGCGTAAATTCATTCTCGTCAAGCTGTTCCGCTAACCCGCTGAGGGTCGTCTCTACCTGTCCATCTTCGGCAAGAGCAGCTAATGGTTCAAACCCTAATGCGGTCTGATTTATGGCATCATCACTGGGTGCATCTCCATTACCAAAGAGGTGATCGAAGTGAAATGTGGCTTCTAGCTCGGCATCACCACCGTCGGGCAGAAATCCTTTACGTTCATCACCGATGTATTCGCCACAATGATAGGAATACTCCTCATCAATAGCTAGGGCAAAATGAATCTGCATATCACCTTGGGATGCGATGCCGACCATGTGGATAGAAGAACCTGTTGTGTCCCCTTCTTGGGCTAGAGCCATGCGCCAACTGATGGCATTGTACTGACCCGATGGCGATTCATCGACAACGTCAATACTGATCGGCTGAGCATCCTCAACATCTGCTGCTAAGTCGACTGTAAATGGACCACCTCGGGAAATCGCCGTACCTGTAGGTCGCTCACCGTCGGATGCGTCATAGGGCGGATCTGTCTGATAAGCTGAAAGGTTTTCCAAAGTGATCGTGAGTCGCTCAAAGGTGATACTCCAGCCATCCTTAGAAACAAAGCCTTGACGGACAAAATCTTCACCATTGGCCACGAAGGTTAGAGTACCCGTATTCGCCACCTGATTGGCGCCTTCTTGATCGCTACTTGCCGCATCGTTATCTGCCATGCCGCTATCTGCAATATCAGAGCCTCCTTGGACGCTCTCTTGGCTCGATTCGGATGTAGAGGACGAATCTTCGTTCGGTGAATTAGAGCGACAGCTCACCAAAACTAGAAGTAGTAGAGAGAGTGCGAGGCTCAGAATCTTTGTTTGAATTGACATTTCTTTCCCGTTTGTGATCGTTGATGCCATGATGACTTATGCAACACCTGGGCTGAATTCAGAATAAGTCTGTTCCACTATGCTGCTAGAGAATCGTAACACCCCTTTTGTGAGAAGGATGGGTTTTGAATGGTGCCGATTCTTGCTTATTGGTATCGTTCATACATGCGACTATTCGCAACTGCGACATTGTACACCTAATTATATACTCACCAAAATTGGTTACTGCTTGTATTCGTAGTATCTCCTACAAATAGTAGTGAAGCTCTTACTTCATGAGCCAATTTCAATTCGCTCAATTTTACATATCGCTCTAATTTAGAGACAATACTACTGCAATTCGTCATCCGGCAATCATTCATCATCAATTGTCAATCATTTGGGGGATCCATGAACGCAGCTCTTACCTATTTAGAAGAAGCTCGCAAAATTATCGACACAATCGAGTCAACCCAGGCTGAAAATATCGAAACGGCTTCACGTATCTGCACCGAATCTATTGCCAACGATGCATTGGTCAATCTCTTTGGTACGGGACACTCCCGTATGTTTGTAGAGGAGATGTTTCCGCGCCACGGTAGTTACACAGGCTACCACTCTATGGTGGAGCTATCGCTAACGTTTCATAACCAGGTAGTTGGTTCCAATGGGCAGCGTCAAGCCATGTTCTTAGAGAAGGTGGAAGGATTGGGCAAGACCATCATGCGTAACTTTGTTTTTGCCCCGCCAGATAGCTTTATGATCTTCTCCAATAGTGGCGTAAACGAAGTGGTGGTTGAAGTCGCTCTTGAGGCAAAAGCCCAGTCGTTACCTGTCATTGCTGTCGTCAGTATGGATCACTCTATGAACTCCACGCCTCGCCACTCCTCTGGAAAGCGCCTACCAGAGATAGCCGATGTGACCATTGACAACTGCGTTCCTGCAGGCGATGCTATGGTCACAGTAGATGGCCTAGAGGATCCGGTAGGCCCCGGTTCAACCATCGGAGCGGCAACCGTGACCAATATGATCAAGTGTCGAGTTGCCGAATTGCTCACTGCTTTAGGCAAGCCACCACTTGTGCTTTCGAGTAGCTACTTTCTTGGCTCGGAAAAAGCCGCTCAACGGTTCGATGCATGTTATGATGAGTACCGTGAGCGAATGAAGCGAGTTTACGGGTAGTATGGAACAGTTCAACACCGTACCTCGTACTCAACCCACTTTCTACTTCATTGGCGTCACAACCCAGCAGTCATCCAGTATGCGGGTTTTCCCACTGTGGATGAACGCATTGGGGCGAGAAGAGGTGGTCATTGAGGGTGTCGATATGAAGCTTCATGACGATCCGCAGAACTATCGTCAGGTCGTGGAACATATTCGAGCGGATCCACTCTCGCTGGGTGGGCTGGTCACCACTCATAAGATTGATCTGCTGGATGCTTGCTCGGATCTCTTTGATGAACTGGCACCGGATGCCGCGTTTTTGGGTGAAGTTTCTAGCATATCCAAGCGGAGTGAAGGGTTATGGGGACACGCCACGGATCCAAGTGCCGGAGGAAAGAGTTTGGATGCCATTATAGATCCAAACTACTTTGGCCGGACTGGAGGCTACGTTCTCTGTTTTGGCGCTGGCGGTTCCGCGGCGGCATTGGCCTACCATCTGATCAACCAGCCGGAGCCAGATGATCAACCTGAAAAATTTCTTGTGGTTAATCGATCTCAGGCTAGGTTGGATAGACTTCGCACCAAAATTGAAAGGCTTGAGACGTCAATCCACTTCGAGTACGTGCTCAACGAGGATCCCCTGGAAAATGATAAGATGATGGCAGGGATTCCAGATGGCTCGATTGTGGTAAATGCCACAGGTATGGGTAAAGATCGTCCTGGATCGCCAGTGAGTGATGTCGGTCCTTTTCCCAACCATGGTATCGCTTGGGAGTACAATTATCGAGGCAAACTGGATTTCTATCATCAAGCGTTGGCTCAACAGGAAAGCCGCTCCTTGCAGGTGGAAGATGGCTGGGTTTACTTTCTGCATGGCTGGACGCAAGTGATCGAATACGTGCTGGATTTAGTCATCGGTCCTGAGCAATTTGAGGAACTGGGACATATTGCTGCAACAGTTCGTTGATATTGGGAACCAGTGACCAAGGACCAGTGACCAAGGACCAAGGACCAAGGACCAGACTATCCAAGTACCTCCTGTGCCAAAAGGTACCCACTACTATTACGAAATAAGCTGTACCGGCATTGCCGGGTTAGGGGTCATTATGGGTATTGTTATTGCCGCAGGGACAATCGATGAGGCTATTGAGGTTGAAGCGGGTATTCCCGAATTCGACAAGGGTAGATCCCGGCAACGCTATGAGTCTCGTTTGGCAACTCGCAAGCATCTCATTCTGATTGCCAAGGACAACAATCGTCCTGTCGCCTTTAAGGTCGGCTTTGAAGAAACGCCCACAATAGTCTATAGCTGGTTAGGGGGCGTGATTCCAGGATATCGCCGTATGGGCTTGGCTCAGCAACTGCTAGAGATTCAAGAAACCTGGGCCGAAAGTGCTGGTTACCATCAGATTCGTGTCAAATCGATGAACCGATTTCCTGGAATGCTGATCTTACTCATCAAGAATGCTTACCAAATTCAACGCGTAGAATCGGCAGATAAGATTGAAAATAACGAGATTCACTTTATCAAAGATTTGTCCATTGCAGGAGCGTAACCAATGTTTGCATCTGTCGGCATTACAACCGTAGACCTCTTTAATTCCGGCATTGACCAGATGCCCGAATTTGGCGGGAATGAATTTACCGTCAATAATCTGGCTTTTTGTGAGAACCCACTTCAGTTTGCACTGGGTGGGAATGGGGCGATTACTGCATTTGCCTTGGCCAGACTTGGGGTACCTACTATCCTCTGTAGCGCCGTCGGAGACGATCCGCTGGGAAAGATGGCTGCTGGCTGGTTGAGTGAGGCAGGTGTCGAAACAAGCAGGCTACTTCAATCCACTGATGGGGCCACTGCCACAACGACGGTGATGACTGATGCTGGGTTGAACCGCGTCTCATTCCATCATCCAGGCGCTTCAACCATCTATGGTCCAGCCGACTTCCCAATCTCGCTCATGCCCAAGCTAGAGATGCTGCTGCTTTCGAGCTACACCTTGCTGCCCCAATGGCGACCGGAAGGCTTTGTTCAGATAGCCCAACAAGCTCGCTCATCTAACGTCCCAACCCTCCTGGATGTTGGGCCAGCCATTGGCCAGGTTGCACGACTAGAAGAGATGGAGGACTTGCTACCAGCTATTGACTACTTTATCTGCAACGATCATGAGATCAACGTTTGTACTGGTCAGGATGAGTTGTACCCCGCTATGCAGGCTGTCCTGAGTGCAGGTGCGGGTTGTGTCATCACGAAGCAGGGAGAGCAAGGTGCATCCATCTTGCAACCAGGGCAGCACGAACCAGAACCGATTTCAGGCTTCGCCGTTAACGCCCACTTCACGGTAGGTGCTGGGGATTCGTTCAATGCTGGCTTTATGTTGGCGATACATCAGCAAAAGGGTATACAAGAGGCTGTACGCTTTGCCAATGCGGTCGCTGGGCTGGTTGTCTCGGCGGCACAAGGATCGTTGGGCGCCCCGACACTTGAAGAAACTGAGCAATTCCTTGAGCAAATTCGTTAGGCGCATAAGCTGACTGGCTGACAAGCTGCCGGCTGAGTAGTTATCTGGAAAGACCAAAGGGAAGGATTTAGAACAATATGTCAGCAGAGATATTCTTAAATGAGATGAAAGGATTAGTGGCCCGAATCTACTCGTCCCAGCTACCTAACATCCAACAAGCCGCTGGCCACATTGCCGATTCTATTGAAGCTGGGCGAATGGTTCACCTCTTTGGGGCTGGGCATTCTGCGATTCCGGTTATGGAGGCATTTCCTCGCATTGGTGGTTTCGTAGGTTTTCATCCACTGATTGAGCTACCCCTCTCTTTCAATGGACAGGTCATCGGACAGATGGGTATGCATCAAGCGTCATTTTTGGAAAAGACCCAGGGCTATGCCGAAGCGATTCTGTCCAATTATGTTTTGAGTGACCAAGATTGTATGATGGTCTTTTCCCACTCGGGCATTAACGCCTTACCCGTAGAGATGGCCAAAGCTGGGAAAGATCGGGGGCTGAAAGTAATTGTCGTTGTAAGCCAGGCGCACTCGCTGGCTCAGAATGTTCGGCATCCTGCTGGGCGGCTGGGTGATAACGCTCACGTGGTAATTGATAATTGTGTCCCAGAGGGAGATGCATTGGTGGATATACCAGGGATGGCCTATCGGGTCGCTTCAGGGTCCACCATTGCCGCCTGTATTATTGTCGATTCTGTAGTGGCTGAGACGGCAAAACGCTTAGCTGCTCGAGGAGTAGAGCCACTTGTTTACCCTAGTCACAATGTGGCCACTACACCTGAAGCTGAAGCCAGCATGTTCGAGCATGAAATGCGGGTTCTAGCCGCTTATCGCGAACTGCAAAGAAAATTGTAAGAAGAGGAGCAAGGAGGCAAGTGGCAAGGACAGATTCTAACCCTGAAATTCTACGACGCTGCGATCTTGTAATCCTGTGCCCCTTCAACCTTGTGCCCCTCCAACTCTACACCCCTTATGAATCTTGCCGTAATCGTCGTTAGTTACAATACCAAAGATCTGCTAAGGCAGTGCCTGAATAGTATATACGCTTCGTATGAAACCAGGACAACTGCTCAAGATCATCTGACTATTGTGGTTGTGGATAGTGCCAGCCATGATGGGAGCGCACAGATGGTTGAGGCTGAATTCCCCCAAGTGCGATTATTGGCCCGCCGCGACAACATTGGCTTCGTTAAGGGCAACAACCTCGCCCTCCAAACCCTGGGATTCAGCATTGCACCAATTGACAAACCTCTGGCTAATAACCACAAATCACGAATCACAGACCACAACCTACAGATCGTAGATCATGATCTACTACCTATCCTTCCTGACATCGTTCTCCTTCTCAACCCCGATGCAGAATTGATTGAGGACGCACTTTGGCAAATGGCCCTTTTTCTAGATGCTCATCCAGAGGCTGGGGTATGTGGGGCGAAGCTTCGCTACGGGGATGGTCAATTCCAGCATGGTGCCTTTCGTTATCCATCGTTGATGCAGGTCTTGATCGACCTCTTTCCGCTGTACGGTGTGCGGGGCATACAGCGGCTTCACAACAGCTCTTTAAATGGACGTTACTCCCAACATCAGTGGAATGGTGTCGACGCATTCCCCGTTGACTTTGTCCTTGGGGCGGCATTGATGCTAAAAAGAGATGTCATCGAGCAGGTAGGCGGGCTGGATACCGAATATGTGATGTACTGTGAGGAATTGGACTGGTGTTTGCGCATCAATCAGGCCGGGTGGCAGGTCTATGCGCTTCCGACAGCTGGGGTGATGCATTATGAAGGACAGAGCAGCAAGCAGGTCCGCTGGCCAAGTTTTGTGCGGCTATGGCGCAGCCGATTTCTCTTCTACGAAAAACATAGCTATCTTTTTCCCAAGGGCTATCGCTTCATCGTGAAGCAGATCGTTCGGCTTACGGTCGGCTGGCGGAAGACACAGGCCGAACGTCGTTTTGCCCGAGGTCAAGCAACGGGCCTAGAGATACAAGAAGAACTTGCTGCTTATGCTCAAGTACGAGCAATCACTTAATCTTAAGCCATGCCTACTATAACAGCCGTAATCTTAACCAAAGACGAAGCCAATCATATTGTCCACTGTATTGAAAGCCTTTCTGGATGGGTTGACTCAATTGTCGTCTTTGATTCGTATAGTCATGATGATACGTGCCTTCTCGCTCGACAAGCAGGCGCCATGATAATCCAACACCCGTGGGAGAACTTTGCTAGCCAGCGACAAGCTGCCCTCAATGCTATTGAATCAGAATGGATTTTGTTTATTGATGCTGACGAGCGAGCCACTGTAGAATTCGCCTATGAAGTGCGAAAATTGGTCGATAACGATCAAGTGAGGTCGGGAATTGTACCCTTGGCCGGTTACTGGTTACCTCGTCGGAACTTTATCATTGGCAAAGAGCTCCGTCACGGTGGGTACTACCCAGACTACCAACTTCGTTTACTAAGGCGTGGCCACGCTCGGTACGACCCTCGGCGCCAAGTACATGAAACCGTTTTACTGGATGGGAACTCGGCATTTATTTCACAGCCAATCCTTCACTACAACTATGACTCATGGAAGCAGTTTCATCAGAAGCAGCGCTTTTATGCTGAATATGAGGCCCAGATACTCGCTGCAAGAGGTATTCGCCCTCGACCACACAACTTTGTACTTCAACCCCTGCGCGAATTTAGAAGGCGCTATATTTCCTTAATGGGGTGGAAGGATGGTTGGCGAGGCTTGCAGTTGGCTGTTCTTTATGCCTGGTACTATGGTATCGTACCCTATTGGATCCTTACAAAAGAGCGAAAAGTTACCCCATGACATCCCTGAAAACAGAATTTCTCAATCACACTTTACCCTCTCCATTCATTCTAGCCAGCGGTATTTGGGGGATAACCAGCCATCTACTAGCTCGTGCGGCCACCCTGGGCTGTGGTGCTGTGACCGCCAAGAGCTGCGGACCGATTCCCAGAGCGGGTCATGTCAATCCTTCTTGCATTGATTGGGGAGGAGGTATGATCAACGCCATTGGATTGGCCAATCCAGGGGCTGAGGCAGAAGTCGAGCTTCTGCTAGAGGCCAAGAAGAAGCTTGCGTCACTGAACGTGGCGCTGATCGCCAGCATCTTCGCTGGGACGACAGCCGAGTTTGGTGAGGTTGCAGCAACCATTGCTCAGGCGGAACCTGATTTTGTGGAGGTGAACATCTCCTGTCCCAACGTTGGTAGTGAATTTGGCGAACCGTTTGCTGGCAACCCAGAGAGCGCCGCGGAAGTCACCCGATCCGTAAAGGGTGCCTTGAATGGGCGTTCTATTCCCCTGATCGTAAAGCTAGCCCCCAATGTACCAAGCATCGCCCGTATCGCCGTCGCCGTTGTGGATGCGGGAGCCGACGCGCTCTGTATAATCAACACCATGCCCGGTATGGTCATTGAGATTGAGAGCGGGCAGCCTGTATTGGCCAATCGCGCAGGTGGCCTCAGTGGACCTGCTATCAAGCCCATCGCCATCAAATGCATCTATGACGTTCATCGGGCCTGTCCCCATATACCAATCATCGGAACTGGCGGAGTTAACAGCGGCGAGGATGCCATTGAGATGATTATGGCTGGGGCAACCATGGTCGGGGTAGGAAGCGCAATTTACTATCGTGGAGTGGATGCGATTTGTGAGATCAAGCAGGAGATGGAGACGTGGCTCAGGGAACACGAATATGAAAATTTAGACGCCATTCGCGGATGCGCTCATCGGGAAATCAACTATGACATTGAGCCGACGGGCGCGCCAATTCCAGCTGTTCACTGAGTATAACACTTGATCTCCAACTCGATGGCCCTAAATTAGAAATTCGGTTGCTGAATATTTGAAAGCCATTTCCAGATTGCAATGGGATTGATCTTGCAATGAGTAGCAAAGGAATACCTATTGCTTCGAGGAGAAGAGGGTTCCCAAATCTTCTCCAGGCAAAACCGGTTTATCCTCATAGAGGAAACACGAGGCCACCGTTTTCTCATCCACGTGATAGAGGGAGGGAACAGACCCACGGCACTTCTCCATTACGTGGGGACAGCGAGGAGCAAATTTACAGCCGGAACCTACCTCAGCTGATTCACCGTCTATGGCTATGACCTCCTGATTCCCCCACTGTCGGTTGAGATCGGGCCATGGAATCGAGTCAATCAGTAGCTGAGTATAGGGGTGCTGTGGGTCGGTAATGACCTTCTCCACATCACCGGCCTCCATAACCGAGCCTTTGTAGAGGATAATGATGTAATCGCTGACGTGATAAGCGGTCGTTAGGTCGTGGGTGATGTAGAGAATTGTAATATCATGCTCTTTATTGAGCCTGTGCAACGTTTCCAGAATAGTCGCTCTTAAAGACGCATCAACCATGGAAACCGGTTCATCAGCCATTAGCAATTGAGGGCGAAGCAGAAGTGCCCGGGCGACTGCTAACCTCTGCCGTTGACCGCCACTGAGCTGGTGCGGAAAGCGACCCAGGGTCTCTTCAGGTCTCAGACCCACACTAACCAACGCTTCATCAATCATGTCGCGCGCTTCCGCATTGGATTTGGCCAGCTTGAAATTTTTTACAGGCACCGTCAAGATATGATCTACCTTGTAAAAAGGATTATAGACAGCAAACGGATCCTGAAAAACCGCCTGCACTTCTTTACGAAATACAAGTTGATTTTGACCTGATAATTCTGTTAGATCTTGTCCTTTATAGAGCACAGAGCCTGAGCTTGGATCTAGAAAACCAAGTGTCATCAAGCCTAATGTTGTTTTCCCGCTGCCACTTTCGCCCGCAACGGCCACAATGCTTGGAGAGTCCGCGTCAATAGTAAATGAAATATTATCAAGGGCTTTGGTGCCACCCTTAAATACTTTGGTTACGTTATTTAGCTCAAGTAGATGTGACATCAGTTAAACCTGTTCGTGGAGATGGCAGGCAGCCCAGTGTGCTTGGGCATACTCTTTAAGTGCTGGGTTTTCTACTTTGCAGGTGGCAAAGGCTTTGGGGCAGCGATCTTCAAAGACGCAACCAGGCGGTAGATCGCGTAAAAGCGGCGTAATTCCTGGAATGCCTTTAAAGACGCCCTTATTTCCAAGGCGAGGCAATGAGTCGATGAGCATATCTGTATAGGGATGAAGGGGTTCAGTAAAAATGCTCTCAATGGTACCTAATTCAGCTAGGCTGCCCGCATACATAACGGCCATGCGGTTGACAAATTGAGCCATTAGGCCCATATCATGGCCGATAAGGATCACTGCGCTTCCTAGCTCTTCCTGAAGCCGCCCAATAGTCTCCATAACCTGTCGCTGAGTGACCACGTCAAGCGCGCTTGTAGGCTCATCAGCGATGATAACCTTAGGGTTCATGACAATGCTGATGGCAATACAGGCTCTCTGCTTCATCCCACCGCTAAGCTCATGAGGATACATACGTCCAACCTTGGGTTCCATATCAACCGAACGAATGGCATCGATGGCCATCTCGCGCATGGTACTTTTCGTTAGCCCCAGATTGTGGTCCACCATGGCATCAATCAATTGGTCTTCAATACGCATTACAGGATTAAGCGAGTTCATGGCGCCTTGGGGAATCATGCTGATGTCATTGCCCCGAGTACGACGCATCTCCTCTTCGCTCAGTTTGGTAACGTCGACGTCATCTAACCAAATTTCACCTGAAGTAATCCGTCCAGGTGACTTAATCATACGTAGAATTGCCAATGCCGTCGTGGATTTCCCCGAGCCTGATTCGCCCACCAAGCCCAACCGCTCACCCGGCTGCAAATCAAACGTAATATCATTCGCAGCCGTGACAATTCCGGCATCCGTATAGTACTGTACATATAAATTACGGACAGACAAAACGGGCTTACTCATGCACTCCTCCGCACTCTTGGGTTGGCTAGCTCATCCAGGCCAGCTGAAATCATAAAGAGCATGACAAAGATAAAGATGATGATAACAACTGGAACCGCTAGCCACCACCAAAGACCATTTAACATGGCTCCTTGATTCATGGCCCAAAAGATCGTATTACCTAGCGCGGGTGCCCGAAGATCCCCAAGCCCTAACGCGGAAAGACCAATGGACGCAAAGATAGCTCCAGTCACTGAAGCAACCAAACTCGCGCCCAAATAAGGTAAAAGATTGGGAATCATCTCTTTTACAATAATGCCCATATTGCTCATGCCATTCAATCGGGCCATCATCACGTAGGAGCGCTCGCGCATACTCAATACCTGGGCACGGATTACCCGCGTAGGCCCCATCCAAGCCAGAAGCGCAATAATCATTGCCATGCGCGTGGGATCCAAAGTCTCCGCACCCACGGCTGAAGAGATCACAACCAGAATCAGTAGACCAGGGATGGTTAAGAGCACATCCACCATCCACCGTACAATGGCATCAAACTGACCCCCATAGTAGGCAGAGGTAAAGCCTAAAATTGTGCCCACCAATACCCCAATCACGCCAGCCAAGACACCAATGCGAATGGTCAACCACGTGCCGGCCACTGCCACGGCAAAGAGGTTACGTCCCTGCGAATCTGTGCCAAACGGCAAAGCAATCGGGTTCTCACAGTCAGGTTCTGTTAGTGGGCAGTAGGCCAAGGTCGGTGCCACGCGAGCAGGCGCACCCAGAGGGTAAGGCTCCACTTCATCATCAATATAAAATTGACCAATGGTCGTGAAGGCCGTTAAGACGACCAGAATAAAAAGCCCAATCGCAAGCGGTATGTTCCGCCTTAAATATCGAAAAAATCCCATATAACGTGATTCCAAAGATTATTCGTAGTTAATGCGTGGATCGAGAAGAGGATAAATCAAATCGATGATCAACAGCCCAAAAGCAAGGGATACAGTTAAGACAAAGACGATGCCATAAATGACGCCATAATCGAGCTGATTGATAGCGCGTTGCAGAATTGTACCGATGCCAGGATAGCGGCAGACCAACTCAACCAGGACAGACCCGGATACGATATAACTGATTGCCAATGCAAGACCAGTCATCTGCGGTAGGATGGCATTCCGAATTCCGTACCGGTAGAAGAGGCGGCTACCAGTCAAGCCTTTGGCTTCCCCAAACGTCATATAGTCTTCACCCATAACTGTTACCATCATGCCGCGCATGCCAATGGCCCATCCTCCTGCACTGGTAACAACGATGGTAGTCGCGGGCAAGATGGAATGTTTGACGATGTCCAGGAAAAAGGACCAATTCCAGCCTGGTACCTTACCTACTGAGAACCCCCCAGCCAATGGCAAAAGCTGCCATCTAAAGGCTAGAAAATAGAAGAGGATTAGGCCGATAATGAACGCGGGAACGGCACCAAAGACAAGGATAAGGGGCATAATATGCCGTACAAAGAAAGGTGATTTCTCCCAACCCATTAGGGCACCTAAAAGTGTCCCAAGGATGAATGCAATAATCACAGCCACCGTTAGCGAACCGATAGTCCACGGCAAAGCTTCTGCTATGAGAGAGAGCGTTGTTTTTGGGTAATTCGCAATTGAATAACCTAAATCAAGACGCAGTAGATCAGTAATATAGTTGACATACTGCTTCCAAAGCGGCAGATCAAGGCCAAATCGAACTTGATAGGCCTTAACCATCTCATCAAACCCAGGCGGAACATAACCAGTTCGAGCTGCCTCTGCAAGCAACTTTTCACGCAATGGGTCCCGAGGAGTCAACTTTGGAATAATGAAATTGAGTGTTGCAGCACTCCAAATAATGAGGAAGAAGAGGCCAACGCGCCTGAGGACGAATTTCCAAGAATAACGCATCAATTTTCTCCGCAAATCAAAGTGAATACACCAATGTAGTGGGTTGAAGCGCGTAGAACTTGCTTCAACCCACCACTCAATGCCACCAAGCTCGTCGTAAATAGTCGTCAGTAAACAGTGTTCGGTTCTGATTCTACACGAATTGCTACTTACTGTTCACTTCACACTGTTCACTTCACACTGAGTCTCTCAAATAAATGACATTGACTTACTACGTACAACTTATCTTATGCCTTTGCCTGAAGCTGATGCAGAATCAGACCAAAGGTCTGATGCCAGAAGGCACCATTTACGTAGTTGTTATCAACAGTTGGCCAATTCGTCCAATATTCAGTATTCATGGGCATACGATGGAGCCATTGCTGAATCGGGCAGTCAACCAGATTGTCCAGATAGATTTCCAGCGCCTTCAAATACAAATCCATGTAGGCTGGATCATCGGAGGAGGGTGACATGGTCGACATCTCATCTAAGATGGCATCAAACTCATCGTTCGTCCAGCGAGCAATGATCCCACCTGCTTCGCCAGTAGGTCGGTGCCTACGGCCATGGTAGAGATCCAGCGTGTCAAACGGATCGGCAATCGATGCGCCATGACCAAAGAGGAAAATTGTCGCAGAACCGTCACCCATCTTGGTACCAGAATCGGGTGGAGCTACGTAATCAGCCTCGAATCCCCCTTTGCGTAGCTGCTCTGCCAAAACGGGACCAATATCGTTGAAGATACCAAAGCCATGAATGACTGCAGGCACGCGGGCACCATCTAGAACCCAGAAGCCGTCATCATCCTTGGTATAGCCTTGACCTTCCATTAAGGCTGCTGCTTTGTCCAAGTTGTGCTCATTCGTTGGGTATTTTTCTAACAATGGTGCAGCCGCTTCGATATAAGGCATCAGCGGGGCATAGTAAGGGAAGGGCAGCTCTGTTAGAATACCAGAGCCAAGTAGCGCCACGTCAAGCATCTGCTGGCGATCAATGGTATAGCTAACAGCCCAGCGGGTCTCTTTGGTATTAAAGGGGCCATCTTCACAGTTAAACCAGAATGAGGTTGGCCACCAGTCCGTGTACCCAAGGGGCAGATCCTGGTTTGTGTGGGTAATGACGGCTGGATTCTGCTGTACTACCTGAGAGATGGTCGCGGCACGAAGGTCCAAGCTTGAGTCAATTTCGTTGTTGATTAGAAGCTGGGCAGCCCGTTCTTCCCCTGGCCAGGGCAAGTTGATGATGCGCTCAACTTGAGGTAGATCGGCCAAACCAGCTTTAGCAGCCCACCAATCCTCGCGACGGTCACACCACTGTTGCTCTGGCGACCAGAGAACAACGTTGAAAGGACCCGTCACCAGCGGCCAACCCTTCTCCTCATCGTAGAAGTTGAAGGCTACGGGATCTTCCACATCTTTGTAAATGTGTTCTGGTACCCAGTATAGGCCGGTATCAAATTTGCCATATAGATGGCTAAAGAGGAAACGGGGCTTTGGATCGTAGAAGGTGATCTTCACAGTTAGGTCATCGACCAATTCGACAGATTCAACCCACTCACTGACCTCAGAACTGTTACGAAGAAGCGGTGCATTCGCAATGAGCATATCCAAGGTGTACTTCACGTCGCGACCGCTAAATGGCGTGCCATCGCTCCACTCTGCGCCATCACGAATCATAACGGTCAGTTCGGTATAGTCATCATTATATTCAGCGCCTTCTGCTAACCAAGGAATTAGTTCATCGGCAAAGGCAGAGTAGTAGAAGAGCGGCTCAAAACCACCAGGAATTGCCCGATGACCAAGTGAACCAGCAGAGTACATCGCTGCATTACCAACATCGGTAAAGGCACCCTCACCGCCCTGGAACATGAGATTCAAGGTCTTGCTGCGATCCAGTGAGACCAGGTCACCACTTGCGTCATCGGCTGGTGCCGCCGCATCACCACCTGCAGCTGCATCACCACCCGCTGGTGCAGCCGCTGGAGTGCCACAAGCAGCAAGCAGTACGCCAGCGGTTGCCAAGCCACTCATACGCATAAAATCGCGTCGGCTAACATCTGAACTGATTTTTGGGGAAAGCTCAAACTTTTCTTCCACTGAAATTCTCCTTGTACAATTACAATTTAGTTGTTACTATATCCGTTGGGATCGCAACCTAAGATTAGGAAGTGACATGCCTACAATATATTATATATTTGCTCATTAGCCGAAAGTCTAACACGGTACGTTCGAGGTTACCTTTTAAGGTCGGCCTGCACACTTTGTACAGATGAGCCTACATATCTAATGCAACCAAACAATATATAACCAAGTATATACATTGAAAAATATTCTGACCAAAATATTCTTGCCATACGGCTGCAATAGGGGATACTAGTTTGTGAAGTAAGTTGAGTATATGATACATTCTCATCACTGTCAAACAAATCCAGTTTAAAACGAACCTATTTGGCTGGAACAGAATTCATGTATTGGTATAAAATCATAGGCTAGTATGTCATCTACAGCTCAACTTTCATCAATAGATGAGCAATCCAATAGTCAACCCGCAAATGGGAGCGTTACTTCCGATTTGAGTGCTATGCATTCAACCGACGCTTTTCTCCAGACACCACCGTCTGAACTCTCTACTATTCAATCATCACTGCTGCAGAAGCGATGGTGGCAAAGGGTATTGAGCAAGTTAATTGGCCTGATTCGGTTGGCCCTCTACCGCTTGGGCTATTATTCTGGCCTTAGCTTGCTGGCGTTGGCTGGTGTGATTCTTGCTGTGGGGTTAGTCACAAGCGCTGCCTTCTTCTCTCAAGCTGTGGACAAAGTCATCCTGACCCGACAGATGGCTGAGTATACAGCCATTACCAAGCGCCCACCTTTTTCCGCCCGCATCTTTACCGCATCGTCAAGGATTGTTCCGTTGACCATGGACCGCGCGGAAACTTTGGGGAAAGATGTAGCCAGTACACTTACTGGAGAAGTAAAGCTCCCCCTTCGCTATTTGGGGCTACAAGCTGACAGCGGTGCACTCAATCTCCGCCCAGGCAGCGAAGATCAAAACTATACAGCCAGTAATATCAACAACCGAGTCAATCTGATTTATATTCAGGATGTGGCCCCCTATATGGAGATCCTAGAAGGCGTACCTTTGAAGGAAGATGGGGTACTGGGGGAGAGTGGGCGACTCGACGTTTGGATGTATGATGAGCATGCAGACGAGATGGGCGTTCAGGTAGGCGAATACTTTGAAGTTAGCTCCAATAGCACCGAGTTCGTTATCCCTTTACGGGTTGCCGGTGTTTGGCGGGCCATTGATGTAGAGGATAACTTCTGGCTCAGCAAGCCAGATCAGGCACTATCTGACAAATTTCTAGTACGTGGTCGAGACTATAGAGCTTTTGTTGAGCCAGCTTTAGAAGTCAAAGTGAGAACTGCCACTTGGCAAGTAGTGCTGGACGAAAATGCTGTCATTCCTGGCCGAGTCCGTGACTATGCAGAAGGATTTGCCAAAGCTGAGGGAATTGTCCTGCGCTACCTGCCCGATGCTAGGGTAACACTTCCCTCTGTCTCGTTGGATAAATTTGTCCGTCGACAAACAGCTTTGACGACTCTACTTCTTGGATTTAACGTGCCTGCTTTGGGCTTTCTGCTCTACTTCCTTATCCTAACATCCACCATGATCGCTTACTGGCAGCGGCGTGAGACTACGGTACTAATCCGGCGCGGCATGAATCGCTTTGAAATTTGGGGATTGAGCTTGGTTGAAGGGATTTTGCTCTTTCTAATTGGCTGCCCAATTGGCTTGGGATTTGGTATCGTGCTGGCTCGCATGATGGGATACGCAGTGAGCTTTCTCTCCTTTACCAGCCGAACACCTCTGCCCGTTTCCATTTATGGCATTAACCTGCCCCTGGTCTTTCTGACATTGATTGTCATTTTGGCTGCTAGACTATGGGCTGTAGCCATGGTAGACCGACGCAACCTGGTCTCCCAAGAGCGGGATCACGTTCGTCCCCCTCAGGCCCCTTTTTGGTATAGAACCTATTTGGATGTGTTGTTGCTTATCCCAACCTGGTATGGATACAATCAGCTGGCAAATCGTGGATCCTTGGCACTGCTTATCCAGGATCGACCCGAAGATCTCTTCCGCGATCCACTCTTGATTGTGCTTCCTGCCCTCTTTATTCTTTCTATGTCCCTCATGTCCATGCGAATCTTTGCCGTAGTCATGTGGCTGATCGAGCGTCTAGCGTTCATCGTTCCCTGGGTTCCCTTGCATCTCTCTTTGCGCCAGTTGGGTCGACATAGCCACACCTATATCAATCCCCTCCTGTTAGTTATTGTTTCGCTGGGATTAGGGATATACACGCTCTCTATGGCCGCCAGCCTGGATCAGTGGCTGGTTGATCGGATGTACTATCGTACTGGAGCTGACCTCTCCTTTTTGCCCTACTCGGAAGCCGAAGCGATGGCGGAGACGCCTCAAGTGGGGGCCAACTGGATACCGCCCATCGGTGAGTTTGAAACGTTAGCTGGGGTTGAGTCCGCGGCTCGTGTGGGTGACTATAAGTCAATTATCCGTGTTGCAACAGGCGATACCCGTATTCAAGGACGCTTTCTGGCCATTGACCGCATTGAATTTGGCAAAGTCTCCTGGTTCCGTTCCGATTTTGCTGGCGAATCATTTGGGTCACTTATGAATCGGCTGGCACCTTTGCCCGACGGTATCCTCGTTCCTCAGCCTTTCTTGGAGCGTCACAACCTCCACGTGAATGATCGCCTCGAAATCCAAGTTCTAGCCGACTTTGGGGCCACCCTAAATGAGTCGTTTACTATTGTAGGGGCCTACAACCACTTTCCGACAGTCTATGAAGATGAGTTGACGGTGGTAGGCAATTTGGATTACATTAACAACTTTTTTGGCATGGCCATGCCCCACCGCATTTGGATGAAGATTCAGGACGATATCGATGGTGAGAGTATTTTGGAAATTGTGCCAGAGACGGGAATAGACTCGAGGGGAGAGCTGGATGTCCAGTCCTTGGTTTCGGAGGAACAGGCCAAGATGGAGCGGGTGGGTGTATTTGGCACGCTATCGGTTAGCTTTTTGGCAGCGACTGTCATGGCGGCTATGGGGTTGATGACCTATAGTTATGCATCGCTCCAAGAGCGACGCTTTCATTTTGCCATATTGCGTGCGGGTGGCCTGAGCAGCGGCCAGGTCATTGGCCAAGTAACGTTAGAGTACTTAATTCTCACCGCGTTTGGAGCAGTTGCTGGAATCTATATTGGCTCGTGGACCTCTGCTATCTTTGTTCCCATGTTTCGGGTTACCGCGGAAGGTCCTCTCATAATGCCGCCACTACTACCTGTGATTGCCCAAAGTGAGATTGTTCCGCTGGCAATCTCCTTTGCTGGTGCCATGATCGTACTAGAAGTGGTATTGATTGGGACGGCCCTCTATCGACGGATGTTTGATGCACTGCGGTTAGGGTTTTAGATGGTAGATAGTTGGATGGTTGTGTCGTGAGTCGTCCTGAACATAACAGACGGATGGTGCTGACAGGTATTGCAATTGGGGTGGCACTTTGCAATTAGGGTTCTCTGAGGACATGTAGGGTGGACTGAGTGTAGCCCGTCCTTTTAGGGTGGGAGGCATCGGGTGTACCTGAGTCCCCGCCCTAAAAGGACGGGCTACAACTACTGAACGCTTATCTTATTTTTTAGTACGACACAACCAAATAGAGTGACGTGGTGATCGACTAACTGTAGGTATAGGAAGTTATTATGGTTCTATTGCGTAATTTTTTTATCTTATCGATTGGTTTGTTGATGGTTATTTGTACGCCTGTGGGATTATTGGCCCAGGATGAGGAAACAAACGACAGTCCGTTTAAGGGGCGGCTTGGCGAATTTCTGCGGCTAGGCAAGAATGAGGACGAGGATAATGGGCAGGTTGGTGACAAGGTCGACGAGGAAAATGACGGGCCTGTACGTCTGATAGGGAAAGTGGGCTATTCGACGGAGCACTTTCTGCTTGAGTTGCCAAATCCATATGTGACGCTCTATGCACTTGCACCATACTTTAGTAACGACGAGCCAGAGAATTACTATTGGCTGCGGGATGCTCAGGAGTTGGGCAAGGTGATAACCGATCCCTCTGTCTCGCCATTTGACTATGAGTTGTCCCTACCCATTGAACCCAATGGGCCTACTATAGATGTAGATAACGACAACCTGGAAGAAGCCGGTGTTCAGATCTTTGCTGTTCATATTGTTTCAAACCTGACAGGGGATCCGTACCTTGATCTCGAATATGGCGATACGGTGGGCTGGTATAGTTCGGCCATCTGGGGAGGAACAACGGAGACGGAGGAGTATATTGTCAATGGTAAACTCCTCGTCTATGCTGGCGATCATAAACAAGAATTCCCTTCAGGATTTGGGCCAGACGGCCTCCTTTTTACATTCGATGAACCCACCACAGCCCTGAACAAAGGCTACACGGTTGTCGATCTAAGTCAGGAGCCGTTTCACTTTGACCGATCCACCACTCCCCAAGTCGATCTGCTGCAGCAACCGTCGGATGAACCCCATGATTTTTCGGACCTTACGTATGCAGATGCTTTTGATCAGCTGCTTGAATTGCTAACCGAACAGTATGCCTTTTCAGATTTCTATCGAATTGACTGGGACGCGTTGGTAGAGGACTGGCGCCCTCGGATGGTGGCAGCCGAGGCAGAAGAGAATTACAATGATTACATTACAACGCTATATGATTTTGTGAATACCTTCCAGGATGGGCATATTGGCATCGACTATGATGTACCTCCTGAGCGGTTGGATGAGTATCGCGGTTCGCTTGGGCTTGTGTTACAAGAGGTCTCCACGGGTCAAGTATACGTCGTTGATGTGGTGCCAACCCTACCTGCGGCCAATGCTGGGATCGAGATTGGTGCTGAAATCCTTTCCATCGATGGCCTGCCTATCCAAGAAGCCATCGATTCCACCATCCCTTTCTATGCGTCGGGGCGGCCTCCAGCCGAGCAGTGGCGGTTGATTCAAACAAATTATGTGGAGCGAGGCCCCGTGCGCTCACGAGTTGCCATTCGATATCGGAGTACGGATGATGGTGGCAGGGTTATGACCAAAAATCTACGTCGAGTCGAAAATTGGGATGCTCTCTTCCTAACTCGCCCTTATGAACCGAACATTCCCGATTGGCCATTACCAGTGGAGTTTGACTATCTAGGCAATTCTAGTTATGGATATCTGCGCTACCACACATTTTCTGACGATGCGGCCCTTACCCTAGCGTTATGGGATCGAGCCATTCTCAACCTGAATCACTATGAGATGCCTGGGCTGGTGATTGATCTACGATATAACGAAGGGGGGAGTCTTCATATGGCCATGCTGACGGCTTCCTACTTTTTTGATGAACCGTATGAAATTGGAAAATTTGGTTATTACGATGAAGAGTTAGACGATTTTCATTTTGACGATTATAATATCAGTATTACACCTATCCCCAGTGGTTACCACTATGATGGGGAAATCGTCCTCTTGATTGGCCCTGATTGTGTAAGTGCCTGTGAATTCTTTAGCTATGTCCTTTCGAAAAGTGAACGTGCTAAGAGTATTGGGTATTATGGATCGCCTGGCTTTGGCGGTACGGTGGACACAGTAACTATGCCCGACGATGTGATCTTCTACTTTACCGCAGGTCGTGCCGTTGACGCCGACGGAAAGGTTCACATTGAAGGCACTGGTATCCAACCGGACATTATTACACCCATTACAAAAGAAAATCTTTTTAGCCCGCAGGATCCGTTGCTTCAAGCTGCACAGTTCCAACTTGGCATTATGATAACAAGTCGGGAGCGGTAGGGAACAATTCATGGATTTTTGTTTGGTTCCGTTTCTATCCAATAATACTGTCTAACCAAAACCCCAAAGGAAAACGATGACGAATCAAACCGAAAGTTTCGATGGTTTTGTCGAGCGTCGCCAGTTGGTAGACTGGAGCGCTGCGTACTGGGCAGGTCTGCTCTCTGGGCTGGCCTTTTTGTCTATGTATCTGGTTGTTGCGCCGCTTACAAACGGTAGCAGCTTGAACCAATTTCTCCGTTATGTCGCGTCCCTGCTAACGGGACTGAGTGCAATCGAAGAAGGTATCGGCCCAGGATTGACCTTGGGCGCACTGATTGCTCATCTAATCATCTCCTTCATTTTTGCCCTTTTAATTGTGATTGTTCTCCACCGCTGGGGCTTTATTGTTGGCATTCTACTAGGCGCCGTACTTGGGCTGATAGTCTATGCCATCACCATCTTTCCCGCCTCCACGTACTTTCCCTGGTTCTCCGAAATCAATGACTGGTTTCTCATTCTTACCCATGCCGTCTTTGGGGCTGCGGCTGGTGGGGTTTATGAGTTCCTGGAAGTAGAAGAATACGAACTAATCCAAGAGTAGGAGAAGAATAAGATGAATCCAAATCTTCGACGCGGGCAGCGTCAAACCTATCTGAAACCTCGTAGTCGTTCTGGTGTACCTGTTCGGCTCCTGATTGCAGGTGCTTTGGTTCTCTTCGCTGTAATCTCCTATATGGGCAAACGCGAAGTCAATCCTGTTACTGGTGAATCTCAAGTGGTTAGTCTCTCTCCTCAGGAAGAGATACAAATGGGTCTCCAGGCAGCACCTGAAATGGTTAAACAGCATGGGGGGATGCACCCCGACCAGCGGCTGCAAGATCTGGTAGATCGAGTCGGCTGGCGGCTGGTTGAGTCCTCCATTGTGAAAGATACTCCCTATCAATATGATTTTCATTTATTGGCTGATGCACGACTGGTCAACGCATTTGCGCTGCCAGGAGGACAGACCTTTATCACGTACGCTCTTCTGAGTCGGCTGGAGAATGAAGATCAGTTGGCTGGCGTCATGGGCCATGAGATTGCCCACGTTGTGGCCCGCCATAGCGCTCAGCGAATGGCCAAGAGTGAACTCACTCAAGGGATCCTGGGCGCAATTGTCACTGGAACAGGGAGCCAGAGTAGCGCACAGATGGCTGCCATGGTAGGGCAAATGATTAACATGAAATATGGCCGTGATGATGAACTGGAATCGGACAAACTGGGCATCTGCTGGATGATCGATGCCGGGTATGACCCAATTCATATGGCTGGCGTTATGCGTATTCTACAGGAAGCATCCGGTGGTGGCGGTGGGGGGCAACCCGAATTTATGAGTACTCATCCTAGCCCTGACAATCGTATCCAGCAGATTGAAGCAACCATTCAGAATGCCAATACCATATGCAATTTGAACTCGGATGGATAGAGCATGAAGCGCAGGGCATAGCCGCTAGCCCCAGTTCCCAACTCCAGCCACCTATTCTACTCAACCAAAGGAAATTTATCTGCTATGTCCGCAACTATCGAGTCTAATGTCAATACCAGCTCGCGCCCTTCTGACTTGGTGATAACTGATCTGCGTATCGCCAATCTAGCCGGTCTTCCCATGCGCTGCACCCTCATCCGGATTGATACCAACCAAGGACTCTCTGGCTATGGCGAGGTTCGAGACGGTGCCTCCAAGACCTATGCGCTACTACTCAAGAGCCGCCTGTTGGGCGAAAATCCTTGCAACGTCGATAAACTTTTCCGTAAGATTAAACAGTTTGGCCATCACGCTCGGCAGGCAGGGGGCGTCTGTGGTGTTGAGATGGCACTCATGGATTTGGCTGGAAAGGCATATGGCGTTCCAGCCTATCAATTGGCTGGGGGAAAGTTCCGTGATCGGGTGCTCTGCTATTCAGACACGCCCACCACACCAGATGGAACCGAAATGGGACGACGCTTAAAGGGGCGTATAGAGCAAGGTTACAAATTCCTCAAGATGGATGTGGGGATTGGTCTGTTAAAGGATGTCCCTGGTGCGTTAATTGCCCCTCCTGGCATGTTAGAGACCCGAGAGATCATGCACCAGTTTACTGGCATCCAAATAACCGACAAAGGGATTGGGCATCTCTGCGACTATGTAGAAGCGGTACGGGCGGAAATCGGCTACGAGATTCCCTTGGCAGTGGATCACTTTGGCCACATTGGCCTCAAATCCTGCATTCGCTTAGGCAAGGCTCTGGACAAGTTTACCCTAGCCTGGTACGAAGATATGATTCCCTGGCAATTTGCTGATCAGTGGGCGCAGCTAACCCAAGCTGTGGATACACCCACCTGCACTGGCGAAGATATCTACCTCAAAGAGGGCTTTGTGCCGTTGCTGCAAAAACAGGCCGTTGACATTATCCACCCGGACTTGGCTTCATCTGGCGGCATTTTGGAGACCAAGAAGATCGGGGATATGGCTCAAGAGTACGGAATTGCCATGGCCATGCACATGGCCGGTTCGCCCATCTCCGCTTTGGCCAATGTACACTGTGCCGCAGCGACTGAGAACTTCCTGGTTCTAGAAAATCATTCCGTCGATCATCCAGAGTGGAACGAGGTGGTCACTGGACTTCCGAACCCCATGATACAAGATGGCTTTGTGAACGTCCCAGAAAAGCCCGGCTTGGGTTTTGACGATATCAACGAAGAGATCTGCCGCAAGTACTTAGACCCACGGGATCCTATCTACTTTGATCAGCCCACCGAAGAGTGGGATAGTGAGCGATCGTGGGATCGGTTGTGGAGTTGACAGATGGCGGATAATAGCTAGAATGGTGCATGGCTATTCACCATCCACCATTTTAGCTATTGCTAATCTACTGGTAGAAATATTACTGGTAGAGATATTTTTGTTCCTCTAGAGAGCTGCACGACTTTGGGACGGCTACGCAATCCGTCCTCATCTACTGCGTACACAACAATCCTGTAGGTTCCAAATTCATTAAATTCACTATAGGTTCCAGCATATTGATTGTTGCCCCGCTCCACTAACGTAATCGGTGGTGGACCCTCTACTAGATCCTCGATCTCCCCTTCGGGTATGAGGAATGATGGCGGGTAGACCACAGCCAAGACGGTATCTACCCGACTGTCATCTCGCACTTCGGCCCAAATTTCGCGGGTTGCAGAATTCGGTTGGCTTGTCTCCCTATTTGCGCCAATAATTGAAGCTTCTCTACTCTCGACGCTGACTACGTACGGTAGCCATTGAACAGGGCCAGGTTCAAAGGATCCCACATTGTGGAAGCCTCGCTGTGCGGCCATGTCCCCATCTTCTCCATCGTTCGGACTACCGTTTCCATTGTCATCCAGCCAAGCCGTCTGATCGTTATGACGGTGAATAGCATGTTCCTGGGCTTCGGCAAATGCAAGATTTAAGGGCTTGCTCATGGCCAGGGCATCCATAAGTGTATCTGAGAAGACTGCACCGCGTCTTGATGCCCAAGCCAATGTCCTAGCGCCAGCGGACGTAACAATGACCCGCCCTACTTTGCTCAAACTTTGCTCGGGTACAATAAAGCTACCCGAATTGCAGGCTTCTACAATAACGTTCACCTGAAGGCCGGGGATTGCTTCCTCCAATTCGGTCAGCCATTCGTCAAGATCCTGGGGCGTCAGCCGCTCCCGACGTGGCTCATCCAGATAGAGTTTGTTATAGGCTCCATGATCCATCATGTATAGAGTCAGGGCCTGTTCCGCCCCAACCAATTCCTTGGCCCAAGTAGTAATGGCGTCTCGCAAGTTGGCTTTGCTTGGCAATCCATTCACATCAGGACGTTTATCACCATCGGCATCGAGGCTTTGATCAGTTGCCAAATAATGAATACGCTCTGCTGGGTGCCCGTTATTGCGCCAGAGTCGATAGACCCGATTGGTAATATTGTGGATGTTCTCCTGCAGAGGATCTCTTTCACGGTTCCGCCCAGCGACGATGATCAACGCCCCAGGTTGCCGCTTCTCTCCGTGCTGGCGAACTGAAAGTTGGTAGGAGACATGAGCGCCATACACCGATGTCTGGTTATTGAGCAAGCGGAGATAGTAAGGACCGGGTGTAGATGCAGTAAAGGTGAGTCGCACGTCGGGTGAGAAGCTATAATCTTGGGTCTCTTGAGCTGCACCTTCACAGCGATCATACAGCTCAAGAATGAGATCTGCAGGCGACGCGGCAGGTACCCGTGCTTCAATGGTGTACGTCATGCCTTGAGAAACATCTAGCTTTACCCAATCGGCATCACCTTGGTCGTGGAAAGTGTGAGACTCAAGGCTACCGTCCAATAGTTGGGAAGTTGCATGGCTACAGGAATCATCAATTTCAAAGGGATCGCCTTCGGTGTATGGCGTTGGCGTTAGGGAAGGCATTACTGTAGGAGTCTGAGTAAGGGGCTGATTAGGAAGAGGTGTCTGAGTAAAAGTTTGAGTAGGCGGTGGGGATTCGGCTATGATCGGTGTCTCTGTAGGTGTAGCCGTATGCGTATCCGTTTCTGAAGGTGTAATTGTCTTCGTTATGGTGGATGTATAAGTTGGCATCGGTGTGCCTGTATTGGTAGGTGTTGGCGTAAAAGTATTTGTTGGTGTGTTGGTGGATGATGGAAAAATTGAAGGCCATTTATAACCGTCGTCTGTACTCATTAATATTCCATCATTTGTGGCTAGGAAACTCTTGGTAAGCGAAACAAAGCGAACGTCATTGCCTCCAAACTCCTGGCGCGTGCTCCATTTTTGGCCACCATCGACGGTTCTGATAAGGGAGCGTGGACCCGCAGCCCATCCGTTTTGATTATCCACAAAGTGGACAGAATTCACATAGAGTGATGAGATGTCGGTGTCAACCCTGGTCCAAGTTTTTCCACTGTCATTGCTAATGTAGATATCTGAGGTGCTTCCAACGGCAACGCCGAAGCTGGCATCGGTAAAGTAAAGAGCATAGAGGTCTCGTCCAGAGATGCCAGTGGCTTGCTCCCAAGTTTCACCACCATCGGAGGTGTATAACACATCCCCATTAGGAAAGGAACCCCTGCTGATGAGTACACCATTGTTG
>JBCCHB010000164.1:0-35339 GCA_039028975.1 Chloroflexota bacterium
CAAATGATATTTTGTAGGTAAATCTGAAACGGAGATTCTCACGCTGTATTTTTGATGCCTATCCGGTCAATACGCGCTCAAATCAGTTAATTTTGGGTAGAAATCGCTTCTGTTTGAACAAAACTCTTCAAAAATAAGGTGTTAATTTCAGAGCAGATTCCAACGGACCGATCTGCTGATTACGGATTCGCTGGGTGCTACCATGTGCGATTCGCTAAGCAGAGTCGACCCGTTACTCACAACTGATCGAGTGAAAGATATCATAACACTGATTCTTGCTTCCACTCGGCCTTGAAAGCCAATTTTCTTCTCTAAACTCAACATACGAACTCTCATCTTCACCGCAGCCGATCAATCCCGCAGCCATCTTCTCGAAGCCCTCTTCTTGGCAAAATTGATTGCCATTGGTGACCGACGACCAAATTCTGAGAGACGTATCAAATTGATTGGGACGTAGCGGACTCTGGAACGTTTCGCTGGCTGGACAGGTGATGAGTACATTGTCTAGACCCCACTGATCAAAGTTTCGACCACTGTGCCGAACTTGTCGCCAGCGGAATAGCGTGCTGCTGCTTTGGGCTGGGGCAGGAATCGACTCGCTGATAGACGTCCACTCAGTAAAGTCTTCTGTATCATATTGCTCTAACAGGGACCACGACGAGCCGCCATCTGTAGAAAACTCCAAAACCACATCCTCCCCCGCATCGGCATTCTCACCGCCATTGGCGCTGTTGCCAAAGATCAATTGGAACAAGATCGTTCCGCCCCCTGATACGTCCATGCCCCGCGTTGTTGCGAAACGGGTGTTGCCTGCTCTCGCCCCGCCAGTGAAGAAGAGGGAATTGGTATCACTAAAGTTTGTATTGACCACACCATTTTCGACCATGCTCCACTGGCTCACATCAAGGGCTGCATCAAAGTCATCGGCCAGCGTGTCGCATGAATCATCGGTTGCTTCTAGGGCTGCTGCAAAGGCATCCACCAATCCGTATCCCATCTCATCATTCCAGCCACCATTGTTGCGCCCTACAACATTCTGGTAATTGTAGCCACTCACCTTTTGGGCCGTCTGCTCGATGATGTCGACGACCTGTTGTCGGGTAAGCTGGGGATTGATGGACAAAATGAGAGACGCAATACCTGCCACATGGGGCGTGGCCGAGGACGTCCCATTGAAGGTTAAGGTATAATCATCTGTATCGTAACCGGGCTGTCCCTGGATGTCTGTCGTGGGAATCAGCACGCCAGGTGCCACCACATCGACCTCATCACCAAATTGACTGCCCCAATTCTCTCCATCACACGAGAACGGATTCTTGCGTTCTCCACAGGGACTCATGGCCCCCACCGCCAAGATGTCAGGGTTTGAGTTAGCCGGATAGCCGACAGAACTAGCGTTGCTGTTACCTGTAGCAAATACAACCACCGTCCCAGCCCCGCCGCGACCTTGGTTGAGGGCAGACTCAATGGCATCGTCCATCAATGGGCTAGCAAGCAGAGTATGCCCCCAAGAATTGCTGATCACATCGGCACCGTTTTCCCAGGCCCAATTGATGCCATTGGCCAACTGCTGAGAGGCATTTACTCCGGTAACGAGAGTGTGGCTGACAGACATGAGTGTAATGTCTGGTGCTACGCCAGCCACCCCAATACTGTTATTGCGAGCTGCCCCCACAATACCGGCACAAGCTGTGCCATGATTGCCCCGCACCTGGCTTGGCGACGTGCCATTTACCGTATCGAAGCTCAGTGGTGAGATGTTAGGCATATCTGGGTGATTCAATTCAACGCCGTGGTCAACCACTGCCACGACAATGTCGCTATCCCCCGTACTCAGCGTCCAGGCGTCTTCTATATTGATATCCATGCCTACTGTACCACCATGTTGACCGGTATTGAGCAATCCCCACTGGCTACCAAAGTGTGTATCATTGACTACTTGAAAGGGGCGGTAATCCACCAGAAAGTCCGGCTCTGCGGCCTCAAATAACCCTGATTCAAAGAAGGCATTGGCCGCTTCCAAGGCATTGCCCGACGATTCAGTGGTGGAAGCCAAGGTATACCATAGGGGCATAAAGCGATTATTGCCCAGGATATCGACGTTTAGCTCTTGAGCCAGCTCTTGCAACTGACCCAAATCCTCTGCACCCTTTAATTTGACATAAAACAGATGCGAGATGCCGACCTCCTCACCATTTGCAATCACATAAAAGGGTGCTTGATAGAGAAGGTTATCGGTCACAGTGGCATCTCGCGCGAAGGAGCTAGATTCAAAGGCCGTGCCTTCTAGCTCATCACTGTCAATAATGGCCCACTGCTGAGTGGGAATCTCTTGGGTCAGCGTCAGCCCACCTGGGGCTGCGAACTCTTGGTATTGCAGGATTTGGGCATCGTTTGACTCAAAGGATAAAGAGATCTCTTCCTGCTCAGCTTGGGCATCAAAGAGAACAAAACTCCGGGTCGCATTGATGCCAAGCTCCACCCGTTCACCATTATGATAGTAGTAGCTGCGCTCACCAGCTTCGACGCCTTCCTGAGCTGCCGGGCTAAACTCAGCACTTTCCAACGGCACCATAATCGGTTGACAGGCTACAACAAAGGCCATGGAGACAAATAGCGCCAAAACGATAAGGGTTGAAGGATTCCTATTTAAGAGCCTTCTTCTCCATGTTAATCTAACGGTATTCATAGCATTTCCTTTCTTGAACATGTACTGCCTTCAAAACGAAATTTTTCTTCTCTGTTCAATTACTGGAGATGCGATGAAACCGCAATACCTTTCAAAATAGTTTGTCATGGCCATAGAATTCTATGAAGAATGAATAGACGTTAGAGGCATCCCGTCCCGGGTAATATCGAAGGGGATGAGGGTTTATTCGGCGCTATTCAATCAAGAGAAGATAGATTTTATCTAGCCTTTGGTAGATTCGGTTTGAAATGGCTCTTGCGCGGAATGTGTCTCTTGTCCCCTTCTATTCTTCTCCTTTTGACTTTGGCCTAACCTTGTATCTTGGTTAATAGCTGCTATATCCCGAGTATTCTTTTGCACAGCGATGGCCGCAAACAGACTCATCGTATAGGCCATTGCGTAAAACCCTTTTTCACTTAACCACATATCAGCATTCCACAAGGCTAATACAAGCAACATAATGGCGATAATGGTCGACACCCAGCTAAGGCCAAAGTAGACATCCGTTACCGGAATCCCCTCGTGTCGGTCACGGACGCTCTTCTGTAAAGAAATGGCTGAAAATAGACCATAAAAGATTAGGGTTAAGTGGTATCCTCGCTCAGTCAGTTCTATCTCTGCATTCCAAAGCCCGATAAGATATGCGCTGATACCCACTATCAGTACGGCCCAAGAGGCGAATATAAATGCCTGCGTCGGTTTTTGTTGATAGATGTTCATCAAATTACTCCCTTTAGGAACGGGAATTAAATAACTTGAGCACTTGAAGGGGCTACACCCGATTGAAACGCGCAAGTTATTTACAACTCGTTCCTTATTTGCGGATAACTCTCACTCTATGGAGATAGTATAGTGGAAAGTGCTGCCGGATGCTGCTTTAATATTGCAGAGTCTTGGAGGCGTAGCCACAAATATTACAGGATTGATTTTCGCATGTATGGGATTGCTCTTTCAAAATTCAGTATCTGAGGGTACAGATATTGGGTAGTGCTTCACATTTCATCGATATCATCTATCTGATCTGATTCGTTTGCATCATCTGCCTCAGTGGCTTCATCTATCTGAGCTACTTCTTCCACCTCGAATTCTAACAATTCCTCTGCATAAAAAAAGGCAGCTAGTTTTATCGGATCGGTAAAGGTTTTAGATATTCCTGTACGGACATCAACAAGCTGAACCCGCCACGGAACCGGCGAAGGTAAGCCCGTCTGGCTTGACCAAACACGCACAATATAGGAACGGTAAGCTGGTAAGTAACGGTGTTCTGACATGATCTCCTCTATTATGCTCTATTCAGAACGATTTGGGATTCTGCCCTGAAATAGGGAACACGGACCAGATGGATTAGCGGGACTTTTTCATCCTCTGTGGTGCTCCTTGAACCACGAAAACTACTGACTTTCACTAGCCTAAAATCTATTATCTCCTACTAACGTGATGAATGCGTGATAAATCCTATTCTTTATTTATAGCTTCATATTCTGTCTATACTATGGTCGATTTCAAACCAGGTGTTTTCCTTGGTTCTAACGGAAAGACCAAACGCCCATTTTGAGACGGCGTGAGCATGGGCGTGATGACGCCTATGCAAATGCGTGATGGATGATCAGTTTTTGAGTTGAATACATCACGCTTTCATCACGGCTGTTCCATACAATACGGTTGACCAGGAAAAACGATTATCCGTCTCTATATCCTGGAAAACTATGCAATACAAGTCATCAATAAACCCTTAAAGAGGTATTCGTTCCATGATTCGCAACATTCGATAAAAACCATAGGTAATCTCTGCTTGCGGAACATCGTTTTGGTTCAAAAGCCTTATGTTTATTTAACGATGCATCTAACGGTGTGTTTCACGGTACGTCTCACAGAAATTTAACGGCAAGCAAATAGGCTAGGGCCAGCACATGAATTATGTCTTGCATAGTCAAATTTATCTCAATCCGTTTAATCAGGAGAAAAAATGAAAGTCAATCAGCCCATTAGTAATCGGCATTATCAAAAAACTATGAAAAGCGTCAAACATATCATTGGCATCAATATATTGCTTCTCATCTGCCTGATTGGAAGCACGTTACCTGCTGCTGCAGCTCACGTCCCCGCACTGTTAGGCCAGGATTTCCAAACTACGATAACTGTAAACACAACCAGCGATCCAGATGCAACGACTGCGAGCCGAAGCTGTACACTCAATGGGAATGGTGTACGACCCGCCGAAGATGGTCTGTGCAGCCTACGTCGTGCTATCATCGAAGCCAGCAAACGCAATCTAGCCGACCGGCCCATCCTCATCGCCTTTGATTTGCCCGCTGACGAGGAAAATAGCGTGGCTGGGACTTGGACGATTAATATAGAGGCAGGTCTTCCTGGCATCGAGACCCTATCAAGTGTAGTAGAGCCAGAAAGCATGGTGACAATCGACGGCGCGACTCAGCCCGGCGGGCGAACAGATGGACCAGCCGTATTCATCAACACCAGTGGACCCCTATCCCTAAATCGTAATGGGAACACTATCCGCAACCTGGGCTTCTATGGCGGTGGAACAATCCAACTTAGCCGTGCATCTAGCCGTGATCGACAAGGCAATCAATTAGTCGAAAATGTTTGGATGGGCCTAAGTGAAGATGGCCAATCCATGGTTTTAGAGGATGAAGACAACCCCAATGGTCTAGCGGGCGGTGGCATCACAATTAACCAGTCAGATGGCAACATTGTTCGCAATAATGTCGTTGTTGGTGCTACCGGACGGGCGATTAATATCTTAACCGGTGACGACAATGAGGTGACCGGCAACCTAATCGGTACCCGTGCAGATGGCACTGTGCCCATTGTTCCCGCTGCTAATCAATGTATACGCAGCTTGCTCTACGATCCCAATAACTGGTATGGCGGCTGGGGAATTCAGGTAAGTGGCGCGGACAATATGATCACCAACAATCGCATTGCGGGTCTCCATCAAGTTCAGACCGCAAACGAAACGTCACCTATGGCCATTGACGTGAGTAATGCGGAGAATGCCCTGATTCAGAACAACATTATTGGCATCGATAGTGCTGGCAATGAAGTAGGTGTCTGTGGAATTGGCATTAACGCAATAGGCAAATCCATCACCAGCTCTGGCGACAGTATTAAGCTAATCGAAAATACCATTGTGCGTAGCCGTAAGGGCTTCGAAGAGCCAGAATCAGATACCGCTATCTATCTCGGCGGCACCAGTGGCATCACCGTGCAAGGCAATATTATTCGAGACGCTACGGAAAAAGTGATTGGTTTTAGTTCACAGGTTCCAACCTTTTGGCGTAATTTTGAGCCTGCCAAGATTACCGACATCGAAGGAACCAGCGTATCTGGTAAGAGCGGCGCAGACAGCCCTTGCCCCAACTGTGTGATTGAATTGTTCTTGGATGACCTGGATAATCAGCAGGAAGCACTAGAGATGGTTGGTACGGCCACGGCAGATGCCAATGGAATGTGGAGCACAACGCTAACTAAGGCTGTTCCTGACGGGATGGCCCTGCGTACGACCAGCACAACCCAGGATGTGAACATTATCGGCACCCTGGACCGAGGAACTTCGACGAAGATGTCTGGCCTTCAGGTGCCACCAACCAACATCGAGATTGAAGGCCCAACCGAAGGATTTACAGGTATAGATTATACCTTCGATTACCAGGTTCTTATCGAACAGGTGATGACACCACTCACCATGACTGTATCGGCCACTGATCAGGAAACATTTGTCACGACCATTAACAAGACTAATGAAGACTTTGTTGGCCGATGGGCAAGTCCAGGCACCAAGACCATCACAATACGCGCTGAAAATTGTCTGGGAGCCGTTACACGAACCCATCAGATTGAGATTGCCGGTCTTCGGGCAGACCTAATAGAGGTAACTGGTCCAACGACTGGTGATACCGGCCAATCTTACCTATTCAATGTTGTCATTAACCAACCTAATGTCGCACTACCTATTTTGGTCCGGACCGAGATCACCGATGATACAACCAAGGATTACGTCTTCAATAGTACTGAATTTAGTATTGCTGCAATGTGGACGACAACTGGAACCAAGACCATCAAACTCATTATCAGCAACGGTGGCGACCCAGTGGAGCAGACTTATACAATTACTATCGATGATATTCCAGGCGGCTCTGATGACGACGACCAGGGCGGTTCTGACGACGAGTATATAATCTTTCTCCCCAATATTTGAGAATAGATTGACGATCAGATAGCTGTTTGCTATACTGCGGTCGAATTGAAACCCGTACGTTGGTACTCCCGGCAGAGCCGTGGAATAGCGGGAGGCACAATCGGAACTGTGTATCAAGTAATGGGATAACTAAACAACCGTGGCCTGAACTTCCCTGGCCGCGGTTCTATTTTGATAAATTTTCTGTGACGAGAGTCGCATAAAAAAACGAGATTTCTATTGACAAAAAACTATCTACAACGGCCACGATCTATCACGCGACCTTACACACGACCATACACTATTGGGGGGATTAGCGGCGCTATTGGCATGGATGTTCGTGAACTACTGATCGATGGCTACAGTATGAACCAGATTAACCAGGTCATTGATGGGTCAATCACGCTGAGCGATCTACAACGGTCGAAACCAGAGGATAAGGTGACCCATCCGCTCTCTGGCTCAACGGATTCTGATAAGAAAGGAAAAAAAATGTCTATTCGCAAGAACAACGATACATTTGCTGGTGACGTACGTCCGGATGGGGAGGTCATCAAGGTATCAGCAGCCGTGGGGGATGCAACTGGGCAGATGGTTCAACGAAATGAGAGTGGAATCTATCTGTTAGAACATGGCCAAGAATTTTCTTTGATACTCAGTAACTATATCGCTAGACGCCAAGTTCTTATGCACATTACAGGCGATGATGAGAGTACGGTCATTGCGGATGGCTTAGTCTTGCAACCTAATCGGATTAAGTACGCCTTAAAGCGCTGGCTTTCAGTTGATCAAGCTTTTGTTGCCTATCGCCGCGAGAGTGAAGAAGGAGACGCCGTAGGAGGCCAAAGCGTCTCTGATGGAGGGGGCGGCTTAATCAAAATTGTCTTTACCATTGGGCGTATGGAGGCGATGACCCGATCGACTCCTGCCGTTCGAGGACCTGTTCGATCTGTCACTAGAGGTTTGGATGAATCCTCCGGTGAGATAGAATCTTTCAGCGTATCTATGTCAGAGAGCTCCTCCAGTGAAGTTGAAGAAGGGGTAATGGGAGCAGGTAAGGAGACCGGGCAGCGCTTCCGCAAGGTAACATTCAATGCTGACACGGACCTTCCGGAATTCGAGATTCAGCTTCGCTGGGGGATTGTCTCATCATCTGCGACTACACCGCCGCCAGATCGGCGGGTTGTATCGGCTCCTGGAATTTGATGTACGCCACCAAATGAGTGCTGAGGATTTGTCACTGTAATGAATCGATCGTAAATGATTTGTGTATTTCAATAGACTTAAATAATGATAGAATTGTTTGATTCTTAGCCCTGAATAATCAGGTTGAGGGCACTTTTTCCGCCAATCAAAAGAGAGGTTGACGGTCTCATAGATCGTTAACCTCTCTTTCAGCATTAAGCCCACTAATTGTATTTCGTTCTGCTCCAATTCCAAGTTTGAGCTCTCCTACATAGACTATGGAAAACTCCCGGTATGAATGCAAACACTATGTAACAGCGGAAAATTGTGCTGCATTCACCTAATCGTTAGGAATCAAGATCAAGTAAAACTCAAAACTTCGACCCTGTCATCTATACTGCGGTCGTTTTAAAAACAGGAGTTTTCCGATGCTCTACCAGAGTGACCAAACTCGTGTTTTCAAACGGAGCTGAGTATAGAGTAACTGAGAGCTCTTTCGTTTGGTTTCGTTGGGTTCTTGTTTCTTAGTCTATGCCACGCCAGCAAATTTAAGCAGATCGATGACCTGGAATTGATGAGCCTTAGCTTGTGGAACGCTCTTATCTGTTATGTAGTCAAGCCCCTTGCCTGTCCGGTTGCGGTACTCTTCTAGTAGGCCGACAATTACTTCAGCGATGATCCGTCCACCTACTGGCCCCATTTCGCTACCAGAGCCAAAGACTTTGGCCTCCTCCAGACAGTAGTACCATAGAGGTGTCTGTTTGAAACCCATCTCGCGCAGGTCTTCATTAACCGGTAGAATTTCACCGCCCATTAGGGCTTCATCTTCGGCCATCTTTTCGGCAACAGATTGACCAGAAGGTAAACGAAACGTTCGGCCGCGCAACAGATTGCGAGCCGCTAACGAGTCGCCGCTCTTGCCTGTAATGCGTTTGGGCATGGACATAAGGATACGGGGTAAGGCGGTATCGATTTGGCGCGCCATGGTGGTATAGTTGCCATCTTCTAGCTCAAAGAGATATTTCCAATCAATTTGGCTTTCCACATTACGGAAGGCTCCTAACTCAAAGAGATCGACATCTACACAATTGCTGTTGTAGCTATATCGCTCACGTACCTGACTATGACCATACCGATAAGCCGCCACAGAAAACTCGACCGGCATGTTGGGCAGCGTATCCGATTTAATTTTGTAGTAACAGTTCCCTTCTGTGCATACATGGCTTAGCAGATCTGCATTGATGATCTGGGGCAGAAAATCCTCTAAAATCATTCGGTGGTAGTAGTGGATAACGTGGTCCCGGGCCACTTCGCGACTAAGACCTTGGTTCATAAAGGCGTTGTGGAACTTAAGCATGGCCAAGTGGAATTGGGCAACGAATGGATTTTCGTCATTACGCATATCGCCAATCAGCGCTCGTTGGATCCCATCCGCTACGGGAAACCGAGGTAGCTCCTCAAATTGCTCACCAGTATGCCGATCGGTAGCGATTTGAGTAATCATACGCCCGCCAGGTGTCTGTCCAATATCGGGTACATAAAGGAAAGGCGATTGTTCCAGGCCTCCTGCATAAAGACAATCCAGATCAAGGGCTGGCGTGCGTCCATTGCGAATGCTTCCCGGTTTCGCTTGCGAATCAAGCTGAGAGACCGTATCAAAGGTGATGTCGTGATCAATAAATTGACCAACAAACGTAAAGCCAGCAGGAATATTGCTGTCCGCCAATGCGTTGACCTCGGTGCCCTCATCCATAAGCCCTGTTGTTTTGCCGAGTTTCGCAAGGAGGTATTTGGGGCTGGTATCAGGGCGGAGGATGTCTATATCCCAAAGACGCGTAAATCGACCTTCAACTTCTGCCCCTTGGCCATTTTGATAGGGCTGGTAAATCTCTTTTAGACTCTCTTTCGAGCCGTGGCGTCCACAAATCATGTTCTTTTCTCCTGTCAAAGATTACATTTTCTTCATGATCCATGCATCCAACAGAACTGGCCATATCGGGGGATCGGGTCAGCTATTTATGAGAAAGGATCAAGGAAAAATAGGACCACTTGGGTTCACATTGGTCCAGACAATTGGTTGAATATTGGTTGAATATTGGATGAAGAAAGGACAATACCCCCTTCTGATACTAAAGACGCCGGAACCTGTCAGATCCTTTCACCTTATTTACCCGTTCACAGTAGAATATAGCAGAGTGCATGAGGTAACCCAGCAGCCAGAGATGGAGATTGTTGGGCTTTGCAGCTACTAGCTCTATACAGCTTGTGATAGAGTTTCTTTGCGCTGCTGCCAGAGCCAATAGCCAACGCCAAAGCCCATAAGGAGAAAAAGAACAAGGAGAATAGGATTATGAGCAACAATCGATACAAGAATCACGATTGTTGTCCACAGGAAGGCAAAAACCAACGCAACGAGCCCGATAACGCGATTTCCCAAGCGACCTAACCCAGGGATGCGCCCTAGCAGAGAGGTTAATGGTGCTACCAAGACCATTAAGCCGATCCAGTTCATGACGAGGCCGCCAAAACGTATTCCCCAAAGCAGAAATTGATACTCTTGCCCCATCTGCTGGATGGCCTCATCGCGCCCGGAGACAAACGCTCGATAAAGACGATTGTCATCCCTGTCTATATACGGAACGATTGTCTCATCCATCAACTGACCAAAGAGGGTCACCCGCTGGTCTGATTCGAAGACCTGGTAGGTAATGCGTACATCACCAATTTCCGGTTCGTTTAGCGAACCACTACCGATAAAGAGGTAGTTCCCCTCAATTTTTCTTTTGAGTGCCAGATCTACATCATCGGCACGTAACAGTGTTTGAGTCAATGGCAAGGGGGAAAGGGGCAATTGAGAAAGTTCGGCAGTCTCTACCCGAATGGAACCGATTCGGCCACGGGGCGTGCGAATGGTCTTCTCAAGGTAGGCCAGAGGCGGGTTCTCATGACCAAGCGGATCGTTAAATTTGCTTGAATCTTCCTGTTCATCGGTCCATTCGGCTTCATAAATGTATGAGGGGTTATCAGAATTGTCGCTGGAACTGCTCTTTTCCTCCCAGGCGTACACTTCGACGTCGCGCTGAATTTCAATATAAGGACCTGGTTTCAGCAGAGGTGCATCGCCGATGGGTTCTACCCCTTCAAGCCGCCCTTGCAAGGCAATAAAGCTGCCGTTCTCAATGGTCTGAATCTCTTCAATAGCGACTCGGATGCTGGCCTCTGCTACTTTGGCCATGTTGGTTCGGCCTTCGTTGATCCATAAACTAATGAGTGCACCAACCAATAAGATCCCACCAAAGAATAGACCGCATCCTGCTCGACCGACTGAGCCTCTACGATTGCGCATAAACATAATCCACTTCCCCCGACTTAACTTGCAGATTCACTGTAGAACATAAATTTAGTAAAACCTAACGAAAGCTCGCTCAGATGCTCGAAATGAGTGCTGTAATTTCCTTTTGATGCATTGCCGTAATATCCTTTTCTCGGTGATGCCCTGCTTGCGGTTGATCATTCTAGAATCGGAAGAACGAGAGTTGGAATTGGACTTTTCTGGCGAATCATATTTCGGCCGTTTGGGGATCGCGAATAAAAAGCAGCGTGAGTATCACTGCAACCAACATCGTCCCCATGACGACAAACCAGGGATAGTTTGGATTGATTGTATAGAGATATCCACCCGCCAGTGAAGAAAGCATTAGTGGAATTGTGATCAGGAAGCCGACAGCAGGACCACCAGTTCCACCGCCAGCGGGCATGATCTGGATGCTGCCTTGTCCAATCGCCGACATCACCCGTCCCCGAATCTGGCGGGGTACCAGATCCGCCATGAGCGCACTACAGGCTGGAATCGCCAAGGCAAAGGAGACGGCCAACACCATTCGGACAATAAGTACCGCCATAAAGGTCGTAGCAAAGGCAAAGGCCGGAGTGGCTACCGTAGCCAGCAAAAGGGCTACCATAAGGGTGGTTGTGCGCCCCCAGCGATCGGCGATGATGCCTGCAGGAATAAAGAGCACCATCTTGACCACCGTCTCTAGCAAGAGAATAAAGCCCCAAAGGGATGAAGAAATTTGGATCTCCTCCACTGCGTAAACGACCCAGAAGGGGCTGGCAATGCCGTTGGCAACGAAGGTTAGGATGATCACCCCTGCCAGTGCGCTCAATGCAGGCGGAAACGCATTTAGCATGGTGGGGATGCCCTATACGCTTCTCGGAGCGTATTGGATAGCGCCGAGAATTGGATTCCGCGGGATGCGGTTTTGCCTGTTGTCGGTGTTGGCTCTTTGAGAAAGCGCCAGTGAATCAGCGTGGCCGAGATGGTCGTGGTGAACATCACTGCGTAGAGCATCCGCACACCCAGATTTGGGCCATAGCGGTCTACAATGATGCCCGCTAGGTACGGTGCAAAGATAGCCAAGGTGGTGGCGATGGTGTTCATCATGGCGATCCCCTTACCCCGATTCTCCGGTGAGAGGGAATCGGCTATGAGAGCAGATCGGGCCGGAAACTGGATAGCAACCACCCCCTGTATGAGGGCTGCCACCGCGATGAACTCCCAACTGGGTGCAAGGCCACGTAATAACACCAGGAATGACATGTATACCCCAGCAAGTACGATCAATCGAACCCGATTGGCGTGATCTGCAATGTAACCGCCCAGCGGAAATACCAGTAGCCCGGCCAATGGGGCGAGCGCGGTCACGAGCCCAATTTGGGCCGCAGTGCCGCCCAGGGCCAAAATATAGAGCGAAACATAGGGGAAGACGAGTCGCCGACTGAAGTTGCCCAACAAGTCGGTGATGGACAAGACCAAGATGTTGCCCGACATTAGGCTCAGTGATTGACGAATGGCGCCAATTCTGGATAGTGATTGCTGAGTTACAGGTTGATCCATTCAATGACCTTATAAATTCTGCGGCGCAACGATAAATCCATCGCGGACGGGTATGAGCGAGACAATCCAAGCAGACATTATTGGCCCTCCAGGTAGGGTTTTAAAATCGGCAGTACCTTTTCACCAAGCAGACGTAGCCCTCCCTGCGTGGAAAGGCCATGCGGTGTGCCAAATTCGACGCGCTCTGTGCCTGCTTCAAATAGGGCAACGGCTTGTGCCGCTACCTCACTGGGCGTACCCACAAAGGCAAGTTTTGCCAGCAGCTCATCGGAAACATCCCTGGCTGCTCGCTCAAAGTCAAAGGATTCTGCTGCCGCATTAATCCGTTCCAGTCGGTCTGGCTCAATGTCGAGGCTCTGATCAAGCTGAGCAATGATCGGTAGGTAGAGGGCCACCTCTCGTTTGGCCAGTTGACGCGCAGCATCCCCATCTTCATCAACTACGGTCACGGCACCGATGACCAATTGAATTTTGGCTGCTGGACGATTTGCTTTTCCGGCTGCATCGTCTATGGCTTGCTTTAAGTAAGGGACCACATCAGGGTTTGCCGTTCCACCAATTTTGACAGCGTTAATATGCTCGATGCAGGCATGAATTGTCTTTGGTCCCCAAGTTCCCAGTAGAAGTGGAATATCAGTGCGCAAAATTTGCCAGCGTAACGCTTCTCCGCCAGCTAGAGGGAACTGGTTGGCAACAAAAGGTTCCGTCTTTTGGGCCAGCAAATGGTGAATGCTGCCAAAGGCTTCTTTCAGAGCCGCAATTGGGCGTTGAGGATGAAGCCCCACATAGTCAAGCCAACCACCGCGCGCTAGGCCTAGGTAAGCCCGTCCCTGGGAGGCTTCATCGATGAGGGCAATATTGCTGGCAATGTTGATGGGATGGCAAGTAAAGGGGTTGACAGCAGCGACACCGATCTCAATGCGTTCGGTTGCGTGTGCCATCTCCATCAGCGGTAGCCAGGCAGGTTGATAGAGCATATCATTGTAGACGGATACGGTAGAGAAGCCGTACTCTTCTACAGTTTTGGCTAAAGGACCGTAGGCGGCGATTGGTTTATCGGTTTGGAAAGCGATGCTAATTTGGGATGACATGAGCTCCATTTTTCCATTGGGGTATTGGTTGGATGTTGGTTATGTAAGCGGTTTGGCTACCTACAGGCAGCACGCTATAATTACACCAATTCACGCTGCAAATTACCCCCTTTTGGAGATGCCAATTTTTTTGGCTCCGCATAATGGTACATTTTCTCTCTAGTAGCAGTGTTCCGTTATCACGATCGTCCAGTTATCTTATCACCTATTTCTGGCGTCTGCCAGATATACACCCAAAGGAAGACCCACCCATGAATAGACAAATGCACACATTTTCCCTTGCGACCTTGGATCGCCGACGTTTTCTGCAACTGTCGAGCTTGATTGGCGTTGGGGCGGCTACGGGCTTGCTCAATGGCTGTGCGGCACCGGTTGGTGATGAAGCGACAATGACCGTTGATGAGATGGAAGCGCCCGATGGCCCGGTTGGTGAGTTGGTGATTGTCCAAGGGGTCGATGCCGAATCCCTTGATCCCCACGTGACGACCTCTGGCGCTTCCAAAGGGATGATGTGGGCCATGTACGACAAGCTGCTCGAACGTTCGCCCGATATGACGGTTATTCCAGCGCTGGCGACTGAGTGGTCTGTAGTTGATGACACCACGTGGGAATTTAGATTGCGCGATGAAGTCTTCTTTCACAATGGCGAGAAATTTAGCGCCCAACATGTGAAGGATACGATTGAACGCTTTAAGAGTCCTGATCTGGAAAATGTCTATGCCGCCCAATTGGCGCCAGTCACGGAAGTGGAAATTATTGATGACCTAACAGTCCATATGAAGACAGATGGTCCCTTTGCATTGCTGGCCGAGGTGCTTGCCACCTACTGCGAGATTCTGCCCCAGGCAATTACCAGCGGTGAGGTCGATCCAGCCCAGGAGGCCATTGGAACTGGTCCCTATCAATTTGTTGAGTGGACACCAGGTGATCGCATGGTCATGGATGCCGTTGAAGGGGGCCACTTTAGTGGACAGCCACTACTGGAGCGGCTCATTTGGCGCCCTGTTTCGGAGGGCACAACCCGTGTGGTTGAGCTAAAGACAGGGCAGGCCCAAATGATTACGCCGGTTGATCCACTACAGGTGGCGGAAATTGACGCGGATCCAGATGCAGGCATTGTGGCATTTCGCCAGCTAAGTTCACAAATAATCGTACTTAATCTATTGCAAGTGGAAGCATTGCAGGATGTGCGCGTGCGCCAGGCGCTCAACTATGCAACCGATGTGGATACGATCATCAGCACCATCATGCAGGATGCGGCTTACCGCTTGGCTGGCCCCTTTGGCCCCGGCATTCCTGGCCACGATGCGGCCATGGAGCCATATCCCTACGATCCTGATAAGGCCCGAGAATTGCTGGCTGAAGCGGGCTATGCTGACGGCTTCGAGATGACGCTGATCTCACCCAACGGTCGCTACCTTAATGATACATTGGCCAGCCAAGCGATTGCCGAAATGTGGTCAGATGTGGGGGTAGCGACAACGGTGCAGGTCATGGATTGGAGCCCCTTTGTCCAGGGCGTGTTAGGCAAGACCCACGATGCATTCTTCTTCCAGCAGGTAGGAGTGCTGCTGGACGCCACGGTGAGCATCAACTTCCACTCGGGCAACGAAGGCGCGGCCTGGCAAGGCTATGACAATGCAGAAGCCAATCAACTGATCGATGATGCACCCAAGACCCTTGATGCGGATGCGCGCAATGAGATGTACAAGCGACTTGGTCAACTTGTTTATGACGAGTGTCCATGGGTCTTCCTCTGGAACCAACAGGGGATCTACGGTGTACGCAACGAAGCACAAGGTTGGGAAGCGCACCAGGATGGAATTATCCGGCTGGGAAACCTTCATCGGGCATAATGCATAAAGCAAGGCACCTGATTCTTAACATATAATTACATCACGAATCACGTGTCTCGCTGTCACAGATCCCTCATCAAAACTCACCGTGTGGCACTATCTAATTCAGCGGCTGCAGCATCTCTTTTGGGTTCTGCTAGCCGTTAGCCTATTGGTCTTTCTTCTGATCTATCTCTCGGGCGATCCGGCGACGCTGCTGGCACCGTTGGACGCCAGCCCGGAAGATGTGGCGCGCATTAAACAACTCTACGGGCTAGATCAGCCAATTCCAGTCCAATACGTACGCTTTCTGGGCAATGCATTGCAGGGGGATCTGGGTGAATCCTTTCGGTATAAGCAATCAGCGCTGGGACTTGTCCTAGAAAAGCTTCCTGCCACCCTGCAACTTGCGTTCTTTGCTCTGGGGTTGACCATTGTCATTGGTATTCCGCTGGGCATCTGGGCTGGAACCCATGCCCGTGGTCCGGTGGATTGGCTGCTCTCCGTCATTACCTTTGTGGGTATCAGCATCCCTTCGTTCTGGCTTGGTATCTTGTTGATTTTGGCCTTTTCGGACAAGTTACGCTGGCTTCCTTCGTCGGGTAGCGGCACGTGGCGTCACTTGCTAATGCCAGCCTTTACCCTAGCCCTCTACAGCATTGGTCTTGTCTCAAGGCTGATCCGCTCAACGCTTATTGATGTACTTCAGCAGGATTATGTACGCACGGCACGTGCCAAGGGTCTTACCGAACGGTTGGTACTTTATCGCCACGCGCTGCGCAATACTATGATCCCGACAATTACGGTGCTTGGCCTCCAACTAGGCGGTTTACTTGGCGGCTCTGTCGTTGTCGAATCGGTCTTTGCCTGGCCAGGTGTGGGCTGGCTGATGTTGCAGGGTATCCAGACGAGGGACCTGCCATTGGTGCGTGCAGTGGTGTTGGTTGTGGGCATAGGTTTTGTACTCATCAACTTGGTTGTCGATCTGCTCTACAGCCTCCTCGACCCAAGGATCCGCTATGAGTAAGGGGACGCGCGCACAATTTTGGGTCGGTCTAGCCATTGTGGTGGTGATTGTTTTGACCGCTCTCTTTGCACCCCAACTAAGTCCCCACGATTATACGGATCAGGCGCTGACGAAAGCTCTGTTACCACCGGTCTGGATGGAGCGGGGCAAATCAACCTATCTGCTGGGTACCGACCGACTGGGTCGTGACCTGCTCTCCCGCTTGATCTATGGTGCACGTGTCTCTACTGCTGTCGGGCTATTATCGGTCCTGGTGGGGGGGACGATTGGCATTGTGGCCGGGTTGGTTGCCGGTTTTTGGGGCGGTTGGGTTGATCGTATAATCAGCCGTCTGATTGATATCCAACTATCATTCCCCCCTGTCTTCCTTGCCATTGCGATCCTCGCTGCCATGGGGCAAAACCTCTTCAATATGATCTTGGTGCTTGGGTTGGTGACGTGGGTGCAATATGCCCGCGTGAGCCGTGGTGAGACGTTATCGTTGCGCAATCGAGAGTTTATCTTGGCAGCCCAAGCGGTCGGTGCAACGCGCAACCGGATTCTGCTGCGACACCTCTTCCCTTCTGTACTGCCGCCGCTAGCTGTGATTGCCACCGTCAATATGTCAAGCATGATTCTAGCCGAGGCCGCGCTCAGTTTTTTGGGCCTTGGCGTGCAGCCCCCCACGCCGGCCTGGGGCAGCATGGTGAGTGAAGCCCGTGCAATCCAGAGCATTGCGTGGTGGAATGCAGTCTTTCCCGGCATGGCGATTGCGCTCTTTGTTACTGGTGCAAATTTGATGGGCGAGGGGTTGCGTAGACGGGGGTAGGTGACAGGTGGCTACAAGCGTGCCGCTTCAGCACCCCAACTTTCAACCTTCAACCTTCAATCTTCAACCTACCGATACCAAAAGGGAACCAATTCATGCGAACCTTCTTTACAAACTGTCGAATGATCGATGGAACTGGCCAACCGGCAGTAGAAGCAGCAACTGTGGTGGTGAATGGAAGCACCATCGAATGGTGTGGGGCAGCGGATGAGGGCAATGTCCCAACCCCCGAGCCAACCGATCAGATTGTTGACCTGGCTGGCAAGACGATCATGCCGGGTCTCTTCAATACCCATGTTCATTTGGCGCTACGTCTACCCTTTCCCGAACGACGCATCGATCAATTTGATCGTGGCTATCGGGTTATGCTGGTCTATCGTCGCGCATTGGAGGCGATTTACAGCGGCACAACGAGTATCCGTGCGGTGGGGGAAGCGCACTTTGCCGATATCGACGTGCGCAATGCCATCAACAAGGGTATCTTGCCTGGGCCACGACTGCAATCAGCCGGACACGCGCTCATCTCCACTGGTGGCCATGGACACAACTCAATGGGCTGTCTGGAAGTTGATGGTGTTGAGGGCTTTCGGCGAGCGGCACGGGAACAGTTGCGTGCGGGTGCTGATCTGGTCAAGATCTGCCTAACGGGTGGGATAGGCACACCGGGCGAGAAACCCGCCGATAAGCAGATGGCCGATGACGAGGTACGCGCGGTAGTGGAAGTGGCACAGAGCGCCAACAAACTTGTTGCGTCCCATACCGGCGGCATAGGCCCCATGAAAGATTGCGTGCGGCTGGGGATTGGGTCGATTGAGCATGGCTACCACTTTGACGACGAGGCGGCAGCCATGATGGCCAAGGCTGGGACCTATTTGACCCCAACGCTCTGTGTGACCCAAGAGCTGGATTATATGCGACGCCATGGTGTCCAAGAGTGGATGTTGAGAAAGGCCAATGCTGCCGCAGCCATTCATCGGGAATCGATTCAGCGGGCGGTCGCTGCTGGGGTAACGCTCTGCACTGGCACCGACTTGCTGCCCAGTGATCCGGTTGATAGCACGGTAGCCACGATTCGCGAAGTTGAATTATTGACAGAGATGGGGTTGAGTGCGCTCGATGCCATCAAGGCAGCCACCCATAATTCGGCCAAGCTATGCGGTGTTCCCGGCGAGACGGGTACGATCAGCGCTGGTAAGGAAGCCGATTTGCTCGTGATCGATGGGTGCCCTGACCAAACGATTAAAGAGCTGCGCAACATTCAATTGGTGATGCGGGGTGGGGCAGTTTTCCGCAATGAACTGGCGAATCTGGCTGCACCGGGCTTGGCCCTGCCTGGCGTGACATTGGCTGAGGGAACGTTTGCTGAGGTCTATTAGCCGATCATTTTCGTCCCGTGGTGCATCCGATCCAGGGGTTGAACGTGTGGTCAGTCCATTCTATCTTGCTATATTCCGCCATTGGCCCCCTCCTTAACCTCGACTACAGAAAAATCAATCACCCAGACCCACGGGTCAGAGTCCCAGCTATAGCCACGTTTGGCGTTGATTTTGTCCCACACCCAAGCAAACTCGCCATGCCCTCCAGTTGCCGGAATACCCTCTTTGCGCACATCCATGAAATGATTGATGATTTCCTGCACCCGCTCTACTCGGACGTCCTCCACCTTTAACCTGATGCGGCTGGCCCATTTTGGCATCAATAGCGAAGAACGTTTCTTGATTCCATGTTCCCCAGCCGCCCAACCATCTGGTACTGTCGCTTCATACTGCACAACCCTGGCCTTATCTTCGTAATCAAAATGTGTGGCGTCATCCCGTTTACACCACTCTGCGGGCGAAATCCACGCATTCTCTTTGACCCAAAGAAGGTCGCCAGCCTCTCCATAGGGACAGGTGATCATACCATCATTGTTGGTGCATGGAAATCCATGATTAAACATCTCGGGTTGAGGCTTGATGACCCGACGCGTCTGCGTTTTCTTCCCATCCAAGATGACACGAACCATATCGCCACTAAAGATTATCGGTCTCTCTTTCACCTCTGACTCCCACGCTCCTTCAAGACCTCAAACAGCTCTGGTAAATTCTTCTCCACATACTGCACGCCAACGGTGATGGCGAAGCCCAGATTCTCTTCACTTTCCATCTGCTCATCAGAGGAAGCAATGCAACGGGTTTGCTGGCAGCCTTCGGGCGTTTTTCGGACGCTTTGACGGACATTCAATGGACGTTGTCCAGGTTGTAGTTCCATGAGTGTCTCCATTGTGTGGGTGACTTCGTATACGGAATATCGCCCGCTCACCCACTCACCCCTCGCCCTGCCATCTCCATCATCTTCCACCCATCCACTGTCTCATGCTCACCGCTAAAGTTGATGTCGTTCAGCACCTTAGGCCGCGGGTCTGCGCTGTATCTGTCAGCGTAGCCGCGGTCTTTTATTTGCTGCAATGCCTTGCCAGCACTCTTGTCGAGCTTGAATCTGCTTAATCTCCTGATAACTCGATATCTCTCAGGGTTTGTTAGACAAAAAGTGAACCATTTACGTGATTTTGTGGGTTGATTTTACCTATTCTACCCTTTATTGTAAACTCAAGTGTATTGATTTCATACAAGCAATACATGGAGAGCGTATTTTGAAGACCTTCCATTTTAAAACAATTGCCGAAGCCCATCAATTTTATGGGCTACCCGCCCCCGAGCATCCATTGTTGAGCGTCATTTCGGATGATGCTTCGAGAGAGGGCTTCCGAAAACCGATTGAGGATGAGCCATATATTGTTACTCAGGACTTTTATCGGATTGGTTTGAAAAAGGTCATCTCAGGCGCAATGCGCTATGGTCGAACAAAATATGATTTCACCAATGGAACCATGCTCTTTGCCGCACCAAGACACCAGATAGAGATTGATAATGTCGTCATCAATGCAAAGTTTTATTCGATTCTCTTTCATGAGGATTTTCTCAAGGATCACGATATTCGAAATCGAATCAAAAAGTATGGCTTCTTTACCTATGCGGGAAATGAGGCGTTGCATCTTTCGCCCAGGGAAGAACGGGTGATTGAATCGATCATCAAGAATATTGGAACAGAATATCAGAACAATGCTGATGAATTTAGTAGAGAGATTATCCTCTCCCAAATTGACACACTGCTCAGATACGCTAATCGATTCTACAAGCGGCAATTCATACACAGGCAGGAGATGTCTGGGGCAGTTCTTGCCCAATTTGAACATGCAATGACTCAATATTTTGAGGCAGATCAATTTAAGGTGCAAGGGACGCCACGTGTGGACACAATCGCTCGGGAATTAGGTCTCTCACCTCGCTATTTGAGTGACTCGCTAAAGGCGGAAACGGGGAAGACAGCGATCGAACATATCCATCTGTATCTGATTGACGAAGCCAAGAATCTTTTACTCGAGCCAGGAAGTAAGATTTCTGAAACAGCATACACGCTAGGGTTTGACAGCCCAAAGTATTTTTCACGCCTATTCAAAAAAAAAGTTGGGGTGTCACCAACTGTCTATCAAGCTCAAATGAGCTAGTACAGAGGGGCCTAAAAGAAACCAGGGGTTTAACACCGAGTTTCAGAGTGACTCCAAGGCTAAACCCCCGGTTTCTAACTCTCGGTCTATTTGAGCCTCCTTGTACTAGCTAATTAACCCCTACATCTACCTAACATCTATCGATGCACAATACCGATGCACAATTAGGAAAATCATAATGGAAAATAAACAGTTCAAGAATGAAGATGGCAATTGGGCAGTTCACACGGAGATCGAAATCGATGCGTCACCACAAAAGGTATGGCAAGTGCTGACAGACTTTGAAAAAATCGGTGAATGGAGTCCTGCATTAAGGGGATTACGCGGTGAGTTAAAAGATGGTGCCAAAGTAGAATGTGACTATTTTTGGAGCGGTAAGGTCAACAAGCTTACACACACGCTCATTGTTGAAGATGGGGTCATGTTTGGCTGGTCGGACCCGGTTATCCCGCTGACAAAGGATTACCATGTCTACAAAGTGTCACCCATTGGTGATGGGCAGCGTACACTCTTTGCCCAAACCGACCGGATAACAGGGTTGCTCAGCCCCATAATTGCTAAATCATTTACCGCGCAGATGTTAGAGACATATACAGAGTTCAACCAATGCCTGAAAGAGCGCGTTGAAAGCACATAGATATTCGGTGTCGCCACTAGCCGACTCTATGAATGCGCCACTGCAACAGAGCAGACATAATCGTTTTACCTGTGCCTATACTACCGTTGTGCGTCTTTAAACAATTCCACGATGGTTGCATTTGATGGGACGTTGGCTAAAAAGGAGTGACGTATCTCTGGATCTTGAATCTGAGCGGCTTGGTTCTGGAGATGTGTGTAGGCATCGGTTAATAAATTCTTAGCTCGGCCATCTTCAATTGTAAGCAAAACCCGAATACAGATTAGATAGACGTATTGATAATCTGGAACGCTTGATTGGTTTAGATGACTCTGAGGCAGTAATGCCAGGATACTTTTAACGTGGGCAACTGCCTGTGCTTGCTCTCCATGATCCAAATCTATCTCTGCAAACCCCGCCAGCGCGCTCATCTTGTAGGCTGTGTCATTGGCGTCTGACGCTATCGTTTGAAGTTTTGTCAATGCTTCTCTGGCTTCATCCCATAGTGCGTTTCGGCTGTATATCGTGCCTAAGACAAAGTACATTTTGCAGAGATCATGGATGTCGGTGTTTGCAGATTCCTTTTCTGTTAACGCTTGCCGTATTTGATTTAGGGCATTGTCGTATTGCCTGGCTTGTAGGTGAAGAACCGCTTGGATATATGCAATGGCAAAGCGTCCTGTAGACGAATCAATTTCAGTGACAATTTTGTTGATTTTGGCGATGCTGTGGCGCACATCACCTAGCTGACCAGCTAAGATCTGCGCGTCCATGAGTGCCTGCCTGATCGCAATCTCATTGTGCATGAGTTTGCGTTTGTTCGCCAGATCACTTGCTCGTGTCAAGTATTCAACCGCTCGATCCAGATGGCGCTCTCTATAGGCCCAAACCCCCAAATGATATAAGTTATTCGCCTCATAATTCAGCTCCTGGGTCTGGTGGGATAATTCGAGTGCTTTCAGTAAGGATAAACGCCCTGAACGATAATTGCTTGTATACGCTTCTCCAGAGCCGATTAACCCCCAGCACTGTGCTTCACGGACTTGATCTTCAAGCCGACGAAAGGTATCACATAATTCATGAAGTGAGACGGCTGGTAGCTCCTGATTCCCACTACGAGTTGCAATTTCGTGAAGTATAAGATAAGCAATGGCGCAATGCCAAGCATTGCTCTGCTCATCAAATAAATCTAGCGCCTGGTAGATTAGTTCTCTGGCCTGCTCCAACCGAGCCTGAGGAAGTAAGAGATAGCCTCGTGCAATCAACAACTTTCCGTGGAGTGAATCATGCCCCTCCTCTTTAAACACATGAGATAGACCATTCAGCGCCTGAGTAAATAATCCTTCGCCACGCTGGAAGGTACCTCTGTAAAAGTGATAGAACCTCATTCCTTCAGATAGCTGTTCAATGATCTCTGCCTGTTCATGACTCAATGCCCACTGCCAAGCCTGATCCAGATTGGACTGCTCTAAATCCATATCGTGAAGCAAATTGTTATCTGCACAGCCCATGGAATCAGTTGGAGCCTGAGCGAGCCACTGACCAAAGTAGCAGGCATGGTCACGCTGCACGGCTGAATCTAGCACTTCATTAGCCATACGCTTCTCAGCCAGATATTGACGTACTAACTCATGCATTTGGTAACGTTTGTCATTTATCTGCCAAAGCCAGGAACTGCCCATCAAGGCACTTACCTGAATAAGCGTTGCTTTCCCTACCTGTTGAACTGCCGCATAAGAGAAGCTACCCTGAAAAAAAGAGAGACGCAGCAAGATCTCTTGGTCATCACCGCTGAGCAACTGCCAGGAGGTATCAAAGACCACTTGCATGCTTTGATGCCGCAAGGGCGTATTGCGTTGTTGGCTTTGCAGAAGCTCATTCCCACTCTCCAGCTCTGCCACAATTGTGCTGCAGTCGAAGAGGCTTATCCAGCTAGCCGCCATCTCAATCGCCAAGGGGATCCCATCAATTAGCTGGCAGATACGCGTTACCTGTTCCAGTGTCTTCCTGTCGCTCTCGGAGAGTGTCTTGATTGCTGAGTCAGACACAGCGCTGAGAAAGTAGCGGTCAACCAGTTGAGCCTGTTGAATAAAGAGCCGTTCAGCTGCTGGTATGATTTCTAACTTAGAAATGCTACTGTCAGAGTAGTTTGGTAACGAACAAGGTAGCCCGTTGAGAAAGAGCGATTGCTCACCATAGAGCGCAAGCTGAACTCTGGATGTTACGAGTAACGTCACCCCAGATGCAGATGTCAGTAGCTCGGATAGGGTGTTTACACCGTCTACTAAATGCTCGATGTTATCTAGCAGCAAGAGTACTTTGCGCCGATTTAGGGTACGCGCCAGTTGATCCATAGGCCGGGCTTGATTGCTCAGTGGAATGTCTAGAACGTCAAGAATCGCTTGGATGATGCTCTCACCCATGGGGATCCCCTTGCCATCGTTTTCTTCCTCACTAGAGGCTTCCGCCATAGTCGGCTTAATGCCAACTAACTCGACAAAGTAAACACCGTCTGCATAGAATCCGTTGTCGGTCGATTCTTGCCACAGTTGACGCGCCGCTTCTTGAGCCAGCCGTGTCTTGCCAATGCCGCCAGGTCCAACAATGGTCAGCAAGCGACAGCTATCGTGGGCTAATCTTTGGTGAATAAATGCCAACTCGTCCTCACGTCCGATGAGCGGCGTTATGGGCACAGGGATATTTGTTGGTGGATCAAAGCCGCTACTGGAAGCAACGACTGTTGAGTACCCATAAGCAGATTCAGCTGTGGAAAACTGCCTCTGTTCTGGGGGTGGCTCAGTTTGTCTATGATCTCCTTCTACATCCATTATGCCTTGTGCCTGATTCGATCGGGTTTGCCTCTGCCCTTCTCTTTTTTCTTCTCCTTCTATGGCTGTTGAGGTGGAAGACACAACGTCAATTTCAGCAGCTCGAATCTGTGAATAAAGTGTCGTCAACTCTGGGCTGGGCTCTAGACCAAACTCTTCGCGCAGAATGACTTGACAGCGCTCATATTGATGAATCGCTTCACTCCGCCTACCGAGCTTTGCCAGTAGCTCCATCTGTTTCAGATAGGCGGCCTCGCTCCAGGGTTCAATTGCCAGCAGCCGAGCGAGACAGTCGACACCCAGTGCAAAGAGGCTTGTGGCGCTGTAAGCATCGGCCAGATAGAGCGAGTTGGCAATCATGCGCTGACGCAGATCTTCCCGCTGAATCAACACCCACTCCTCAAACTCGACGCAATCTGGAATCGTAAATCCATCAAGAAAATCGCCTCGGTACTGGTCTAGCCCTGCCTGCCATATTTGGAGGTCGCTGACCTGACTAGATTCGATTTTGATTCCCGGCGGATTAAGGTTCTTTAGAAAGTGAAGAACATCGATCGTTTCTATTTGCTCTGTCCTGAGGGCAACGGTTTGCAACGTGGCTTCCATGAAGGGCGCAAGCCGTTTGCGAAGGGTAACCAACAGGCTGCGGAGAGACTGCCGAGCGGTTCTTGTGGACACATCCGGCCACAGCAACGTGGCAGCGGATTCACGCGCCACTGGCTGGGCAAGCGTTGCCAGATAGTAGATCAGTGCCTGCCCCTTTAGGGGAATCTCTTGCTCGATTGGGTGCTGGTCCAAAAGGATTTGAGGATGTCCGAAGAGGGTAATCTGAAGATTATTCGTCATGGTGAGCAATACTCATTTCATAGCACAATTACGCCATTTTCACGCTGTTTGCTACGCGCTCTTCACGCCTATATGATAACTTGCCATCTGCCTTCTACACATCAATTGAACCACAACTAATGAGCAATTGCAATCCTGTTTATGAATACCCTGTTTGCATCCATTCCTGACTCGTTTATCATCCGGGTTTGGTATGAGAAATATGATGCCTCGCCAGTGAGGCTGCGTTATGTACTGCTAAATGTTGAGACGCAAGAACGTTGGGCATTTACCAAGCTTGACCATCTGTTTATTAAGTTAAGTGATGAGTTATCGCAGCGAATACTTGCCAGAGATGATAGGTCATACGAATAGAGATATTATCTAAACCTGAGGCAAAAATATATCCAGAAAACCGGCCTTGAATCGTCTTTTATTCAATATGTATTGCTATAAGGGAGGGCCCACATGCACAAGTCGAAGACAAATAATTCTATCTCTTACAATTCAAATCTTGCTGCCCAAAGGCGCTGTAAGCTCTTTACCATCTGGGAAAAGACAGGCAGTATCCAAAAGGCATGTACAGAAACCCAGATGAGCCGTAGTACCTTTTACTACTGGAAAGAGCGCTTTGAGGAAGGCGGTTATAGTGCATTAGAAGTAGAGCGCAGCCATGCACCCATTAACCCACACCGAACCGAGCCAGCCATTGAAGCAGAAGTGATTGGTCTGAAGAAAGCCCACCCTCACATGGGAAAAGCACAGATCAGCAGGAAGCTCGAAGAAGTTCATGGGAAACCAGTCATCAGCCCGAACACGGTCCGACGAGTCTTAGTCGATGCAAATTTGTGGGAGCCTTCATTATGAGCAGCCATAAGCCGCCTCCCTAGAGCTTCATTATTCTATACCTATTGCCCCGTCAACTCGATCACCAATATTTGATGCTATTACATAAAATGACGGATGTATTGTGACCCCTGAACCTGTTATTCTACCATAAGAAATAGTCAAACATTTACGCATATTCCACACCCCAAAGGAACACTTCACTTCTTAGCGTTCCCATATCAGTCATGCTCGTTTCGTCCTCATGTGCACGTATGGTGAATCTAGGAGAAGGTCTTACAACCTTACCTGGAGCGGTATTCACGTATTGTACTCTCAACGCGAATACTGAATCAAACAGCGGATTTCAAAAGAGACCAAGGTCAGAAATTGGACCGAGGAGTAATCAACAATGTGGAATCGAATTAGCCATCTTTCCATTGGATATCGGGGCAGGATCCTACTCATTATCAGCCTGCTTCTCCTTTTCCATTGCGAGCCAGCAATTGGTATTGTTGGACAAATTGTAGAATCTAGAGGATTCACCTCATCAGCCAGGCGAGTAGGGCTTGGGCCATCTATCGCCCAGGCTCAAGCCACTGGACCCGGCGGTATCGATACCGACCTTAACCTCTGGCTTAAAGGCGATGATGGCACCGCGAGTGGTGCATTGTGGAGTGACCAGACTAACAATGGGAATGACGCAACGCAGGCAACGGTAAGTAGACAGCCAACATTTAGCGACGCAGCCATTAACTACAATCCGGGTATCAATTTTGATGGCTCCAACGACTATCTACAGTTTGCGACCGATCTCGGCTTGATCGGGGCTGTTGACCATTCTGTTTTTGCTGTTACGGCACCAGATGCGCTCGATACCAGAATGATTCTGGGGTACAGGAACACAGGTTCCCATAAGTGGATGCTGTCTTTTAGCAGCGGAAACGGTAGTAAGGGCCTAGGTGGCGGCGGCACGCCAACCTGTGCGGGTACTACCGCCAGAACTGTTGTTGCTGGCGAAGCGAATTTCGTCTCCTATGTGCGTGAATCGACCAGCACAGGTACGATTTCACTCAACGGTGGCGGCGAATCATCGTTCCCTTGTGCCAACAACTCCTCTGCCGACACGATGGTGCTAGGCGCACGTATTACTTCTCTCAATGGTGGTCGGCATTTTTTTGATGGCCCGATATCTGAGGTGGTTATCTATTCGACTGCGCTTGATCAAGCATCAATCCATAGAGTTGAATCCTACTTGGCCCTGAAGTATGGCATTACGCTCACGGGCACGCAATCAATCAGCTACACCAACTCGGTTGATACGATCGTTTGGGACGCCACTGCAAATGTCGCGTTCCATAATAATGTGGCTGGTCTGGGGCAGGATGATCGCTCTGGCCTGAATCAACGCATCTCCGGCTCGACGAGTGCTGATGGCGTTGTGGTTATCAGCCATGATAATGACTTTACGCTGCCCAACACCGACAGCAGCCGCACCTCCTTGGGCGATGGCAACTTTCTCCTCTGGGGCAACAACGGCCTGGACGCTACTTTTTGGATCTCTGACACAGCAGCCAGCGGCGTACCCGCTGGCAAAGATCGCTTGGCCCGCGAGTGGATGGTGCAGGAGACGGGCAGCGTTGGCGCGGTTTCGCTGCAAATCAACGTGGACAATCCCGACATGGACCTGCCAGAGGTACTTGGCCTTCTCTATCTGCTCGTTGACAGCGACATGGACGGCGATTTTGGCGACGAATCTGCCCAGAAGATGACGGCTCAGGGCGGCGGTCTCTACACTATCAGCGACATTAATTTTATCAGCGGCCAGCGCTTTACCTTTGCCACCCCTAACAGCGGCATCCGCGGCTTTGTTTTCCTCGATAACGATGTCGACGGTCAGCGCGACGCCAACGAAGCAGGGCTGGAAAACATCACTGTGACAGCAGTGGATGCCAATGGTGTGATGACAAGCACCGTCACCGATGCGGATGGTAAATACATCTTCCTGCCCGAAAGCGGCATTGAGGGCAGCACCCGCATCACCTTTAGCCTGCCCTCGGTTGGCGGCGCGACCGTCATGGCCGCGGCGCTCATGGCCACAGGTGATGATGAAACGCTGGATCCGACCGTCTTTGGTCGAGACAACCAGACCAGCGTCAATTTTGCGCATGTCGGCAGCGGCTGGACCGTCGTCAATGCAGGCTTCACCTCCAAGGAGCGGCCGTCAACGTGCGCGGCTCCTACCGTTGCCACGAGCTGTTACAGCAGCGGTCCTGGCACTGTCGATGCCGGACTCTTCTCCTTTGACTACAGCAATGGTCCCACAGCAAATACGACCGACGCAGGCAGTGACGAGATGGGGGCAACGTGGGCCAACACCCACAGCGCCAACGATGGCAGGCTCTACAGCGCCGCCGTGCTCAAGCGCCACGTGGGACTTGGCCCGCTGGCAAACTTCAATGGAACTGACACCTATACGGTAGATGGCGTCTACGTGACGGCCTATAGTGCAGCAGGCGGGAACTTCAATGCCGGCAGCCCTGGCTTTACCTTACAGGGCGTCACCCCGGCCAACGGCGGTTCCAGTATCGATCTGGGCACGGTGCAACGTACAGTGGACAGCAACGGTACGCTAGATGATGACTACGAAATACGAGCGGGTCGAAGCGTCGATTTGGACGCCTTTGCCAAGGTCGGCACGGTCGGCTTTGGCGGCGCAGATATCGCGCCCGATGGTGCGCTCTGGCTCGTTAACCTGAATCAGCGCCAGCTCATCCGTGTGGATACAGCAGGTCTGCCTACAGACGGCTCGGCTGCACCCAGTGGCAACGTTACTGCCTACCCAATCAGCGACCCAGGTTGCGCTAATGGAGACTATCGCCCGTGGGCACTAAATTTTTATGGCGGCAATGGTTACTTGGGCATTGTTTGTAGCGCAGAAACCAGCCAAAATCAGGCCGACCTACACGTTCATATCGTCTCGTTTGACTTAGCCGCTCCCGGGACCTATACACCCGAGATCGACTTCCCCCTCAACTACGCGCGAGAGACGCTATTCACAGCCCAATTTGGCGGCAATGGCCCCCGCGCCAACTGGCTGCCGTGGACGAGCACATGGCAAACGGTGGGTCGAGCCATGGGCTGGTATGCCTATCCTCAACCCATCCTCTCTGATATCGTCTTCAACATTGATGGTGACATGATGTTAGGCTTTATGGATCGCTTTGGTCATCAGACCATCAGCCGCAACCTATCCGCCCAGCCGTTGAGCCAGAGGCCGCGAACGCGCACAATTCTTACCGCTGGCGATATGGGGAAAGTCTGTGCAGATGGCGCTGGCGGCTGGATCCTTGAAGGGGACTCTCCTGACTGTTCAGTTCTGGATCGCGGCGGTATCCGCATCCAACCAGTGGGCGGCATCAACTTCTCTGCCGAATTCTTCTACCGAGATGAGGCAGGCGTCTGTATCGGTCATGTCTTTATGAGAGAGACATACGGTGGCGGCTTATGCCTCGGCCCCAATGGAACCGACGTGCTTGCCTCGGTCTACGCGCCTGGTGGCGAAGGCTCAGGACTTGGCGGCATCTTTGGTGGGACGACAAGCACCTTGCTCAAGCAGGGCTTCCGCACCTTTACGACAGATCAGGGTGGTATGGTGAGGGGTACGGCCATGCCTCTGCCAAACAGCCTGGCCTGTTCTGCTGGCACAAGCCACAATATGGGTCAGTTGGCCTGCTTCTGCCCACCACCTCCTGTGGAGATCGGCAACCGCGTCTGGATCGATTACGATCTGGATGGCGAACAAGACCCAGACGAACCGCCGATTTCCGGCGTGACGGTTGAACTAGTTAGCGGTGGCAGCGTTATTGCGACAGCCATTACCGACGCCCGCGGCGAGTACTACTTCAGCGGCTTCAGCGGCACAGATAAAGCAAACGCCAAATACAACTTGGCGATCCCGGGTAGCGGCGTCTCGGTACGCATTCCCAATGCGGACGGAACCCAGCAGACCCCGCTAGTTGGCCTTGTCTTAACGCCAGTCGATCAGGGCAGCGACGACCGCATCGACTCGGATGCGACGCTCAATGGCAACGACGCTGTTATTCCGGCCATCACTGCTCCAGGCACCATCGACCACACCTTTGACTTTGGCTTTGCGCCCGATGACTGGGATCTGGCCCTACGCAAGAGCGTGCCAGTGCAATATGTGGCGCCCGGCAGCAACGTGGTCTTCACCATCGACATCTTCAATCAGGGTGCAGGCCCCATCGACAATATCGAGATTGTCGACTATGTTCCAGCCAATTTGAGCGTCAATGACGCTAGCTGGGCGCCGAACGCGCTCACTGGCCCCGGCACAGTGACGCGTACCCTGACGGCGGGCAACGAACTGCCCAGCCGGGGTCTCTGGCCCGGCGAATCAGTCTCTGTTGATATTAGCATGGCAGTAGCCGGCGGCTTGACCGACAACACGGTCATCATCAACAAGGCTGAAATTGCCAACATGACGTCATTAAGCGGCAGCCCGATTGTCGATATCGACTCGACACCCGACACCACCGATGGTGAGGCTAACGTCAAGGATGACATCATCAGTGAAGATGGCCTTAACAATCCTGGGGACGACGAAGACGACCACGACCCTGCCCAGATCACCGTCACTTCCCAGACCGACATCTACGATTTGGCGCTGCGCAAACGGCTAGCAATCGGTCAATCTGATGTAGTGAACGAGGGTGATGATGTACTCTTCACCATCGAACTCTTCAACCAGGGCACTAGCGCGGCCAGTGCCATCACACTGGTGGATCGCTACCCGACGGGATTCAGTCTCAGCCCCAACGACACGAATTGGACCGATCAGGGTGCAACGGCCACGGTTGACTGGTCTGGCACACTCCAGCCCGGCCAAAGTGCCACCGTGGATATTATCCTACGTGCTGGTACAACGCTCGGTACGGTTCAAAATTACGCCGAAATCGAGAGCGATGACGGCGATGATGTAGATTCTGAGCCTGAGGATGAAGAGAGCGACACCAACGGCGACACGCTACTTGACGACGTGATAAGCGACGACGGCACCATTGATGAAGATGACCACGACGTGGCCGAGGTAACGGTACGACGCTTTGACCTAGCGCTGCGCAAACAGCTGGTCGCGGGTCAACCGACCACAACCGTCAAAGGCGCAGATGTGACCTACATCATCGACGTCTTTAACCAGGGCAGCGTCGACGCCTTTGACATCAGTGTTGTCGATTATCTAACCGACACGCTGGCGGTGAGTGAGAATGATGCCAATGGCTGGGTGCTGGTTGACACAAATCAGGTGGTCAAAAATATTCCTGGGCCGCTGGCCCCCAACACCGGCGAGCGGCTGACCATCACCCTGCGCATTAGCGACACGGCTGCACTGGGGCCGTTGGACAACTACGCCGAGATCGTTACCGCCAGTGACCTCCCTGCTGGTCCGCCTGCACAGGACATGGACTCGGCTCCCGACACTATCAATGGCAACGACCCGCTGGTAGACGACGAGATTCTCAACGACGGCACCACGGATCAGGACGATCACGACATTGCTTCGGTCACCATTGCGCGCTTCGACTTGGCGCTCATCAAAGAGTACGTCTCTGATACTTCGCGGGATGGCAACAGCACAGACGGCATTATCGGCATCGGCGATCAGGTTGTCTTCCGCATGACGGTGACCAATCAGGGCGATGTACCGGCCTATGATATTCGGGTGACGGACCACAATCCAGAGGGCATTGTGGCTGACGACAGCGATCCCAGCCTTAACATCGACAACGGCTGGTCGACCGAAAATATGATTCTCAATCACAATGTGCTGCCCGGGCCACTCAACCCCGGCGCATCGACCATGGTTGAGATCACGCTGCGGTCGGTTGGCCCCAACTCGATTCTCTACCCAGCGGCTGGGCTGATTGGCACCCATACCAACTGGGCCGAAATATCTTCTGCGGCCAACCTGCCTGGCGGGCCCTCCGTGGTGGATGAGGATTCAGTCTACGATGAAGATGAGACCAACGACGCCGGTGGCCAGCCTGGAAGCTTAGCGGACGACGCCACAGGTGGTGATGGCAGCGGTAGCGTGCCTGGCACCGACGCTGCGACCGACGAAGACGACCACGATCCGGCTCAAATCACGGTGCAGAACACCTTCGACCTAGCCGTGATCAAATACCTAATTCATGAAGATGGCGCGCCGAACTTCGACGTGCCAGAGGTGGCCGCAGGCGACGTGATTACGTACGAGTACTACCTGGAAAATCAGGGGACAGAGACGGCAACGAGCGTTACGCTGGTTGAGCATGTGCCAGACGGTCTGATTCTAATTGACAACAACTGGACACCAAGTCCCGTCACTGGACCAGGTACCGCCACGCGTACCTATACTGTCACGCTGGCTCCAGGTGAGCATATCTCTGATACGGTTCTCTTCCAGACTGTGCCCGACATCCAGCCTGGACAGATCTATACCAATATCATCGAGATCGAAAGTGCCACCAACGCGGCCAATCTCGACGACATAGACTCGGATCCAGATAACAATCCCACCAACGAAATCTTCGTAGAGGATAATCAGCTGCGCGACAACTTCCGTCTCAATCCGCAGATGTTGGATGAGGATGACCATGACCCGGCTGCGGTGATGACGGCCGCAACAGCGGAGATTACGCTGACCAAGCAGCTGAACACGCCACCGACAGTGACAGTCGGTTCAGCCATCTCGTTTACCATCCGCATCACCAACACAGGTAGCGTCACCATTACATCTTTGCCGCTGACTGATACTTTTGATGCCGCCTACCTCTCATTCAACGCGGTTGACGACGCGCTGGGCCCCAATCCATCTACCAACATCAATGCTAACAGCGTCTACTGGGCCGATGCCACTGCGTATGATACAGATAATGACGGTCAGCTAGGCCCCAATGAGGTGCTGGAGCTCATCGTTGTCTTCGATACCATTGCCGAGACGACTAACGCTGCTGGTGGTGGTGTGGACTGTAATGAAGCGGCTGGCAGCACCTACAATAAGGCCATGGCCATGGGGATAGATGCTTGTGTCGAAGTCTCCATTGACCCCATTGAACCGAAGTTGACGCTAGGTGACATCATCTGGCACGACATCGACAACGATGGTCAGCAGGATGCCAACGAACTGGGCATCGATGGCGTGCTTGTCTATCTATGGGAGTTGGATGGTAGTAACAACCCCATCATCACATCGCTGGTAACAGCGACCACCACAACCACCAATACAGGCGGTGGATCGGTGTCTGGCTTCTACCAGTTTGAGGTGCCCAGCGGCAAGAGCTATCAAGTGGAAGTGGCCGCCAGCAACTTTGTATCAGGTAGTCAGCTGGAGGGCTTTGTACTGGGGGCCAACCAAGGCAACATCACCGACGATGGCGACCCACACCAGCAGGCAAACAACGTGACCGTCAACGTCGACACGCTGGACTTTGGCTTCTACTGTGAGTTTGACCTGGCACTGGTCAAGACGCTGGCTGTGGGCCAACCAGCTACCATCGCGCCGGGTGACGATGTAACCTTCACTCTCACTATTCATAACCAAGGAACGGTCACGGCCACCAATATTTCCATTGCTGATTACATTCCGGCCGACTTTACGCTCAATGGCGGTAACTGGAGCGGCACGGGGACAGGGCCAGCCACTGTCACCCAAGTGCTGCCCGGTCCGCTAACCCCCAGTGGCACGGCCAGTGATTCGACCACGATCAACATTGTGCTGACCGCGGGCGCAACCCTTAGTGGCACCTATACCAATACCGCCGAGATCATCACTTATACAACATCAATAGTTGATAGTAATGGCAACGTCCTGCCCGATGTGGACTCCATACCAGACACGATTGATGGCAACGGGGCCGGTGAAACGACCAACCTAGTCGATGACGATGTCACGCAGGATGGGAAGAATGGCGGTGATGAGGATGATCACGATCCGGCGGCAGTAACGGTTACAGCAACGCCCGCCAACCCATCTATTGCCGTCGACAAACAGTTTAACGGTATGGGCGACTACCGCGTGGGCGAGACCATCTCCTTCACTATCCGCATTACCAATACTGGCGACGTGGTTGTCACCTCTCTGCCATTGGAGGATCGGTACAGCCATGCCTTCATTACCTACGTCAGTGCCAATCCCGCGCCAAACAGTGAAGTGGATGGTATCCTCACCTGGACTGATGTGCTGAGCAGCGTCAACGATATTGACGGACTGGGTTTAGGTGAATCGGTCAATGTGGTCGTCACCTTTACAACTGAGGCAGACACGACGCTGCTGCCCGCCCCAGCACCTTGCACCCGAGCAGGACATGCACCAAACTTGGCTCGTTCAGTTGGTGCCATGGCTGGATTCGATCTCGTGGCGGAAGATGGAGATGACACATCATGCGATTCGGTCCAAATCCTCAATCCGACTGCAGTTCAACTGGCTGAACGTAGCATCAGTCAGACACCAGAAGGTGTGATGGTACGCTGGTCCACCGTCTCCGAGACGGACATCGTTGGCTTCAACATCTGGAAATCGAGCGGCGTAGCGGTGGAGTTGCGCAGTGGCGGTTTGCTCGTGGCTAGCAACGCAGGTCAGTCTAACGGGGCCAGCTACCAGTGGCTGGATGAAGGCGCAACCCTCAGCCAGGGCGATGCTTATGTTCTAGAGATATTGAGGAACAACGGCACAAGTGAACGAACGGTCATTGATGTGATGAGAGATGAGCAGATTTTCTTGCCGCTTGTGTCGAGGTGATTCGCTATTAGGGGGCTATTAATTGGCGAGTGGCTGCTGGCAAACACCAGCTAGTCACCACCCTCCAGCTACCAAAACTTTGGGCTGCGAAAGCTCTGCACTTGTCAGAGCTTTCGCAGCTTTTTATTTGCTGAAGCCAGAATATTTCGCCTTCGCTGATGC
>JBCCHB010000165.1:0-35244 GCA_039028975.1 Chloroflexota bacterium
ATGGCTTTGGCAATGGGGTGGCTCTGGCGCTGTTCTGCTGCTGCTGCATAAGTCAGAATGGTCTCTTCGGTGAGAGACGCATCCAGAGCATGACAGAGGTGAACGGTCTTGACTTGGGGCTGTTCCAGCGTAAGCGTCCCTGTCTTATCAAAAAGTATGGTATCCACCTCACGCATCAGTTCCAGCGAACGGCCATCTTTGACCAATATCTGGTTGCGGCTGGCCAAGTTGAGAAAGTTGAGCAGCGTCATGGGACCAATAAACATCATATCGACGCCTGGATGGCTACAGAAGACCGACATGGCCCCCTGAAAACCACGGACTATCGCAGCTGTCCCCGTCAAAATCACACTGGGGACGGCCCAGCCATCGACAATTCTTTTGCCCTGATCTTCCAGCGCCAGATGATGGTCCAGCGTATTGGCCAATACCTCACCGATTTGGGCCGCTAGCGTGGACTCACCTGTCTTTTCAACCTGGAGGTGGAGCCGCCCACTCAAAACAACGGTTGCAGCTATTCAAAGGGGAGGTCCTGGTGCTCATAGGCACAGACTTTGAGGAACCCCAAATTGTTTCACAAGAATTAGCCTTCCAACCGCCGGAACATGGGCGACATGGCGTTGGCAACGCCTAATGCAAGTGTTGTTGTATACGTCGTCACTGCCAGCGGAATTCCAGCGCCCAAGAAGAAAACACCACCGATAACAAAACAACAGGGCACCGTGACCAAAATGAGGCTGGTTGTCAGGTTTCTATGCAACTCATTGGAGAGATCAATGAGGATAGGTAGTTTTTCCAAAGTCTGGTCCATTAACACAATTTGAGCTGTGTCAGTGGCAATAGTAGTAGCGCCACGTAGTGAAATAGAGACTTCGGCTTTTTTAAGTGCAATTGCATCATTGATGCCATCACCAACAAAGCAGACCGTCTTACCTTCTGCCTGTAGCTTTGCTACAAATTCTCCCTTCTCTTCGGGCAGCACATTGGCAAAATAGCGCTCAATGCCCAGTTCTCGGGCTAATGTGCGTGTTGGGGCCTCCTGATCCCCCGATATGATTGCGGTTTCTATCTTGCGTTCATGTAAGGCTTCAATCACCGCGTGAGCTTCAGGGCGGATCGTGGGCTGCAATTCAATGGCACCAACCAGCCTGTCCTCCACTGCAACCATGACAAGTGAGTTACCCAACTCATGGCAGCCATTCTGAATATCTATAATCTCAGATGGAATTTCCACTGACTCCATCTGCATAAAACGTTCACTACCCACACGGATAAGTCGTGACTGAGAAACTGTATGATCATCCATCATCTTGTCATCTTGCTCCAGCCAGACACGCAGCCCATAGCCAAGTTCATAATCGGCATCGTTGATTGTTGGTAATGACAGAGCCTGAGCTTGTGCGGCATCAAGGAGCGCCTTAGCGATAGGATGGCCTTGACGCTGTTCCGCAGCTGCAGCATAGGTCAGAACTATGTCTGTAGTCAATGGTGAATCTAAATCATGACAGATATGAATGGTTTTGACTTGGGGTTGTTCTAGCGTTAGCGTGCCGGTTTTGTCAAAAATAATGGTATTCACTTTGCGCAACAGCTCTAGCGAGCGACCATCTTTGATCAATACGTGGTTGCGGCTGGCCAGGTTAAGAAAATTGATTAGAGTCATAGGCCCAAGAACTAGCATGTCGAAACCTGGGATACTAAAGAATACCGATATAGCACTCTGAAGGCTGCGCACAACTGCAGCCAGCCCAGCCAGAGCAAGAGAGGGCATAGTCCACCAATTGGCTAGCTTTTCGGCCTGTTCCTCGAGGGTAAGATGATAGTCAAGCGTGTTGGCCAATACCTCGCCGATCTGGGCCGCTAAAGTGGACTCACCTGTCTTTTCGACTTGGATGCGAAGCCGTCCTCTCAAGACAACAGTGGCAGCCAGGACTGGATCCCCTACACCTTTTTCGGCTGGCTGGGACTCACCTGTTAGGCGATGCTGGTCGATAGCCGCTGCGCCCTGAGTAATAATTCCATCTACGGGAATCATCTGACCAGCTTGGATACTCAGCACATCACCGACCTGCAATTGGGTAAAAGGAATCTGGATCTCAGCACCATCCACCAATACCCAAACTTGACGGGGCTGTTCACCCATGATGTTAATCAGTTCTTTGCGAGTGTGGTCCTGGGACTGAAGGCTCATCTTCAGAATCAGATAATAGAGTGAAAAACTTAGGCCGCCTATCACAAAATAACCGTAGCCCCAAAGCGCACCGAGGAAGATGACCAACAGATGTTCTAACTTTAAAGTTCTGCGCTCCTTAATATCCTTGTAAACGTAGATGGTATATCCCATAAGATCATATAGCGCTAAGGGGATGGTGATTGCAAGGAATGGCGGAAAAAGCTTTGCCAAAGCACCAGTTGCTGCCACGCCTGTCATCACGGCTATGCGCCGATTGAGGACTTTGTCCTCCAAGCCAATTTCCACTCCCTCATCGCTATGGCTAATCTCCTGCCATTGAGCTTGGCGCGTGCGATTTACCAGCGCGTTAATCCGTTTTTGAAGTGCATGTTGGTAACGCTCATCGATCTCTGTCAGCTTATGGGTCATACGATCTATCGTTTTTTGACCGTTCTCAGCTGCAGACGTCTGTGCTATTTCCAGTCTCTGTGGTTTTGTTAAACGATCTACCAGTGTCTGCGCCGAAGCAGTACGCCATCGCACTACCTGAACACCACCGATGGCTGTTACACCGAATGCAACAATACTCAATATCGATATCATCATGTCCTCTTGAAAAAACGTAAGTCTACAAAGTTTGTGAAAGAAAAATTACAGTTTTTAGAATCATGGCCGTAATCACGACATAGTCATCTGCATACTTACATACACGCTCTGATCTTCTCTCCTAAAACCTTCACATATGGTTCCTGTAGCATAGAAAGATGGGTACCGGGCACTTCATGCACAGTCACCTTGCCATACTTGGACCAACCATCGATCATTGCTTGCGTCACCTCATCGCTAGAGATGGAGGAACTATCAATGAGCGCTTTTGCTACTACATCATTACGCTTGTCATCCATTGCCAAAAATAGGTGTATGGGTACAGAGATAACATCTGTGGGAAGATAGGCCATGGCTTGCATGTCCGCTGCATTGGTGTTGACGACGCCACGAATCTGCTCCATTACGCTGTTCGTCTGGAATCCGCCCACTTCCAGAGATTGCTTGAAAAGCAATAGACGTTGCTCACTTGCGAGCGGTGCCAGCTGTTCTTTGGTTAGCCTTGGATCTAATCCAAGCCTGTTGAGGAACAATTTTTCATACCTTAAAATTACATCCACTTCATCTTCATATACAGCTTTCCCTATAGGCAAATATGTATCCAAAAGAAACAGACCATCAACATTACCTCCTGCTTTAACAAGCTGTTGCGTCATCTCATAGGCGACCAACCCACCAAATGAGTATCCGGCTAGATAGAACTGGTTATTAGACTCATCGCTTATTTGAACCTGTTCTACTAAATGGTTCTGAAGCTGGGCAATCTGATAAGTCGCTGCGTCTTCAACCGTCTTGAAGGGTGGTCTTGTGCCATCAAATCCGACTGTTTCCAGTCCATAGGAAGGGTGATGATCTCCGATTGCTTGGGCTAGTTTATACATATAGAGAATGCCACCACCAGCACCAGGTAAACAGTATAAAGGTGAAGATTTTCCATGTGGTTGTATTGCAACTATTGATGTTGGGGGGAGACTATTACAACTTTCTTCATTTTCGATCTGAAGTAACAATTCATCGGAGATACATGTAGACAGTTTCGTCAGTGAGGTATCGATCAAATCTGTCACCGAAATATGAATCTCCAAGTCATGCAGTATCCTATTCCTTATTTCAACAGCCATGAGAGAATCCATTCCCATATTCATCACACTATGTTGGGGATTGATAGTTTGCTGGGGGGAAAGTCCCAAGACGCTGCGGACAGTTTCCTGTAAATAGAGTCTCAATCGCTTCCCTTGCTCTTGAGGCGATAAGGACGCTAACTCTTGACGTAAATTGACTTGGGGTTTTGGTTGAGTAATTGCTCGTTGTGTTGAGAGTTCCTGAACCAAATTAGTATAGAAAGGATGTCTCATTTTAGACTTTGATAGATATTTCCTCCAGTTGGTAGGCTGAACAACAACTTGAGCTTGGCTCTGTGTACCCAACCTCTGTAGCAGTTCAATCAGTACCGCTCCGCCTTGAGCCGGGTCAATTGAAGAGATTCCTTCCGCATCGAGAGAAATGTCTGTTGCCAGACCCACCTCGGCCCAAGCCCCCCAGTTGATGCTCAGGCTCTTCATACCGCCAGCTCGGCGCCGGTGCATCAAACCATCCAAAAAGGCATTGGCCGCAGCATAGTTTCCCTGACCGCCGCTCTCGTAGACTGAGGCTGCTGACGAAAAGGTCACAAAGAAATCTAAATCCAGATTCTGGCTCTGTTGATGGAGATGCCAGCCGCCCCACACTTTGGATGCCATGACGGTGGCAAAGCGCTCCAGGTTCTGTTGCAGCAAGACACCATCATCCAACACACCAGCTCCATGAAAAATGCCTTTCAACGTGCGTTGGTGCAAGGCGGCTTTCTGCTGACATTCATCCAGCAACTGTTGACAGGCAATTTCATCTGAGACATCAGCTGCAATCACATCCACAATGACATGCTGTTGGCGTAATTCGTCAATGATAGACTGTGCCTCTGGGGATGGAGTATCCCTACGGCTATTCAAAATAATGTGACTTCCACCAGCAGCAGCCATCGATTGTGCCGTTTGTAAACCCAAACCACCCAGACCGCCTGTGATGAGATAGCTGCCCTCTTTGTGAACCTCAATCTCCTGCGCTTCTTTCACCACAGCCATAGACAGCACAATTTTTCCTCGATGTTGGGCCTGTTGCATGAATCGCACTGCCTGATCCGTCTCGGTAATAGGGTAAATGTGTTGCGTAATCGGCTGCAACTTGCCCTCTACAAAGAGCCGACCTACCTCCTGGAACATCTCCGCAAATTTATCTGACGTGTTATCAATGTCAAGTTCAGAAATGTGGTATACAACATCAGAGCGATAGCTATTCATGGTTTTATGGCTCCAAATATCGATTTTTCCCATCTCAAAAAAACGCCCATCTTTTGCCAATACATCCACACTGTGGCTGATAAAGTCTCCATTCAAGCTATTCAGCACCACATCGACGCCCTGTCCATCTGTATCCTTCAAAATTTCCTCTTTAAAGGCCAAAGTCCGTGAGTTGTAGATGTGCTTGATGTTTTGCTCTTGCAGAAATGCCCATTTGCCTTCACTAGCGGTCGCATAGACCTCTGCACTGATGGCCTGTGCTATTTGAATGGCCGCTTGCCCTACACCACCTGCCGCCGCATGAATCAATACACGGTCATTGGCGTTCAATTTTGCAAGCTTGACCAATCCATAATAGGCCGTCAAAAAAACCGCGGGGATACCTGCTGCATTCTCAAAGGTCATCTCATCGGGTATCTTGACGACAAAACGTGCGTCAACGGTCATATGGCTGGCAAAAGTATTTTCGCCCATAGCCATTACTCTGTCACCTAATGCCAAACCAGTATCGCTACCCGCCGCCACCACAATACCAGCACAGTCAAAACCGAGTGGCAAGTCTAACGGTCTGTGTGTTTTGAACATGCCCAATATATTCAGGACATCTCGGAAATTGAGTGCGCTTGCCTCAATCTGAATTTCAACCTCATGTGCCTGTGGCTCTCTCCGTTTGAGCGGGACAGTTTGCAGATAATCAGGCGAGCCATATTCCCGCAGAGAGACCCGATAGGGCTTGGCGGACCATTTTGCAGTCTCAACCGCTTCTTTCTGGATAGTCGAGCGCGCAAGTCGCTGGACATAGCGTATCCCTTGTCGATAGGCGATCTGGGGTTCGGATCCAGCAGTGAAAAGTTCAGCCAGCAAAGGAGCTACGAGACTATCTGACTCATCGGTGATTGTTGTGGCCAAATCCAGACTCTCTAGATCGAGAGAGCGGCAGTTGAATTCTGGATGTTCCGCCCGAATAGTGCGGGCCAATCCCCACAAGGATGCCTGAGCCACATGTATAGCTGGTGCGACCAGCTCATCAACGGCCTGACTCTGGGAGGTAATGAGCCATAGGTTAGGGGTTAGCTCTACGTGGCTCATGGCTTGGACCAGATGAAGCAATCCCCCACAAAGTTGGAGAACGGCAGTAGGCGTGGTATCTCCGCTCGCTTCGGAGATTGTCTGTCCCAATAAATCATCTTCATTCCAGAGGTAAAGTACATGACCTAACGAATGGCCTTGATGGGCAAGGTCGGCCAAGAGTTGTTGGGTATCTGCCATAGCAGTGGGATTTATGGTTGCCACCTGCTCTTCCAGTTGATATGTTTCCCCTGGCACCACAAAGAGGACCTGTTGTCCTTGTTTTTGAAGTTGGCGTGCCAACTCGGTGGTAATAAGATTCGACGGTTGGGCATAGAGCAGCCAAAGTTTGGTAGGGGTCTCCCCTTCGACTGGCTCAGGGATCTGAATGGTGACGGCCTCCTCATTCGTCACGTTGTCAGTCAGAGTTTGAGGAACCCAGCGCACATCAAAGAGCCACTCGTGCCATGCTTCTGTCCCCAGCACCAGGTGGCGAGGCGCAGCACGTTCAGTGTAGCCCTCCACTTGGACAAGCACATTGCCGTTACCATCCAGCAGTTGGATATGCCATTTATCCTCTTCAATCTGCTGAGCATGGCCCCACCATTCGCCCCCCCGAATATCGCCCAGCACGGTGAGGCTATCCACAGCAAAGGGCAGACGCGTCTCACTCTCCGTATCGGTATCCATTTGCGCTCCTGTAAGTTGGAAACAGGCGTCCAGAAGGGCTGGATAGAGGGTATAGCCTGTCATAGCTCCAACCACTTGGGGAAGTACAAGACGACCTATTATCTCCTGCTCACCTGCCCATACCTCGGCCAGCCAGCGGAAGGCAGGCCCAAATTGAATCTCTTGGATAGCACTGTTGGCATAGAAGGCATTGACATCGACTACTGTTGGGCAACGAGCCTGTAGGTCTGCCAGTTCAACGACAGGAATGGCATCCAGTGAATTCAATGCCAGATGACCGCTGGCGTGGGTCTGCAATGTGCTGTTGGGGTCTTGATGATTGAAGCTAATCAGTTCAAAGGAACATCTCTGTCCCGCTTGCGTTTGACCTCCTGCCAGAGTATTTGGCATCCAATCTGCCTCAAAAACCACTTGTACTGTTCGTTCTTCCGCTTTAGCCAAGACCAGCGCCTGGGGCAGAACAATATCGACCAGTTGTAATCTATGATCTGGATAGGCAAGCTGGGCTACATCTAGGGCCATTGCAAGTTGATACGCCCCAGGCGAGACCACCTCACCAAAGACTTGGTGGTCGGAGAGAAAGGGGAAAAAATCCACACTCATTCGGGTCTCGCTCACAATTTCCTGCTGACGGGGCAGGTGGGTCAGCTTATCAATCAATGGTGTGAGGGTCGCAGTCTCCCTTTTCGCGGTGGTCTCAATCCAATACCGCTCCCGTTGGAATGGATAGGTGGGCAGTTGCACTTTCTGGCGTGGGTAAGGTGCATCAAAGCTGGCCCAGTCAATCCCCACCCCCCGCACATACAGCTCACCCAAACTCGTCAACATCTGCTGCCAGTCATCCTGATTTTGGCGTAGACTAGGCAGCATGGCTGGATTTACGCGCCCAGAGGGCACCGGAGGTTTTAGATTTACGAGCGCGCCTTCATTAGCGGACGCCTCTTCGTCAATCGCAAATCCCAAATCGTAAATCGATTGTGTCATTCCCAACAGCGTTGTGCCAGGGCCCATTTCCAAGAAGATGTTGATGCCCTGTTCATGTAGGGTGGTGACACCGTCGCCAAAGCGCACGGTGTTGCGTAGGTGGTCACGCCAGTAGGCCGGGTCCGTTAATTCATCTGAAATAAGCTGCCCCGTCATACTGGAGACAACCTGAATACTTGGTTTTGAGAGGGTTATATTACGTACTGCTTCCTCAAAAGTATCCAACACCGAATCGAGCATGGAAGAATGGGCAGCAACTGGAATATCTAAAACCTTTGTCTTGAAGCCAGCGGCTTTTAGCTCCTCGGTCACAGTTGCCATATTTTCCGACCCACCAGAGAGAACCACGCTTTGGGGACCGTTGATGACACCGATTGTCACATCATCAAGGGTGTGGATGCAAGGCAATACATCTTCTTCAGAAGCGAGTACCGAAACCATCGTGCCGATGGCCCTTTCCATCAATTGTCCTCGTTTGACCACTAGCCGTAGGCCATCTTCCAGAGAAAATACTCTTGCTGTGTAGGCAGCGGCAAAATCGCCCAAACTATGGCCTAGCACAACCTCTGGCTCTACACCCCAGGAACGCCACAAATCTGCCAGAGCACATTCGATGGCAAAGTTGACAGCTTGTCCACAGGCGTGCGAGGTCATCAGATCATTATGATCTGGCGGTGTGGACGGATAGAGTAGCTCAATGAGCGAACGTCCCAGAGATGTTTGCAATAGCTCATCACAGCGATCCATCGTTTCTCGGAAAATGGGGGCTGTCTCATAGAGCACCTGCCCCATACAGTTATACTGGCTTCCCTGACCTGTGAAGAGAAACGCAACTGCTGTAGAAGATGAAACCGAATTGATAATGTGCGTTTCCTCATTAGCTAGCTTGCCCCGCATCTGCTCTACCGAATCTGCTACCACACTAAGACGATGATCAAAGTGACTTCTGCTTAGGTTGGCCGTATAGCAAATGTCTCCAAAGTCGTCATTTGTGAGACTGGGATCATCCAGAAGTGTGCGATACTTTTGTACCAATTCGTTCAAAGCAGAGGAATTTTTGGCCGACAAGTTGAGGAGATGCCAATCACGTTCTTGCGAATTGGATTTGCTTTCAGCCAAATTGGTTCTCCTTGGTGCTTCTTCTAAAATAACATGCCCATTTGTGCCACCCATGCCAAATGAACTTACACCAGCTATACGTTTTGGTTCTGTATCATCTCTTTGAGCAGGCCAAAATATGGCTTCCGTTGGCACACGAAGAGGAATATTGGCCCAATCAATATGTGGGTTGGGATGATGAAAATGAAGATTCGGTGGAATCATGTTATATTGAAAGGCCAGAATAACTTTCATCAATCCTGCAATGCCTGCCGCAGGTTCCAAATGTCCGATATTGGTCTTGACAGAGCCAAGCCATAATGGATTCTTTCGTTCTGGCGTCTGGAAAACATCACCTAATGCGTGTGCTTCAATTGGATCTCCCAAAGAAGTTCCTGTGCCATGGGCTTCAATATAAGTCACTTGATCTGGCGATACTTGAGCATTTTTGAGCGCGTCGCGAACCAGCTTCTCCTGTGCCGATTTGTTGGGTATGGTTAAACCGCCACTTGCTCCACCATGATTGACCGCACTACCACGAATAACTGCAAGAATGTTATCAGACGCCGCAAGCGCATCTGACAACCGCTTCATCACGATAACAACACAACCTTCTCCTCGGTTGGTTCCATTCGCCGCTGCATCAAATGCTTTACAGCGACCGTCAGGGGCCAGTGCCTGCATCTGCGATAATGCAATTGTAATTTTTGGATGCAACATTAAATTCACTGCGCCTACAAGGGCTAGATCGCATTCCCCTGCGCGTAGACTTTGGCCTGCAAGATGGACTGCAACCAACGAAGCCGAGCAAGCAGTATCCACAACCATATTAGGACCTTGTAATCCTAAAATATAGGACATCCGCCCAGAGGCAAAACAATTCGCATTGCCTGTACCTGCATAGACATCTTGAATCCCAAGATCTTCAAGTAAAAGGCCATAGTCGCCGCTGCTCAATGCGAGAAAGAAACCTGTTCGGCTATCACGGAGGTTTGCCGGAACAATATTAGCACGTTCCAATGCCTCCCAGCTCGTCTCTAACAGCAGTCGATTCTGTGGATCCATATAGATTGCTTCACGCGGAGAAATATTAAAAAAGGCAGGATCAAATTGATCCACTTGGTCCAAAAAAGCCCCGTGCTTTACATTTACTTTTCCATTTTTACCTCTTTCTGGATCATAATAAGCATCAATATCCCAGCGACTGCTAGGGACTTCAGTCATCAGGTCCTTTTTATCACAAAGTATTTTCCAGTACTCTTCTGGCGTATTCGCGCTAGGATAACGACAAGCCATACCGACAATGGCAAGTGGTTCGCTTTGCTTATTTTCCGCCGCCTGAAGTTGGGTCTTCATCTGTTGAATTTTGAGTACACTATCTTTGAGTAGTGATTGATAATTGATTGGTTCTCTAGCCATCTTTTTTCGATACCTTTGTTGAATTATCGGTTGTTCGCGTGTTGAAAACTATCCGTTACTTATGTCGTTACTTGATGGTGTCTAGCTCCGCCGCTAGTATATCTGCCAATTCCTCTGCAGATTTATCATCTAGCAACTCCGCCGCGATGGGTGTTACCGGCTCCATAGTTTCGGAGCTATTAGATTCAATTACTTGATTTTTATCACCGTGGTTGAATGCACGTTCAAGAAGATATGTTTTTAAGAGATGAATTGAAGGGTATTCAAAGACCACGGTTGCACGTAAATGGATCTGTAGATCTGTTTCCAGCCTTCGTCGCAGTTCAAGCGTCATCAACGAATCCATGCCCATCTCCATTAAGCTTCGCTGGATATCCACCTTTTGATAAGGTGCCAAACCTAGTACACTGTGGGCGACCCCCATCAGATAAGCCTCCATCCGTGCCTCCTGCTCTGTCGATGGGAGGGATGCCAACTCTTGATTTAAAGTGATTTGGGGGTGCGTTGGAGTAGGCTCCGATTGAACTGAAATTTTCTGGGCAAAGTTGGCATAAAATGGATGTTCTATGCCAACTTGGGCTAGATATTTGACCCAGTTGGTGGGCTGGACAAGAATTTGGGCGCTGCGATTCGTTGCGATTCGTTGCAGCAACTCAACCAGCACCTCTCCTCCTTGGGACGGGTCAATTGAAGCCATACCTTGGGCATCAAGTGAGAGATCGGCGGCCATTCCTACATCTGACCAACTACTCCAGTTGATGCTTAGGCTCTTCATGCCATTTGCCTGGCGATGGTGCATCAACCCATCTAAGAATGCATTGGCGGCGGCATAATTGCCTTGACCTCCTGTTTCATGGACTGAGGCTGCTGATGAAAAGGCTACAAAGAAATCGAGGTCAAGATTCTGACTCTGCTGATGAAGATGCCATGACCCACTCACTTTGGATGCCATGACGGTGGTAAAACGGCTCAGATGCTGCTGAAGTAAAACTCCATCGTCCAGCACCCCAGCCGAATGAATAATCCCTTTCAGCGTTCGCTGGCATAGTGCAGCCTTTTGCTGGCATTTCTCTAAGATCTGCTGACACTCGTCTTCAATTGAAATATCACCTACAATCAAATCAACTACGACATCCTGTTCACGCAATTGCTCAAGGATGGTTTGGATCTCTGGGGAAGATTTGGATCTGCGCCCATTTAAAATGAGGTGTTTTGCCCCTGCGTGGGCTAGAGATTGGGCCGTTTGCAACCCTAAGCCACCCAAACCACCAGTGATGAGATAGCTGCCATCACTGTGGATTTCAGTCTCTTTTTCTGCGAGTGAGTGGCGTTCCAACCGCTGGACATAACGCACACCTTGACGGTAAACAATCTGGGACTCTGTTCCATTCGTCAAAAGTTCAGCAAGCAAACCCGCTATGTCACTGTCAGAATCATCCACCCCAAGCGCATCCGAATCCAGGCTCTCTAGATCAAGGGAGCGGCAATTGAACTCTGGATGTTCAGCCCGAATAGTTTGTGCTAGCCCCCACAATGGTGCTTGGCTTACATGCATGGCTAGGTTAGCTTGATCATCGATAGCTTGACTCTGAGATGTGATGAGCCATAAATTGAGTCTTAGTTCTGCATTGGCCAAAGCTTGGACCAGATGGAGCAGACCGCCACAAAGCTGAAGCACGGCATCGGGGGTATTATCAGAATCGTCTTTAGGAATCGTCTGGCCTAGCAAATCATCCTCGTTCCACAGATACAGCACTTGGCGCAACGAATGGCCTTGGGCTGAGAGTTCTGCCAACAGCCGTTGCGTATCCTCTGGACGGGTGGGATTCAGCGTGGCAACTTGCTCTTGGAGTTCATATTCTTGGCCTGGAACCACAAATACGATACTTTGTCCCTGCGTCTGTAATTGAGTCGCTAACTTTGCTGCCACACCTTGTGACTGGGCAAAGAGCAGCCATAGCCCAGCACCGTCAATTTTTTCAGCAAGTCTATTAATGGATGTATTCTCTTCATTTTCCAGGGGCTGAGGAACCCAACGCGCATCATAAAGCCACTCGTGCCATGCCTCTGTACCAAGTAATGTATGTCGAGGCACGGCGCGATCTACGTAGCCATCAATTTGCACAAGCACGTTGCCACTGTTGTCCAGAAGTTGAATATGCCACTTGTGTTCTTCTGCCTGCCGTACATAGCCCCACCATTCATTCCCCCGAATTTCCCTGAAAACAGTGAGTGAATCCACCATAAAGGGCAGGAACGTTTGAGAATTATCATTCATCTCTGAGTCTGGTTGGCAGACACCTGCTAGCTGGAAACAGGCATCGAGCATGGTCGGATGAAGTAAGTAGCTATTTAGTGACTCAATAGCTTCGGGCAACGCTAGACGACCAATAACCTCCTGCTCTCCAGCCCAAATCTCGGCTACCCAATAAAATGTTGGGCCTAATTGAACCTGTTGTACTGCACTGTTGGCATGGATAGTATTAATATCGACTCTTTTTGGACAGCGGTTCTGTAATGTGGCTAGATCAACTGTATGTGGAGTATTTAACTGATATTCCATTATATGACCAACAGCATGGGTCTGTAAGGTGCTGTCGGAATCATGGACATTAAAACTAATTAGCTCAAAGGAACTTCTCTGTACTTCTTGCTGCTCGCCGCTTGTCGATGATTCAGCGTGCCAATTTGCATCAAGAACTACCTGCACTGTTCGTTCCTCGTTCTCTTTCAGAGTTAATGCTTGGGGCAGAACAACATCCACTAATTGCAAAGAGCGCTCTGGGTATGCTAGCCGGGCTGCATCTAGGGCTATCGCCAATTGACAAGCACCGGGAGAGACGATCTCGTCAAAAACACGGTGGTCTGATAGAAAAGGGAAGTACTCCACACTCATTGAAGTTTCACTTACGAATTCTCTTTGCCGAGGTAGCTGAGTCAGCTTGTCAATTAACGCTGTTAGGGTGGTTGTTTCTCGCTTCTTTATCTCTTTCAACCAATATCGTTGCCGTTGAAATGGATAGGTGGGTAGCCGCTCCACCTTGCGTCGCTGATATGGCTCATCGAAGCTGGCCCAGTCAATCTCCACCCCCTGCACATACAATTCACCCAAACTTGTCAGCATCTGCTGCCAGTCATTTTGATTCTTGCGTAAGCTTGGCAACATCACTGGATTTACAGAAGTCTTATCTGATCCTAGATCTTCATCACTCCTAACACCTGAATCGTAAATCGTTTGCGCCATTCCCAAAAGCGTTGCCCCAGGACCGATTTCGAGGAAGATGCTGATGCCCTGTTCATGTAGAGTGGTCACGCCATCGCCAAAGCGCACTGCCTCTTGGACATGGCGCACCCAATATGCTGGCGTGCAGATTTCTTCGCCAGCCAGCTTGCCGGTGACGTTGGAAATCAGCGGTAGGTTGGGCTGGTGATAAGTGATACTCTCCGCTATGACCCGAAATTCATCCAACATTGGCTCCATCAATGGCGAGTGAAAGGCGTGAGAGACGGTCAACTTGTGCATCTTGACTCCCTGACCAACAAGCTGCTGGCTGATGGCCTGCACAGCTTCACTTCTCCCAGAGATGACAATGCTTTCTGGTCCGTTGACCGCTGCGATTGACACATCAGTTTGATAAGGGGCTATCGCTTTACGCACCTCTCTTTCATCAGCTATGAAGGAGACCATCTCCCCATCCTGGGGTAATGCGCCCATGAGCCGCCCACGAGCGGCAATGAGCTTGAGGCCATCTTCCAAGCTAAAGACCCCAGCCACACAAGCGGCTACCATCTCTCCTACACTATGCCCCATGAGGATGGTAGGCTGAACACCCCATGATTGCCAGAGCGTTGCCAACGCATATTCGAGGACAAAGAGTATTGGTTGAGTATAGGTCGTATCGTTGATGAGTTCATTCTGGCTTGGTGAGGTTTGGGGGTAAAGCACCTCCAGGAGCGAATGACCTAGAAATGATTGTAGCAGTTCATCACAGCGGTTCACTGTTTCTCGAAAAAGAGGGGCTGTCTCATACAGCATTTGCCCCATACCATTATACTGGCTTCCCTGACCTGTAAAGAGAAACGCAACTTTCGAGCGTGAACGAGTGTATTTGGCTATATCACTCTCATCTAGACCCGCTTTAGTAAATGCATTTAGTAATTGTCTCAAGTCGACGATAGATTCAGCAGTTACTGTATGGCGATATTGAAAATCCTTTCGTGCAATATTGGCTGTATAGCAAATATCAGCGAGAGCTGATAGATCGACTTCCGAGGTATTAGTCAGATAGTTTGTATACTGTTGGGCCAATGCTTGCAACGCCTCTGACGTTTTGGCAGAAAAGGTGAGCAAATGATGTGTGCGGTCAATGGCTATCTCTATATCTGTTTGTGAAACCGGCGCAGATTCCAACACAATATGGCTATTGGTTCCGCTGAAGCCAAAGGAACTGACGCCAGCAAAAAGGGACTCATCGGGGTTTTGTGTGTCTCCCCATGTCATACACCCAGTTGGCACTTTGACAGGCCATCTGTTCCACTCGATGTGGGGACTTGGTTGGTTGAAATGAAGAGTGGGAGGGATTTCACCATGCTGCATAGCTAACACAATCTTTATTATTCCTGCAATGCCTGCAGCAGCTTCGGCATGTCCGATGTTGGTTTTGACTGCGCCAACATAAAGCGGCTCCGTCCGTTGACCAAAGACCTGTTCTAATGCTCCCATTTCAATTGGGTCACCAAGTGGCGTACCTGTGCCATGCGCTTCAATATAGCTAACTTGCTCAGGATTGATATCCCCATCTGCTAGTGCTTTGCGAATAACTGCCTGCTGAGAGGGGCCACTAGGTACAGTTAAGCCACTTGTGTAGCCATCATGGTTGATAGCCACGCCACGAATCAGCGCAAGGATATTGTCCTGGTCGGCAACGGCATCGGATAAACGCTTGAGGACGACAATACCACATCCCTCGGAACGAACGTACCCATCAGCGCTGGCATCAAATGTTTTGCAGTGTCCATCAGGTGAAAGCATGCGCGATTGACTGGCTGTGATAAAGTTTTCAGGCGCGAGTTGGGCTTGTACACCGCCCGCTAGAGCCACATCGCATTCCCGTTGACGCAGGTTCCCGACGGCTAAGGCAATAGAAACCAAAGAGGACGAGCAGGCAGTATCAACGGCAAGATTGGGGCCGGTTAGTCCTAAATAATAAGAGAGACGACCACTAGCCGTACTGTGAGAGTTACCTGACCCAAAGTAGGCATCCACGTCATGATCGTTGCGTACAATTATCTCTCGATAATCGGTTTCATTGATGCCAACATAAACGCCGGTATGGGTACTGGGTCCCTTACCCGTTAGACCTGCATGTTCTAATGCTTCCCAACTCACTTCTAGTAGTAGCCGCTGCTGTGGGTCTAAACTAATTGCCTCACGCGCAGAAATGCGAAAGAAGTCTGGATCAAAGCCATCAATTTGCTTTAGAAGACCTGCTTTTCGTACATATATTTTACCCGGTGTCGCTGGCGTCGGATCGTAAAATTTATCCACATCCCAGCGGCTTTGGGGTATCTCACCAATAGCATCAACGCCATTGTGTAATAGTTGCCAAAATTCTTCGGGCGTGTCTGCCTCTGGGAAACGGCAGCTCATACCGACAATAGCTATTGGTTCCCGCTGTGCAGATTGTAGGCGATCCACTTCTGCTTGTAGCGATTCAATCTTTTCTAGTGACTTCTTGATGATTGAATTTATCTGAGTTTCTTGTAGTGAGCTCATGGCCTTCTCCTATTCCAGATGTTTTGATAGTCGCGCAAGTAAATCCGATAGTGAATCCTCTTGCATGGGTTCAGTCTGCTCTGCGGTTGTCAATTTGGTTTCGACGGTACGCTGATTGTCACTGGGAACTTCTTGCTCTTTGCTAACGGCTTCCATCGGTTTCAAAACAATTTCAGTCAAATAGGCCAAAGCACTTTCTACGGTGGGATAGTCAAAGGCAAAGGTTACGGGAAGTGAACAACCGAGGTCGCTCTGCAACCGATTGCGCAGCTCTATAGATATCAACGAATCCAACCCCATCGTTGCGAAGCCAATATTTTCCTCATTGGCAAACATCGACACATGAATGCCAATCAATTGGGCTACCTCTTCACGTAGATATACGTCCAGAACTTCCACTCTTTGGTAGGGTGGAGATTGTTTTAACTTAGTTAAAATCGTGCTGGTAGAGATGGTCGCGGGCATAGCATCCTGTTTAACGGGTGTCTTATCTTGCTGTGCCAAACCTTCTACTTCTTCATAAAATGAAGAAACATTTTCTTGGTGTTCTAAGAAACGTGGCCATAGGGTTGGTGTGACGATAATTTTTGGTGATGATTTTTTCAATAGTTCGCCAAAAATTTGCAGACCTTTCTGCAACGGAATTGCCTCCTCACCTTGCTCCACCAAATTTTCTAATACTCCTTGTCGAGCAGCCATACCAACCTCTTCCCATGCGCCCCAGTTGATAGATAAACAGGGGAGCCCTTCTGCTTGTCGATAGGCAGAAAATCCGTCTAGAAATGCGTTGGCTGCTGCATAATTGGCCTGACCAGGTGTCCCCACCAAAGCGGCCACTGAAGAAAAAAGAACAAAGAAATCAAGCGGTTGTTCCAAAGTTAATTGATGAAGATTCCAAACACCCTGTACCTTGGGGGTCAAGACATGGTGAAATGTTTCAGACGTCTGTTGGAGTAAACTTGCATCATAAAGTACACCTGCGGCATGAATTACACCGTATAGTGGATGCTTCAAATCAGAAAGGTACTCTGCTACTTGATTGGCATCACTGATATCTACCTGGGCGACTTTTATTTCTGCACCTGTATCTTCTAATTGCTTGATCTCTTTCTGGGCTTCTGCTGTCGGCTGACTGCGACCCAATAGGATAAGATAGGTTGCCCCTTGGGCAACCAACCACTTTGCTAGCTGCAAGCCCAAACCACCTAAACCACCTGTGATCAAATATCCTCTATCTTTTTCGATTGTGATGTGGCGTGCTTGTGCAGTATTTGTTTGATATTTCGTTAGGCGTGCCTCATATCTTTGATGATTACGCCAAGCAATTTCATCGCCGTTTTGGGCAGAAAACGTAGCTATTTGATTCATTTCTGTAAATACCATGCTTGCCACATCCGATGGTGCAGAATTTGCACTGAAGTCAATTGAAATGCAAGGTAATTCAGGATGCTCAGAACCAATTACCCGCTTTACTCCGAACAAGGATGCCTGGGCAAACCCACTGACCTGATCTTCTTCAAGAACAGTTTGTGCGTCGCACGTAATGATCCAAAACGGTGGTGGTGCTGGGTAGCAACGAAGTAAAGCTTGCGCGATATGGAGAACAGATGTGCAGCGAGACTGAACACGAACGAAGATGTTTTCAGAAGCTTGCGTCTCAAAACTCCAAAGATCAATCACCCCAGCTAGATTCGGGAATGCTTGCATGAGCCGTGTGTAGTGGGCCAAATCAGTTGGATCGATGGCATAATAAGTCGTATCATATTGGATGAAAGACATTCCCTGTTCTATCATTACTACCTGTTGCCCTGATGTTGCTAATTGTTGTGCTAAGCCAGCTCCTATACCGGATAGGTCTGCAAAGATCAGCCAATGAATCTCTTTGGCAATATCATCAGGATTGTCAATTTCACGTTGGGCTGTATCTGTTCCAGAGGGAAGAATAGTGCTACTTGGGGTAGCCGTGATGCCAAGTTGAACACTGGGTTTCCATTTAACCTCGTAAAGCAGACGAGTCCAGGAATTTTCTCCAATAAACTTGTCTTGTGGTGCTTCACGGAATGTAAAGCCGGAAACTTCAACAACAGGAACACCTTTCTCATCGGTGATTTGGAAATTGTACTTTAAGTCACCAACCTTTTGTGTATAACACCACCATTGTATTCCTCGGGCTGGCCTGTAAAGCCGGATTGAATCATAAGACCAAGGGACAGTTGTCCCCCATTCCTCAATGGTCGTTGCGCCAGAAGTGCTGAGAGAACCATCAAGTAAAAAGCCATGAAGTTGTTGCGTTTCTACCGTGCCGACAGCCTCTGGCATCCGTAGTCTAGACAGTGCCTCATCCTTCCCACACCAGATGGTGTCAATCCAGTGGCAGTGTGGACCCATTTCCATTTGGGCTTTAACCAATTCTCTTGTATACCACTCTGTTTGGGTAAGGGTCTTTGTACAACGCTTTTGGATTTCATTGATAGAGAGTGGTGCTGGCGGACTCTCCTGAAACGTTGATAAGACACCGATGGCGTGGATTTTCGGCTCATCATCAAAATGATTATTCTGTTGATAGCTACAAATTTGGAAAGAGATTGGCGATCTCTCCGTTACGTTCTCGTCAAATGTAAAAATAACCTGTACTTCGTAGATCTCATCGCCATGAAAAATCAATGGCTGATAAAACGCTATGTCTTTCAATTCGTGCTGGGCTTCGGGCAACAAAACTTGAGCTGCATCAAAAACAACAGAGACCAAGACTGCGCCTGGCACAATCACTTCTCCATAGATCTGATGGTCGGCCATAAAAGGCATTGTGGGTAAACCAAATGCTGTCTCAAAGATCACCTTCTTGTCTAGTGGGATCCGCATCATTCGGTCGAGCATCGGTTTTAACTTCTGTTGCTGGCTATCTGGCAATATCCTGTTGGGACGGTCCATATTTACCCAGTGTCGGTTCCGTTGAAAGGGATAGGTCGGCAGCAAGACTGTTTTACGTGAATACGCTTTATCAAAACGCATCCAATCAACGTCAATATCCTTAGCATAGAGTTGTCCCAGCGTGTTCAGCATCTGCTGACAGTCATTCTGCTTATCATGCAGACTTGGACATAGAAGTGAGCCTGTTTGTGCATCCAGTACGTTACCCTCGGCGGGGGCTTCACTTTCAATCTGTTTGACCATGCCCAACAGGGTTGGTTTAGGTCCTATCTCAAGATAAACAGCGACCTGCGCGGCCTGCAATGCCGCAACACCATTGGCAAAACGGACTGGCTCATGCACATGGCGTACCCAGTAGTCTGGTGTGGCAATTGCATCACCTGCCAGTTGGCCTGTGATGTTAGAAACTAAAGGGGTTTTGGGTGCCGTATAGGTAAGGCTCTGGGCAGCGGCGCGGAATTCAGCTAGCATGGGCATCATCATGGGAGAGTGGAAGGCGTGGGAAACTGTCAACGCTGTGGTTTTGATGCCTTCAGCCACAAGCTGTTCAGATATTTTCTGGATGGTCGCGGGTTGACCAGAAATTACCACACTCTCGCTGCCATTGACAGCCGCAATCGACACATCCGTACGGTAAGGTTCAATCAGCGTTTGCACATATTGTTCGTCGCAGCGAACCGCAAGCATATCCCCCGAGGGCAAGCTTTGCATCATCTGTCCACGAGCTGCAACCAACTTGAGGCCATCCTCTAGGGAGAAAACACCTGCTACACAAGCGGCGACAATCTCACCTACGCTGTGCCCCATGACAAAATCTGGTTGAATCCCCCAGAAGAGCCATAATTGGGCCAGAGCATATTCCAGGGCAAAGAGCGCAGGTTGGGTGTAAATCGTGTCATCTAGGTTGCAGGTTGCAGGTTGCAGAGTTGCTGGTTGCAGAGTATCGGATACGTCTGAAGGATGCATAACCTCTAAGAGGGATTCGCCCGTGTGTTGTTGATAATATTTTTCACATCGGTCAAGCGCTGCTCGGAAAGTTGGCTCGGTCTTATAGAGGTCTCGCCCCATGTTGACATACTGGGTGCCTTGGCCAGAAAAGAGAAAGGCAACCTTAGGGCGTGGCTGCTCGTCAGAGAGAATATTGTGATGCATCTGCCCCAGCGAGCCGTCCTGTACATATTTGTCTAGCTGTTCTGCTAATGCGGAAGACGATTCACCCACAATACCGAGCCGATGTGAGAAGTGGCTGCGGCCACTGTGCGCGGTGTGGCAGATGTCGCCTACGGGGATATGGTCTGCCTCACGCAGAAAGGTTGCATATTGCGCTGCTTGCTGAACCAGAGCCGCTTCATTTTTGGCAGACAGGGTGAGGAGGTGATAGGGACGCTCTGCAGCAGTCTCCTCCATCTCTTTTGGCTGGAGAACATCAGGTGCTTCTTCAATCAGCACATGGCTATTTGTGCCGCTCATGCCAAAAGAGCTAACGCCAGCGATGCGTGTGGAAGCAGATTCAGGTATGGACCAGGACAAAGATTCAGTTGGCACTTGGATGGGAGAGTCTGCCCAATCAATAAAGGGGTTGGGCGTATTAAAATGAAGTGCGGCTGGAATCTCTTGATGTTGGAGGGCTAGAATGACTTTGATGGCCCCAGCAATCCCAGCAGCTGGCTCCAGATGGCCGATGTTGCTTTTGACAGAGGCGGCCCAGAGCGGCTCAGAGCGGTCCTGCCCAAAAACAGTGGTTAAGGCACCCACTTCAATGGGATCCCCCAACTTGGTGCCTGTGCCGTGAGCCTCAATGTAGCTCACCTCTGCTGGCTCGACCCGCGCATTGCGGAGCGCCGCCTGGAGTAGACGTTCTTGGGCCAGTTTGTTGGGTGTGGTCAGCCCGCTGCTCTGTCCATCGTGGTTGACGGCACTCCCCCGCACAACGGCCAAAATCAGATCGCCATCCGCGCGGGCATCACTGAGCCGTTTGAGCACAATCACACCACATCCCTCGCCCCGCCCAAAGCCATCGGCAGAGGCATCAAAGGTCTTACAGCGTCCATCAGGGGCAAAGGCATTGAGCTGGGCGGTGGCAATCATTGGCTCTGGTGTCAACGTAAGCTGCACGCCACCCGCCAGTGCGAGATCACACTCTTTGAGCCGTAGACTTTGGCAGGCAAGGTGAATGGCAACCAGCGATGACGAGCAGGCAGTGTCTAGGACCATGTTGGGGCCCTGTAGCCCCAACAACTGCCCAAGACGACCACTGGCAAAATGGTTGCCATTCCCTGTGGTTGCATAGACATTAAACTGGTCACCTCTCTGTTCAAAACGTGCGTAGTCATTTTCGGTCATCCCCACAAAGACGCCTGTGGGGCTGTCGAGTAAACTGCCAGGAGCAATCCCTGCCTGCTCCAGCGCTTCCCACGAAACCTCCAGCAACATCCGCTGTTGTGGGTCGAGACTATCGGCCTCCCGCGACGACATATCAAAGAAGGGCGCATCAAATTGATCGACCTGATCCACAAACCCTCCCTCACGGACATACATTTTGCCCGGCATCCCAGGTTGGGGGTCATAGTAGTCATCAACAGCCCAACGGTCGCTGGGGATTTCTGTAATCATATCTGTTCCCGCAGCCAACAACGCCCAAAATTGTTCTGGTGTATTTGCCCCTGGGAAACGCAGCCCCATACCCACAATGGCGATGGGTTCATGGGCTTGGCGTTGAACCGCTTCCAACTGCTGGCGTGCGGCCTGCAGGGCTTGGGCAACCCGTTGTGTAGGGGCAGCCGTGCCTGCGTTTGATGCGGTCTCTTTTTCTTGTGCTTGTGTAGTCATAACGAATTATTCTCTATTCCCTCGGTCTAACGTTTCTGTGTTTGCAACATACTACAACGGATTTGGATAGGATCGGATTTGGCTCGTTGGTAATCTTTCCGACTTTTGAGCTATTCGTCTCGTTCTGAAAGTAGATAATACAGATTTACGCATCAATTTCGTTTGGACAGTTCGCATCACTAACCCGAAAAATCCGTTTGTATCTCAATCCGCTGTAGTAACTTGGGCCTAGCCACAGAATCCGGTAGAAAGAATCCATTCCTAATTGTCCAGAGTACCAAATTCTCCTTCTAGGAAGGTTTATCAATAGTTATCTCCATCCATCTTTTGAAGTAACGTTTCTAATGCCAACAACTCCTCTAACGAAGCAGCATCTAGTTCTGTATCATCTTGTACATCACTCGCCTCTGGTGGCATCTCCTCCAACTCTTTAGGCTCCTCCAATGCCGGCTCTTGTTCAGAATCGTCAGATACATCAAAGCCAAACTGCTCTGTGAACGCGTCTAACAAGAAGATTGCCAGACGCTCGGTTGTTGGATAATCAAAAGCGATGGTCGCCGAGAGCGGAAGCTGTAAACTGGCCACCAACCGTTGGCGCAACTCAACGGCCATCAAAGAATCCATCCCCAACTCAGTAAAGGGCTGATGAAGTGCAAGCAGCTTTTGGCTTTGGATCACCTGGGCAACCTGCTGCTGCACATGGTCCAATAATAGCTGATGTCGTTCAGCCGATGATGCCTGTTTGAGTTGGTCGATGATCAAGGGCAATCCCTCTTTCTCGGCCAGACTGGGTAAACTATTTTTTGATTTGAAATGAGCAACCAGTGCTGTAAAGAGGGCATGTTCTTGCTGCTCTGTATTGAGAACGGTTTGCCAATCTATGGGGGCCACTGCAACATGAGCAAGTTCTTGCCCGAGCAGATAGCCAAGGCTCTTGGTACCTTCTGTGGGATCGATAAATCCCTCACCCCGTGCTGCCATCTGCTGATTGACGTGCTCGGCCATGTTCGCTGCAAGCCCCACTTTGGACCACGCCCCCCAGTCGATGCTTATGGCCGGTGTTCCAGTGGCGCGGAGATGATGGGCAAAGCTGTCTAAAAAAGCATTGGCCGCCGCATAGTTGGCCTGTCCAAGACCGCCAAACAATCCGGCTGTGGACGAAAAGAGGACCATAAAATCAAGCGAATACTCCCGAGTCAAGTTATACAAGTGCCATGTTCCCATCACTTTGGGGGCATACACTTTCTCAAAATGCGCCCAACCCTGTTGAAGCAGTGCCGCGTCATCTAATACGCCAGCGGCATGAATAATCCCGCGCAGTGGATAGCCCGCGGGGATTTGTGTTAGCACCTGACTGAGCGATTGACGACAATTGATATCGGCCTGCATGACTAGAACGGTAGCCCCCAGTTGCTCCAGCTCAGCTATCTGTTGCTGGGCATATATAGAAGGCTGGCTGCGCCCCAACAACATCAGATGGGTCGCGCCTTGTGCAACCAGCCAACGGGCAATTTCTAGCCCTAATCCCCCCAATCCGCCTGTAAGCAAATAGGTGGCCTCTTGGCGAATTGATATTGTTGTGTCATCCTGTCCTCCTAAATTTTGAATATGGGGTTTGTGTATATCCAAAGAAGCCCTATACCACTTGCCATCACGCCATGCGATCTGCGCCTTTGGGCGATGATGACTTTGCGAAAGATCGTTCTGCTCGTCTCGCAATTGTTTCACTAGAGGTATAGCTTGCGCAAGCAACGGCACATTGCCATCCAAATCAATAAGCTGGCTATGCAGCTCAGGATATTCCAACGCAACTGTGCGCCCCAAACCCCAGAGCAACCCTTGCACAAAATGGTTCGCACTGTCATCGGACAATACCGCTTGTGCATCTTGGGTTACAAACCAGGTTTGTGGGGCCATTCCATATTGGAGCAGGGCCTGGAGCAAATGTAATGCAGAGACACTCATCTCTCGAGTATGCTGTTCTAGAGAATCTATCTCAACTCCTGTTTGCAGATTCACCGCATCCAAGCCCCATAAGAACAGAACCCTATCTAAACCTGTGGTTTGGGCGAGCGTATTCAACAAATCGTGATAATCAGCAGCGTGGTCAATGCGAATATAATAGGCTGGAATGACTTGCTTGCCATCTGTCTGAACATCGTGGTGTTGAGGATCAAACTGTGTGCCGGGATAGACCAAAACAGCTTTATCGCCTTGGGCCTGAAGCTGAGCGGCCATGCTCTCGCCCAATCCAGCTCGGTCGGCGAATAGTAGCCATGTCTCTCCATTTTTTAGCAAGCGCTCACACTCCCTGTCGGCTGAGCGGGTGCCCCCTGGGCGCGAAGCTAACACGCCCCCTTCGACAAGCTCAGGGGGCTGAACGGTTACACTTTCCATTTGTGAATGAGAGAGCAATGGATCACGCGATTCTTGTTCCCTCCAGCGTAACTCATAGAGCCACTCATGCCAGGGTTCAATTCCCAACACCTCGTAGCGGGAAACCACCTGTTTGGTAAAACCTTCTATCTGGATCAGCACATTTCCCGCATTGTCCAAGAGTTGAATCTGCCAATTGTCTTCCGCTACCTGCTTGGCGTAACCCCACCATTCGTTCCCCTGAATAGCACTCAAGATGGCAAGAGAATCCACTGCCAAAGGTAGACCTATCTCATCGTTTTTCAAAACTGCTTCGTTTATAAATCGGTGTACATCTGTTAACTGGAAACAGGCATCTAACAGCGCCGGATGCAGCGCATAGCCGACTATGGCGTCAACGACTTCCGGCAATACCAGACGACCGATTACCTCGTTCTCACCCATCCAAACTTCGGTGAGCCACTGAAAAGCTCGGCCGAATTGAATCTGTCGAGCAGCACTGTTGGCGTAGAATGTATTGATATCAACGGTTGTTGCACAACGGCTTTGGACAGAGACTATGTCAACTACTGGGTCAATTACTGGGTCAACTATAGGATCAACTGCAGGGGCAGGGATCGGCTTTGTCAATGCCAGATGTCCGCTAGCATGGGTCTGTAATGTGCTGTTGGGCGCTTGGTCATCAAAACTAATCAATTCAAACGAGCTGCTTCGTGCTTCATATTTTCGCTCATGGGCTGAAGAGGCTGTGCACACATCAGTATCAAACACCACTTGTACAATTCTCTTTTCTGGCTCGTTCAGAGATAATGCTTGGGGCAGTGTGATATTGACTAAGCCCACAGCCTGTTCTGGATAGGCAAGTTGGGCTGCGTCCAGGACCATTGCCAAATGACAAGCCCCTGGTGAAGCCACCTCACCAAAGAGCCGATAATCGGCCAAGAAAGGCAGACGCGCCACACTCATCTCTGTCTCGCTCACGATCTCTTTGAGCCGGGGTGACCGAGTTAATTTATCGGTCAAAGAGGAAAGCGTAGCACGATTCCTCTGAACCCTCGTCTCAACCCAATATCGCTCACGTTGGAAAGGGTAATTGGGTAGTTGGACTTTCTTACGAGCGTAGGGTGCATCAAAGCTTTGCCAGTCAACCTCCATCCCATGCACGTACAACTCACCCAAGCTGGCCAGCATCTGTTGCCAATCATCTTGGCCTTTGCGTAGGCTGGGCAGGTTGCAGGTTACAGGTTGCAGGCCTGCAGGTTGCAGGTTTGCATGTCGCAGATCGTCAGAATCACCACTTGCCCACTTGCCACTTGCCACTTGCTCACTTGCCACTTGCTCTGCCATTCCCAAAAGTGTTGCCCCAGGACCGATCTCCAGGAAAATATTAATGCCTTGCTCGTGCAGCGTGTTGACACCATCCCCAAAGCGGACAGCTTCCCGGACGTGGCGCACCCAATAGTCCGGTGTGAGGATTTCATCACCAGCCAGCTTGCCTGTGACGTTGGAGACAAGAGGGAGCTTGGGCGGATGGTAGGTGATGCTTTGGGCAACTGCCCGAAACTCATCGAGCATCGGTTCCATAAGGGGAGAGTGGAAGGCATGGGAAACGGTCAATGTGCGTGTCTTAACACCCTGGTCAGCAAGCTGTTGGGTGAGAGCCTGCACAGCCTCACTGCGGCCAGAGATGACCGTACTTTCGGGACCATTCACTGCGGCAATAGATACTTTGCGTTCAGAGTGTATCTGCTCATTATCTGAATAATAAGTGTCAATGGCTTGGGCAACTACACTTTCAGCCGCCAGGAAGGAGACCATCTCGCCATCTTGAGGCAGTGCACCCATAAGTCGTCCACGAGCTTCGATGAGCTTGAGGCCATCTTCCAGACTGAAGACACCGGCCACACAAGCCGCCACAATTTCGCCCACACTATGTCCCATAAGCATAGTGGGTTGAATTCCCCATGATTGCCAGAGGGTTGCCAGTGCATATTCAAGTGCAAACAAGGCGGGCTGGGTATAGGTAGTATCATGGAGCAAGGTGGCAGGTTGCAAGGTGGCAGGTTGCAGGGTTGCAGGTGGCAAGGTGGCAGGATAGAGAATATCTACTAAAGGGTGTTCCAAATAGGATTGTAAAATTTCATCGCAATGGTCTACTGTTTCTCTAAAAGTGGGTGATGTTTCATAAAGTACCTGCCCCATGCCACTATATTGGCTCCCCTGCCCCGTAAAGAGAAAGGCTATCTGTGGGGTTATAGGTGGGACAGTGCCTTGTATAACATTAGCCAATGCCTGCTGCTGATCCATAGCGTTGAGCTTCATTTGTAGATCAGCACTGTCTGCCCCAATCAAGGCTAGACGATGGCTAAAGTGATTGCGCCCCAGTGCTGCTGTGTGACACAAATCGCTCAAATCAATGTCTAGATGGCCCTGCAGATGATGGCTGTAACGGCTGGCTAAGTCCAGAAGCGCCTGGGGAGACTTGGCCGAGAGGGGGAGCAAATGTAAGGGACGTGCAGATGTATTGTTCTCATCATCGTCAGCAGACGCCGTCTCTTTAGCACCGATGAGTGACGCCTCTTCAATGGGCATCTCATTTGGAACTGAGGCAACAATGATATGGGCATTGGTCCCACTTACGCCAAAGGCGCTGATACCAGCCGTGTGTGGCACGCCATTGTTTGATGTGGGCCACGTTTGTACTGTCGTTGGCACATCAATCTCATACTCATCCCACTCAATGTAGGGATTCGGTCTATTGAAATGTAAGTGGGGTGGAATCTGCTCATGGTGGAGGGAAAGAACTGTCTTCATAAAGCCAGCAATGCCGGCGGCAGCTTCCAGATGACCGATATTTGTTTTCACTGAGCCGACCCACAATGGCCCTTTTCTTGCCGATGGCGCGTCATGCCCGGCGTGATTTTCTGTATCAGTTGCTGTATCGATTTCTGCATCATCCACACAGAAGACGGCCCCTAATGCCCGGATTTCAATGGGATCCCCCAAAGGTGTTCCTGTGCCGTGGGCTTCAACATAGGAAACTTCTTGGGGTGCTACCTGGGCGTTGTTCAAGGCTTGACGCAGCAACTTCTCCTGGGCCAGCTTGTTGGGCACGGTCAACCCACTGCTGGGGCCATCGTGGTTGATGGCACTCCCTTTGATGACAGCATAGATGGTATCCCCATCAGCCTGGGCCTCGCTCAACCGTTTGAGTAGCACCATTCCGATCCCTTCGCCTCGACCATAGCCATCGGCAGCAGCATCAAAGGTTTTGCAGCGACCATCGGGAGAGAGCGCCTGCATCTGTGAGAGTGCCACATGCATATCCTGTGAGAGCATCAAGTTTGCCCCACCAGCCAGGGCCAAATCACACTCGCCAGTGCGTAGACTCTGGCAGGCTAGGTGGAGGGAAACCAACGACGATGAACAGGCTGTATCTACGGCTAATGTAGGGCCTTGTAAACCCAACGTATAGGCCAAGCGGCCCGCGGCTGTACTGATGCCATTATTGGTGACTGCATAGGTATCCAAGTCGGCCAGATTCTGCCCCATGTTGGGACCGGTGTACCGCTCTTCGGCCCCAATCCCCAGAAAGATACCCGTTGGGCTATCGACCAGCGTCCTCTGGGCTACGCCCGCATTTTCCAGCAACTCCCAACTGACTTCCAGCAAGAGGCGATGCTGAGGATCCATGCCTTTGGCTTCTCGGGGAGCAATGCCAAAGAACTGTGGGTCAAATTGGTCGATAGGGTCGATCAAGGCGGCTTCACGGGTGTACATCTTGCCGGGCATCGGACGCTGTGGATCATAGTACCTATCCACATCCCAGCGTGATGGGGAAATCTCCGCCACGCTATCGACGCCCTCACAGAGCTGCTGCCAGAAGGCTTCAGGCGTATCGGCCCCTGGAAAACGACAGGCTATACTAACGACGGCAATGGGTTCATTCATCCCAATGGCGCGTGCCTGAATCTCAGTTTTTCTCGTTTGAGGTTCGGTCAACATCAAGACATCGTCTAATAAATAGCTTGCCAGCTCATGGATAGTTGGATACTCAAACGCAATGGTCGTGGGTAAAGGCTGTTGTAACCCTTCCTGTAGCTTTTGGCGTAATTCCAGAGCCATCAACGAATCCATCCCCAATTCGGCAAAACCTCTACTTTGATCCACACGACTTTCTACATCCTGTGAAAGGCCCAGTACATCACCAACAGTCTGCTCAAGATAGTGACATAGCATAGTAAACCGTTGGTTCATCGACTGGCTTTGCAGACGCTGCACAAAGGGTGAAACAATCGTCTCAGATGTTTCTAATCCTGCAGTAGAATGGTGTTGCACACCTTGCTGCACAGATGGTATCTTTGTGAAAAGAGTACGCCGTTTATCCAGTTGATAGACCGTGTGAAGCTGGGGCCAGTCCACATCAGCAACGGTTGCTTGGATTGTATCTGTTTGCAGCAGATAGTTTTGGGTTGCGATCCCCACATCTGGTGAAAATGCACGAACCCCGATTGCCTCTAGCCCAGTTTTCTCCTCGGGTGTCACCATCCCCGCACCAGCCCACGGCCCCCAAGCAATGCTAAGACCTGGTAGCCCCAAGGCTCGACGGTAAGCCATCAACCCATCCAGATAATGGTTGGCTGCACCATAGTGGGCTTGCCCTTTACCACCCCAAATACCTGCACCAGATGTATAGCTGATAAAGAAATCCAGCGGACATTCCTGAGTTAGATGATGAAGCAGCCAGCCCCCATTCAGTTTAGGATAGAGAACGGGGACAAAATCTGACCACTGTAGTGCCTCAATCATTTTCATATCATCCACCCCTGCGAGGTGAATCAGACCGCGTAGGGGGAATGGTTTGCTATTAATCTGGTCAAATAGCTGACCCATCTCTCTTTCATTGCCCACATCTACCTGGGCGATCTGTACTTGGACACCGCTCGTTTCAAATTCCCCAATTGCCTGACGCTGTTGCTCAGTACGTATTCCTTGTCGTCCAGTCAGGATGAGATGTTGCGCCCCTTGTTCCACTAGCCAACGAGCATTGTGTAGGCCCAAACCACCCAACCCGCCTGTAATCAAGTAGCTACCGTCTGACTGAATCTCAACTGGATTTTTCTGTCGTTTTGGCTTGCTAGGGAGCAAACGCGCGCCATATCGCGTGCCATTACGGTACAATATCTGGGTTTCATTATCGGCATGTGGCTGTAGAACTTCTGCCAATATCTGTGCCGCCATTTGGGACGGTTGGCTGTTTCGTTCCAAATCGACAATTCCGCCCCATAGATCGCCATACTCCAGGTCTATATTTCGGCCCAATCCCCAAAGCGGTGTTTGATGAAACGAGACTGACTCTGAAGGTGTAAGCTGTTGCGCGCCCTGAGTCGCAACCCAAATATGTGGCCCCTCTATATCACCCGATTGATTTAGCTTGGCACAGGCTTGCACAATCTGTAACAGACTGCCCAAGTTACGCTCTTGGGCAGCCATCAACTCAGTCACATCCAATTCGCCAGCGTTCTTCCCATTCAACATGGCCTGCCCATCCATTGACCACATGTGAATCACACCCCGCAGCGGTGGCACATCATTGGACCGAGATTGTAGATTTTGGAGCATTGCTACAAGCTCTGTGGAGTTCGTTGCCCGATCCACACTTTCACCCAGTGCAATCAGTTCCCTGGTTAAATTGGCTCCAGTGACCTCATCATCATGTGCCAATATCAGCCAATGTCCAGGCGTGGTCGGTGGAACCATTGCAGGTGCTTTGTCCTGTTTCTCCCAGTCAATCTCATAGAGCATGGATTCAATCTGGCTGATGACCTGCTCTGCTTGGCTTTCGGCCTCCAACGTTTGGAGCACCTTGGCAACAGTCTCGCGCTCATTCGATTCAAACGAACCTTTATCTGTGACTCTATCCGTTAATTGCTCCATGCTGTCCAGCGAGAACCACTCTGCCAAACCATTTTGAGGAACGATAGAACCATCTGTTGGTTTCACTGCGTCAATCCAGCAACGCTGTCGCTGAAATGGATAGGTGGGCAGTTGGACTCTCTGGCGTGGGTAGGGTCCGTCAACATCTTGCCACGCAATCTCCAAACCCTGCCCATACAACTCGCCTAAACTACGCAGCATCTGCTGCCAATCATCGCGCTTGGTGTGTAAGCTGGGTAGCCAGATGTTGGGTCTGTCTGATATTTTCTCCAGGCATTGTTGCCCCATACTCAACAGAACAGGCTGTGGGCCAATCTCAATAAAGATGTTCGCGCCCAATGCCTGGATACTTTCCATCCCTGCCATAAAGTTGACTGGCTGGCTTACATGCCGTACCCAATAGTCAGCTTGGGCGATACGTTCATCGGCCAGTTCACCAGTCATATTGGAGATGAGATCGATGGTGGGCGACGCATATGTGATTTCTTGCGCGACGCGCGCAAACTCGGCCAGCATCGGTTCCATCAAGGGCGAGTGGAAGGCATGAGAGACGGTGAGTTCTTTGCACTTGAACCCCTGAGCGGATAGATCTTCTGCAATTTCATCAATCGTCCTGTTCAATCCTGAAAGAACCATACTTTCTGGACCATTCAGGGCTGCAATAGAAACCTCTTCGCTATGCGCCAGGAGTAAGGGCGTGACAATCGCTTCACCTGCCATCACCGACAGCATCTTGCCATTGGAGGGTAACGCCTGCATGAGCCGACCCCGCTCGGCAATCAATCGCAGCCCATCTTCCAGTGAAAAAACACCCGCCATACAGGCCGCCACATACTCCCCCACGCTATGTCCCATGACCATATCTGGCACAATGCCCCAGGATGTCCATAGCTGGTAGAGCGCGTACTCGATAGCGAAGAGGGCAGGCTGGGTGTAGGCTGTGTCTGACAGGGTGACAGGGTGAGCGGGTGAGCGGGTGAGCGGGTGAGAATCGAATATGATGGGGAGAATTGACGCAAATCCGAGCTGCTGTAAGATGGCATCACACTGGTCAAGTGCGGCGCGGAAGATGGGTTCTGTCTGGTATAGTTCTTGGCCCATGCCCACATATTGGGAGCCCTGGCCTGTAAAGAGGAAGGCAATCGTTGGTACAGAATTTTCTATCGGCGTTGAAATGGTGGCCTGAGCCGTTTCGAGTTGGGTTTGTAGGCCGGATATGGAGTCCGCGACAACGGCCAACCGATGCTCAAAATGTTTGCGTCCTGTGTTGGCAGTGAAACAGAGGTCGCCCAAGTCAATCTCAGGATTTGTCTCGACATGTTGGCCGTAGCGTTGCGCCAACTCGCGTAATGCCTCTGGCGTATGGGCCGAGAGCGTCAGCAGATGATGGCTGCGTTCTGGTAAAGAGGAGGACACTATCGCTGACTGCACAGGCGGTTCCTCCAGCACAACATGGCTGTTGGTCCCACCCACGCCAAATGAACTCACCCCAGCCCTTCTGGGATAGCTGGGATGACCATTGTTCGGCCACTCGCGCAATGCAGTGTTGACAAAGAAAGGCGTCTGGTCAAAATCAATCTGTGGGTTGGGGCTGACATAGTGCAGGCTGGACGGAATCTGGCCCTTTTGCACGGCCAACGCCGCCTTAATCAATCCCGCGATACCCGCCGCCTCATCCAGGTGGCCGATGTTGGTTTTGACTGAGCCGATGGCACACTGCTGGGCATCGAGCATATTGTCCGTGCTGCGTTGAAATGCCTGGGTCAATCCTGCTACCTCAATCGGATCGCCCAGTTTGGTGGCGGTCCCATGGGCTTCTACATAACCGATGGTGCTGGCATCCACGTCAGCCACAGCCAGCGCCTCACGGATCACATCGGCCTGTCGGTCCACGCTTGGTGCAGTGTAGCCCATCTTGAGCGCGCCATCGTTGTTGATGGCAGACCCTTTGACGACTGCCACAATGGTGTCATTATCATTGAGCGCATCCTGCAAGCGCTTGAGCAAAACCAAACCACCCCCATTGCCAAAGATCGTCCCTTGCGCTTCTACATCAAAGGCCCGGCAGTGACCGTCGGGCGAGCGGACCATGCCCTCTTCATAGAGATAGCCGCCCTTGTGGGGAACCACCACCGAGATGCCACCGGCTAAGGCCATGTCCGATTCGCCGCTGATCAGGCTCTGGCAGGCCATATGGACGGCTACCAGCGAGGTCGAGCAGGCAGTCTGGACATTGACGCTAGGCCCCTTGAGATTGAGTTTGTAGGAAATACGGGTGGAGAGATAGCTGCGATCGTTGCCGATCTTTGCCTGAAATTGCGCCATGTCCGTTTCGATGAAGGGCTGCTCTGTGGCAATCCCCAAATCAGAACCGATGTTATTGAGCAGATAGGTACTCAGGCTAGAGCCAGCATAGACGCCTACAGCCCCTGGATAGGTTTCGGGATTGTAGCCAGCCCGCTCAAAGGCTTCCCAAGCACATTCCAGCAAAATGCGCTGTTGGGGGTCTGTGATGGCCACCTCTTTGGGGCTGTAGCCAAAGAACGTAGCGTCAAACGATTCAATGTCATCCAGTATGGCACCAGCTTTGACGTAATTGGGATTGTTCAGTTGCTCTGGCGAGGTTTGCTCCAGTTCATCATCATCAAAAAAGGTGATGGATTCGACGCCATAGCAGAGATTCTGCCAAAACTGCTCAATCGTGTCAGCGCCAGGGAAGCGCCCAGCCATGCCGATGATGGCTATGTCAGTTGGGGGAGATTCGGACACAGATTTTCGCTGATCTGCACGGATTTTCTCCTCCTTATCCGGAATTTCCGCTTCCCATCTGCGTTCATCCGCGTTCATCCGCGTCCCCTCTAGGTCACTCTGTCTACCGATATACTGGGCCAATGTCTGAATCGTGGGATACTGGAAGAGCGCAACCGCCGACAGGTTCACATCGAAAAGTTCACGCAGCGATCTATGGGCTTGGGTTAAGAGCAGTGATGTGCCGCCCAAATCAAAAAAATTGTCATGGATGCCCACGCGCTCTATGCCCAACTGATTCTGCCAGATCTCGGCCAACCGCTGCTCGGTAGCAGTTTTTGGTAGTACTAGTGGGGTGGATAGAGCCGGACGCGTTTGGGTTGGTGTGGGCAACGCGCGACGATCCAGCTTGCCGCTTGGCGTTAAGGGCATAGCCTCTACCGAAACAAAGCGGGTTGGCACCATATGCTCCGGCAAGGTTGTTTCTAGAGAGGTCCGTAAGGTTTCGTCCAGCTCTGTAGAAGACACACGTTTGTGCAAGACCACATAGCCCACTAATTGTGTGTCACCGCCGATTTCGCGAGCGACGACAGCGCACTCACGCACAGTGTAATGCTGCTCCAGCACCGTCTCGATTTCGCCAAGTTCTACCCGAAAGCCCCGAATTTTGACCTGATGATCCATGCGGCCCAGATGTTCGATGGTTCCGTCTGGCTGCTGGCGGGCTAGATCACCTGTGCGGTAAAGTCGTCCTTCACCGAATGGATCGGGAATGAATTTTTCATCAGTCAAGTCAGGCCGTTTGTGGTAGCCGCGGGCAACGCCGACCCCACCGATGCAGAGTTCGCCCTCATCGCCAAGGGGAACGGACTGTTGCTTCTCATCCAGAATGTAGACCTGAACATTGTGGAGCGGATGCCCCACTGGCACCAAAGTTGGCCAAGTGGCAGGGTCGCCAGTGAGTGTATGGGTCGCGGCATCCTGGAATTCGGTGGCCCCGTAGTGGTTGTGGAGCATGGCCCCTGTCCCGCGAAAGAGGTTCGCTACCGCTGGGGTGATGCGCATCTGCTCGCCTGTCGTAATCACTTCCTTTAATGCTGTTGGCATCGTCTGTTCATCAGCCGCTTCGGCCAGTTGCAACAATGCTGTAACGGGCAGAAAAAGCTTCTGGATCTTTTGCTCCTGAACAAACTGAGCCACCGCAAAGGGGTTTTGTCGGATTTCCTCGGGCACCAGCATCAACGTGCCGCCCAAGCAGAGCGTAGAGAAAATTTCGTGGAAGGAGAAGTCAAAGCTAACGGCACAGAATTGCAACGTCCTGACGCCTTGCACTGATGGACGTGTCTCTTTGTGCCACCAGAGCATATTGACCAGCGAACGATGCTCCATCAGCGCACCCTTGGGATTGCCAGTGGAGCCAGAGGTGTAGATGCAGTAGGCCAGATTGCAGGGTGAGATGTAGACAGATGGTGTTTCAGAAACCGAGTTTTCCTGAAAAGGGAACCCTCTGGGTGCAGTTTCTTTGCCTAAAGGTAATTGTCTCTGTTCAGTAGGCACGCCTCGTGCCGGTTCTATCTCGTGTAAAGCTGCATCGTGTAAAGCCGCACGAGGGCGTGCTGACTGAACGGTTGTATCTAAACAAACAAGCTCACAACCTTGCAGCGCAGCCACATTGGGCGCTAGCTGCTGGGCAATCGCGTCTGTAGTTAAGAGGATTCGTGCGCCCGAATCACGCAACATGTAGTCGATACGCTCGGCTGGATAGCTGGCATCCAGCGGCACGTAGGCTCCGCCAGCTTTCAGGATGCCCAGCAGCCCAATGAAGAGTTCGGCAGAGCGCTCAATACAGATAGCAACAAGATCATCTGGCTGGCAGCCCAAAGAGACAAGGTGTTGGGCAACCTGATCGGCACGTACATTCAGCTCTGCATAGGTGAATGATTGTTCACCATCAACCAGTGCAGGCGCATCTGGCATCTCTTCAGCCTGACGTTCAAAGAGTTGATGGACGCAGATATTGGGAAAGTCGGATTGGGTATCGTTCCAGTCCTGAATGGAATCCTGTTGTTGTTCGTCTTTCATAGATAATGATTTCAGATAAATGATACCAAACACCAGTTCAAGATTCATGAATCGTAGCCCGTCCTTGCAGGCTTATCGTTACCCATAAGTGTAGAAGGGGGTATAAGAAAAAAGGAATATATGATAAAGTAGGAATCATCGAAGGGAAGCCCTGACCAAGGAAGGATAAAGCGATGATACCCGAAAGCGAA
>JBCCHB010000166.1:0-34816 GCA_039028975.1 Chloroflexota bacterium
GGCACGTTATCGTTATTTCACCAACGGTTAGCATTCTTCTCTCCTTTATGAGCTTTGACACTCCTATTTTGAACTGCTAACCGTTTTTTGTCATATTCCTTCTATCCTTCAAAAAATTTTACCGGAAATGAAAGGGTAAAATCTTTTCGGAAAGTCCGACGCTTGCGCTAACCGTTAGAGAATGAGGTATACTATCAGCGGTTCGCAATCTCTTTTACCAACAAAATCAGTTGGGGGTTGTGATCTACCCATACTAATTTTCATTACACCAAAAGAAGGAAAAACGATTATGTTAAGCTCTGAACAGATCAAGAATATTGCTTCCGATCTAAATGGGAAAGTCAATATTCCACTAATGGCAGAGGGTCAAGAACAAGAGATGCTAGAGAGTGCGCTTGGCACAATGAATAGCCAGCTATCTGTAGTTGTCAATGCATTACCCGATTCTGTAAAAGAAGTTTGGGACAGAATTCAAGATGGTGTTAGTGATGCAGAAGCGGAAGCTCTTAAGACCCAATTAGCAACCGACCTAAATGAGAAAGTGAATATTCCCTTTCTTGGAGAAGGTCAAGAGATGGATATGCTCATTAGCCCGGCCGTCGATTTGATTGTAGAGACCGTTCGATCCCAGACAGGCAAGTAAGGATACTGACTATGCTACTAGCTGGATTGCTCATTGGTGGTGGTGCGCTTTATCTCGGCGCACGCATCTACCAACAGAGCCGCACTCCACAAACTTTGGTGAAGTGCTTATATAAGAAAGAGGCTGTGGCGCAAAGCGGACACCATTCTGATGCAAAAGCGGTACCATTTATGTGGATTGGTGGAGGCGTTGTGGTTGCTGGGAGTCTGTTATGGTTGGCTAGTACTCACGGTATTACACCCCTATTTATCACCAATCAGTTGATCAGTTTTTTACGTACCAGCCCCTATAGCCCTGTTCTTTATCTGGCGGCCTACACGGTGTTGCCCCTCTTCTTATTTCCAGCTTCCCTTCTGACAGTCGCCAGCGGATTACTCTATGGTCCAGTTGTTGGGTTTGCCTATGCCCTTGCAGGGGCAGCACTTTCGGCATTAGCTGCTTATGGTATTGGATACCAATTACGTAACAGTAGGGACCAAGGGACTCGCACTGAAGCGAACGATGTACAAAAGTGGCAAACGATTGAGCCATACATCGAAGAGATGCAAGAGCATCCCTTTACGTCCATGACAATTATTCATCTTCTCCTCCTTCCCTATAATCTCGTCAATTATGGGGCTGGCGCATTGGGGTTGAATTGGAGACCCTTCTTGCTGGGTACCATGCTCGGTTCTTTGCCAGGGACGCTTGCCTTTGTATTAAGCGGAGCCTCCATTCAAGGCCTGATCATTAGAGGTTTACCCCGCCTGAACTTAACTACATTGACTGCAAGCGGCTTAATCTTTGCTGGTAGTGTCACAATAGCTCGTTACTTGGCAACGACGCGGACGGAGTTAAAGCAAGCGCCAGTAACGATGAAACTTGAGGATCGGGAATTTACCTCCCCTTAAATTATTGGTCCCTACGGAAGACGTTATGTCGAATCACCAAATAGATTTTACACAGATTTGTGAAAATATGAAATTGGGTGTTGACAGCACTGTGCAATTGTGATATCATTCTGTGCAAGTCACCAATGTCCTCAAACATAGGAGGCTACTATGATTTTAGAAGTTGCGATCCTCGATGTAAAAGAAGGCCAGGAGCAAGCATTTGAAGCTGCTTTTGGTCAAGCACAAAAAATTATTTCGAGTATGGGGGGATACGTCTCTCATCAACTTCAACGATGTATCGAAAAGACAAATCGATATGTTCTTTTGGTCAACTGGCAAACCCTGGAAGATCATACGGAAGGGTTTCGCGGTTCAGCCGAATATCAGGAGTGGCGACAATTGCTTCACCATTTCTACGATCCCTTTCCAGAGGTAGAACACTATTCGATTGTCTACGAAAATAAAGCAGCATAAAATAGACTCTCTAAACAGGATGAAAAATAGATCATGCCTCGCCAAGTTCAAACCACTACGATACAGACACCTTATTGCCAGAATCATCTCGCGGCCAGCCTCAACAGTGACGCTGGTTCTGATGTGGCATTGGGTCTGAAACCGAGTGGGTTTACCGGTGAAAATTCATGGTCCCGTATCCAGTCCGCACAACAATGGAGGTATAGCAGATAACACTGCTATCTTAACTTTCCTACTTTGTGCGGACTCATCTGAGTCCGCATTTTTTGTTTAACCAGATTACACAAAATACTACTCGAGCTATAAGCCAAAAATATGTTTATCCACAAGCAGAAACCATCAGCTGAACAGATACAACAGAATCTGACGGGTTCCCGTTATGGCACCATGCAAGATGGGCCACGTAGCCACCGTGCGACCACGGGCGGGGGTCTGGTCTGCCCTCCTGATATGGCGACATACAAGGTAGGATATTCGGATCACGATTTGGCTCAGGACGCTCAGGTAGAAAACAAAGGTGTGGCTCAATCACGGCGTGGTTATCCCGGACTAGATTCCATATCACAAAGAGAGCTATGTTCATACCCTCTCACGATTGAGTTCAATATTTGGAAATCCATACCGTCAAAAAACATAGAGTATCGGCTCACCGGCCAAAGGGAAATTCCCTTGCAGGTATGCTAGCAGCGATATGCAGCAGCAATCAAAAGGTGAGCCATCTGGCTCACCTTTTTTATTACAAAAATAGGATCCGCGCTTCAGGGAAGATGGAGGTCTGCAAAACCTCTAGACGGGGTTCGATACCCCGGCGGATCTCTTGAAATATGTTCTTTTAGCCCAATTGGTAGAGCAACTTGTTTACATCAATAAGGGTGCTGGTGATTGCAGTCGAGTCCAGCAGAGAACATCTATAGATGGCCCTGTGAGGTAGTGGTAGCCTACTGCACTGTCTATGCAGCAGCATCGGTTCGAATCCGTTCAGGGTCGCTAAGATTGTATATAAATAGTAATCAGTAGATCGCAATGCACTCCATGTAAACCACACAGACCTTGGACTAAGCGACCAATCCCCGTCTTCACGGGGACAAGCTAACTGTGGACTACTGATTATGTAAACAATGCGAGGTAGCTCAACTGGCAGAGCACCCGACTGTTAATCGGGTCGTTGTGGGTTCAACTCCCGCCCTCGCAGCCTTGGAACGTGAGAAAAGAATCTCGGTTCCAGTATGCAGTGGAGAGCGGATAAGGATGCTCTCCCCCGATCATCCTTATCCGCAACGATAAATTTAGTGTGTAGAGAAGCACTTGGGTCGGTCGTCTAACGGGAAGATTCTGCTTTTGCAAGGCAGAGATGCGGGTTCGATTCCTGCCCGATCTACTATCAGGGTATAGCTCAGTCCGGTAGAGTAATCGCTTTGGAAGCGAGAAGTCAGTGGTGGTCGCAAGCGATTGCTACGCAAACGACTCCTACCAAGGATGCCTGATTGATTTCAGGAATTCGCATTGAGGCCACTGTGAGCTGAACCGACCGCAGACCATATGACCATATGACCATGTGACTGCGGACTACAGATTATGTCCCTGTAGCTCAACGGACAAGAGCAACTCCCTTCGAAGGAGTAGGTTGTAGGTTCAACTCCTACCAGGGATTCTGAATAACTTTATATCTCTGTAGCTCAACTAGAAAGAGCACTTCCCCGCGAAGGAAGAGGTTGTAGGTTCAACTCCTACCAGAGATGCCTGAGTACTTTAGAGACGAGAATGAAATAACTTGGTCATCTGATGGAGCTAAACCCGACTGAAACGATGCAGGTTTTTACATCTCATTTCTTATGAGTTTATCGGGGTGTGGTGCAGTCCGGCAGCACGCTGCCTTTGGGAGGCAGAGGTCAGAGGTTCGATTCCTCTCACCCCGACTAAGACGCTGGAACATTTCGGGTCTGTAGCTCAATGGTTAGAGCGTCGCCCTCATAAGGCGAGGGTTGTGGGTTCGAGTCCCTCCAGACCCACTGGGTGAAATACTCAAACGCAAAATAAGCGAGGATAGTTTAATGGTAGAATCTCTTGGTGCCATCAAGAAGATGTGGGTTCAAATCCCTCTCCTCGCCCCTCTTGCTGGTGTAGCTCAATTGGCAGAGCAACCGCCTTGTAAGCGGTCGGTTGTGGGTTCGACTCCCGCCATCAGCTCTTGTAATACATAGACGGATAGCTCAGTTGGGAGAGCACTTCTCTTACACAGAATAGGTCGGGGGTTCAAGTCCCTCTCCGTCTACTCGATGCTGAATATATATTGCTGATGTGGCGCAACCGGTAGCGCGACTGCCTTCCAAGCAGTAGGTTGTGGGTTCAAGCCCCACCGTCAGCTCTAATTTGGAAGGGTGGCTGAGTCTGGCTAAAAGCACCCGACTGCTAATCGGGGGTCCTTTGGGACACGCAGGTTCGAATCCTGCTCCTTCCGCTTAACCTGGGCCGGTAGCTCAATTGGCAGAGCGGCGGACTTTTAATCCGCAAGTTGGGGGTTCGATTCCCTCCCGGCTCACAAAGTAAAAGATTATATACGATGGATCTCTATCAAGTATACAACGTACCCGACTTAATCAGTCGAATCGAAAAAGAAGGGTGGCAACCCAAATATGTCTTCTTTTGGAGCCACACGCCAAAACGAGCAGATCTAATCGGACCGTGGTGTTTAAGCCAGTGGTATCCATCTTGCTTTGCACTAGATGGTATCGAATATGCAACAGCCGAGCACTATTACATGGCAGAAAAGGCACGACTCTTTGGAGATGAGACTAAGCTTGAACAGATTTTAGTCGCTCCTCATCCAGGCGCAGCCAAGCAGTTTGGCAGAGAAATCTCGGGATTTGATGATGCAGCTTGGGCAGAGGTGCGATTTGAAGTTGCTGTCCGTGGCAACATAGCCAAATTTTCTCAGAATAAGGAATTAAATCGATATCTGGTCAACACAAAGAGACGCGTACTCGTCGAAGCAAGTCCCAGGGACAGAATTTGGGGAATTGGTTTGACCGCTGATGATAGACGAGCAGAGTTTCCACAGGAGTGGCTTGGACTCAATCTATTGGGTTTTGCCTTAATGAAGACCCGAACTGAGCTTCTTTCGCTTTCAGGTGAAGCTCCCGCAAATCGGTGATGGCCAGTACAACTTTGATTATGAATTCTATATCAACACACAGGGGCCAGTAGCTCAATTGGTAGAGCGGCGGACTCTTAATCCGTAAGTTGGGGGTTCAATTCCCTCCTGGCTCACTTGAACAGTAGATTAGCAAGTCGGTAGTCAGTTGTCGGTAGTCGGTGGTTGTGTCGTCCTGAATATAATTGACAGGGGTTTTAATAACTGTCCCAACTTTTGCGAAACAGAAGGCTTGTACCGCTGGAGCAAGTAGCCCAACCTGGGACAGTAGTTTAAGTCGCGTTCCTAAATAGTATCTCATGTCTATCGACCTGCCGATAATCGTCAATCTACAATCATAAATCGTCAATCATATGAGTCGATGACCCGAGCGGCAAAGGGGGCTGACTGTAAATCAGTTGTGCGAAAGCACTACGCAGGTTCGAGTCCTGCTCGACTCACTAAAGGCTACTTTCTATACTGTTTTCAAACGAAGCTGAGTAATAATTGAATTAGAAGTAGCAACCGAATACTCCCAAGCGGCTGGCACGGTGGCAGAGGGCAATCTTTTGCGGCACAGTGACGACCTCGGTCGCATTGAGTGGGAGAATGCGACCGAGGTCGTCACGCACAGGTAAGTAATCGTCAATCGCAGATCAAAGTTTATCAATCATTCCGCCGATATAGCTCAGTTGGTAGAGCGCGGGGTTGAAGCCCCCGGAGCCTTGGTTCAATCCCAAGTGTCGGCACCTGTATAGATGGCCAGAAAAGGCTTGTGCCCATGAAGATAGGGATGTCATCCCTTGTCAAACTATCCAGAGCAGATTGGAAAAGGGATGCAACAAGGCTTTTATGGCGAAGTCTACATTTTACTTGGGAAGGCAAGCCGATAGGTGACGGCAGCGCTCTTGAAAAGCGTCGAGCGAAAGCCTTGGGGGTTCGACTCCCTCCCTTCCCGCCTGAGAAGTATAAAAGAAGAACTTTTCGTTATGCAGGTGTGGCCCAATTGGCAGAGGCGCTCGGCTTAGACCCGAGAGGTTGTGGGTTCGACTCCCTCCACCTGTACTCAAGCATTATCAATAATTAATTTGTAAATTGTTGAATTGTTAATGGCTCGGTTAGTGGAGCGATCTTGTTATGTGAAGTCTCCTCGAATGTCGAAGGGCATTTATTAATCATTTGCAAATTCAACAATTCAACCATTAACTATTATGGTGGTCGTAACTCAACTGGTAGAGTACCTGACTGTGAATCAGGCGGTTACGGGTTCGAACCCCGTCGATCACCCTATGACGAGTACTTGTCAATCGTCAATCAACAATCGTCAGTCGCAATTCATCAATTTCCTTTGGGGGATCGTCTAATTGGCAGGACATCGGACTTTGAATCCGACGATGGAGGTTCAAATCCTCCTCCCCCAGCCTATTTGTATATCTGTCTCTACAGACAAGCGAATATTCATTAACAATGGTCGCAAGCGACTGCTTCGCAAGCACAAATTCAACAATTCACAGATTAATTATTTTCTTCGAAGAGTAGATTTATTATTCCACCCGGCCCTATCGTCTAGCGGACAGGACGTCGGCCTTTCAAGCCGAAAACGAGAGTTCGATTCTCTCTAGGGCTACTGCCTGTCAATCGTCAATCATTAATCTCATAAGAGGTGCATTATGAAGTTAGCCGAAGCCCTAATTTTACGTGCTGACGCCCAAAAGCGAATCGAACAGCTACGTCAGCGCTTAAACAGCAATGCGCAGATCCAGGAAGGCGACACGCCAGCCGAAGAGCCACAGGTTTTGCTTGCCGAGTTTGAGCAAGTGACAGACGAGTTGACCCGTCTTATCCAGCAGATCAACGTGACCAACGTGACGACAATGCTGGAAAATGGCCTGAGTCTAGCCGCTGCCTTGGCCCAACGGGACGTGATCAAGCTTAAGCATAGTGTCTACAACAGCTTGGCTCAGTCGGCTACAACGAGCCAAATTCGCTATAGCTTATCAGAAATTCGTCTACGCAGCACCGTTGATGTCCCAGATATTCGGTCTCAAGCTGATCAATTGGCACAAGAGCATCGTGAACTGGACACCCAGATTCAGGCTACTAATTGGCTGACAGATCTGGTAGAATAGAAGTCCGCAGTCGCTTGGTTGTAAGGTCGGAAGTCTACTCGGCTAGTGTATTCGGGTATATTACGCGCAGTAGGTAGCTTTTTTGCAGAGGCGAGCACAACTCTCTTCCTAAACCAGGAAACCGCTTCTAACGGCTCGATGCAGGGGCAGCATCACACAATGATTGACATGCCCAGAATTGTCACAGCCGTACCGTGTATTGTTACTTTTACAACCAACGTGCTGATTTGCGAAGAAGTGAGGGTGGGACTGGGGATTTACTGCGAATATCATAAAGAATTGCCAGCGCCATACGAACTCGTGTTAAGTTATACTGCGGTCGTTTTCAAACGGAGCTGAGTATAGGTACAGAATCACCATGTCTATGGGGAAGAAGCGCAGTGAACCGAGGGTAATTTATACTTTACCAACCAAAGATAGCCCAGAGGTTATGGGTAAATATTGTTCAGCGATCGAAGAATCGATGCGTGAGGCGATTCGAGCCTTGACATCAAAAGGCGAATTCGTTCATGTACACTTCTATCATAGTAGCACCATCACCTATGAACCCCATAAGACTGACTATGTACCTTTACTTTGGATGTCTGAGTATCATGACGCTGACTTGCGTTGTGTTGAAGCCCAAGACGGGAGCTTTCGGATTGCCAATGGATCGAACCGAAGAGGTATGATGACCATGTCAGTTCATGGCAGTGAATTCATTCGTCACCTTGATGGAGTTTGGCTGGGTGATTTGCACTGGATATACTCTGGCATCGATCTGGTCGCTGAACGAAAGCGCGGCCTGAATCAGTTATTCAAACGTAAATTACCGCAATGTGCTGCATGTGTGCAGGCCCACATAGTCAAGGCTCTAGCAGAGCAAGGTTTTGATGAGGCCTTAGAGATTGCTCAACAGTTACTATTGCATGAAGATATCAATGTTAAGTTTGATGCAGCACTCGCTTGTTTATATTTGGGTGAGGAATGTAGTCTTAACGTGTTACATTCTATCCTGGCTCGTAGTGTTGTACCAGAGGGCTATGACTACTTAGGGTTGCACCAATTAAGCTATGAGCGCGTTATCGATGGCTTGACCCATCCTTGCAACTCACCAGATTTACAGACACAATTGCTCGACTATCTAGAGCAAACTCCACCGGCGATTGATGTTGAGCTTGTACTGAGTACCCTCAAATTGCCGACAAACCTTCAAACGCTTAGTGCCATTGATCACATAATAGAGCTACACGAAAAAGAGTTGCTCAAGCTTGCAACTGATCTGGGACAAATAAATGAGCGCGCTGGATTGGACCGCGTCTTAGTGTTTCTTATGAGTGATGTATCCATCTGGGACGATGTATATTGTGTATCCATTTGGCCGGACCTTGTCCAAATACTGGTAAACGCTAACCACCCCCACGGATTGCAGTGGGCCATTTCTCATGCAGTGCCACAATATTCCATGTCAGAAAGGGCGATCATATACAGCGAATTCGCTAAAGCTTTCGCCCAGTTTGAAGACAATATGTATGTTGACAAATGTTTTCAACTTGCCCAACAAGCTATTGATAGCTGTATTGCTAATGAAATGTACTGGTATGTTGATGATGGACTGGCAGCATTAGCCCACGCTTATTTCTCTTCTGGGGAGACAATGCAGGCGCTGGCTACCGCGGACAGAATTACGGATAAAGAGACACGCTCAGAGACTCTTCGTCTTCTCGGATTTGAGAAATCAATATGAGAAGACGTACAGGGTAGAACAAATTTTGTACGGAGTACCTCCTATGAGCACATCAAAGCTCAATACAAACCAAATTTTACAAGAGTACCGACACTTGGGTCACTTCCCAACCATTGCCCAGAGCACGGCGGATTGGGCGCGAGAAAACCCGCAGGCCACGGCAGACGATGTGCGTCAGTGGGTGCGGGCCACCTTCGGCGCGATTACGCTCGCCAAGATGAACAAAAAGGCCGCTCCATTAGAGATATTCGGCAATATCGATGAGCACATTCCTGCCAATGCCGTGGACCAGATGTACACGGTCATGCGGCTACCCGTGGCCACCAAAGGGGCGCTAATGCCCGATGCTCACCTCGGGTATGCCATGCCTATCGGTGGTGCTGCCGCTTTAGAAGGGGCTATCTCACCATCATTTGTGGGATATGACATCTCCTGTATGGTCCAGCTATCGATTCTGGATGTGGATGCTGATGCTTTTGAGGCCGACCGACCCCACTTTGCCGAGGCGCTACAAAGTGTCACGTCCTTCGGTATGGGGGCAGACTTTGCTCGGGGCGAACGAGAACATGAAGTGATGGACAACAGCACCTGGCGTGAGGTCAAACCGGCGGCCAAGCTCAAGTCGCTGGCGCAGAAGCAATTGGGTTCATCAGGTGGAGGCAATCACTTTGCTGATCTGGTTACCATTGAGATATTGACGGATCTGGACGATCTGAGTACAGGAACCAAGCTCGTGGGTCTGCTCACTCATAGCGGCAGCCGAGGCACAGGCCACAAGCTGGCCACCCACTACGTTCGTCAGGCCGCCGAATACACGAAACACATTGCCAAAGGCATCCCCAAGGGCTATGAATGGCTCCCGCTTGAACATGAATTGGGGCAAGAATATCTGGCTGCCATGACGCTCATGGGTGAGTATGCGCGAGCAAACCATGACTTGATCCATGATCACTTCTGTACCCAAACCAGCTTGCAGACGATCAAGCGCATCTGGAATCGCCACAACTATGTCTGGATTGATGGTGACGAGGTCATTCATCGCAAAGGCGCTACGCCAGCCAACGAAGGACAGCTTGGGTTGATTCCTGGCACGAGCGGCACGTCGTCCTACCTAGTGCGTGGGCTGGGTAATGACGCGAGTCTGAACTCATCCTCTCATGGGGCAGGGCGCTGGCACTCTCGCAGTCAAGCCAAGCGGGAACATGACGAATCTCGCTTCCAGAAGCATATGAACCGGAACGACATTCTACACTTTGGCTTGGCCCCAGATGAAACGTTCATGGCCTATAAGGATATCGAAATGGTCATCGATTTGCAGGATGGCGTTCTCATCGAACCCATCGCCCGAATGACGCCCCGGGTGGTGATCATGGGTGGTAAGTCAGATGATGGAGATTGAGCTGGCTTCAGTTCTATTTGAAAATGAGTGTTTGGTCCATGCAGTAGATCGTGAGGAGGCACTCGTTTTCAAAGCGATCATAGCATATTACAGCGACAAGTACATACCTTTCTTTCATATAACCATAAGGATTCCCCCCAATTTGATCTAATGACTACCCAATCCATCTATAAGTCACCTGCCGGCGAACAGATCATGATGGACCTCTACAATGCTGTATTGGCTGACTGGTCCGTTCCCTGCCAGACGCTAACAATACCTACGCGTCATGGTGATACCTTTATCATCGTCAGCGGAGACGAGGCCGCACCACCGCTACTATTGCTTCACGGAGCTGGATCAAATTCCGCTATCTGGCGACCTGATATGATGCAGTATAGTCAAGCGCATCGTGTTTTCGCAGTCGACCTGTTGGGCGAAGCGGGCAAGAGCGCGCCCAGTCGTCCGTTATGGGATGGGCCAGCCTATGCGGAATGGCTCGAGGATGTTTTTGACGCATTAAAGATAGATAAGGCTGCAATCGTTGGGATTTCGCAAGGGAGCTGGACAGCACTTAAATTTGCTACATGCTACCCTAAACGTATCACCAAGTTGGCCCTGCTTTGCCCCGGTGGTGTTGTACCCGACCGATTATCATTTGTTCTGCGAGTAATCCCACTATCACTAATGGGCAAATGGGGCACCAAACAGATTATGCACTTGGTCTTTGGCAATGTGCCTATTCCGAAAGAGGCAGAAGAATTTATGACTCTTAGCATGACCCATTTCAAGCCACGCTTGGGTGTGCTGCCCCTCTTCTCCGACGAAGAGTTACAGCATCTGACCATGCCTGTGCTGGTAATCATGGGAGAAAAAGATGCTTTGCGAGATGCCAACAAAATCGTGACGCGTTTACAGCACCTACTGCCTAAGTTTACGGCGAAGGTTATCCCTGACGCAGGACACGCCTTGCTAGACACTACGAGATACGTTGCACCATTTCTATAGTGCGTAGAAGCAGAGTAAACGATATTCTCGCTTTAGTTTATTGACGAAGAACCCTATGCTTAAACCAGGCTATGACTTACAATTCTATCCAACTGCCACGCCGTTTCTTCGCAAGATGCGTCCTCTCCTTGAAACCAGTGAGGCGCGCCATGGCCTAATGCTGGGTCTTGCCCTGCGGGTTGAACAACAGCCTCACTACTATGGTGATGGGGATCCCTACTTTGCTATAGTAGAAAAATCTGGAGAGCAAAAGGCTGGGGGGATTGTCGCCGCAGCCCTGATGACGCCACCGTATGGTGTCGTTCTATACTATGAAAGCGAGGATGAGACGGCGGCTTTAGAGGCCATTGCGCACAATCTGTATGCCGATGGGCACGCTCTTCCGACGGTACAGGGGCCAGTGGCTTCATCTGCCTATTTTGCCAAATTCTGGTGTCAATTGACAGGCAAAATATCGACTATCGATTCCGAGACGCGTGCCTTTGAGCTAAGAGAAGTTATCCACCCAACTTACAGCCCTGGTCATCTGCGGTTGGCCACAGAGGATGACTATGATTTAGCATTCCAATGGTTACATGAGTTCGGCGTCGAGGCCATGAGCATGGAAGGTCAATCTGAAAAAGAGGCCCGTCGGGCTGCCGTCCAGCGCCTTAGAGACGGGATGCTTTTCTTCTGGGAGAATGAGGAACCTGTCAGCATGGCCGGCTTGACGAGACCAACAGCCCGCGGGATCTCCATTGGCCCTGTCTATACCCCACCTGACCAACGTGGACATGGTTATGCCTCTTCTGCTGTTGCACGCTTAAGTCAAGACATGCTCGATACCGGTAAGGAATTCTGTGCCCTCTTCACAGATTTGGCCAACCCCACCTCCAATAGCATCTATCAGAAGATTGGCTATCGGCCAGTGGGAGATTTTAATGTGTATCGCTTTGGTAATAAGTAGTTATAGAGCAGTAGCTTTCAAAGTGGTGGTTTCCCTTGGCTCTACCAGGGCCAAAGAGCGCTTTTCAGATGGCGCTCGATATGAAGCGATACATCCCCTTTCGATTTGGCCAAGTTGCTGACACAATATCGTCCTGTGCCAACACTTCCTCATCTTCGTTCGTTTACCCTAATGAAGGTTGCAATCTCAATTATACTGTGGTCGTTTTGAGAACAGTAGTTTTCCGGTATCCTACCAGAGAGTCTAAACCACCGTTCTCAAACGGAGCTGAGTATAAGTCACCCAATCTTCGTTTATTGTCCTGTTTCGTGTCTAGTCGAACTGAACTCAATTTTCACGAGCACATCTCTATGGGCGTTGATCCATCACCAGCTCAATTTGAAAATCTCTTCAACCAGATATACGATACTCACTATCCAGCCCTCTACGCCTATCTCTTTGGCCGAACTGGCAACCGAGAGTTAGCCCAAGATCTGCTGCAAGAGGCCTTTACACGAGCTTGGCTTCGCATAGAGACGTTGGCCCAGATAGAAGAGGATCAGCATCAGTACTGGCTCTTTTCTGTCGCCAAGAATCTTGCTATCGATACTGCCAGGCGATCAGAACGATGGCAGGCCATCGAAGAAAAGCTTCACGCCACGGCAGAGGGTAGCGCAAACGACGCTAACCAACAGGTAGAGTCTTGGAATCAGCTAATTATCTTGGATCAGGCTATAGTCAATCTCCCAGAAGGGTTACGTGTGGTCTTGGCCATGAGCGTTCTTGGGGGAATGAATAGCAAGGAGATAAGCCAAGCCCTTGGGATTCCTCCTGGGACTGTTCGCTATCAACTAGCTACTGCCCGAAAACGCCTGATGGAAGAACTCAATATTCAGTAATATATCGTAGCTTTACTAATATCTTATGAACGAATCGACTGCCCCTCAATTAATAGCAGAGCAAGAAAGCCAACTGGCTCGATTACTCGGCCAGTGGCAGCAACAGAATCAATTAACCTCAAGCTCTGCCATAACAATCCGCGAGCAAATTGTCCATGGCAATCAAGTCCTGCCCGATAATTGGTGGTTTCTCTTTAGCAAAGGGATGAATCAAGCGCTCGCAAACGCCCACCAACTTCAGCAACAGGTAGCTGAAGCCCATTTGCCTTCCGGAGGAAAGTGGCTACCGGGATGGGACTTTGGCACATACACATATACGGTGGATTATATGCGCCCATGATGAACCACCGCTCTCGTTATATATAAAGTACCCCAAATGCCTCAACGCTTCATATATGACGCGAGCGACCAAACACCATTGATGGTTTCCCACCTAGATTGCACCCCACCAATTAGCACAAACGATGATTTTGTCTATCCGACTGGTTTAGACCAATGGTATCAAGTTGCATCCCTTAAGGAGAGATTAAGGTAAGATAAGGTAATAGAAAGAAGTCCTATCACCACACTTGTGATATAATGTTCTCTTTCTGGAATCTCGGCTGGTAGTAGTACTAGACTGCGGTCGTCTTGAAAACAGGTGTTTTCGAATCTTTAGTAGAATAAGTAATCACCTGTTTTCAAACGGAATTGCATATCAGTTTATACCGAAGCTCTGTATAGAGTAACGCTATTCTCTCAAATAGAGGTGTTACTTTACCAGAGCTGCCAGTTGAACAATCACACCAAAAAGATAGGACTTCGTAATGACCGATCCTCTGATCCGCCAAACCCAAGCTGGCCCGATCAAAGGCTATCAGGATGACCTTAAGAATGTATGGGTCTGGAAGAGTATTCCTTTTGCCAAACCACCTGTTGGCGAATTACGTTGGAAAGCACCTCAAGATCGAGACCCTTGGTCGGATATTCGCTTAGCTGTTGAAGAGTGTCCTTGGGCCATACAACTCGAAATCGGACCTGGCTGGGCCTCTTTGCCCAATTGTGTGGGTAGCGAGGATTGCCTCTACTTAAATATTTATCGACCCCAAAGCAGCGAAGAAAATCTACCTGTCTATTTCTGGATACACGGCGGTGCCAATCTGAATGGGGATGCCGATTCATCGGACATGGAGAATCTGGCTCGTCAGGCGAATCTAGTCGTCGTTGTTATCCAATATCGCATGAGTGTCTTGGGCTACTTTACCCACCCAGCCATTCGGGCCGACTTGGATCCATCTGCAGCATCGGGTAATTTGGGTACACTAGATCAAATCAAAGCCTTGGAATGGGTGCAGACGAATATTCGCAATTTTGGTGGGGATCCCCATAACGTGACCATCGCTGGTGAGTCGGCTGGTGGACATAACGTTATGGCCATGCTCATCTCCCCCCTTGCCAAAGGACTTTTCCACAAGGCCATCATGCAAAGTGGCGGCATGGTCTCTCAATCCGTAGCTCAAACCGATGAGGTCGCTAGCCAGACCGTTAACCAAGCACTTATAATGGAGGGTTTGGCTGCCGATGTGGACGAAGCCACCCAACGTCAATCCGAAATGGAAGCAGCGGAATTGCGTACGTTCCTCTATGAGTTGACTGGGGAAGAGCTAATGATCGCCCACGCGGGTGGCCCTGGCGAAACCATTGTTCCATTGGGCAATTTAATTGAAGATGGATATGTCATCCCAGGCGATCTGTTTTCGCTGATTGCCTCCGGTGCCTATGAGAAGGTGCCTTTTATGGCTGGCTCCAACACCCACGAGTCCGGCTCTATCAACACACTGCTACCCAGCCTATACGAGGGGATGCCCAACTACTATGAATTGTTGGACGTGATCGCTGGCACCAAGACCTTGGATGATGTGCTTCCTTCTGATTTTGATAAGCTAGGGTGGACTTGCTTGCGCGATTGCAGCAGCCGATTCTGGCGGGCCATTATGGTGGATGAATTACTCAAACGAATGCGCCTTCATCAAGACGATCTGTACGCTTACCTCTTTGAGTGGGGTGATGAATTGGTGCGCCCTGGTTTTATTGGTTTTATCTATGGTGCCGCCCATGCGTTGGAGATCCCCTTTATGCATGGCAATGCCACGGATAGTACTTTGCTGGATCCTGGGAACGAGCTACTCTATGCTGGCATGACGTCCGTAAATGAATCGGGGCGCCGGGCATTGTGCAACGCCATGGTCTCCTATGTGGCCGCATTTACCCGTACTGGCGATCCAAATGGCAGCAATGCCAACTTGCCTCACTGGCAGCCGTGGACCAATGAAGCGCAGAATGATAAGGTGCTGCGGTTGGGGGCATCGCTGGAAGATGCTCAAATCAGTATGGATAGTGAGGAGCTATCCATGGAGGGTGTCCGAACCGAAGTACTGTCCTTGGAGCCAGCTATTCAAGAGCACGTTACGGCTGTGCTAGATGCCGTATCACCCTATTGGAAAGCTGAACTGGAACCAATTGAATCCTTAATTATTTAAGCATGTGGCGTTTTACCCAGGCAATGCACAACCAACGTATTTGACTTGTACTCCTATACTTTGCTCGGTATGAAGACCAGAGTTTTCTGCACGAAGCTTCTCAAAAAACATACTATGGTTGCAATGAAAACCGCAGTATGGGCTATTATTTATACTTGGCTCTGTTTGAAAATAGGTGCTTGCTTTCTCCCATAGATCTAAGGACAGCCGCTGATTTCAAATCGACCGCAGTATACTTCATAGATGGAAAGAAAATCATGGACAACAACACCCCTGAAGATGAATTCCCAGAAGACGAATTTCACTTTGGTAAGTTCCCACCTGGAACATTTCCCACTCCTGAAGAGTTAGCCGCTCAGGATCTGGCTGATCGAAAGCGACGGATTGAACTGGCTGACTACTTTGCAGCGACATTTGATAAATCTGACCCGCGCGAGATTCCTCGCGCAGAACAAAATCATATTATGCAGTTTGATGAACTAGATCGACGCCTTGCCAATCCGCGCCAGACACTGGTGCGAGATTATTTAGGCAACCCATGGGTAAAACCCCTAGCTGAGATCTCGCCAGAGAAGCTAGAGGAAGAGCTGGATCTATTGTTGGAATTTATGTACCTTTATGGCATCGCTGTTGACTTTCTGGCCGATGTATCGTACGAAGAAGCCTACCGGTTTATCACGGAAGAGCTGTTGGATGTTGAAACAACCAATATGGCTGGCACGGGGATGACTACCCACTTCATTTATGAAGAATTTTATCCCAATGATGAGTATGATGTGAAGATGTGGGGCGGAGAATTCCTCTACACGCTTCTACGCCGAGGGATGGATGAGGCGTCTATCTGGGTAGCCAAAGACGAATTGCGCGATCCAAAAGGAAACTCAGTCAGCCGCAAGGCCCTACTACGAATGTTCGACCGATTTCGCTCTCGCTACAGCGCGGTAACCAACATTGAGGTTGAACCCATCGACTGTAATGTCGATGGTGATCACGCCGTAGTGAAGATGGCCACCACCTATACAGGGATCAAGGCAATGCCAACGAGCATGATTAAAACGATCGGTCACTCTACTCTCTGGCTAAAGCGAGATGATGTTGATAGCTGGTCGGTTACTCGAGCGCGTATTGCTGGCTGGGACGCGCTCGAAGGTTTATGATCGATATTAAGTTGCTGCTCTCCATTCAGATAAGAAATAAGCCTTCACATCGGGTTGGGTGGCTAACCAAACGATAACGATATGCATGGCGGAGGCTAGAAAGAACATGGACGCACCAAACAGTTGGATCATAAAGAATTCTGGCCAGGGATTAGTTAGATGGATAACAAATGCAGAAAGTGCATCCCAAATAGCCACAACATTCCATACAATAATTGTTGTCCACGCCCAGAAGCCAGTTTGTCGTAAAATTAGATAAGCGATGAATAAGGCTGAAAGACCGATAATGGCATCACCAACCAGGGGCATGAGCCATGCCGCAGGCGGATCGCCAGGTTCAAAGCCGCCTGCCCGAGGAATAAAGGCCAGGGTCATGGCTCGGCCAGCTAACATTAATGTCAAGATTGCCATTGTGATACGTTTCATTTGGTTCTCCATAATACGCTATTGTACACTTTTACTTGTTATTTGCAAGTGAAAGTAAGCATAGTAGAATCGCTTGTGATTTGCAAGTAATCTTCCCTACATAAAAAATTTAATGTTCTATAGACGTTCCCAGGATCTGACATTGACATCGAATGCTTCTCAGAGTGGCTTTACATTCTGAACCAGCGAGATTTTTGGATATCCTATAGAGCTAAACTCGATATGAGTAAATCAAACGAGGGTCAGGTCGACCCATGCAGCCCTAGCGGAAAGTGCCCCATAACGTTTGCGCTAGATATTTTTGGGGATAAGTGGAGCTTGCTGATCATCCGCGATATGGTCTTCAAAAAGAAGAAATACTACGGTGAGTTTCTCCAGTCAGCGGAAAAAATTTCAACCAACATTCTTGCGGATAGGTTAACCAAACTAGAGACCCAACGCCTGATCTCCAAAACACGAGACTGCCAGAACCAAAAAAAATATATCTATCGACTGACCGAGAAGGGCCAAGAATTACTGCCCCTTTTGCTAGAAATCGTCGAGTGGAGTACCAAGTACGATCCCCAGCCGGATGTTCCGGATAACATCATTTTTGGCGCGCCAGCCAACCTGCTTGTACGTTTCCGAACGGATAGAGACAATCTGATCAGCGAGATTCTGTCTGGCTTAAACGAATAGAAACAATCCGTTTGACTACGGAACAGCGCCCCCTTACAATTCATCCCCATCAAAGGATTTATGGAGCAAACCATGGCAAATGAAACAAAAAAGAGTCCTAGTAGAACCACGTCAAGTAAGCGCACCTCAACAAAAGGCACCTCAAACAAAGGCACGTCAAACAAAGGCACGTCAAACAAACGAACATCGACGAAAGGCACTTCAACTAGGCGTGCATCCACCAAGAAAGCCTCCCCAAAGGCCACCTCTCCTCAAAAACAGATTATGGATAGTGAGCAATGGCTGCATATGTACGAGCAGATGTGCAAAATTCGCGCCTTTGAAGAGATGGCCAACGAGCTATACCTAACAGCCAAAATGCCAGGGCTAACCCACATGTACGTTGGCGAAGAGGCCATCGCCGTGGGCGTTTGTGAGGCGTTGCGCAAAGATGACTATATCACCAGCACCCATCGTGGCCATGGACACTGCCTAGCCAAGGGGGCCAATATTCAGCGTATGTTCTGTGAACTGCTAGGCAAAGAAGAGGGCTACTGCCGAGGCAAAGGTGGCTCCATGCATATTGCCGATCAGGAAATGGGGAATCTGGGTGCCAACGCGATTGTTGGTGGGAGCGCAGGCATTGCCACTGGCGCGGCCATGTCTATTAAAATGCGGGGGACCGATCAAGTAGCTGTCTGCTTTTTTGGTGATGGTGCCATGAATCAGGGACTATTCTACGAATCGGTCAACATGGCCCAGCTTTGGAAGTATCCCGTCATTTATGTCTGTGAAAACAACCTCTACAACGAGTATACCCACAACTCTGAGACGACAGCCGGGGATCTGGCAGATCGGGCCAAGTCTTTTGGCGTTCACAGTGTAGAAGTGGATGGTCAGAATGTCCGAGAAGTCTTTGAGACCATGACCGATTTGGTTGCCCGCTGCCGTGCTGGGGATGGACCAGCGTTTATACTCTGCCATACCTATCGCTTCCACGGTCACCATGTGGGCGATATCAACCGAGAGTATTATCGCTCCAAAGACGAGGAGGCCTATTGGAAGAATGAGCGGGATCCCCTTAAACTTCTAGAGGAGTGGCTAACTGCAGAAAAGCTCGCCGAGGCAACCATGTTCCGCCAGATCGATGAAGAAGTTGCCAACGAAATTCAGCGTTCGGTTGATTATGCGCTGGACGCACCCTACCCATCTCCAGAGGAGGTGGACCAACATGTCTATGCATAGGAAAAGAAGGCAAGTGGCACGTAGTAGGTGGCAGGTTAGGACAAGAGGGCAAGTAGCAGGTGGGCAAGCTAGGATATGGGGGACAAGATGAGTACTGCAAACGGTAGAGAAATTACCTTTGGAGAGGCAATAAAAGAGGCCATTGCTGAAGAGATGCGGCGCGATGCAAGCGTCTTTATGATTGGTGAAGATGTAGCCGAGGCAGGGCATCCATTTAAGATCTATGTAGGCCTCGTTGATGAATTTGGACCAGAGCGCATCATTGACTCACCCATCTCTGAGGCAGGTATTACCGGCCTTTGCGTGGGTGCAGCCATGACTGGAATGCGTCCCATCGTTGACATTATGTTTGGTGATTTTATCACCCTAACCATGGACCAGATGGTCAATCAAGCCGCAAAGACTCATTATATGTCAGGCGGCAAGTTGACGGTCCCTATGGTCATGCGCACCACCATGGGCGCGACACGCCGTTCTGCAGCCCAACACTCCCAATCCCTCCATACCTGGTTTAGTCACGTTCCAGGCTTAAAGGTCGCCATCCCGGCTACGCCCTACGATGCAAAAGGACTCATGAAGTCAGCCGTTCGGGATCAAAACCCTATTGCAATTTTTGAAGACAAAATGCTCTATCAGGTCAAAGGCTACGTGCCAGAAGAAGAGTATACCATCCCATTTGGTGTGGCGGATGTGAAACGAGAAGGCAGTGACATCACGCTGGTGGGAACAAGTAGCATGGTCCAGGTAGCCCTCGACGCAGCCGAATTGCTTGCTGAATTAGACATCTCTGCCGAAGTGGTCGATCCGCGTACAACATTACCCCTCGATAAGCAGACCCTCATCGACTCGGCCCGAAAGACCAGTCGAGCCATCGTCATCGATGAAGGCTATGAACAGTACGGTGTAACAGCCGAAATTGCTTCAGTGATTGCCGATGGAGCTTTCTACTATTTAGATGCCCCCGTTAAACGCATGGGGGCAATGGATGTGCCTATCCCCTTCTCGCCAGCGCTTGAAGATCTGACGGTTCCTACACCAGAGGGTGTGGCGGAGATGGCCAAGACACTATGTGGGAGGTCATGAGATGGCTAAGGAGGTCATTATGCCCGTCCTTGGCATGAACCAAGAGACGGGCACGCTTGTGGAATGGTTCATGCAAGAAGGGGATGAAGTTACCAAAGGGGAGCCACTCATGGTGGTGGCGACTGACAAGACCGAGGTAGAGATCGAGGCAACTACATCCGGCGTGCTGGCCAATGTAAGCGCCCAACCTGGGGATGAAGTACCCGTCGGCAGCCCGCTAGCCTTGATATTGGCCCCAGGTGAATCTGCGCCGGAGAACGCAGCGAGCTCTGCACCACCCGTTCAGTCTAAAGCTGAAGTCAAAGAGACCTTTTCACCCGGCCAAGAACCCTTCTCAGATTCACCCCCCGTGGTATCGCTGCCTGCCAGCCCTGTTGCCGCGCGAATCGCAGCCGAACATAATGTCGATTTGAGCAACGTGACGGCCAAAGGGGATCGCATCCAAAAAGATGACGTGTTGGCCCACATTGACGCCCGGCGGCAAGTGGGACCTTCATCAAATGGCCGCGTGCTTGCCTCCCCCAAAGCCCGCCGACTTGCCAAGGAGATTGGACTTGATTTAGCGGACATTTCTGGCAGCGGCCCCAATGGAGCAATCCTCACGGATGATGTTCTCATCGCCGAAACCCTCATTACTGCGCCCTCACCAGAGCCACCAGCCGCCAGCCATCAGCCACTATCCACATCCACTATCCACCCCATGTCCCGCGCATGGAAGGTAATGGCCCAGCGTCTTCAGGAGAGCTGGCAGAGTGTCCCTCACTTTTACTTGGAACGCAATGTTGATGCGACAGCACTGATGGATTGGCGAGAACGTGCTCAAAAGCGTATTGAGCAGAAGGTGACCGTGACAGACTGTATGACTAAAGTGGTTGCTGCCGCCCTCGGTCAACATCCCAGGGTTAATGCAAGCTGGATAGATAAGCAAATTGTGCTGAACTCTCACGTTAACGTCGGTCTAGCTGTTGCCGTCGACGAGGGCTTGCTGGTACCGGTTCTCCACCAAGCGAATCAGTTGGGGTTAGGTGCTCTTGCCGAGCGGCGCTCAGGGGTAGTCAACAGCGCGTTGGCTGGCACCTTGACGTTGGATGATCTGCAAGGTGGGACCTTTACCATTAGCAACCTAGGGATGTTTGGTATTACCAAATTCAACGCCATTGTCAATCCTCCCCAGGCCGCTATCTTAGCCGTGGGTGGCATCGAAGATCAGGTTGTGGCGATAGATGGGAAGCCAGCAGTCCGTCCTATGATGACCTTGACGCTTTCATGCGACCATCGCGTGGTAGATGGAGCAAGAGGTGCCCAGTTTATGCAAACGCTGGTTGAGTACCTAGAGGATCCATTGAGCATACTGGATTGAAATCCGCTTCACTACCCCTCGTCTTCTCTTATCCTGCCCTTGAGAGAACAGGGATTATAAGATTACAAAGATGAAAATCTGTGTAATCTTATAATCCCTGTTATTCTTCATCTGAGCATATTGAATTGAACCCCTCTTCACTACCCTCGTCTTCGCTTATCTTGCCCTGAAGGAAACGGGGATCTCAAGATTAGAAAGATGAAAATCTGTGTAATCTTATAATCCTTGTTATTTTTCATCCTCTGAGGTGCTAAGTCCGCATGGGAAACTTCTAGGAAGTTCTAGTTCCTGAACAGCCAAATGCTCAACCTAACACAATTTCCTAGAAGAAGACTACATAGACGCTGATCTTCCAATCTGTTAGAATTTCGCCTCCTTTTGATATAAATCCTCATTGTTCCTGCTAGGAAACCCCTCTATACTCATTCCCTGTAAGCGCTGTACTCGCTTACAGAACTCATTTTTTCCTCAAAGTGCTCCTTCCAATCTAAAAATTGATAGAAAAAGCTCGAAATCTCATAGAGAAAAAAGCTGAAACGCAAGAGCCATTCCGATATGATGAGAGCATACCGGAAAAATATCATCAAACGAACATAAATAACAAACGTAAGTATGGGCGTTTAAATGAAGGATTAGCAGATGTACAAGCAATCAAAGTGGCTAGACTCAACACAGCTCTCACCTCAAGATCATCTTAGGTTATTCTGTTTTCCCTATGCAGGGGGAGCGGCATCTTCATATCGTCAGTGGAGTAAGCAACTACCTCCATTTGCTAAACTCTGTCCTATTGAACTGCCAGGGCGGGGACGGCGGTATGCAGAGCCATGCGAGACGCGTATGGAAGCCCTCATTCATGGATTAGCCGAAGCGATTTTACCTTATTTGGACAGACCGTTTGCCTTCTTTGGCCACAGCATGGGGGCCTTGATCAGCTATGAGTTGGCCTACTATTTAGAGTATCACATGGGCTTGATCCCTGAACATCTCTTCTTATCTGCCCATAGTGCACCGTATTTGCCACGAACGACAAACACCAATCATCAACTGCCAGATGACGCGCTCATTCAGTTTCTGTGGAAGATGGGTGGTACGCCCAATGAGGTCTTACAAAATAGCCAACTGCTTGAATTGATTTTACCAATCTTACGGGCAGATTTTGAGATGTGTGAAACCTATCGTTCGCCTAATGCTCCTTCATTATCGGCATCTATGTCGGTACTGGGTGGTTTAGCAGACCCGATTGTGAATCAGAATCAACTGGCGGCTTGGCAGAAGTGTACTCGCGGCTCATTCTTCCTACAGATGTTTGCAGGAACTCACTTTTTCATCCACTCGACCCAAGGGACTTTGCTCTCCAATTTGGGACAACAATTGGAGGCCATTATGACGAAGAGCGCACATATTAGCAGCAGCTACCAGGAACGTTTCTACTTTGCAGACACAAAATCTGTTCAAAACGCATCCCAGTATGCTTAATTTTATTGTATACGAAAGTATAAAAATCGACTCCGAAACATGGTCAAATTTTGGCTGAATGCTGAATGCTGATTAGCTGAAAGCTATTTATAGAAAGTCTTTCCGACGCTTGTGCGTCAACATTAAGTAGATACACCAGTACTCTGGTCGATTTCCCAGCGGAGCTGAATATACTCTAGAAAACAGGACAATCGTTGCAATGTTTCAACAACAAAATCGGCACCAACAAGCAAACCAAGTTCGACAGCCAGTTGAACAGCCCATGCCAGGGGCATCCGCGCGTAGGCAAAGGCATTCAGCCCCCCACTCGGTACCGCACGAGAACCAAGCTAGGCCTCACTATCGCGATCGTCGGGATGGCCGTCCTATGATGGGCAATGATCCACGGCGTGTTCGACAGCAGAGACCTCAAGGTCCTTCGCTGATTGATCTGGATAATGTGGGGAAGACCTATCAGAGCGAATCGGGGATCTTCCATGCCTTGAAGCAGATCAACCTTCAGATTTGGCCGGGTGAGTTTGTTGCTGTCGTGGGTAAATCAGGAAGTGGGAAATCAACCCTGATCAACCTGATAACAGGAATTGATCGACCTACAAGCGGTGGAATACAGGTAGGCGAAACGGTCGTCAATACACTAACTGAAAATCAGATGGCAAGGTGGCGCGGCCGCCACATTGGCCTAGTCTTCCAATTCTTTCAGCTACTGCCCACCCTTTCTGTGATCGAGAACGTGATGCTGCCCATGGATTTTAATGATACCTATCCCCTGCCGGTCCGACGAAGCCGAGCTATGAATCTGCTTTCGCAAGTCGGCATGACCGAACAGGCGAGGAAGCTACCCTCTGCCCTGTCTGGTGGTCAGCAGCAGCGGGTCGCCATTGCACGTTCTCTAGCCAACGATCCCCCTCTTATTGTGGCTGATGAACCGACAGGGAACTTGGACTCAAAGACAGCAGAGAGCGTTTTTCGGCTCTTTCGCACTCTTGTCAGAGAGGGCAAAACCATATTGATGGTAACCCACGATGCCGAACTAGCCCATAGCGTGGATAGAACGGTCACTATCGCGGATGGCCATATTGTTTCAGACGTACGTAATTAACGCAGTGAGGCGTACTGGCAGTCGTGATAAATTTAATATTGCTAACCGGGAGGAAAGCATTAATTTGCGCGAAGCCTGAGTATAAAAAGGAAAAATTATGCGTAGAATATTCATTGCCATTACAGTTGTGTTGATCCTGATCATCGGCGGTGCGCTGATGATCACACCGGACGGTACCGCAGAAGGTACTGTGACGGAAACATTCGATGGACGAGATCCATATGAGGGCGTCGCTGGCGAAAGTGATGCCTCTGTCCTCCCTCCCATCGGTGATCCAGCTTTAGAGAAAGTAATTGCAGATGCGGTTGTTGTACCGGCTCGGTATGTCGAATTGAGCCTACCTTCGCCGGGGATTGTGGGCGATATCATGGTCGCAGTTGGCACTCAGATTGAGGCAGGAGATCCAATTATGCGTTTGGATAACGCGCTACAATCTGTCGCCGTTGCTCGTGCCAAGGTGACGTTGCAACGCGCGCAAGCCCAGCTCGATCAACTCCAGGCTGGTGCAAGAAGCCAGGAGCTAGCCGCTGCCCAAGCAACTGTTGATGCAGCCCAAGCAAAGTTGGATCGCCTAACTGAAGGGGCGCGTGCAGAGGATGAACTTGCTGCACAGGCAGCGTTGGATGCAGCCCAAGCCAGTCTGCAGCAGCTATTTAATGGTGCAGATGAAGAGGCGTTGATCCAAGCCCGTGCAGAATTAGCCAATGCAGAAGCAGCGGTTCGACGTGCTCAGAGCGCGTACAACGCAGAGAAGTGGCGCAACGATATTGGTGCTCGCCCGGAAGCATTGGAGTTAGAGCAGGCCACCAATTCCCTAGAAGCAGCCCAAGCTCGCTTTCAGAATTTGACCAAAGGGCCAGATGGGGCAAAGATAGCCAGCGCCCAGGCTGAAATTGAAAAAGCCAAAGCAGAGCTGGAGCGTGTCCGAACACCAGCCCGGGCCAGCGATATTGCTGCAGCCCAAGCGGAGCTAAATGAAGCCCAGGCCCGATACGAATTGCTTGCGGCCGGTAGCCGTCCTGAAGCCATTGCGGTGGCCGAGGCAGAGGTAGAGGCGGCGAACATTGCGTTACTCCAAGAAGAGGTAGCCCTGGAACAGCTAGTTGTCAAAGCGCCATTTTCTGGTGAGATTGCTGCGCTCAGAGTCAAAGTAGGTGAGCATGTTAACCCAGGCGATACGGTCGCACAGATCGGCAATCTAAATGTGTGGCAGATCGAAACCGATGATCTGACTGAATTAGACATCACCAAGATTCGTAAGGGAAACGTGGTCTCAATCCAATTCGATGCCATCGAAGATGTTGTTCTATCCGGTAAGGTCATACGCATTGAGCCTATTGGTCAAGAGAAAGCTGGTGACATTACCTATACAGTCATCATCCAGCCGGATGAACAGGACGAGCGGCTCCAGTGGAATATGACGGCTACCGTGGAAATCGATGCATCAGAAGCATCGCAAAACTAAAGGTAGCCTTAATGTAATTAAGAACCAGAAACCAGGGATGAGTCAATCCCTGGTTTTGTTTTACCCCACATACTTGACAGTATTGTCAACAAACGACAACCTCTGAGTCACCCCTGACCACTATCGCAAGGCGGAGCAATCTGCCTGATATCTTACCTCTCGCCCCTCTAGAACACTCCTACCTACCCTGTACCATTGGATGGTACATACGTTATTTCTCGTCACTGGTACATATCTGGCTCTTGAATTGTATTCAGAATCTGTCATCCTATAAGCAACCGAACTGACTCAGCAAACTACTGTGAAATCGCTACAGGCCTAGGTCCTTCCTAACCACCATAGAGTCGTCGAGTAGGAATAAGTGGATTCTTAGCAAGCGCTGAGCATTTTCTGAAGCCGCCTTAATTCGCTGAAAGATATTTTTTCAGGAAGTCGTCCTATAGGATAAGCCTTTCAAGGCGTGTGAAGCACTTTAGAAAACAACTATAGCATTATACTATGGCCGTCTTGAATAGTGGTGTTTTCCGAAGTTCCACCAATGAACCAAATGCCTGTTCTCAAACGGAGCCAAGTATAATAGAGAAAGCGAGAAAATAAATCATGCGTCTATTCATCTTTCTTTTCATTGGACTACTGCTAAGCATGCAAACCACAAGCATGGCACGGGCCGATGCACCTCGAGCCACTGGCAACGGGGAAAGCTCCTATCCTATCATCGATGCCGGAACTGAAGCTGGTGTAAAAGAGACAGGATCAATCAAAACTGGTACAAATATGACCGGTTCGACCACATACATTCCCATGGTCAATACACTTCCAGCCGAGTGGCCAGCATTTTCATCCACATTGGATGAGTCTCTGGACTTTGCGGTCGAACAGAATGAGACAGTAACCCGGCTGATCCAGCTCACAGAAAATGGGGGGCAAATGGGTCAGGAGATCGACTGCGGTAATCCCAGTCAGGTAGAGGTCTTTGTCTTTGGCCACGAGGGTGCATCCAACCGATTGAGCGATGTCGCCGTTCAGGTTGTGCATGTAGATAAGCAAGGCAACCAGCAAAAAGAGATCCGCTGGACTCGAGTTGATGGTGACAAGCGAGGGTCTGTCCAATTTCGACTAGAGGAATACGCGGAAGTGAGCATAGTCGAAGACGCTCACGGTCAAACGGTTGCCAGCGAGAGCATTAAGGTGACAAGCAAACCCCTGCATATCAATAACAGTTGGCTGTCTAATGCTGGCTACTGTCAAGACGAGCAAAGCTGCTGGACGTTTCGTAACGAGAATACCTGTCAAGGTCAGTTAAGCTGGAACATTGTCTTTAAGCAGAAGTAACCGATTGCCAGATAGATACTACCTGTCTGACTTCAACACAGAACGTCCTCAAACCATGAGGGTTGTTCTGCAATAATAAAATTGTGAGGTGACTGGCACTTTGTGAGCGATACCTTCTGGCTAACGATACCGCTTAGGAATCGGAATTAAATAACTTGTGCATAAGATCTCTCAATCCTTCGAGATGACATGCCCAACTTATTTAATGCTCATTCCTTAAGTGCCAGTCACCTAGCTGATCCTTCATTCGGAACAACTCTATTACTAGTCGATCGCAATGTCCGTGAAAGATTCTTCGTTCAACTCAGAATGACATTGCGAGCGACTGATTACTGCAGTGACTGATTTTGTGAGCGCAACGGAATTTCCTTATAGTCAAGATTGTGGTGACCTGTTACAAAGCGTACGGTCCGGTTACGCACTCGCATCAGAACCGAGTGAGTGGTTGCGGTCCGCCCGTGAATCGTGATGCCTTGGATAAAGGGGCTTTCGAGAATACCTGTCATAATAAAGAGTAAATCTTCGCCCCTGGCCAAATCCTTGGAAAGGTAGATCCGGTCTAGCTGATCTCCCCAGCCTTCGGTTATAAGAGAGGTTTTTTCCTCTTCATCTCTAGGCCACATCTTGGCTTGCAAGCCGCCTCCTAAACAACGCATACCAACGGCCGATAGCACACCCTCTGGCGAACCACCGATGCCCATGTATAGATCGATGCCTGATTGGGGCAAAGCGGGAGCTAACGCTGCAGTGATATCACCATCCGAGACGAGGCGCAGGTTGGCTCCCAGCGATCGAACCGTCTCAATGATGTTGGCATTGCGGGGTCGATCCATAGCCGTAACCACCACATCTGTCACATCTTTAGAAAGAAGCTTAGCGGCCAGTTTAATGGTCTCAGCAGGTTCGGAATCGAGGGAGAGCGGCAGCGATGGGTCGGCAACAAACGCGTCGCGGATGATCTCTCCATAGGAAAGTTTGTCCATGTAAAATGACGGGATGTCGAGTAGGCCAGATTCTTCGCCCTCTGCACAGAGAGACGCAGCAATACAGCAAATGGCGTTGGGTAACCCCTTACTCAAATTTGTGGTTCCATCAATTGGATCCAGGGCAATATCAAAGCGAGGCGACCCCTCTGCCCACGTCCCTACCTTTTCTCCTTTGAAAAGGCCTGGTGCATTGTCTTTGATGCCTTCACCAATGACGACTTCACCACTGATGTTCATTCGGTCAAAGGTGCCCCGAATGGCATCACTCGCCGCGGCATCAGCCAGTTCCTTTTCGCCACGCCCTACCCAGGTAAAACAGCTGATTGCCCCACCCTCTGTAGCGCGAATAAAGTCCAGCCCTACTGTTCGCTCGTAATCGTTGGTCATGAGTTCATTGTCCTTTATCAATTCTTCGTTGAATTTATAGGCTTAGTCAAATGAAAGGGTAAGTCTAGCATAGGGGAAAGGGGAGTTGAAATTGTGAGTAATAGGTGGCGGCTGGTAGATGGTGAATTGGTTGTGTCATCCTGAATATAATTGACAGGTAGTTGGTAGCAGGTACTTTAAACCTTGCAACTCTGCAACTCTGCAACCCTGCAACCTTCTAAGGTATAATAGTCGCTATGAAATCGTTCAACATCTTCGGCCCAGAGTTCAAGGCCAATCCACATCCTGTTTATGCCGATATGCGGGCAGAATGTCCCTTATATGGTCGACTATTGGCTGATGGTAGCACAACCATCTGGTTTGTCACCCGCTATGCTGATGTTGAAGCCATTTTGCGAGATCACCAGACCTTTGTCAAAGATCTGCGTAGCACCATGACAGAGGAGGAATTAGCCAGCTATCCAGAGCAACCACCCCAAATCCGGCTGCTGGCCAATCACATGGTCAATATGGATCCGCCTAACCACACTCGCCTGCGCTCGTTAGTGAATAAGGTCTTTACTAGCCAGCGGGTAGAGGCCCTACGCCCTAGAGTCCAAGCCATTGCAGATGAGCTCATCGATCAAGTTGCTTCCCGTGGACGCATGGATCTGATTGATGAATATGCTTTGCCTCTACCTATTCGGGTCATTACCCAACTTCTGGGCATTCCTACGGCGGATAGTAGACGCTTCCATACCTGGTCCCATGCTTTTGTAACATCAGCAGCCACAACTCAACGTAGCCAGAAGAAGCTGGCTAGAGCGGGTCGCATGATTGATGATTTCACTAGCTATATGTCCTCTCTCTTTGCTCTGCGAAGGGCCGAACCCCAGGATGACTTAATCAGCTCGCTCTTGCAGGCAGAAGAGGCCGGTGATAAATTGACTGAGGAAGAGCTATTTAGCATGGTGATTCTGCTGGTGGTTTCTGGCCATGAGACAGTGGCGAATACCATCGGCAACGGTATGTTGGCCCTACTTCAATACCCTGATCAGCGAACTCGCCTCCAGGCCGATCCGACACTGATCGAGAGTGCCGTTGAAGAGATGATGCGCTATGATGGATCCATGGAGCGGGCGACGCTGCGCTTTGCAGCCAAGGATATCACCATGGGTAACCAGACCATCCAACGGGGTGATGCCGTTAGCCTAGTGTTGGGGGCAGCCAACCGGGATCCAGAAATCTATAACAACCCTGATCACTTTGATATTACCCGCTATCAGGCTGCTCACTGCAAACGGCATATGGGGTTAGGTTGGGGAATTCACTATTGCCTTGGTGCTCAATTGGGGCGTATGGAGGTGGCGATTGCCGTTAATACGCTGCTGCAACGTCTACCTACAATCGCTCTTGATATCGAACCGAGTAATCTACGCTGGCGCTCCATTCCGGTGGTCCGGAGCATGGTTCATTTGCCGGTTCGTTGGTCTTAGGCCATTCCACGGAATAAAATACCCGTTCGGTAGGCACGCCCTCGTGCCGGTGCGACCCGCACGAGGGCATGCTAACTGAGCAAATTATGGGTAATTATTTTTGTTGAAAACTACTGAGCTATAAATGGCATAAAGATTGAACCACCGTCCGTCATCACATCGATGACGGTGCGTATATTGGTACCATCACCCTTCACAATCTCTAGCACGTAGGCATCGCCGCTTGTTAGCGTTTCACCAGCATCCAGCCATTCATAGCTCGAGCCATTCGATGCGCCTGGGTTGAGCGCCGTCACCATCTCGTTGCTACGCACTTCAGCGTCCAGACCATTAGATTTCCAGATATAGAAACCCACTACGTCACTCTCGTTTACCGTAGACCAACGTAAGACCACACCAGCAGAGGTTTGGTTCATGCTTTGGGATGCCAATTGTACTGCCGTTGGCATAAGGATTTGCACTTCGGCACAATCTTCATCGTCGCCATCTCGTACAACCGGAATATCATCAGCAAGGTTGCCATCATCACCATCGAAGTCTGCTCGCGCATTGTTTACTTCTACATAGTTGGGCGTGTGTCCATCGCTAAGGCAAGGGGGAATGGCATTGAGCTGCAACGTATCTGCTTTGGTTCTGAAAGTAACATTTACGCTAATGCTGGCATTAGGTGCAATGTTGCCTAGCGCGGTTGTTAAGTCACTCCAGGCTAGCACGCCGCCGCCGCTGCTCAGGTCGGGCGTTACGCCAGCGCTGACAAACTCGATAAAGGCATCGTTGTAGCGATCTTCTAGAGGCACCACCGTTAGCGGAACATCTCCCGTATTAGCAATGCGGATGGTAAAGTTAATGAGCTCTCCAATACCAAAGGGGTTCTGCTGGTTGAGTGTCTTGGTGACCTCTAGGCTTGGTGTCCCTGTAATGTTTACATCCTCATAATCACTGTCATCTTCATCCACAGCAGGATTGTCGTTGGGTGGGTTATGGTCAATGTCATCATGATCGACAACCGGATCACCTGCTGGATTGCCTACGCCTGGGCCATTATCATTCCCATTGTTGTCCCCAGGAACAGAATCGGCATCGTCACCATCATCTATGCTAATTTCAGCCCAGTTGCGGAAGGGTGCTTGTGTCGGATCTGTGACACGTAGATCAAGAGTAATAACCCCTGTTGCACTGGGTACCAAATCCGTAAAGACGGTTGTAAAGTTCTGATTGGTCACCCCAATAATCTCGACCCCAGGGGTGGCTACGACTGCGCTAGCGCGAGCCAACGCACCAGCATAGCTCATGCCGGCAGGAATCTGATCACTCACTGTAATCCGCCCGGAGTTTATCGTTCCTTGATTTTTAACCGTAATGACATAGCGGACCACATCATTGACCTCTACAAATGAACTTTGGCCTGGCGCCAGCTCTTTAATAAGCGACAGATCGTACAGCTCTATCGTGATGGGCGCAATATCATGATCGTCTTCATCCTCATTGGGATTATTTTTGCCATCTTCATTGATCTGATCGTCTTCCAGATCGGGGCCTTCACCATCACCGTTGCCATTGGTATCATCAGGAGTTGAGTCTGTATCAGTTAATGGCGTTCCATTTTCGTCTGTCGATGAAGAGATTTCCGCTGCATTAATAGACATGCCGCTCAGGGCTGCGCCAGCAGTTAGCCTGATGTTGATACTTGTTGACTGGCCTGGGGCCAATGTGCCTGGCAAGGTTCGAGTGGCCGTGACGCCGTTGCTGCTCCAGTTGTTGGTGTCGTTAACGCTAAGGGTAAAGTCCGTAGGTAGATAATCAATCAGAGAGATATTGGCTGCCGTCACCACACCTTGGTTGAAGACCGTCAAAGTAAAGACCACGTCATCGCCTGGACGAATAATCGACGCCTGCCCGGTGGCTAGGGTCTTACGCAGTGCCAAATCAAATGGCTCTACAAGGATGGGGCCAATATCGTGATCATCCTCATCGTCACCTGGATTGTTCTTGCCATCTTCATTGATCTCGTCATCGTCCAGATCTGGGTTTGTTTCGCCGGGATCGTTTCCATCCTGGTCATCCGGTGTAGAGTCAACATCGGGAGGTCGATTGCCCTCTTCATCCGTTGCATCGGCAATCTCAGCTGAGTTGATGGACGTACCATTTAGAGCCAAACCTGCCGTTAGGCGAATATTAACGTTGGTCGATTGGCCTGGGGCTAGCGTTCCTGGCAGCATTCGAGTCGCAGTGATTCCGTTGCTGCTCCAGTTGTTGGTGTCATTAATACTTAGGGTAAATCCAGCAGGCAAATAGTCAACTAGTAAGATGTTGGCTGCCGTCACAACACCCTGATTGAAAACCGTCAAGGTAAAAGTAACATCTTCACCAGGTTGGATGGATGGGCGCTGCCCACTAGCTAGGGTTTTTCGGAGTGCCAAATCAAATGGCTCTACTATGATGGGGCCAATATCATGGTCATCCTCATCATCACCTGGATTGTTCTTGCCGTCTTCATCAATCTCGTCATCTTCTATGTCTGGATTCCTTTCACCCGGATCGTTCCCATCTTGGTCATCTGGTGTTGAGTCCACATCAGGGGGCCTATTTCCATCTTCATCGGTTGCGTCGGTAATTTCAGCCGAGTTGATCGATGTACCATTGAGACCCAAATCTGCCGTCAAGCGAAGATTTACGCTAGTCGATTGACCTGGTGCAAGCAAGCCTGGTAGAGTGCGAGTCGCGGTGATTCCATTGCTGCTCCAACCATTACTATCGTTAACACTTAGGGTGAAACCAGCAGGTAAATAGTCGATCAGAGAGATGTTGGTCGCCGTTACCCCACCTTGGTTGAAGACCGTCAGGGTGAAGGTAACATCCGTTCCCGCTCGAATTGCCGAGCTTTGCCCAGAAGCCAGAGTCTTTCTAAGAGCCAAGTCGAATGGTTCCACGTTGATGGGGGCAATATCGTGATCGTCTTCGTCCTCATTCGGATTGTTCTTGCCATCTTCATTGATTTGGTCATCTTCCAGATCAGGGCCTTCGCCATCTCCATTACCGTTGGTATCATCGGGTGTCGAGTCTTCATCGGTTAAGGGAGTCCCATTCTCGTCTGTGGCGTCCGTAATTTCAGCAGCGTTAATCGAAGTCCCACTCAACCCTATATCAGCCGTTAACTGAATGTTGACGCTAACGGACTGGCTAGGTCCCAATGTCCCAGGTAGAGACCGAGTAGCAGTCGTTCCGTTATCAGTCCAGTTGTTGGGATCATTTACACTGAGCGTAAAGCCTGTAGGAATATAATCTACCAGGGTTATATTGGCTGCGGTTACGACGCCTTGATTAAAAACAGTCAGAGTAAAAATCACATCGTCCCCTGGCTGAATGGACGTACTTTGCCCGACGGCGAGGGTTTTTCGTAGCGCCAGGTCAAAACGACAGTATAGGCCGAAATCAATGTCAAATCGATCGGTGGAGACAGCCGGTACGAATTGAGTATATTCGGTTGGATTTGTGGCGCTATCAGAAACGATAAAGCCTTCTAATGGACCACCTGGCGCAAAGTTAGCTGGGTCAAGCTGGACGATGTAGGATTTGTCCCCAATGATCTTATCGAATTGGTAGAAACCATCAACGCCATTAGAGATGGTGGTCGTGGTTGAGATGATGTATTCGTCCGTAATTTCGATCGTACCATTTGTATTCTTATCTTCGTAGAGGTGAACGAGTACGCCGTTTACACCTGGTTCATTGGCATCCTGGCTACCATCGTTGTTGAGATCGTGCCAAACCACGTCACCAATCTTGTACTTCCCTTCACTCGGTTCGATCAGGATGTCAATCGCGCTGCTGTAGGTGCTACCGGATGGGGTTTCCACAGTTACGCTATTACAGGTGAATTCCTGTGTGCCGGTACAGCCCACTGAGTTCTCCGTATTGTCCACGGTGGTATAGTTGACGACCACGCTTACCGATTCTCCAATAGCCAGTGGACCAGTCGTCGCTAGGAGGTTTGACCAGTTGAGTTGGCCGTCATTCACATTATTATCTGGCGCAATGCTGGCACCCAAGACGCTATTGAAGGCTAGGTAGTTCGTATCGTAGGTATCGGTGACTACTAATGAACTCATCACGCCACTGCTTGTGTTGGTGATGGAGATGGTGAAGCTGATAGGTTGCCCAGGTTGCAAGCTCCCACTAGAATTCAACTCTTTGGAGACAGTGACCTCAGTTTGCGCATAGGCTGGTTCTGTCCAATGGAGCAAGAAAAGAGCCAGAAATGCAATCAAGATTGCAAATCCGGCTTTTTGATATGCGCTATGATAGACTCGTTGTTCCGTTGATTGTTTCATTGATTATTTCCTCTGTTCTGTTGTACACAATACTTGCTTCCCAACCGTTCTCTCAACGTAGGATCTGCTTACTCAAAGCCACCCGCTCTCGGGGTCCGAGAAACGAGTGATAGAAACTCGTCATTTTCGATAATCTTTAATTGAGAAGCATTGCCCGAGACTAGGGCATACCGAAAGGAGCAGTACGTTAAGAAACGCCCTAAGTTAAAGATAGACAGGCGCTCTTTGTTGGGTTTATTTGCAGGGTGCAGTAAATGCAGTATGAGGAAGTCATGACAAAAATTACAAACAAGCTTGTTATCATATGGAAGAATATCCCTGTCTTAACGGCGACAGCTCTCGTACTCGTTAAGTTAAGGACAAGCGTTGTCTTTGGTTACCCATATGACAAGCGTTTGTTAAGTAGTCTAAGACTTTCTGACAGAAGGATAACAGGTTTTGTACTGCTTCCGCATCTGTCATTTTATGTAATAATCCCAAATTATAGGGTATTTTGTAACTGGCTAGAGCATATTGGAGGGAGTTGGGACGAAAGGAGTGCGAGTCAAAGCGCCGAAAAGAGCGGAGATGACATTGGCCCCCTGTTTACGAGCGGTAGAGATGTAACTACGGATATCACAGAAAGTAGAGGCAC
>JBCCHB010000167.1:0-34718 GCA_039028975.1 Chloroflexota bacterium
CACACGAAACATTTGGACAGAAATACTTGGATGGGTCCATTTTCTTGCTCCCTTTCTTGCTTTTTTAGGGATTAGTTTGACTCGGAAACCCTTTTTTGGCAAATTGGACCCTTTTTCTCGCTTAGATGTATCTATACCACACAATAGGCAGCTGAGTTTAACACAAAATTAGATTCTTTCATGCTTTTACTGCGCATAGGCTCATTGCAAACCACACTTGAATCCAGAAATTAATCGACATCACTTCTATCAAGGTACACATTTGGTTTGCGTCTATAGTTAAGCAATGGTTGCATGGCGTTAGTAATGCCAGTTGATAGACCAATCCAAGCGAGAGTAGAGGCAGTAAAGATTCCAAAATGCAATAGGAAAACACCAGTGACACAGATAATTCCTGGCATTGTACCAGCCAGAAAGACTCGCTGCATACTAGATTCAAGCTTATCTGCTAAAGTAAATAGCTTAGGCAGCTGTTGCAACGTACCATCCATCAAAATAATTTGTGCTGTATCTGTTGCTAGGGTTGTAGCACCGCGTAATGAGATAGAAACATTCGCCTTTTTTAAAGCAATCGAATCATTAATACCATCACCGATAAAACAGACGGACTTCCCTGATTGTTGGAGTTGTGCAACCAGTTCGGCTTTGTCTTTAGGTAGCACTTGAGCAAAAAAATGGTCAATCCCCAGTAAGCTGGCCAGTCTTCGCGTGGGCTGTACCTGATCGCCTGAAATAATAAACAGCTCCAGGTCGCGTGCTTTCAGCGCACGAATGACCTCTATTGCTTCAGGGCGCGTTGTCGGAATCAGCTCGATGGCACCGACAACTTGATTATCAATGGCAATGTAGACAACTGAATTTCCCTCCTGATCGCACTTTGCTTGAACTGCTTGAAGCAATTCTGCATTATCGGTCTGCCCATTCTGAACATATCGTTCGCTGCCAATTTGCAGTCGGTGAGTAGAACCATTCTTTTCCTCGATCGTCGCTTCTAATCCAAATCCCGTCGAATAGATGGTGTCCGAAATAGTAGGAATATCAAGTTGGCGTAGGTTTGCCTCATCCAAAATGGCATGAGCGATAGGGTGACTTTGCTTATGCTCAACTGCCGCAGCATAGCGTAACAAAGCTATCTCAGTGTAAGTTGAAAAACTATGGATTTCCCCTACGGTTAGCTGTTCTAGTGTCAATGTCCCCGTTTTATCAAAAACAACGGTATCAACACCTGTAAGAAGCTCTAAAGCACGACCATCTTTGACAAAGATACCTTCCTTAGCTGTAATTTGTAAGAAGTTTAAGACACATAGAGGTCCTGTATAGCGAAGTTGGAAGCCAACTGAACAACTTAGTAACGCACTAGCACTAACTGGCCCTAATACCCCCCAAGCTACCGCACTTAGCGCCAATGTTGGTATGACACTTTGATTGGCAATCCTCTCACCGGTGAGTTCTATAGTGGTGCGATAATCAGATGTCTGTTTCAGAATTTCGCCAATCTGTCCTGTTAGCGTCTTTTCACCCATTTGCTCTACGCAAACGACAATGCTTCCCGATAAAAGCATGGTTCCAGCATATACGCCATTATTGATACCTTTTTCAACTGGTCGTCCTTCACCAGTCAACATATGTTCGTCGATAGTGGCATATCCGCTGGCAATGGTCCCGTCCACCGGAATCAATTCACCAGCATGAACAATAATGTTATCTCCGGTTTGAATATTTTCGAGAGCAACTTCTACTTCCACCCCATTTTTTTGACACCAGACGGTCTGCGGCATGTCGCCCCACAGACTTACCAAATTCTGTTGTGATACATCCCTCGTCTTGTACAGAAATTTCTGGCTAAATACATACAGCATGCTAAACAAAGAGAATATCCAAAACTTCCTCAAGAGCAAATATGAAGTCATTCCGATACCAACCAACATAGGGACACCGATCTTTTGCTCGTGGACAATATCGGAAAATGCTTCCTGAATATTAGATAGAGTCCGTTTTAATAGGAATGGCACGCTTAGCCACATCATTGGTGGATAGAAAATAATACTGGTCGTATTCAAGGTGAACATCAGGACTGATAGGGCCAAAGTGCGATTAATTTTTCTTTCTGTCTGTGTAATCTCGCCTCTGTTGTACTGCGATAAATCAGCTGCATCTTGGGGTAGGACTTGTTTGTCCAAACCGAAGTATCGTTGAATGATAGCTTCACCGCTTGTATACATGGTATCCAAAAACGGATCAAGATGATTGTTTTGGAATTTTGTCACCTCTTGTAACGCAAGGGATGAGGCTGTTGGTCGAAGAGAACTGGCCTCCCCCGCTGTAAGTGAAGTTACGAGCGTGTTCTTGAATCGTTTTCTTTTGCGCTCTCTTGTATCCATATATATATTATTTACTGCTGCTCTCAATTTGATCAACATGTTCACCTTTATTCTAATTCAAGACAGACATCATATACCTCATTTTCATTCTTCGTCTACTTCCTCACTTCCTCACTTGAAATAAAATACTTGGACAGCGCTCTCCAAGCTCATATGTAGGGAAATTACAAACCTCTTCAACGAACTTTGACGAAAACAGATCACGAATTTGTCTTAGAGTTGGAAAAGTGAGAATACTTTCCGATTTTTCATACACATTGATAGTCTTTAGAACATCAATAGACCATCCTAGCTCGTTCATCAACTCTTCTGGTTCAGGAATCTCTTGCTGCCAGCATTCTAAAACTCTACGCGTAGTAAGCTCATTTTCAACGTTATTTTGCAAAGCCATCGCCAAACGCCATTTAAAGACATGGAAATTACCAATAGAGCTGGACTTCAGTTGTGTAAAGACATGCTTCACATTTTCAGGTTGATCCAAATTTAAGAAAATTCTTAGGGACAAAAAGCCCTGTGGTTTAAGAACTCTGAAGATTTCGCTCAAGACGACCTTATAATCATTTTGATAATCGAGCAAAACAAAACTTCCATCTCCTACAACCATATCGCAAGAGCTATCTGGCAGATCAAGCTCACGCCAATTCCCACAAATAGCTCTTCCCCGTTGCACTTGTTTTCTAGGCCACACTTGGTCAATCATTAAGGGTGAACTATCAATTCCGATAATATTAGTGTCTTCGGGCCATGGCAGAAGGGCGATCTCCGGAGTTACCCCTAGTATGGCAACTTGGTTAGGTGTAGAATCAGTGTTCTGTAATCTTGGGAAACACTCTCTCTGTATAAAATTTAGATCCTCATAACTTGGTCGTAGTGGAGGGGCCACTAGATTCCACGCGCTAGAATACTTATTCCACTGAATGTTAGAATCAATATGAGTAGTATGTGCACTATTTGAATTCATTTAACGTATTCCTATACTTTATGATTTTTTAAAAATGAAGGATTTGGGGGGTAGATCCGAACGAACTCAATTAGCGAGTAATTCATCGGTCCATTTGGCAGCTTTCCCTTTTAGAGGAACATCGGCGGGGCGCGTATAGTCTAAGAGGGCATTTGAATATTCTACCTCTGGTGGAAGCAAGATATACATTGCCCGTTTACTCGACTAGCGACGACCCGAGGGTATTTGAATATTCAGCCTCTAACAGTAGATCATAGGCAACCGAGTCATACACGCTGCTAAATGCCTGCTGCAAATCCAGGGCAACATCGTCATCCTCTGGCAGAAGGGGAATAGGAATTGAGGGCAAAGATTGGTTCAGGCCAATCTCCCAGACGTCTGTAATGGGCCGTTTTTGCCAACGACTCAGAAAGACAAAGTATGGAGCGTTTGGCAGCTCTTGGCGCATGGGAACCCGTGTTCCGTTGCGCAGCAGATCGATCCCTAGTAGATGAGAGGTACTCAGCAAGATCCGCGTGCGTTTTTCCGCATATTCACGATAGCCATGTCCGCGCTTATTGACTGGAGAAAGAATCTCAACTAGTGTGACCAATTGACGCTCTTCCACATCACGAATTTCAACAGAGACTTGGGGCACTATCTCAGGCATTTGTGTGGCTACTTGTAGCGTTGGTTCCAGCATAGAAACGCCACCATCATTTCTCAGCAGCGGCACTGGTGAACGCTCAATAACGCCTATGTCTGGATATACATTATCACTTTTGGCTGTGATGGCTAAATCATCTGGAGCATCTGTCACCGAACGACGTATTGTGAGTGCCAAGTACCGCGGTCTCAATGCCGGTCGCAATTGACGTGCAATTTCTAAGCCAAATTCGTTGTGAAAACTAGTCCACTCATTGCCCTCTAAATAAGGATCCATGCCTGGAAAAGGTGACGGCATAAAAAGCCCCAATTGTTAGCAAAAACAGATTCATCAAGTACAAAGTTATCCACTCATATTCTAGCACACACGTTTCATGACTTCAAACAAAATTTTTCTGCTAACGATCTGTTAGCCCCCCTGTTAACGCTGCTCGAATAGAATCCTATTGACGGCTGGGCAGATGCTCCGGCTATACATACCTCTTAGATCAATAGGAGCTACATATGAACCAAAACTATCGAAAGAATAAGCTGGTACTTCTCTGCGTGGGAATACTCGCCGTCTTACTCTTCTCCGCTTGTGTACCTATGGGACACGGGATGGGCCATGAAGGTGGGATGCGTGGTGAACATGCTCGAGGTCATGATGGTGAGATGAAAAAAGCAAGCAAGATGCATGGTGACATGATGCGGCCTCCTACCGTGACCATCGCCAGCGAGCGGTTTTTCCCAGAATCCGTGGCTGTCCATCACGGAACGGCTTATGTATCAGCCTTCTTCAGTGGAGAAATCCAGAAGATCGACATGATGAGCGGCGAAGCTGAGATGCTGGTTGAGGCCGGTAATGATGGTGTCGTTATGGGTTGGGGTCTTTGGTATGATAATGAAAATGACCTATTAATAGCTTGTGCCAACCGCAACCAGATGGGGCCTCAAGAGAATAACAATGCTGCACGCGCAATCGACCCTGACAGCGGCGAGATTCTTGAGACATGGGAGCTACCCGTGAGGGCCATGTGTAACTCTATCTTTACCGATGGGGACGGCAACGTCTATCTGAGCGATGTCAGCACTGGTGCCTCGATTGTCAAAATTGATCGCTCTACGGGTGAAGCGGTTACCTGGCTCGACGAGCCATCTTGGGAGAATGACTCCGGCTTTGGCGTTGGTGGTCTGATTTGGGATGGATCTGACAGCCTCTATGCCAGTGCTGGTGGTCCACTCTTCCGCGTGCCGATTAACGAAGATGGCACTGCGGGTGAGCCAATCATGCAGACAATTTTGGATGCGGACGGGAACGAACTACCTGCCCTAGGCTTTGACGGCTTTGCTTTTGCTGGCGACAATACCATGATTGGCGCGGCCTTTGATTTTGAGGCCTTCCAAAGTCAGGTCGTGAAAGCTGTGGCCATTGGTGACGAGACAGTACAAACGGAGGTCATCTTTACCGACGCTATCGGCATTACAGGCATCGATGTGGAACACGATCACATATTTGCCGTTGATGGGCAGATTATTCAGGCCCTCTTTGTAGAAGAGTATGAGGCTGCTCCCTTCCTGATTCAGACCATTAATATGCACGGCGAGATGAACGCAATGAAATCAGCCATGGCTGATGATGAGGGCGGCAGCTACAACGGCCCTGTTACAGAAATTGCCATTCGTCGCCTCAACGACGGGCAGGATGTGGATGAGTTTGCTGCAGCCCGGGATGCTTTTGTCGCCCAGCTTAAGCAACAGCCAGGAGTCAGCAGCGACCGTGAGTTTGCACCCTTTGTCGATTTCCTCACCTTTGGTCCGCCAGAACCACCTGTATTCATCGGTATGACCGAGTATGAGAGTTTAGCGGACTTTGAAGCTGCTGGTGGTGCATTGAGCGATGGTGCAGAAGCAGGTGCTTTCTTTTCGACCTTTACGCCAGAGGTTTTTACTGTATTGCGCCCACTCAATCCAGAAGATGGCTATGATCTCGCCGCCTTTGCGACCGAATCTGGCCAAGTGTTAGAGGTGGCTGCTCGTGATCTCTCTTCCTACGAAAACTTTGATATGGTTGACTATGAAACCAAGCGAGACGCTTTTCTGGAAGCACTCTCCCAGCAGCCCGGCTGGGTAGCCGAAATGCAGTGGGTCTCGCTCTTCGATCCCAATCTGGTCGTGGGCATGACCGTCTACGAGAGCGCCGAAGCGTATCAGGCCATCTACTCATCGGAATTTGGGCAGTCACAAATCGCTCAGGACTTTGGCGGCGGTTATCCGCTTGTAGCGGGTTATGCTTCCTTGGATGCACGAGCCGAATAGTCTCCATATTTTTGCACAGTTTTTCCATAAGATTGCTCTTCTATCTTCAGCACAGAATCCGCATACTACAGGGTAGTCGTTCTATCTTTTATCTCTAAAAATCAAGGAGAACAAACAATGTACAACAATCAAACTGCTCTTTCTCGTCGTCGATTCCTCCAAATGACGGGCGCCGTTGGTGGCACCTTGGCTCTGGCAGCATGTGTGCCCCTAGAGGAACTAGAAACCATGAGAGAGCATGATGGGTCTCACGGTGAGGGTGACAAACATGATGGCGAAATGACCATGCACGGTGACGGAATGATGGCCCCCGAAGCCAGTGAAAGCATGAGCATGGAATCCGGTTCTACCGTTAGCATCTATGCAATGGAAGGCGCCTCAATTCATACTTACACTGGCGGTCCGGCTGGCAACGGCACCTACATTGTCGAAGGTGAAAATAGCCTCGTCTTGGTCGATGGTCAATTCCTAGCACCTGTTGCTCAAGAGTTTCGCAGTTATGCTGACGGCTTGGAAAAATCGATTGACCGCCTGATTTTAACCCATGAGCATCCAGATCACTGGTTTGGATTGGGTGCCGCCTTTGAGGACGTTGCTATCCACACGAGTGCTGGAACCCAGGCATTCCTCAACGAATCCGGCCCAGCCACGCTTGAGGCACGTGCCGAATCCATGGGTGCTGTCAACAACTACGTCTCGATTGAGAATCTGCTGCCTGATGGTGGCGAAACCGTCGACGGTATTGCCTACGAGTATCGGGTCTACCAAGATGCTGAGGCTGACGAACAAGTTGTGGCCATGCTGCCTGACCAAGGTGTCATGCTCATCGGCGACCTGATATATAACAACTGGCATCTCGTTCTGAGCCAAGAGTTCGACAATTGGATTAGCTATCTGGAAGAGTTGAAAGATCTTGACGGTTATTCCCTCGTTTTACCAGGGCATGGACTGCCTGGCGGTAAAGAGTTGTTTGGCGACACAATTGATTACCTAACAACTGCTCGTGATCTCTTTGGAAATGCCGAAGGGCCAGATGATTTCCAAGCCAAGATGCTGGAAGTCTATCCAGATCGAGAAGGTGCATTCTTCTGGGATCTGATTTTGGGGCGGCTATATCCTCAATCGTAACTTGAATGTGGTCGGTGCATAGTTCAATATGATTTGATAATACCATTTGCGGAATCAAAGACCGTGAATTATGGATATCGTAGCCCGTCCATTTTGGCTAACCATTACCCATAAGTATTAGTGCGAACTATATCTTCAAGACACATGTATTTGCAATAATTCCCGATTATGTCAACTCAAAAGCCTATTGGGGCATCATTTACGGTCGAATTTATTGGAGTACTGAACACAATATACACATTTCTCATGATTTCATGTGCATACATGCATTTTGACTCTTCATGATGCTAAACATCCATATCCATGACATAATGCATTGAAAATAGCGCTGTGTTTTGCCGTTTGCTCTAGACATTACGACTTGTGGGTAAAGGTAAGCCATTTTGGGCGGGATGCCAGGGGTACCTAAGTGCTTCCGCCCTGCAAGGACGGGCTACAATTTATGGCCTTTGACCTGGCAGTTGGTATAATTTAGGCCCATCTGTGAGGGAGGGGAGAAGGAGCAACAATTCCCCTCCCCCACGACGCCAACCTTTACCCACATCTTGAGCCAGAAAAATAGTTGCTCGATGCCCATTCGATGCTACCCTTCGGCGTAGCTCAAGGACCAGCAGTCGGGCTACCAAACAGACGCCCTCTCAGGAGGGCTGATGGGTCGACAATTCAGCCCCTTGAAAGGGGCGTCCGCTTTCTAGTCCCGGGTTTTAACCCAGGGCGTGTATCACAAACCAACCAGCTCTAGGTAAAGGTTCTCCCAGTTTGGGAGACCAAGGGCGAGGGCGGAAACACCGATTCAAATTTGTCAGAGTTTACCATGCGCGAGGAGAACGTCACCAAATCAACCTGAAATCCATAACCCTCCAAACCTATCTCTCAGCCCCCTCCACTGGTGTAAGCAATGGAACCTAACGTTGCTTCAGTCAGAGCGGAGAGTATTCTTTTTTCCCAAAGTAGCCTCAATAGAGAAATCCAATTCGACAACGCTATCGGTATCACGATTTTGTATAATGTCTTGCAAATCGGCGTCAAATGGTCGCCGGAGGCTGTTGCCCGCGATATCTTCTAAAAGCGTGTCTATGACAAGTCGATATTGACCCTGCTTCCAAGGGGAGGTTGGTGTAAATTGCCATTGCTGCTCTCCACCTTCAATAGCTATTGTTCCTTGTATTCTTGTTGGTCCATTGTTCTGGGTCCTATCTAAGTAATGAACGGAGAGCAGCCGTTGAAGGAGTGCATGATCCATCGGTTCGGGAAACTGGACAAGGAGTGATTCGACTGTATCAATAGTTGGTTCGATAACTTGCCAATCCGAGAGCTGAGGTGAGTCAAAGTCAGCATGACTGACGCGAAAGACTTTTCGATACGTGTCAACCAACTGATTTCCATTTTCATCTTCCCACTGATTATCGATCACCAATTGATAAGTGTCATCCGGTTTGAGCGGCAAGCCCGCTTGCTGATTTGGAGCCATGCCGCGCTTAATTCGGCCTGGGTCAAACATGACTGTCAGTCGGGTCTTCGCTGGATTCCATAACTCTCGCCCAATGTATAGGAATGGTCGTTCAACTACCTCGCCATTACTATCAAGAACCCGTATATGATCATAGGCTTCTCCGCTACGCATGGAGTCAGAAAAATGAACATAAAATCGAAGTAGATTTTCCGGGAGAATATCCGCACTGGGAAAAACATTCGTTACGCTCGTATGGGTTTCAGACTTTGGCAAAGGCAAAGAAAATGCTAACTCAACCAGCTCTATAGTAGGCAGAATAGCAGCTTCTGCCTGATCACCGAGCAATGCTTTCAATTCTACCAAATTGGCACGAGCTACATAGTCAAGCCCTGGCTCAAACGGATAGCGGGGGTGAAACTGTAGCCGATCATTTTCAATTGAAAACCTGCCAACCAACTGTCTGGCTTTAGCACTCTGCTTCGTATCGTTTTCGGCTTTTGTATAGATTGCCAATACTTCCGATAGAGTTTGGAAATCATGCTGTGGCTGCGGATTTAGAAATGCAAGAACGCTAGGATGAAGTCCGACTAATTCAACGAAATCATATCGTCCATTGTTGGCCTGATTGACTAAGCGCAACTCAGGGATTAATTGCACCGAATTGCTATCTGCAGAGCTGCCACACCCTTGTAGGGAGCTTGTGGTAATGAGCGCTATAAAAAAGATTAGCGTAACCCTTGTAACACAATTCGCAATATGATTCATTTTTTCCTCAGTCGTACACGTTTGTGTTTCTTGAAGTATCATCTCTATAGTTAAAGTTATTTCGTGGGCTAAGAATCGAGTTCGATTTGCGCTTAGGCCTATCCGAAAAGCAGTTGCGATTTCAACCTTTCCCTAATCGATGGGGCTCCACCAGAGAACTTTTCGGATAGGTTTAAGTAGGACTCAAGCACGCCTCGTCATGCCTTAATTCTCGGGTTCGCGCATGCTAGATATTCCGAACATTTAACGTTGATAGTACGCTAGTTCGTCGTGACGCAAGATCACCGAATACAAATTGCTCTTAGTCACTCAAATTGAAATCATTGAGCGCAATGGGGAATGGTAATCCAGAGAATTCTTCTGGATAAATTTCGTCAGGCCAGTTCATCTCGACGACCGATTCCAGAAAGTCGGCAAAGAAACCGCTCGTAAGCGTGGCAATGTTTAGGCGACCGGTCTGAACATTCCGACGCATAACAACCACATAATAATCATTCAAAACATCGATCTGGAGAGAACCTGCACCTGGCATGGAGATCTGAGTCAGGCCAGTTGGGTTCATGGCAAACTGCTCGTTGTAAAGGGGGGCACCCGCAATTTCATCGGGGTCAATACGAGTTGGCGTTCGTTGATCGTGAGTTACAAGCAGCATCTCTTTGCCAACAGTTGGATCGGGATAAGTGATCAGATCAATGGGAGCGTTCCCGAAACCCATTTCAGCGATTGTCTCACCAACCAAGTGTTCACCATCCGCCACTGCAGCTAGAGGAAACTTAACCAGCGGAGTGCAGGTATAAGCCGCAATCAGATAAGGTCCATCTTCATACTCACGCACAGTCATGGATACGATGGGCGCCTGGGTTTCATATTGATTGTGAACCGTGTGCCATACTTCTAAACTGGTCATGGACATTTCACCTGTAAACGGATAGGGAATCCGACGCAACGTAGAGGCAAACTCCTCATTGGAGACGCCAGAAACAAGGATTTCACCATTGTAATAGTGAATGTCGGTGATGGTCATCATACGTTCATATTGCCCAGCTTGGAGCTGTGTACTGGCATCTGGGGCAGAAGGTATTTCTACGTGGTTTGCATTCAGCGATTCTAACTCTACAATTGAGAGTTCAGAGGTAAATCGATCGATGCGGACGATTACGGGTATCGCATCCGTGCTACGCCCACGATGAACAGCCAGATAGACATTTTGCGAGAGTGGATTTACGGCTAGATCGGTAATTTCGATCTGAGTGGCCCTTGTACCCAACATAGCAGCTACGGCTTCATCAACTGCCTCAACAAAGACAGTTTGTTCGGATAAGTCCGTAACGGTTATGTCGTCCGTCTCAAAAGCGACCACCTGTGAACCCACCGAATCACCAACAAACAGTACACCATCTGGCCCAAAAGCCAGCGTGCTCGCCGAATGTAAACCACCAACACTCTCACTGAATAATATTGGATTGTCGTCAATAGATGGATGTGCAGCAATGGATTGATTGAGCGTTATTCCACTGCTTACAGTCCCAACGCTAATAGGTTCGATCTGGCAGCCTTGGAGCAGCCCTATGGCAATCAAAGTGAGCGCTGTTAAGAGTGTATACTTCTTAAACGGTATTGTGATTTGTTTCATGTTTTCCTCGTATTACGATTTTTAGTAACTACTTTAAATTTTACAAGGGGCTAGAAAAACGGGACATTGACTCGGCGGACTACGAACCCGCGTAAAGCAATATGGATTAGCCATTTTATTGAATAAAGGTGCCCTCCTGCAGCTCACGAAACGCCTGCATTAGCTCTTGCTGGGTATTCATCACAACCGGGCCGTGCCATGCAACTGGCTCTTCTAACGGGCGTCCGGAAACTAAAAGAAACCGGATGCCTTCCTCGCCAGCTTGCACGGTGACGTGCTCCCCTTTGTCAAAGAGGATGAGCGAACGGTTTTCGGCTGGCGTCGAATAGGTGATCTCTTCGGTGAGCAGATCTTCGGTTGGCACCGCCTGAGGTGGCGAGGCGTTCTGGAAGTGACCGGCCCCTGCAAAGACGTAGGCAAAGGCATGGTGCATCATCTCTACGGGGAGCGTTTTGCATTGGCCAGGTGGTACTGATACATCCAGATAAACGGGATCCGCCGCGATTCCCTCGACCGGCCCTCTTGCTCCCCAAAATGAGCCACAGATGATACGTGCCTTGGTGCCATCGTCATCGATTACTTCAGGAATGTCAGCTGATTTCACTTCTTGATAGCGGGGTTCGGCCATTTTGAGCGCAGCAGGTAGATTCGCCCAAAGCTGAAAGCCGTGCATGCGCCCAGCGACGTCACCCTGAGGCATCTCTTGGTGCAATATCCCACGGCCAGCGGTCATCCACTGCACATCGCCTGGCGCAATAATGCCGTGATTGCCGATGCTGTCACCGTGTTCAACCGTTCCAGCCAACACATAAGTAATTGTTTCGATCCCACGGTGCGGATGCCAAGGAAAGCCAGCAATGTAATCCTCGAGGCGCTCGTTGCGGAAATCATCCAGAAGCAAAAATGGATCAAATTCAGAGGGTTCACCAAAGCCAAAGGCACGATTAAGACGAACCCCAGCCCCCTCGACAGCTGCTTGCGATTTCGTATGTTTACGAACCGGACGTATAGACATTGTTATCTCCCTGATTTTGTATTGTTTAGAGCTAAACTTTAAGACAAAAAAATATAGCTATTTCAATATTCTGCTCTAACTTGCGTTAGGTTCAGCTGCCAATTGTTTAGCGCTAAACAATTGGCCTAAAAAAAGGTAAGCTTATGTTATATTCTGCTCTAATTTACGTAGAATTCGTACCAGATCTTTGATCTCATCAGTCGTTAGAGCTTCAAACATTTGAAAAAGCCGATCATCGTGCTCAGGCGAAATCCTTCCTATGACCTCCCAACCGCTTTCCGTCAAATACAAACAGTTGGTGCGCCCCTCTTTGCACCGCAGAACCAACCCATTCTTTTCCAGCCGATCAAGCTGTTGTGTGATGTTGCCTTTTGTCACAGTCATACGCTCAGCGTAAATTTGCTGTGTTTGACCTTCGTCCATAGCAATAGCACTCAACAGATCGAACTGTGGTCGAGTTAATCCAGCGTCAATGAAGGTAGGACTAATGTAACCTATTCCCATTTTAACCACGCGTAACAGACGATACCAAGCCAAATAGCGTTGGTTTCGTTTGCGTTTATGCATGATCTCAAGGGCTTTATTCATCATAAACAAAAGTTTAGCACTAAACTATATGTTTGTCAAATTGGAAAGTAGGTTCGGGTGCCTTTGGGTTTCGGGGCGAGAATGTTAGCCAGTCGAGTGCATCGCACTGTTCAGAGAAAGATCCAAGCGCCCATCCGCAATTGAACAGTGCGACGCACTCTTATACCCCCAAACTAAAACGCACCCAGTAGGTTCGACATTGTACAGGAATTGGTCTATTATCTCCATATATCAAATATCGATAGCGCCATCCTTAGAGAAACATAAATCCAGCACAACATAAACCCAGCACGCTGTAATTTGTATAGATATCCCGAAAAAGTTTTCCAGACGTATCCTTCGACAAGCTCAGAGTACGTCGGGAAAATCTTTTTCTTAAAAGACTATAATCGGAGAATTGTTGATGACAAATCAGCCCCAACAGCCTACTTGGACAAACTGGTTTGGCAACCAATCCTTTTCGCCAAATGCCATCATTAAGGTTCGTTCAGAGGCAGAAGTTCAGCAGCATGTGGCTGACGCCGCAATGCGGGGCCAAAAAGTACGTACGTACGGTGGGGGCCACTCCAATACACCCATTGTCGAGACCCATGATGTGCTGCTGAATATGGACGCGATGAATGGCGTGCTTCGTGTGGACTCCCAGAGGCGTCAAGCCACAGCTCTACCAAGAACAACGATCGCTGAATTTGGGGAGCCGCTATGGACACAGGGAATGGCCTTAAATAATCAGGGAGATATTGACACCCAAGCCATCGCAGGAGCTATTGCCACAGCGACCCACGGTTCGGGGCGCACGCTGCCCAGTTTTTCGGCCTCGCTGGCAGGCGGACGAATTGTTGATGGCATGGGCAACCTGGTTGAGATCACTCGTGAACATACGCCGACTGAATTGACTGCGTTGCAAACGTCCATTGGGCTGATGGGCATCATGACCGAAGTGACCATTGACGTTGTGCCAGCCTATGAGCTCCATCTTCAACATGAAGTGCTACCCTTCGAGGAAATGCTGGCCTGTTATGGTGCCTATCTCGACAAGTATCGCAGCTTTACCGTCTACTGGTGTCCGACCGATCACTCCGCCCAACTCTTTGGTCTGCAAGATGCCCTAGCGGATGAATGCGTCGTTCGCATGTTTAAGCACCCCGCGCCCGATTTAGATCGGAGCGACCTGCCAATCGGTGAGCGTGTCGGCCCCTCCTACCAGGTCTTTCCTCTAGTATACGAACCCAACTTCCACGAGATGGAGTATTTCTTGCCACTTGATCAAGTCCACGATATTTTGATTGAGATGCGTAAGTTAATGCTGCGCTGGCTGCCAACAAGCGTTTATCCGCTGGAAGTCCGCAACGTCGCCGCTGAGGAAGCCTGGATGAGTCCCCACTACCAGCGCGACAATCTGGTCGTTTCGGTCTGTGGGGAGCCAGGGATTGATTACTGGGATTTCTTTCGGGCATGCGACAGTCTGTTTGCAGAATTCAAGGGGCGGCCCCATTGGGGTAAATTGCACTTCATGACTGCTGACCGCGTGGAACGGCTTTTCCCTCGGTACAATGACTTCGTGACTATGCGCCGTCGCTTTGATCCGCAGGGGACTTTTCTTAATGAGCATACACGTGCATTATTTGCCTGATGGCCCACCGTCACACGGCAGATTCCAAGCTGAATCGGATGTGGCCCATCGGGGTCGCGCGAATAGACCGCCTTCTGACCGTCGGGACTTTCAGGGTAGATATTCATCCAACTCGCCACGGACGGATGAAAATCGAACAAAGGTCATACCATTTGCGGAATCAAAGACCGTGAATCATGGATATCGTAGCCCGTCCATTTTGGATGGGATACCTGGGATACCCAAGCACTCCTGCTCTGCAATGACGAGCTTTATGGCCTTTGACCTGGCATTTGGTATTACACTGCGGTCGTTTTGAAAACAGGAGGTTTCCAAAGCTCCACTAGAGAAACCAAACACCTGTTTTCAAACGGAGCTGAGTATAGAAGATTTCGCAGATTCTTAATCTTTCTAATCTCTTCATCTTTGTTATTTTCAGGGCAGACGCAAAAGTAGGTGTGAACGGTGAATGTCTTGCCCCAAAAAATTTTGGGAGAGTCATTTGATCAACCTACGGATTCGGTGGGCCTCGCTATCACCAACATAGATCGTTCCGTCTTCTCCTACAAATACACCATGAGGGCGCAGCATTCGGCACTGAAGTGGCTCGGGTTCGGGGCCATCACCAGCTTCACCTGTGCCAAGTACGATCGTGATGATTTGAGTGGCTAAGTCGATGCAGCGTATTACATGATTTTCAGTATCGGCCACATAGAGCTTCTCGTCGTTTCCATAAGCCAATCCCTTTGGACCTGCCAGCCGAGCCTCTTTTGCCGCCCTGCCATCGCCGCTATAGCCTTTTTCACCTGTACCAGCCACGTGATGAATAGTTTCGGTATTCATATCGATACGGACAATCGCGTTGCCTTCCCGTAGAGCAAGGTATAGGTTTCCCGTTGGATCAAAGACCATCGTGCGCGGGCCGTTGAGGGGCGTGCCCTGTAACCTTGCTCCATCGGGCGTAGGTAATTTTTCTCCAGTCCCCGCATAGGTTTCAATCTTGCCGTTGTGTGGATCGACCCGTCGAATGCGATGGTTTCCGATATCGCAAATGAGAAGCTGCCCCTCCGGATCAAAGGCAATGCTGTGGGGCTGGTTTAGCTGAGCTGCCGTGGCGGGGCCGCCGTCGCCAGAAAAACCAGCCAGTCCAGTTCCAACGAAGGTGGAAATGATACCTGTTTTCTGAGTAATCTTACGCACTACATGACTATCCCGCTCAACAATGTAGAGATCGCCATCCCCGTCAAACTGGATTTCGTGGGGCATGTCGAGCGCCCCCTCAGTAGCAGGACCGCCGTCGCCACTGTAGCCACGTTGACCATTTCCTGCAATAGTAGATAATTCGCCTGTGGTAAAATCAAAGCGACGGATACGCTGATTGTCCAAATCACAAAAGTAGAGGGCACCGTCTGGCCCAATTAAGACGCCATACGGGTTGTTGATCTGCTGGTCGGAATAGCCGGGAACACCGGTGCCGACGACGGTGGATACCCGCCAGGTGGGTGATTCTGCTAGGCTCATAGGAATCTTCGTCCTTCGTGTGTTTGTGAATTTTCGTTGTTTGCAGGTTAAGCCAGACAGGTATATGCTATAGTCTTTCAGAAAAGAACTTACATCAGCAGATTCGATAGAACCTGTTGATCCTGAAGTAGTCGCTATGCGCCACCATAGCGGGAAGTAATTATCTGGACATCTGTCTATTATATAGCTTTTCAGGAGATATGAGGAACAGAGTAAAATGGATATTCAATCCAGACCGCTTTCAGGGAACCTGGGTGTTGAAATTCTGAATGTGGATCTGGCCGAGATCGATGGCGCAATCGCCGATGCTCTCCTAACAAACCTTCAACAACATGCGCTATTGCTCTTCCGCCGTCAATCACTTCACGATGAGGATATCCACCGACTGAGTGCAGCGTTTGGTCCAGTGGAGGAACCGCCCGCGGCCAAAGATAACCACAGCCCACGCTTCAAGTCGGTCATCTACCTGGGCAACATCAATAGCTTGGACGGTACCATGATCCGCGGCAACTATATCGAAAATACAGATGGCCCCTGGCACTCGGATCAGGCGTATCGGCAGAATCCCGCAACCATCTCCACATTATTTTGTGTCATCTGCCCTGAATCCGGCGGTGGGACCAGCTTTAGCAGCACGCGGCTAGGATATGAATCGCTGCCGCCTGCGCTTCAGAAGCAGGTCGAGTCGCTGAAGGTTCGTTACCGACGAGTTGATTCCCAAGGGGCAACCATTGCCGAGGCTAGCCATGCCGCAGTTTTGACCAATCCCGTAAGTGGTGCTAAAACCCTCTATGTGGCCCCCAATGCTCAGGGATTTGATGGACTGGATGCAGCTGCGGCAGAAGTTCTCAAAAACAAGCTGCTCTCCCACCAGCTACAGCCTGAACATATCTACCAGCATAAGTGGCGTATGGGCGATATGCTCATCTATGACAACGCCCAACTGCTGCACAAGCGGGATGCCTTTGAAGGGTATCGGTTTTTGAAAGCGACACGGCTCTATGCATCGCCGAAGCGGTTTGCGGTGCCAGACTAACCGCGAATTGATTTGATGCTTCATATTGTTGGCTAAAGGGGAAGGTTGAGGTGGATTGCACCGCTTGTTTTATGGCATCTAATTCGTGGGCTATCCCTAAAAAGGCTATATTTACATAGAAGAGTAGATCAAGATGTGAGTACATTTTTCCCCCGAAGCCTATCCCAAATGTGGTTGTGAGTCCCTGTGGTTCTATTAATTATGACGAACGGATAGGTGCCGAAGAAAGGAAATGTACTGCCAACAGGTGCCAATGGCCAGAGATTCGAATCCACAGGCAGTTGACTACACGCGGCAGTTCCAACCAAATGTTAAACAATTGTTGAAGCAAACGGAGGAAACCATCATGCTTAAACTAACCGGTGCACAAAAACAACAATTCGACAGAGAGGGCTATCTCCATCTGGAAGGTGTGCTGACACCTGACGAGGTTGCGCTATACAGCAACGAGATCGACCGGGTCCGCCAGCTTCCCGGTTACGAACCAGACAAGAACCCAGAGATGCCCAGGGGCCACTATGCCTGGATGGACCACGCACCCGACTTGGACTCTGAAGGCTTTATGGATCGACGTGATCTGACGCCTTACGGCGAGGCATTTATCGATTTGATCGACAAAGCTCCTGTCTTTGACTACATTGTCGACCTAATGGGGCCGAACATTCTTCTTAGTATGACCCAAGCCATTGTGCGGCCACCCAACCCCAACTTCCCCGGCTATACCCACACCGACGGCGGTGAATCCCTCCGTGACATTCGGGTCGGCGATGGCTGTCCCCCGATTGCCATGAAAGCCATGTTCCTCTTCACCGACGTCACCGAAGAGAATAGCGGCAACCTAACTGTCTTTCCCGGCAGTCATGTCAAGCAGATTCCGGTGGATCAAGAGCATATGATGACGCCCTATTCTAATGGTGCCAATCAATTGATGGGAAAAGCCGGCGACGTCTATCTCTTTACCCACTCGCTCTGGCATGGTCCGGCCCAGAATCTGTCTAATATTAGCCGCAAGGTTTTGCTCTACAACTACTGTCAACTATGGGTCCGCTGTTACGACTTCCATGGCTCGCCAACGATCCCGACCCATTGCACACCCAAGCAGCGACGTCTGATGGGTGATATGGGCTACGACTTCCGCCCTGGCTCTTTCTTTTATGTTCCCAAAGATCAGGCCGAGGTTATGCTCAGTTAGGCCATTCCACAGAATCGAATACCCATTTAGTTAGCACCCCTTCGTGCGGGTCGAACTGGCGCGAGGAGGTACTAACGGAGAGGGTTATCGGTCGATATTTTGTAGCATAGCCTGGCATTATACCGCGGTCGATTTGAAAACAGGTGTTTTCCGAAGTTCTACCAGAGTGACCAAACACCTGTTTTCAAACGGAGCTGAGTATAACTGTCCACTTCTCGCTAACCGAAAGGTAAATCAGCCGTATGTCTACCACCCGCCGACGGGAACGAACTGCCCGCCGCAAACAAACACACCCTTATCTTCAAATCCCTTATGAAAAGGAGATTCGGAATCATTGGTCACCCTACGAAATTGTGGACCAAGAACAGATCGACGAAATCCATGATATGTCCATGCGGATTCTGGAAAACTCGGGCGTGCGCTTTCTGGACGAAGAGGCTATAGACCTATGGGAGAAGGCCGGGGCCAAGGTTGATCGCAAGGAGCAGCACGCTTGGATCGACCGTGGCTTGATTGAGGAATTGGTTGCCAAAGCACCGTCCAGCTTTACTTTTCGTGCCCGCAATCCTGAGCGCAGTCGGCTAATCGGCGGCAACAGCATCAACAACCTATCCGCGGCAGGCACCGTCTTTGCCCACGATCTCGATCAAGGGCGCCGGCCGGGGCAAAAGGCTGATTGGCTGATCTGCGCCAAGCTCATCCAATCCACCAATATGATACATTTAGGGCCGATCATGCCAGTTGTGATGCACGATGTACCGACCAATGAGAAGCATCTGGAAGAGTATCTCAATGGCACTTTCCTCTCCGACAAGCCACTCATGGGCATTGCTCACGGTCGGGTCATCCCAACGGATGTCGTTGAGATGGCCAAGCTTATTCATGGGGCGAATCTTAATCCGGAGGAAGGCCCAGTAACGGGTGGCGTTATCAATGTCAATAGCCCCCTAGTCTACGATGACCGCATGTTAGGGGGCATGATGACTCTGGCAGCGGCAGGTCAGTTTGTCGTTGTCACGCCTTTCATTTTGGCAGGTGCCATGAGCCCTGTAACCATGGCGGCGGCCATTGCCCAGCAGAACGCTGAAGCCCTAGCGGGGATTGCATTGCTTCAATTGGTACGGCCTGGTGCGCCGGTAGTCTACGGCGGCTTTACAACTAACGTAGATATGCGTAGCGGCTCACCTGCATTTGGTACGCCTGAGGGGGCGTGGGCATTCTTTGTTGGTGCCCAATTAGCTCGCCACTATGGGGTTCCGTACCGAGGGAGCGGTAGCCTCAACACAGCGAATATCCCAGATGGGCAGGCCATGTCCGAGTCCATGTGGTCGCTATGGCCTTGCATCCTATCTCATACGAATTTGATCTTCCACGCCGCGGGCTGGCTCGAATCTGGGTTGGCCTTTGGCCTAGAGAAGTTCATCATGGATGTGGAAAACCTGGCCATGATGCAGTACATGCTTCATGGCCCTACCTGGGAAGCTGAGGATTACGCGCTCGATGCCATCGAAGAAGTTGGACCTGCCGGTCACCACTTTGGCACGGGCCACACACAGGAGCGCTACCAAACCGCCTTTTATCCATCCTTTCTCCATGACCGCCGTAACTATGGCACCTGGATGGAAGCCGGGGGGGAGGATACGGCCCAACGGGCCAACCGCATCTGGAAGGCACTCCTGGAGCGGTACGAGGAGCCGCCTCTCGACATTTCGATCAAAGAAGCATTGACGGAGTATGCGGAACGCCGCAAACAGGAGTTGGCAGGCGCTGCGCTTTATGATTAATAGGGTGCTATGGCTAGCTTGGGATCTTAATTGCCTCGCCATTTAGTTGGGCTGCAATATTGGTTGGGAAGATATCCCGCATGGCCGCGTGGAGAAAACAGGTTTGCTCTCCCATAGTTACCGTCTTCTGGGCCTCGGAATCGGTTTCATCTGCATCCAGATAGACGTGGGTATCGAAGATCGATGACGAACCAGGGGTGTCCCCATTGCCTTCGATATACGAGTTGTCTTGGATGATCTGATAAGATTCCAGGTGGTATTTTTTAATGTGGGCATAGCGGCCCAACTGAGTCATATAACAGAAACCGACACCTGCTGAGAGATAGGCCAACGGCGGCGGCGTCTTTGCCCCGCCGGTCTCGCCATCACCCACATCGCACAAAAAGCGGAAGAGGCTGCCAATGGGCTTGACCACCTGTGTGGTTGCCTCCATCAGGGTACCGCCAAGCCAACGGGACGTTCCCATCACATGGAGCTGACGCTTCTGCGATTCTTGCAAACTGCTGGAGGCTCCCCCCTCTACGCCGTGGATAACCTCAGCTGCCTCTTGCTTGGTAATGATGTCGGCCATAAAGTTTGCAGCCTCATCGGGCTGGACCTTTGCGTACATAGCTGCTAGGTCGCTACTATCGGGGCTGGCAATTGATGAAGCGGTTAGATCGGGAAGATCGAGCACTTGGTTGTTGTAGCGCAGGGCAAAGGTATTTTCCAGAAGATCACGCATAAGGGCATGGGCAGGTGAGCTCTGCTCTGCTTTGCGGATGATGCTGCCTATGGTCGCTTCATCCGCATCAGCTTCGATATTGATTTGAACCTCCACCGGAATCGCTCCGCCAGTCATGGTACCGCGCAGCGCCGAACCATCCATTGAGTAGCCGTTAACCTGTGAAAATTCTATTGCTTTGAGGGTTATGCTCTCAGCCTTGGCATGCTTCAAAATTTCAGCCATAAGTGAAAACTGCATTCCCGCCTGAAAGTGGCCCAGCGGGAAGGGCGCCAAATCGGTGCCGTTCAAATAGGGCCCTTCATCGCTGACTAGTCGCCAGGTTTCACCCGTCGAGAGTGCAACGACCGCCTCCTTTTGCATGCCACCAAAGGCGCGCACATAGGCACGCACATTTAGCGAAGGGACGCTTAACGAATTTGGTTGGTCAGCTTGCGGTGTAGTGCTTGTACCATCCGGTACTTGAAATACGAGTGGGTAGCCTGACCCTTCTATACTTGGCATAATGGTAAATCTCCTTATAAATTAATTGAAGCCAATACCAGATGCTGCACCTGTAATGGCAATGGGTTTTCCTTCCACAAGTTGGTCTCACTCTTGTGCATGGACCGTAGACAGCAATAGTAGTATGAGATTCTTCATTCCACTCGGGATGACAGTACGGTCTACTGTTCATGGATTTTTTGCAAGCTTATCCATCTGTTGCGTTTGCTGCTTGTTCCTTGATCTTCATGACTTCTGGGGCCAATGTCTTCTCGTGGGTAACCTGCATAGTGGTATGGTGTTCACGAACAGGCCATACACCTTGAAAATCTGGGGCAGGCAGCGTCTCCGGCGGGTAGAGAGTGATCTTTTGGCGAGTAGGGATGTTGCGATCGGGCCGTAGTTGTCGGTCGTTAGTCTTTTTGGGTTGGGTCACTTTGCCATCGACTGTCTCCAGATCCCACCACCATTTCCAGGCCCAGTTGCGGTTGCCATATTCCATCAGATCATCAAACCAGATCAGGAAACGATGCGATGCCGGTACATTGACAGCCAGCCATAATCCAAAGCGATGGTGCAATACGTTGGGCTTATTGAAGGGGCAAACTTTTAAGCAACGACCGCAGGAAGAACCGTGAGGATTGGTGACCCGGTAGCGCGTGCAGGCTTCCACATCAGGCTTCCACAGTTCGTAGCCGTTGAACATGACCTTATCGCCAAAAGAGATGGCCGCGGGTGGGCACTCTTTGGCACACTTCATGCATTTGCTGCAATAATCCTGCAGCCCAAAATCGATGGGCTGGTCTACGGCCATGGGTAGGTTTGTGGTAACAACTGAAACTTTGAAGCGGGGACCGAGAAAGGGGTTGAGTACGACCTCACCGATACGGCTCATCTCTCCCAGCCCAGCCAAAAGAACCAATGGCAGTTGAAGCACTTCGCTGCTGGCGCTAGTGTGGGCTTTGGCTTCATACCCAAGCTTGCGAATATATTCGGCAACCGAACAGCTCACATTGGAGCCTTTATGATAGGCACGCATACTGAGCAGCCCGCTAATCCAATCATCACCGCTAGCAGCCGCAGACGTTTCATACCCTTGGTCGCTCAGAATAACGATGGCATATTTATGGCGAGCATCGATGGGCTTGCCCGTTTTGTCATGGGAATACCAGACGTATTCTGGTGCTTCACAAATGCCTACTATGTCCGCGTCGAGGACGTAGCAGAGGCTCTTAAAGTGCTTGGCACGCTCCTCTAAATCATCAGGAATTGGGGCCTGTTCAGGAGCAACTTCGCCATCCTGTAGTGGAACTTGGTTAAATAGGATATCCCGCACCGCTTGGGACATCGGGTATTTGTTAACGAAGCGCTTCACACCCTCTTGAGGTTTGGGGCCTAGATCGCCATGCCCAGATCGAAAGAAAAAATTGGATCGTTCCGGCACTCGCGGCACTTCATCTCCATTGATTTTGGTTGTTGGCACAGGCACCCGCCTAATCCGTTCCATTGGGAACTTCCCCAAATGTAAAGGGCGTTTGCGCCGAATGTATGCTCGTCTAATGGCTGCTAACATTTCGTTTCCCCCCCTTGGTAATAAATATAATCCAGCGATTTTCCAAATGTACTCTACCAAAGGAACCAGCAATGACCCAAACTGAATATCTTTACCGCTCATCTCCGATTTGCAAAAACGAGCCCTAATCGTTTCCCAGACGAAATGCCGCAATTGCTCCTAGAAACCCCATGGCCGCAGTCAAAAGGAAGACGCGTGGATAGGCAACGGCATGTGTAGCTTGGCTCAATGCCTGCTGCAAGACCACGCCGCCAAGCGTGGCGCCTACAATATTGCCACTAAAGCGGACCATACTATACAGGCCAGCCGCCGCTCCCGACTCCTCCTGCCCGATATGGCTCATAGAGGCGCGGTGCAAAACAGCCAGGGATAACCCCGCGACCATCCCATGGACAACTAAGCCCGCCCCCACAAAAACAATCGATGCACTAGCAGGCAGAAATGCAAAATAGACCATGGTCAGCCCCTGCATCCCTAACCCGGTAACGACAATGGCTCTACTGCCGATGCGATCAGCAAAGCCGCTCGCTTGTCGCACGGTAATGAGGAGCGCGCCCGAGTGCAACGTCAGCAAAACGCCTAACCCTGCGGCGCCTAAGTTGTGAATATCGGCCAAATAAAGCGGAATCAGAAAGCCAATGCCACTCATCATGAACATTCGCAGCCCTGCACAGAGTGAGGCAATGCCAAAATTGGCGCGACGGAAAATACCAAAAGAGACAAGGGGAGCGCTGTATCGTTGCTCCCATAGCACAAAGGCGATTGTCCAGGATGTTGCGCCCAGGAGCAGGCGCCAGTCAGTGAGCGGTTCCCAGCCCGTAATTGGGCGGCTGGAAAAGAAGAACATAATCAGCGTGATAGCCAGCCCAAGGAGCACCATGCCAACCCAATCGAACGAACGCAGGAACCCTTTGCGCAGCGGTGCCCGCATTACAGGAAACTGTACGTAGACGACATAGAGTGCTATCACCGAGGCCAGCAAATCTGGCACAAAGATGGCCCGCCAATTCCACGTGTCAATCAAAAAGCCCGCCAACAGCGGTCCGATCATCGAGGTTGCGGGGCCAGTCGAGCTCCACGTCCCCATGGCTTTGCCCCGCTCGGCCAAAGGGAAGAGGTCGGTGATGATCGCAATACAGAGGGGGTTTACCCCAGCCGTACCGACCCCCTGAATAACACGTCCCACCATCATCACCTGGATAGTAGGTGCAACCATGCAGAGGGTTGTGCCAACAAAAAAGATTATGATGCCAATGATGAAGAGGCGGCGCTTACCCAAACCGTCGGCCATGCGTCCATAGAACGGCATAAACATCATAAAGGGGAGGGTGTAAGCAGTAACGAGCCATGCGACTAGATCCGCTGGCGCAACAAAGGCATCCCGAATTTGGGGTAGCGCTACACCAAACATGGATAAATTGAGTACAGTCATACCCATGGGGACCATTAGGCCAATGAGGAGACGCGTTGTGTTGAGGTTTCGTGTCTCGCCAGAATGTAGCTGATTGGGATCGAATGAAGCAGTTTGGGAGGGAGGTGAGGGGTCAGTCACTGAGACTTCCTTTGGTGTTGTTTTGCACTCATCTGGTGGTCATTACACATTCCTCTATTTCACCAATCCCAATCGGATCGCTTTAACCGCGGCCTGAGTTCGATCCGTAACTTCCAACTTCTGAAACAGCGTATGGATATAGCTCTTCACTGTGCTAGGGCTGATGATCAGCGACCTAGCGATGGCTTGGTTGGTCAGCCCTTCTACCATGAGACGTAACACGTCCATCTCTCGGGGCGTTAAGGGAACGGGCAACTCCATGGTAATGGACTGTTCCGTTGGGGCATTGTTCAAATCGCGCAGGACGCTCTCCAGAAAGGCCTGATCCACTTGGGAAGTGCCACCAGCCACATTGCGTACGGTGGCAATCAGTTCCTCTTGAGACGCATCTTTTAGGATAAATCCAGCCGCCCCTTTGGCCAACGCCTGCAAGAGATAAGCGGTGTTGCGGTAGGTGGTGACCATGACAACCCGGGTGAGCAGTTGAGCCTCGTTAATTTTGGCCAAGGCTTCCAGCCCATCCATGCCCGGCATACTGATGTCCATGAGAACAACGTTGGGGGAGAGTTTCTTGATCTGTTCGATGGCGGCCACGCCGCTTTGGGCTTCCCCGACAATTCGGATGTCGGGCGCGTCCAACATGCTTCGCAACCCTTCGAGAACCATTTTGTGATCATCGACAATGAGGACGGATATCTCTTTTGTCGCTACGCGCTGCATCATCGTTGTTCTCTCTAATTAAGGAATGAATCGCAAATAACTTGCTCGTTTCATTCGGGTGTCTCCCTGTCAAATGGCCAAGCTATTTAATTCTCGTTCCCTTTAGCAAAATTGAATAGCTTGGTAATTTTACACCGGAATGGAGAAGACAGAAAGGTTGAGCAAAGTGGAACCAGCCGAGCGGCGCGAAAGCGGAGAAATAAGGAGGTCGTTTCAACCTGTTTCATGGTTGTTAACGGACCTACAAGTCAATAATCTTTAAGTACCTGAGCAAATGTTTTTCGGTATTTCTTCTTGGGAAAAGATATCAATTTTCTTTTGCCCGGGTACTTCTCTCTATATCTTTGTTGCAACCTGCGGTCGCTTTACCTTGCCGATAATCCACAAAACCAGCGCGGTCAATAGGCCACCAATCCCCATCAGAATTGTTACTTTAAGCAGTGGTGCAATGATCATAATGATACCACCTGGGGGACTACCTTCCCCTTCCGCACCTTCTGCACCTTCACCTACTTCGGTGCGAATGCCTTCTGCCCATTCTGTGTTTTGCAGTGGCACCGCGGCAAAGCTAACAATTAGACCAGCAAGCAGGATGATTAGCGTTGGGACAAGATTCTCTTTTAGTATCGTCATGCTTAGTCCGCTCCTTGTGATGTTGTTTCGGGGCGCGCCGAACTCCCTCCCGTTGCGAGCCCAAAGTAGCGCTTAAAAGAGTTAATAATCCACTTCCAGTGCATAGCCAGATGGACTCCAATAAGCACCATGGTTAGGTTAGCCGTCAGATCGTGCATCATCGACCAGAATGGGTCGATGGTGACATGAATGCCGATGGCGGGTAGCGCCGCCTCAGAGATGACAAAGCCTGTCATTAGGGCCAATGTCATCATAATGAAGATGATGAGGTCGAAGATATGGTTAAACCGTACCTCGCCAGGCAGTTTGCCAAACATGCGCTTGGTAATGTTGACGATCCAACTCCAGTCCAGCAGAATGTGGACCAAGAGCGGCACAATAAAGAGCACGCTTGCCCACTCGTGAAAAGGAATGCCTGTGGCTTGAGGTATATTGACCAAGACAAAACTGAGGAAAAGCAAAATATCTACATAGAGTTTGAGCTGATTACTGCTCAATTTTTTCGCTGTCTGTGCCATGTTACTCCTTATCGTGTTTTTACGTTGATCTCTCAACTTCATATTGGGGCCACATATTAAGGCCATGCCCTAAACTCTACCACTTAATCCTGAACATCTTGGTGAGAAAATATGTAGAAATTATGAAGATGTTCAGAAGAGCAATTAAAACTTTCCGCTGTTGGTCCACTCCTCTTTGGGCGGAACAGGCTCGGCATTGTCCCAATGTTCTACCACGAGTCCATCTTCGATACGGAAAATATCGACCTGAGCATAAGGTTCACCCTCCCACGTGGCTTTGCAGAGCGTGGCGACAAAGTTCCCTTGCCCTACAAGCAGGACAATTTCCTGGTAGAGCAGTGCTCGATCGGCTGACAGCGCAAGTGGCTTAAAGTGCTCTAGCCCGTCCGGCACCTCTGCATTGTGCTGAATATATGTTTCACTGGAGATGTAGTTGTCGATATTCTGCGGGTTTTCGCCAACGAGTACGTCTGTAATCAGTTTGCGGACAATTTCTTTGTTCTCGTTTGTCTTCTCTAAATCGGTGATCTCGGTAGGACCATCGACACTTGTGTGTCCAGAAGGCGTCTGCTCGGTGTATGCCGCAATCACATCCCAATGTTCGACGATATTGTCGTTCTCGTCAGTGTCGAAGAAATCGGTGGTCACCCATTGAGACTCGCCGTCGTTGAGTGATTGGTAGGCGTGAAGAAAGACATATTGTCCATCTTCAAGGCCGCGCACAATTTGGATATCCCGCTTGGGATTGCGTTCGATAAATGGCTCAAAAAATTCAACGAACCCTTCTACACCATCGCGGACGCCCGTGCTGTGTTGAGTATACCGGTCCCCCGTATATTTTGTGACGGCTGCACGTGCTTTGCCGTCGAGAATGCCTTCTAGGTAAAGGCTTTTGGCATTTTCTAGTTTTTGTCCCATGAGTAATTCCTTCAGATTTGTTTAGTTTCTCTTTATATACACCCAAGATATGTCACCTATCTTCGGCACGGCAAATAAGAAATCCTGTTAGGTACTTAACCACCTAACAGGATTAGAGACATCCTTAATCGCAGATTACTTGGTCGAAATCTTGATCACCGCATCGAAACCAGGACCGACTTGCATCCCTGGGCCAACTTGAACGACAATCTCTGTCTCGCTCACGCTGATAATATCGGGGACCAGTGTTGCAGATTCATCCGCGGTTGCATCAACAACTATCGGGGCATCAAAGCTAATGTAGTAGCGATCAAAGGTACCTTCTTCAATGACGCGAGCTAGCTTGTCATTTTCGGCATTGCTTACCCAAGCCATCGTCATGACGCCGTCGGCCATTTCAATGTCATAGACAAACCCGGTCTCTTCGTCATCAAAAACAAGGGCTTCCCCCATCGCTAGAGGCATAGTAGTGTCGTTGCCGTAAGGTGCTTCGGCATTGTCCGTAAAGGCACCTTGAATCGTATTCTTGATTGTCAGGTTAATCATAGAATCGTCTTCTTCAGAGGCTTCAGGCTCTCCTTCAGGGAAGAGGAGTGGCACCACAAAATCAATAGCGCCCTGCAGACCCAGTTCTGGGAAGGCCTCCACTAGCCCTGCTTTAAATTCTTCACCAGAGGTCGCCGTCCCCATCAATTCACTGGCTTTCATCAACCAGGCAATATTTGCATCATAGACGCTTGGATCGGTGCTCGCACCATGCCCAGGTAGTACTACTGGATAGTCGCCGCTTTCTGCTTTGAGATTTTCGAGGGCTTCAATCCACGTGGGAGGATTACCGGCCAGAATCAGATGAAGGCCGCTGTAAACGATGTCGCCAACCGCGACAACGCCATATGCTGGAAGCTTGGTTACCACCTGTATTTCAGCCTCGGCATTCATCACCACCTCAAATTCAAAGGTGACACCATCAATCTCAGATGTTCCTGCTTCGAGAGTGGCAGGGACAACATAACTACTGGCAATTGCATCACCAAATTGGGCCTGCTTCTCGTCAACTTCGGCCTGACCAATCTCCTCTATCTTGGCGGCCACCTCGGCCAACGCATAAATATCGACGTCCGCAAATACCTCACTACCCAAAAAATGGTCTGGATGCTCATGAGTAATCACTAGTCGCTCAATAGGCTTACCCAAGCTGTCGGCATAGGTGCGGAAATCGAGCGCCATCGGCAGTAGAAACTGGGTATCAATCAGAACTAGGCTGTTGGCAGTTTCGATAATGTGTGTATTGTTGGCAAAGATCTGCTCTGGCGCAAGATAGCTGTGAATGACAATATCGCCCAAATCCTGCACTGTGACCGTTGCACCCGTTTCACGAGTCATGCTCTCCGCAGGTGCCATCGTCCCATCATCTGCTGAACCAGATTCAGTTGCTGGCATGGGTGCCACAGGGACACAGGCGGCTAGCAGCAAGATGAACATCATCAAGATAGCTAGATGGATTTTCTTAGTACATAGGGTCATGTTAGCGCTCCTTAATTCTTATGAATTATCTGCTTTGTGTGTCCTATTGAACATCGAACGGACATATCCATAGTGTAAAGTGAGGAAGCGGCGAAAGCGAGGGATTATCTTCTGATGTAATGGTACTTTTCTCGGATTCAATAAAAAAAGCTTTCAGCTAATCAGCCTTCAGCATTCAGCTAGAGTTTGGCCATATTTCGGGGTCGAGTTCTATACTTTCCTGTACTATAGGAAATGGTTTGCGAACCAATCCAAAACCGCGCCTGGCATGAACGTGTCGGACGCGGTTCTTGGATTGGTGAGTTATACTGCGGTCGTTGTGAAAACAGATGTGTAACCATTCACTCCCCATGTAGGCTGAGCCTGTCGAAGCCGATTCTCCCCTTCGACAGGCTCAGGGGGCTGAACGCCTACACAGATGTTTTCCCAAGCTCTACCAGAGAGACCAAACACCTGTTTTCAAACGGAGCTGGGTATAGGTAACCTAGATCGGCTGCCGGAACCGCCCAGGACTGACACCGGCTTCGCGGCGAAAGAAGCGGCCAAAGTAGGATGGATCTTCAAAGTTGAGCTGGTAGCCAATCTCTGCAATAGTTAAATCTGTGTGACGAAGCAAGCGTTTGGCCTCCAGCGCAATCTCTTGGCGAATGAGCTGTCCAGGGGTTCGACCAGTCATCGCTTTGATCGTATCGCTTAGATGATTTGGCGTCACGGCAAGCTGTTCGGCATAGGTCTGCACAGACTGTTCGGTAGCAAATCTCTCGCTAACAAGCTGCTTAAAATGGCGAACTAGGGTCGACGGGACACTCTGTTCGGGTGTTCTCGATGCGTGGTTAAAGAGGCGCTGTGACTGCACAAGTAACAGATGAAACCAGGAACGTATTGCCGAGTTGCGGCTGAATCTGTCGGCCTGGAACTCATCTACAATGGCATGGACCAGATTGGCCATCGTCTCCGCATTCTGTCCGCGAAGCGTCAAAGCTGGTGTTTCTTCTACTGCATGGAAGAAACCTAACTCATGCAGGATATTTTCATCCTGCTGGCCCTGTAACAAAAAATCGGCCACGAAGAGCATGGCGTGGCCCTGTAGCGGAACGGTGGTCTTCCAATAGTGAATCTGCCCGGGAGAGATGAAGTAAAGAACCGGCGGCTCAATAGGGTAGGCATCAAAGTCGAGGTAATGCACACCCTCGCCACCTGTAATGTAGAGAATCTCATAGAAGTCGTGGCGGTGAGGAAAGCTGGCCTGGGCATCTGAGTTGAACCAGTCAAAATTGCCGGTGAAGAAGGGCAACTCGTTGGCCGAATGCGGCTCTCTGCGTGGAATATCCAACCACTGATGCAGCAGGATCCCCTGGGATGGTTCAGGGTGTTCAAGGAATGGTGATGTCATTAACAATTTTAGCTGTATCGCTAGGTACTTTATATCCCAGTCGCCATCTCAGCATAGAGCGGTTGGGATCTCATTTGTAAATTGCTGGCAAGTGGAATCCGTACAGCAATATTGGTTCCTTCTCTTAACTTGCTTTCAATGCTAAATTCGCCGCCGATGAGTTTGGCCCGCTCTTGCATACCTACTAGGCCTAGATGTTTTGCTTCATCAGTCGGCAACGCTACTTCAAAGCCTTGGCCCCAATCTTTGATATTGAGATGAATATCATCGGGATCGGTGAAGAGTGAGACCCGTATCCGCTTGGTTTCAGCAAATTTTCGGGCATTGCTGAGCGCCTCCTGCACAATGCGGAAGATGGCCGTTTCGGCAGCGGGCGTCAATTGATGCTGAACTAGATCAGCCTCGAATTCTACGTGCCACTGACGCACCTCGGCCACTTTTTGCACATAGTGACGAATGCCGTCAACCAGTCCATAATCTTCCAGATCAGTGGGGCGCAATTCGGAGACCACCCAGCGGACTTCGTCGATGGCCTCCTGCAGACGAATGCGTCCTCTTTCCAACGCAAATTCGTCTGGTTCTGCCCGACCTTCGCGAAATTTGGTTGTAAAGGCATTCAGATGCATGTTAGCGCTGAGCAACATTTGGGCCAGCCCATCATGGAGATCCAAGCCCACCAGCCGCCGCTCCTCTTCCTGAACCAGAGCTAGCTTCTGAACCAGCTCCCGCAGACGCTTTTCGCGCGCGGCAAGGTCACTCATCATCTCATTGAAGGCTGCGGCTAGCCGTTGAAATTCATCCTGACCCGAGACCGTCACCGACTGGGTTAGATCACCAGCAGTCACTGAATCAGCACCGCGTAGGAGTGCGTTAATGCTCTGATTCATCCGCTGCAAAAGTGGGAATGTGACAGAGGCAAAGATAAGCAATGAGAGGGCGATCGTTATAAGGCTAAGCAACAGGCTATTGCGCACGGCTCCATCCAGATCGGCTTGAGCTAAAGCAATATTCGCCGCGGCCTGAGGCTGAATTTCGTCCACAATAATGCCCTGCCCAGTGCGGAAGAGCAGCAAAGCAAAATTGGCAAAATCCGCCTTCTGCTGGATGCGGCGGCTCACCAACTTAGAGCCGACCACTTCGATTTCGTTTATGGACTCATGTAGCTCGCCTGCCCACATCTCTTCTTGGATAAGGCCACCCTGACCTGAATCTATCTGGCCTGGATTTATTTGAGCGGTGAACTGTTTATGATATGAGCGGAAGGTGGAGATGCCATCCATAAAACGGACGCGGTCGATCTCGCGTGGGGTTGCCTGATAGGATATAAGAGCGAAGAGCATTTCGCGCAGGCTGATATCCATACCGCTTATCACACGCTGGTAAGCTAGGTTGTCAGAACGGATCTCGCGTAGTGGGCCAGTCAACAGTGCTATGGCTCTGGCCTGAATTGCCTCGAGCGATTTGAGATCCTCACCCTGGATACGGCGTTGTTCGATCAGCTTTTCGCCCACTGCCACGGCCTCTTGGTGGGCCTCGCTTAGCTCTCGTACCCAAACTGTCTCCTGGGGGTTGCGAGTCAGGCTGTCGTAGTTGGTCACCTCTGTTTGAAAGAGGGCAAGCTGGTTACGAAAGTGAGTGGCAAAGCCCGTTTCGCCCTCAATCTCGTGGCGGTATAGAGCGGCTTCGGCATCGCGCAAGAGCGCTTGCATCTGCAACGCCGCGCTCTGCTGTTGCAGCACCTCGTCTGTTGTGCTGAGCACGGTCATGGCCGTGCGGGCCAGCAAGCCCAACGCGCCTAGGTTGATGAGCAACGCCAAACCGAAGAGGAAAATCAGAAAATATAGTTTCAATCGGATGCTCATTGGGTCGTATCTCCGTACTTCTCAGCCAGCAAGGACTTTAACCACGTAATCGACTCTGCCGATAAGTTAGATGCCGCAGCGAAAGTGACTTGTGCCTCGTGCCCAACAAAAAAGTCATAATCGCCGAGTAGGTTTTGTGCCGATTCACTAAACCCAGGATCGGTGACGGCAGCAGCTGCGGCTCGTCGGAGTTCGTTAATGGCCTCTTCAGATGTATTGCCGTGAACCCACATCACTTTCTGAATCGTAACACCTGCAGCAATCAGAGCCTTGTAGATATCCCAAGCCACACCGGATGGCTCTTCTCCCCAACAAGTTGTGTAGGCTTCCTCAACGGTTGGCAGATTGGGGAACGCGGGATCGCGTACGATCTCTCCTTTGCTGCTCAAAATGCCGAAGGTGAATAGCGGCACAGCGTCATTCGCACCAACGAGTCGCGCTTCGTTGGCCAGGTAGCCAGGCGTAGTCTGATATTCAATATCAGCCTCCCCTTGCTCGAACGCCACTCTGGATGCGCCTTTCCCGTCATGGCCAAATTCTGCATCAACGTCCATGCCGAATAACTCAAAGGTGACAAGCAGCACAATATCCAATCCAGAAGCCGAGATGCCAGCATATCGCAGCTTGCGTTCGTTCTGGCATAGCTCAGGAACAGATGTGATATTGGTGGCCGAGGAAACAAAGACAATGCCGCCAACCGGGGATCCTAAAATAGGGACTAGCTCGTTAAACTCGTAGGCCACTGTGCTATCGCCGAGCAGATAGGGAAAGAAGATCGAACCACTCGAGACAAGAAGGGTCTGCGACGTATGGTTTTCAAAAAAATCGTTGGTTCCCGCCACGCCAGAATTGCCAGATTTGTTGATAACTTGCACACGAACGTTGTGTCCCAAATGTTTTTGTAAAGCTGGGGCAATGGTGCGCGCCCAGGTATCTGTCCCGCCACCCGGAGAGAAGGGGACCACAAGCTGAATCGTTTGGTCTTGGTAGATGGATAAGCGCGCTGAATTCGGAGGAGAATCTACACCTTCCAATAGTGGATTGACCGTCTCTGCTGACGAGCAGCCAGGCAGAAGCAGAATGAGCGCAAAAAATAGGATATCCCTGCTACGAAAAATGTTCATGATAGAACGGAGCCATTGTGCGATAATGTACAATCCCCTCCAATAGGTGGTAGAAAAACCCATCAGTTGGGTGTGGTAAGCAAACAAGCAGTAGTTTAAGCTACTAGCAGCTTTCCAACAAAGTTAGCTTCCCTTACCCCCAACAATGTAATTAGAACTTACGTAAGTAGGCCGTGCAGGATCTATATGAAAATCTTGTTTGAGCTGTATCCTGTTGAGTCACACAATGCGTACGTCAAGAAAGTATTCCTCTTGCTTTATTTCAACCAAACCGATTTCGAACAAATAGATTTCAAGGAGAATTCGAATGTTTAACCGTAAATTTCTGACGATCCTTCTCGTCTTAGCTGTTGGTCTATTGAGTGCATGTGCCATGCCAGAGCCAGGTGGTGAGGCAACGACTAGCAGTTCTGATGACGCTGCCATGGAAGCCGGTGCCTACGCTGGTGAGACTATAGAGGTCATCATTCCCTATGGTGAAGGTGGTGGTAGCGATACGTGGGGACGGGCACTTGCTCCCTTCCTGCAGAAGTACCTGGGTGACGATGTCACTGTCCAAGCAATCAACATGCCAGGTGCTTCTGGCACGCTAGGTGCCAACGAGTTTGGCGCAGTGCGCGAGCATGATGGGCTGAGTATGCTGATCTCTTCAGGTTCTAACGTCTTCCCCTATCTGTTGGGCATGTCCGCGGTGCAGTACGACTTTGCCGAATTTGCAGGCGTCATGGGTTCTCCCGTGGGTGGCGTTGTTTACACGTCACCTGATACAGGGGTCACCGATGTTGCGAGTCTGTGTGAAAGCGCAGATATGATATACGGCGGTATTGCCCCAACAGGTCTCGACCTGGTGCCACTACTAGCATTTGAACTAATGGGTGTTGAATTCCAATCTATTCTAGGATACGATGGCCGTGGCGCTGCGCGCGTTGCCTTTGAGCAGGGTGAGATCAATCTAGACTACCAGACATCTCCTGCTTACCTGAAGAACGTTCAGCCCCTGGTTGACGAAGGGACAGCCGTACCCCTCTTTGCCTTTGGTATCTTGGATGGCAACGGCGACGTGATTCGCGACCCTGTCTTCCCTGACATGCCAAGCTTTGCCGAAGCCTATGAGACTTGCACTGGCGCAGCTCCAGAAGGCGTTGAATACGATGCATTCAAAGCCGCTTTGGCCGCAGGCTTTGCTGCCCAGAAGAATCTCTGGGTTCATGGTGATGCACCCCAAGAGCGAATCGATGCCCTGGTTGCTGCGGCCGAGCAGGTACTGACCGACCCTGAATTTGCCGAGGTTGCTGGCAACCTGATTGGCGATTATGAATTCTACGCTGGCCCAGATAATGTAAATGCTGCCTTTGGTGCCGCCTCCCAAATGTCGGATGAATCATTCGATTGGCTGGTTGGCTTCCTGACCGAAACTTACGAGGTTGTGATTGAATAGTTTCATTGGGTTAGGCTTTTAAAGCTGAGACATCAAGTTTCGAATGATGAATGCTGAGTGGTGAATTGCGAATGTATGGGGTGTCAGCACAGGAGCTATCATTCAACATTTGGGCATGATTCAAAATTTACCCGATGTGGTTAACAAATTGTAGGCGCTGCTTTTAGCTGCGCACACATTGTGACACACCCTGCGCCGCTAAAAGCAGCGCCGACGGTTAATTCGAATTTGTAACCAGAACCCC
>JBCCHB010000168.1:0-34413 GCA_039028975.1 Chloroflexota bacterium
AATGGATATATAAACTAAATTTCACCCAAATTTAACATGAAGTTGAACGCAAAATTATCCTACTCCGGACTTTGGGCGACATCAACAATCTGTCTCGCCAAGAAGTATTGTTTACGCCGACGGTCATCAATCCTTTCCAAAATGCCTACATCAATCAGTCTTTGGATGACACGCATGGCGGTTTGATGTGAAACATTGAATTGTGTGCAGATATCTTGCGCCGACAAAATAGGTCGCTCGGTGAGCAAATCTGCTACGCGATGCATCAGCGCGGTGGCATTGGTTTTCTGTAATTGAGATTGCCATTGCTGGCTAATATCCTGCAATTCTTTGGCGCGTCGAATGGCATCGTTGGCTTGCTCAGTAATCCCTGTTAAAAAAAAGACAAGCCAGCTATGCCAGTCGCCTTGGGTACTCACCTTCATCAATCTATCATAGTACTGCTGACGATGTTTTTCAAAGTACGCACTTAAATAGAGCAAGGGCAGCGGCAGCAGATCCCAATGAACAAGCAAGAGCGTGATGAGCAGACGCCCAATACGGCCATTGCCATCCAAAAAAGGATGAATTGCCTCAAATTGGTAGTGGATGAATCCCAAGCGCACCAGTGGTGGGTAATCGTCTTCAGCGTGTAGATAGCGTTCAAAGCGACTAAGGGCATCGTTCATTTATAGACGATGATTTTAAGCCATTGCAAAAAACAACCAGTTGACACAACACCACCTCTATAGTATCGTCTTCACATGAACCCAACAGTCTACGTCGAAACCAGCGTCATCAGCTCTTAAAATATGCGCTGTAAATGGGGAGTTTGAATGGTTCAATAGCCATTCTTTCCAAGTATATCTGACACAGCATGATGAAATTCTTCCTTCATGCGCGCATACGCATCAGGATACGCTTCTGCGACATCAACGGCCTCGGAAATATCGTCGCTGAGTTGGAACAGCAGTGGTGGGTCATGAATGGTGAGCGGTTCTTCTGCCCCTGTATCGGGATGGCGCGTACGGTCAAGGCTGGCGAAATGAATCTTGAAGTCGCCTGAGATATAGGAGAGCGGCTGGCGGTGGCAGAAGAGATAGTTGGTTCTTGGGCTGCTGCCGCCATCAAAAACCTGCGACATGTCGAGTGAATCCGTTGCTTGCTCTGGCTGTAGGGAAACACCAGTTAGGGTTGCAAATGTCGCAAATAGGTCGAGATTGACCATGAATTCATCGCAAACATCGGGTTGGATGGTCCCCGGCCAGTGCGCAATCGCAGGGACGCGTGGGCCGCCTTCCCAGCAGGTGCTTTTCTCGCCACGCAAAGGGTAGGCCGTTCCCCCAAATTCATGGAACATGGTCCAGGGTCCGTTGTCGCTGGTGAAAACGATGAGCGTGTTTTCGGCAAGCCCCTCCTCTCGCAGCGTCCGCAGAATCTCACCCGTTGACCAGTCAAGCTCTTCAACCACATCGCCATAGACACCGCCGTTGCTCTTGCCTTTGAAATCTGCACTAGGAAAGAGCGGCACATGGGGCATGTTGTGCGCTAGATAGAGGAAAAAGGGTTCGTCGCTCTTTTCTCTGATAACGGAGAGTGCCTTTTCTGTGTAGCGTTGGGTAAACTGGGACTGTGGCATGACGCCTATCTCGCGCCAATCTTCATATAGCGGTGTCTGCCAGTCATCTTCGCTGGCATATTTGAAGTCAGCATAATTCGTCCCCGGTCCATCCCAGTCATTGCTCCCTTTAGTGCCATAGAAATAGTCAAAGCCATTGGCATTGGGGCGTGATGCGTCATCCCAGCCCAGATGCCATTTGCCAATCAACGCTGTGCGATAGCCGTTCTCTCTCATCATTTCCGCCATTGTGTAGGTCTCGTGGATGGCAGGTGTTGGGACAATGCCGTTGCGATAGGGGTGTATGCCCGTCATCAAACCCATTCGACTGGGCATACACCACGCAGCGGCACTATAGAAGCGGGTCATGCGCATTCCATCTGCGGCCATTGCATCCAAGTTGGGCGTGGAGATGGTTTTGTTTCCATAGCAGCCAAGGTCGCCATACCCAAGGTCATCGCAGTTGATTAGGATGATGTTTGGTTTGTTCTTGCTCATAAATTCCTCTCTCTTCTTGATACAATACCCGCTGTATTTGGCAATTCTCAGAAATGAATGCACCTATTGCTCGTAGGGGCTTGATAGATTAAGCCCCTGTGAATACGCATAGTACAACGTTTGTCATCACCTTGGCAAATGGACTATTGATCATTCATCACCAAAACAATCTTGCCTTTCACCGCCGCTTGCTCAATCAGTTCATGCGCATGTGCCGCTTCGTCTAGAGACATGCGCCTGTCGATGACGGGGTTGAGTTTCCCTTGAGACAACAGGCCGAATAACGCTGTCAGGTCTTCGTGAAACCAATCTGCATGGTCTTCACGCCACGGCGCGATGGAATAGAACTTCGTTGACCGAGTGTTTGAAAACCAAGTCCGTAGATAGAGCCGCGCCATATCAAAGGGGAGCGGGAGCGTTTCCCACATAGAATTTAGCTGCATCCCATACCACACGAGGGTCCCGCCTGTCTTGAGTAAGCTAAACGACCCGTTGAACGTTTTCCCGTTAATACAGTCAAAAGCTGCATCAACTCCACCATCCCCTCCAGCACCTGTCAGGTGACGGATACGCTCAACAAAGTCCTCTGTACGGTAGTCAATGGGTGTTGCTCCCAAGCTGGCAATGAGGTCCTGCTTGGATGTGGAACCCGTTCCATACATCTCCAGATCAAGCGTCTTGCCAAGTTGCAACAATGCCGTGCCGACAGCACCACCCGCACCATGAACGAGGATTCGCTGTCCTTTGTGGATATGTGCCAACCGGTGCATCATCTGATAGGCGGTGATATAGGTCAAGATCATGCTGACCGCTTCTGCTGCGTCTAACTCATCCGGCACAGGGACCAAACGGTCTTCATGCAGACAGATATATTCGGCATAGGCACCGATGACGGTTAGTTCTGCTACTTTCTGCCCAATCTTGAGCTTGGTGACACCCTCGCCCAGTTTATCGACAACGCCCACCAAATCGTATCCCGGTGAAAAGGGCGGCTTCTTGCCCCTCGTGCCGGGATAGATGCCTTTTCGGATCATCGTGTCGGTAAAGGCAGCACTGGTCGCCAAGACTTTGATGCGCACTTCACCCGGTTGTGGTTCCGGCAGTGCTGCTTCTTCAACAACTTGGAGGACATCCGGCCCACCAAACTTTGTGATAACTACCCGCTTATAACTCATACTGGTTTCCATTTCATTTTATTCCTTACGGTTCTTTTGGGTCTTATGTGGCTGCTGCAACTGCTGCACGACTAGTTTTCTTGCGTCTTGACCCTGCTGGTATCGTCCTATTGATTATCCATTCGGCAATGATCATATTGGGGACCCAACATAGCCAAGGGATTGTCTGGTATGCAACCATTAATGCCTCTTCCTCTGGCACATCACCGATGAAGATTTGTCCGACAATCAGTGTTGGGAGCCAAAGTCGGAGCGTGACGGCCGCAAACGTTAAGGCAAAGTTACGATACATCCAACGCTTGTGAGCCAGCACATCACCGTTACGGATTGCAACCAACGCAATTACACCCGTAATTGCCCACATAATTGCCAAAAGTGAAAAGCCAAATACGCCAGTCAGCCCTGCGTTCGTCCCTAATGCGACGATGAATCCAGCGATTGCGCCGGGGAAAATGCCTAGGTAGAAATAGGTTCGGCCGAGCCATCGGTGAATATTCTTGTGTTCAACTAACAGCCAATGCCAAAATTGGAATGGACCTACCACTAAAGCAAGGATGCTGGTAAATATATGGACATACAGGATAAATAGGCTCAGGCTCCCAACGTCAAAGCGCCCGTCAAAAATTGTCAGGAAGTTAGATCGGTCAAAATCTATATATCGTATGAAGGCGTCATAGGCGATAAATACGGAAATGATGGCTAGTAAAAGCCATCTCCATCGTTTTTTGAGGAAATCTATCGTTTTCATTGTCTCATTCCTTTCAATCACTCATTTGCCAACCCGTGTTGAGCAATGCTCTGAAAGGAATGATAGACCTTAGTACCGTGCTAAAGTCAAGAGGCAATTTTTTCGATAGGGAGTTGGTATTCGACCACAGGATCCCCTGCTGGGGTCATGACGGTGTTGTACGCAGATGCATGATGCACCTCGCGGGTAGCATTGGAGACGAGATAGCCAGCCTTTGCAGACCATTGCAAGAGTGATGTGAACGACTCAAAAACCCGATCACAATCTTCCGCAAACAGCAGAGTCGCCGCCTCCGGAACGGCTGGCAACCAGTTGAACTGTACGCGCGCGTTGGTGGTTTTGCCCAGCGCATCTGGTGAAACCACCACACACGCCTCGATATCAATGTCTGTATGCCTAAACTCGTGCATATGATAGAGCGTTATGGTTGGCGACTCGGCCTGCACGCCAATGTGCGCCAGTGCATGATGAATTTCCTCATATAGTGCGTTGCATGTGTCGTGTACCTCACTGCTGTGTTTGACCAGTGTGCGCATTGACGCGATCGGATAAGCGGGCAGCGATTTGACGACAATTTCAAAAGGGTATTGTGACTCTTCTTTGATCTGTTGCAGTCGATTGTGTACGTGCAGCAGTTGATCTTCTTTCTGTGCAATCTCTTGTTTAAGCTGGGCTTGACGTTGTACTAGCATCTGCTCCAATTGCTCTGCATCAATGTTGGCAACTAGGGCAGCCTTAACCTCCTCCAGCGATAGACCCAACCCCAGAAGGGCAATAATGCGGTTCAGCCTGCCAAGCTGCTCGGCTGAATAGTATCGATACCCACTAAATTGATCGATGTGAATGGGTTGCAACAATCCCTGCTTATCGTAATTGCGCAGTCGGTGAGTTGATACCTGTGCAAGTTCAGCAAAATCTCCTATCTTAAACATGGCTATGGATGAAGTGGTATCGTGCCGCTCATCTGCTATCATATTCGTTCCTCGTGATTTCATGAAGGTTAGGCCAATCCACAGAATAAAATACCCGTTCAGTAGGCACGCCTCGTGCCGGTTCAACCCGCACGGGGGCGTGCTCACTGCTCGATTTTTGGGTAATTATTTTTGTACAATAGCCTTATTTACATCCATAGACCTCTATATGGTTCAAGTCCGAGAACCATGGGCCTACGCGAAATAGCATAACGCTCTTTCCCCTCATAGTCACGTGTGTGCAATACAGTCGGCATGTTAAATCTGATTTTGACCGCTGTCCTTCTTAACCAATTTCTGGAAACATTGGCATAAGTACCTGCTTAAAGCTGGGTTATCTTTTCATCTTCCACCAGAATATGGCCTAACAGTACGCAATCTGGCCCACGAAGCGCTATCTGTTCACGTAAGCAAAAATATGCACTCAAAGCAAGCCATTGTGCCGTAAGGTAACACTCATGATGGCATGACCAAGAATGCCCGTTTCTAACTCGTTTGCAGTATATAGAGGTATCTATGCGTCTATGGCAACTTTCTGCCTTGTGGTCGGGTATAGGTACCATCTTCTAGCACTTCGATCATCTCTTCCTCAATCATGGCGGCCCGCACTACACCCGGATCACCTCCATGGTGCTTCTCGATCAACTCATCAATCTGTGCTTGCGTGTAGCGCTTGCTGCCCCGAATACGTAGGGCGATTTTGAGCATCTCATGGTAGGTATCTTTCTGTTGAGCAACCGGCTCTTTTAAGTTTGCATAGACACCATTTGGATCTTTCTCCCGTAGCGTAGCGCGGATGACTGTATGTCTGAGATGATCCGGGAATTCTGCTATGGGAAGCTGTTCTGGCGAGAAGTTGGGTTGTTGGGTCATGGGCGAATCAGCATTCTTTTCCCCTGTTAACGAGTGGCGACTGGTGCAGCGCAGCCTAACCCTCTATATAATTGCTATTACTCAGGACTCTGGGCGTGTCATTCCGAGCGGGTCAACGAGACACTCTGCTTCAAAAGCGAGCAGATTATCAAAACCCGACCCGCCCCATTTGAGTTGCTAGACTAGTCCAGGAACCTTGGGTTCGTCTTACCTGTCAAGCTAACTGTTAAGGTATTTACGCCTAGCTGTACTAGGCTGTATTGACATTTCTGAATTGTCATCCCTATATACTGTGAGCGGCTTAAAGATGGACTTTTGCCATGTCATTCCCGCAGTCCCCGAATGCTGTTATCGGGGATAGCGGGAATCCATCCGTCAGCAACTCTGGATGCCCGATCACTCCTCGAGTGTCTTTATCGGGGAATTCGGGCATGACATCCAGCGAATATGTCCATTTTTCACCCGTTGGAAGTATAGCAGACTTGGGTCAGTCGTTGGGCGGCAAACAGCTTCTCTTCTTCGGAGCCATTAAGCAGCTTTTCGAGATAGTCTCGGTAGTGCTGAAAGTAGTGGTTTTCAAACGCCAGGGTCTGCTGACAAAGATCGCGTAGCAGATTCTGGTCCTCTGCTTGGGCTGGTGTGGTATAGTGCCACTCGAGCTTCCCTTTTCGATACCAAGTTTCCAAAAAGTCTGACCACTCATCGCCAATCTGTTGCCGGTATAAGTCAACACTGGCCTTTTTTGTTCCCGCATAGCATTGGGCGCGTAATGCGAGCAGGGCCGTGGCCGTACGCGTGATACCAGTGATTATCTCTTTTGTTCCGGCGGTCGTCGTAGCCGGATACCATGCATCGATCCGTTTTTGGGTATACCCATAGAATTGAAGGTTATGGTTTGCACTTTAGCTCCTTCTTTTGGCTTTCATCTCAATTGCTGGCCACAAACACTGCGAGTCCATGACCTGATTCATCACGTTGCTCCCAGGTAAGATCGACTTGAGCAAAGCCAGCTTCCCGCAGCAGGCGTTCTTCTCTCTCTGGGCTCAAGGTGACGTCATAGTTCCATTCGGCTTTATCGCCTCCAGGCAAGGTCGAGATGTATGCCTGATACCACCGTAAGTTCTCCTGCTCACTCTATGGGCTGGTGGACTGATCGCCTTCAATATATTTTCCGGTGGTTTGGAGTGCCGCCCGAATGTTTTGGTAGAGAGGGGAGGATATGCACCCTTCACCTACAGCGATTGTAGGGATCCAAGCGTTGCATTCGGCTCACACGAATGCAACGCACGCAGTTGGATATTCTCGGTCCAACCACTCTGTTGACCTGCGTGCATCGCATTCTCGCTCCCAAACGTAATTGCACCTACGTGCTAGCGAGGTTCCACCTCAGACCAAAGAAAACTAGGACGCTGATTTTTCAGGATTTTCAGGATTTGATTGTCGGTTACTAAAAACTTGACTCAAATGGAACGGCTTTTCGCATCCAAGCCTTCTAGAAAGCTTGGATGCGAAAAGTCGATACTTCGACCCTGCTCAGTACAAGTGAATTTGAGTCAAGGTGTTGCTGGAAGGAAATTCGTCCAACATCAGCTCATAATTGAACCATGAAGCGATTGAAGCGACTGAAGGATTGGTTCAGAGGCCAGTACTGGTTCGAGACAATTCTCATTCCACAGGTAGGCGACTTGCCTTATTCTCAACCCCTGATAAAACTCAAGAGTCCGGATGACTGTTGACCCCCCCTTCAATTCCTTCAGTTCCTTCATGGTTCGTGGCTCTTTACGGTCTGAGGTAACGCCTCGCTAGCTTTGGAAAACACCTGTTTTCAAAACGACCGCAGTATAATATCGTGGCTTATATGGGAACACGGATTGAGAAGTTGGCGGAAAACTTGTGGGCAGTGCCAATCCAATGCTTATTTAGTTTTTAGCACCAGCCGCCGAATAAATTCAGCGGCTGCTAAACAAATCCCTGCTAATGTATTCTGGACCTCTATACCTTATTCTCTAATCCCAAATACATCCAAAATAAACGCTAGGTTAAAGGCCGCCTCTCGCAAAAAATCAAATCGCCCCGAGGCACCGTCGTGCCCTGTGTCCATGTTTGTTTTGAGAATCAATCGATTGTTGTCAGTTTTGAGCGAACGCAACCTGGCCACCCACTTAGCCGGTTCCCAATATTGAACATAGGGATCATTGAAGCCACCTTTGACAAACATCTGTGGGTAGTCTTGAGCCTCCACGTTGTCATAGGGTGAGTAGGATTTGAGATAATCGTATTGGACTGGATCGTTTGGGTTTCCCCACTCTTCCCATTCAGGTACTGTAAGCGGAAGAGACGTATCGAGCAAAGTGTTGATGATATCGACAAAAGGCACCCACGTAACAATCCCAGCATAGAGCTCTGGTCGCGTGTTGGCAATAACACCCATCAGCAGTCCACCCGCGCTATGGCCCTCGGCGACCAACTGCTTTGGGGTCGTGTATCCTTCGGCGATCAAATGTTCGGTGCAGGCAATAAAGTCAGTAAAGGTATTCTTCTTATGCATGAGCTTGCCGTTATCGTACCATGCTCGCCCCATCTCGCCACCACCACGTACGTGAGCATTGGCAAAAACCACCCCCCGATCGAGCAGACCCAAGAAAAGCATAGGGAATGTGGGGTCATTGTTTGCTCCATAAGCACCATAGGCCCACAGATGTAGGGGGGCCGGCTGATCTCTGGGCGTATCTCTGTGTCGGGTCAGGGAGATCGGAACCTGAGTGCCATCGCTTGCTGTAGCATAAAGCCGTTCGGCTACATAATCATTGGGATCAAAATCACCCAACACCTCTGCACGCTTCTTTAGCTCGCGCGTCCGATTATTCATATGGTAATCATAGACTGAACTAGGCGTAATCGGTGAGGTATAGGTAAGCCGTACTATCTCGCTCTCGAATTCTGGGTTATCGGTTGCAGTCGGTGGTCTTACATAATAGATCGGTTCTGGAAATTCAATGGGGTGGACCTCACCACTGATCAGGTTCATTACCCACAGCTGACAGAAACCGCCCTCGCGGCCATAAAGTACCAGATAATTGCGAAAGACTTGCATCTCCACAATCGTGCCATTATTGCGTTGGGCGAGTAACTCGCGCCAATGGTCTTTGCCTGACGTCATCACAGGTGCCTCCATCACGCGGAAGTCGTAAGCATCGTCGTTTGTGATGATGATGAAACGCTCACCGTGGGTCTCTGAATGATGATGCTCCACCTTATACTCCAAACCAGCTTCACGAGGGTGGATCACCATAGGATTACTTTCTGGTGCATCGGCTGGGATGTACCACTGTTCCGTGGTCATTTTGCTCGCCATATGCAGAATAATATAGACACTACTCTTGGTCTTATAGACACCTAAATTGAACAATCGATCATCTTCTTGATAGACGATCACGTCGTTATCGGGATTGTTGCCCAAACGGTGTCGCATAAGTCGATTAGGGCGCAGCGCCTCATCGTGTCGTGTATATAAAATGGTCTGGTTATCGTTGGCCCATGCTGTTGCGTGCCCGGTATTCCGAATGGTTTCGGGCAACAGTTTGCCTGTTTCCAGGTTCTTGATGTACAGCGTATACGATTCGCCACCTGTGGTATCGATCGAATAAAGGAGCAATCGATGGTCTGGGCTAACACTATATGACTGAAGGTGCAAATATTCATGTGCAGCAGCCAATTCATTTAGGTCCAGCAAGATCTCTTCCACTGCTTCTAATGAGCCGCGTTTGCGACAGTAAAGAGGATATTGGGCACCTTCCAATGTACGGTCGTAGTAGAAGTAGTTGCCATGACGTACCGGCACAGAGGGGTCATCTTCCTTCATCCGGGCGCGCAGCTCTTGGTAGATGGTCTCTTGCAGATCGGCCGTATGGGCCATCATGGCGTCTGTATAGGCGTTTTCGGCTTCTAGATAGGCGACAACTTCTGGGTTATCGCGCTCGCTCAGCCAATAGTAGTTGTCGATGCGGGTATCATCGTGAGTGATAGTGGTCTTGGGATGAATTGGCGCCTTTGGTGGGACTGGGGGTGTAGTGTAGGACATAGTTATCTCTTGCTTTGCTATCTCTCGTCTTGTTGGGATAAATGCGGCTCGAAATGATTTCTAGCGATTTCCGAAACCTCTTCGATTGGGTGGGTACCATCAATTTCTAAAACTTTAAGCGCGCGTGCTTCGGCCTCTCGCTTGGAGTGTTCACCCAATAACCGATCACGCGCCATATGATTTTCTCGTACCCGCCGTGGATCACTCCGCTCACTGTGATCATCTTTGCCGCGTCGGTCAAAGGACGCTCTGGCAAAGGCGGGCGTAGGGATCATCCAAAGCGCTTGGTGTTTGGTTGTCAGATAGGGTGAAATCAGATTCGGCGGGAGATTCCCCTCAACCACGATAGGCATTTGGGTAGACATCGTCAACAGTTCACTGGTTATCCACGGGAACAGATCCGTTTCAATGCGCAGCATATTCTGGGCCTGGTTTTCCACAGGCTCCAGCCAGCGAGCATCTACTGGGCGCTTGACCCAAGTGGGCCAAAATGCCACTGGATCATTGAGGATGTGATTCGTTAAGAGTGCTTCTGCGTGTTCATCGCAACTGTAGAAGAGCCAGCCCTTTTTTTCCGCTAACGCTGTGCCTACAGAAGTCTTCCCCGCATCAGGAGAACCACCGATCCAGAGGACGTGGGTTAGCGCCTGTTTGATTTGTTCATGATTTAGCATATCTGCCGTTGCCCTTGCTCTATGTTAAAGTTGATTGTTTTTATGAACCTCAATCATTATCTTGTCTCTATTGATACTCAGTAGACCGCAACGGACTGTGAATTGTCATTTCGCGCCCAGAGGGCACCCGAGCGAGAAATCTTGCGTTTGGTCAAGGACAGATTTCTCGTCGTCCCTCCTCGAAATGACAGATTACGATCTACTGATATTCAAATGCACAAATTGCATTTTGAAAAAATCCGGTTGCGTGTATAGATTGCCGGATCTAGGACCGAGATCGGATCTGTCAAGAAATGCTACTAACACGAAAACGGATATCAAGTATAAAAAGAATAACAGAAAATAGCTACCGTTCGCTTATACCCGAATGGTAGTTTTTACAGTCGTTTTCTGGTGTCTTCTCAATATAATAGAGGTAAAAACCTTCCGGAAAGCTAAATTCGAACGCGATCCACTCATACGAAAAGCTTTCCGGAGGCCTGATTGTCTAACGGTTAAGGTAGCTTCCTACCTTGAGGCCGAGAATAGGTGCCATCTTCCAATTGTACAATCAGCTCTTCTTCCAACATGGCCGCGCGAACCACACCTGGATCACCTCCATGATGCTTCTCGATCAGCTCATCAATCTGTGCTTGCGTATAGCGCTTGCTGCCCCGGATACGTAGGGCGATTTTGAGCATCTCGTGGTAGGGATCTTTCTCTTGGGCAACAGACTCTTTTAAGTTTGCATAGACACCATTTGGATCCTTCTCCCGTAGCGTAGCACGGACGACTGTGTGCCTGAGATGATTAGGGAACTCTGCTATGGGAAGCTGTTCTGGCGAGAAGTTGGGCTGTTGGGTCATGGGCGAATCAGCCCGCCAATGCCAACTCTCATTCGGTAGGCGACTGAGCAAACCCGAGTCGATCAGCGCACGCTGAACTCTCGTGAGATCAATCCGATGAGGCAACCCCCAATAGACCCACTTGCCCAACAGCTCATCAACCTGATCCCAATCATAGCGACGGTCCACCTCTAGCTTTTCGATGAGCCATTGAAGGACAACCTCCCGCTGTTTGACCTGGGTAGGCAGCGCGGTCAGCTTATCGTTCCTTAACCAGCGGGCAAGGCTCTCATCTTGAAACGCGTTTTGATTAACGTTTTGGTCAGTCTGGATGCGTTGAGCGAGGTTGTTCGCAGACAACATCGCCACGTACTCCTCTAATTTATGGGCCTGCAATACATAAATGTTATAGTACTGCTCGGCCTTTGCTTCTACCAATCCAAGATTTTGGAGCTTCTTCAGGTGGTGGGAAATGGTTGGTGGCTTTACGCCAAGTGTAGCTGCCAATTCTTGACCTGTGCTTGGTTGCTGGGCCAAAACGCCTAAAATATTGAGCCTGGTTGAATCGGCAATGGCTTTTAAAAATGGCACTAAAATGTCGGTCATAATTTTCGTCTGATGGTTCTATTAGATGTACTTGGATTTAGTTTGATGCATATCTAATTGAATTTTAGCATTGGGCAGCAAATTTGTCAACCCCTAAATTTCAATCGACCTATGAATATCTGGCGTTGGTCATTCCTTCGTCCGGAAACTGAGTTTTTGAGCAGTTTGACGTTGCTCCCACTCTGACAGGCAAAAAACTCAGTTTCTTCTTGTCGCCTTGTGTACTCGAATAGAAATTGGTCATCAAGATGTTTATTTCGCGGTACTTAATGACGCAATCAAGGAAGGTTTTGTCCAATTTGATGAGGCCGTTAGCGTCTATCGGTTCAATGTTGTGAAGTAGGCTGGATATCAACGTGTGAACATTGCCAGATATGTCATAAGTCTCTTTGATCTGTTCCTGCTCATTGTCCGATAGGGCCTCGTACATCTCATGGATGATATCACCCAGTCTTCAATTAAGGTTAAGCCCATTGAAATAGGCTTTAAAGAGCTGCTCAAAGCTTTGGTCTAGATCCAAATCAAGCCCAAAGCCACCTGCCAACTCAAGCGAAACAAACCCATGAAGCAAACTACGAAACCCGCGCACAACATGCAAAGCCTCATCTCCATCTAAACCAAAAGAACCCAAAATAAGCAGCAAAAGAGAGATTGTATTCCACCCAATCCGATCTATTTCTGAATCAGGTTCACCTGCTGGAAGGATGAGTTGGTAAATGCCAGGATTCGCATGGGCAAAGGCTCGATAACTTTGTGCTGCTGCCCACAACGCCTCGCTCCCGATTTTTCCGGCCATTGCGTCTCTTAAATTCTCGTACCATATGGTGAGCGTATGAACGCGCAAAGCGAAAATCAAGCCATCTGTACCTTGAATATGGTTATAAAGAGATGGGACTTTAATATTTAGTGCCGCAGCTAAATCTTTAAGCCTTAGCTGATGGACATCGCCCAATTCATTGGCGAGTTCCGCCGCTTTATGAACAACCTTCTCTTTGGTTAAATCCCTCGCCATCTTTATTTCTTGGCCTTTGCAATCGCTTTTTGCATAGCAGCCGTGGGATTTTCCAAAACCTGGCCATGCCCAGGAGCTAGCCGTTTGGGGTTCAGGGCCAACAATTTTTCGGCCGATTGAGCAGCGGTTTGTTTATGCCATGTGGCAAAGGCAGGTAAAGGGAACAGCCACCGAATGACACCGGCAACAGCGATGCCGCCTAATGTTTGGAAGGCGTCTCCCGTAATTAAGGAACCATCACGCACATCATAAAATGAGATGTGGCCCGGTGTGTGACCGGGCGTTGCAATAACTCTGATCGACCCAATCGCGTCGTCGTCTTTCACAGTTTGGGTCGGTCGGGACTCAACACGAGGGAAGTCTCCCTTTAGCGTCGCGTCGGCCTGCCCCTTTTCAAGTGACATGTCACCATTGATAAAGCGAGCTGATTGCTCAGATGTGATGATCTCTATGTTCGGTAGCTCCTGTTTGAGCGCGTCCAGTCCACCGATGTGATCGGAATGGGCATGGGTAAGCACAACTCGCATAATGGGTTGCCCTTGTTGGGCAGCCGTTTCTATGATCATTTTTTCCATGCCAGCCATCCCTGTATCTATGACCGTGAATCCATCATCTTCTTTGAGGAGGTAGCTATTCATGACGCCAAATTTCGTTATTTGAATCAAGGTGTCAGTTATTTGTTTAATTGCCATGGGAAGATCTCCTATTGAAAAGTTTGTTAGCCCAAAAACTAATATATTGGTATTATAAACTAATTCAATTAGTTTGTCAAGTGGTTTCAATTCATTTGGGATTTTCTTGCTCATTTTGTAATTGGAAAAGCTATTGATTTGCCTGTAGAATGTGTCCGATTTATATTGTTATACTCAGATCCGTTTGAAAACACGAGTTTGGTCAGTCTAATAGAGCATCGGAAAATTCCGGTTTTCAAATCGACCTCAGTATAGCCTCAGAAACATTTTCGCGCCCTAACAGGACTTGCAGCCGACGCAAGGCGCGGCTGAATCGGGTGTTGAGACTGCTGTATTTACTGTCGAGTATGATTGAATTTTGAGTAATACTGTTTAATTTATTGGAGGATTGTAAAGGACGGGTCAGAAACAGGTCGAACTTCCGAGACGCAATCATCAACCCGTGGGGACCAGCAACCAACAATCAGTTTCCAATTCCCACCTCCTGGGCTGTTGAGGTGAAGAACTGGAAACACCCTGTGAGCCAGACGTAAATTGAGCACTTCTGGCAACCTGCCAGAACTTAGCTGAGGATAAAGAGCATGTGAAGATTTTCTGCTGGTTTTATGCCCGCGGTGGCTTTACCAGCCCTGCCGAAGAATTTATGCAGGAAAAGGGGCGTTGTATTCGGACGAAGCCGATTTGGTTCAGATGGTCAGGGACCTTCGGGTAGTTGAGCGGTGGAATGAGTAATATACAGTTCCCCGCTTCAGCCATATTGAAAACCGCTGGGGTGTGCTTTCTGACGATAGCCTGAAAGAGCTGGATTTCATCGGTGAGTACCAGACCCTAAAGCTCTTCTCCATGAATCCATCCATTCAGCGTAAATCGCCCATCTTTATAGCAATCCGTTTCGATGTGAAGAGGTGTCACTTGGTGGAAGGCCCAACTTGGAAAAAAGATCACGCTGTTATTGGTGGGAAAAACGCGCGTATAGTTCTTTCCAGGAAAGTTGATCTTTTCTGCCGAATCAAAGAGAAGCAGATCGCCCCCTGTAAAGCGGCGCGGCTCACTGTGAAAATAGTAAACAAAGGTTACGTTACGGCCTATAGCTTTGCCAACAGAACCCCTATCCCGGTGAAGCGTGAAATAATCACCATCTAAATGCATGGTTAACTGCAATTCGGTCCTGGTTGGTGTGAATGGATGATGGCCAAGATGGGGGAAAAGCGTCTGTAGGGTCGAATGGATCTGTTCCAGAAATGCCTCTTTAATGCTCCCAAGTTGAGTCTCGTACAGAACGTGTGACGAGCGCAGATCGCCTTCCTCAAGTGGATCATAAACCAAAGAGTTCGAAAATTGCTCCTCGTGTTCAGATATGATCTGCCAAATGCTAGAACAAATTTCATCGGGGAGAAAATTCGGAATCTGTACGAAAGGGGCCGGCTGATTCCGTTCCGATGGCGACTGGATACCGAGTTCTTGCATACTCAGGATAGATTCGATCCATGCTGCATCATGATGATCTGGTTGAAGCGTACGTAACTGACGAATCTCCTCGCACGCACGCTCAAGCTTTCCTTGCTGCCGGTAGACATTGCCTAAGCGATAGCGTAAATCTAGATCATTCGGCTTTTCATTCAGCCTTTGGCGTACAGTCTCTTCCAATTGCGACAAGTATTCTTCACTTCCCACAATTTGATTAAATATATGTTTGGAAAATTTTTTGGAATCCATGTGTCAGTGGGGTATTCAAGAATTGGTAAATGAGCAGAAAACAGTTAGTCAGTAAAGATATACTTGACCACTTCCAAGGGGCTATTCGAACGTTGATGCTACTTATACCATTTGCGGAATCAAAGAGCGTGAATCATGGATATCGTAGACCGTCCATTTTGCCTTACTTAGCTTTACCCAGAAGTCCAAAACAAGCAGGGAATGGGGCCAATCTTACAGAAACTGCCCTGTCATTCTGAGTCATCGCCCGTCCAACATGAGCGTGCGGTGCATTAGTGAACTGACTTCAAGATCGTCCATGCGTCAAATGCGAAGAATCTCGCGTTTGCAGGCTCGAGATCCTTCGCAATCCACGCACCAATCGAGTTGAATTGACTCGTCTTTCGCTTCGCAAGGCTAAGCCTTTCAGGGCGGATGCTTAGGATACCCAAGCGCTCCCGCCCTGAAAGGACGGGCTACGATTTATGGCCTTTGACCTGGCGATTGATATTACTGAAGCAAGGAACGTAGGACAATAACCAGTCGGGACCATTGTGGGGCATCCCCTTAGGGCAGCGAACTCTGCCCTACGAGGCTTATTTTTCCCTACAAGAGTCACTCCATCAAGGCCCAGAGAATCAAAATTAGGAAGGGGCAACCAGGATAGGATTACCAGGAAAGCCAATGTCGCCTTCGAACACTTGCGGGTCACCACTTTGAGTTTCAGTGAAATCTAGTTCCAGAATCGTGGGCGTAACCCATAAACGCTTCTTTTGAAAATTTGGACTATCGAAATTCTCTAAGCTGTTCTGATTTGTTTGCTCATTCATTATTTTTACCCCTAAAGTTACATTGATTGAGATGTATAAACTGACTTAATCGCTTGTAAGATGCTCATGAGACATGCTAAACACACCGTTTAATTGAAGCTGACCAGATTGAAACTGCTTTAGAAAAATTTTATAAGCATTTCTAACCTGGAGCGGTGCTGAACGCGTGATTGATTCTTCAACCTTGATATTTGGCAGCCAACAGATGCTCTCGGGCAATACATCAGTCATGGCTTTGCGAAAGATAAAGCGTGACCAGCCATTCTGTACAAACTGTTCCATAGGCAATCCAATACAGAATTCAAGCAGGCGACGATCAAGCAACGGATATCGATATTCTATTCTGGCAGGCAAAGCGTGGACCATCCAACTTTCGATACGATTCAGTAACCACCCATTGGTTAATGCATTGATATGATTTTGCTCTTTGGTTGCTCGGTTTCTTCCCTCTATGAACAGCAAACGTAAATAACGATGCTCCTTCGCGCTAACCTGGGGGATCTCACGTAGCTCTCTAGGTAATAAGTTAGGCCTTCGCTGATAGAGCGATTTGGGTATCAGCGGTAGAATCAAGTCGTTTATGACTGAACTTCGATAGCTTGTACCACGCACCTGACGACGTTTATACAGCTCTATCAGCAATTTGCGCCATTGGAAGTAGAGCAGTTGATGGCTGAAATAACCTCGCCCATTAAATGTCGCAAACTCATCACCGCCCCATCCTGATAGAAGGGTTCTTACCCCTAACGATTCAGCTTGGCGACATACTGATACCTCATGATGCATCAGGGAAAGTGGTTTGTAGCGTATATCGCTTTGCCAAGCCGTAAAGATATCTTCCGTAGATAGTTGGGTATATGTACATGAAAGCTGCTCAAGCTGGCAGATAAGCTCTATATGTCTTCTTTCATCTGTCAATTGATCACCATCTACTTCTGGTGGTGGAGACCAAGAGAATATACCCGTTAGCTGATCACCCCTCTTTCTTAACAGGCGTGATGCTAATACCGTAATTGAGCTAGAATCCAGACCACCGCTTAGGTGTGAACCGATGGGAAACGCTGAGCGTAGTCGACAACCGATGGCTTCTTGGACCAGCCGATTCATCTGCTCCGCGTACTCTTCATTAGAACTCAGACGCACTTTTTTTGCATCCAAATAGTGCCAATAGTGAGTCTTTTTCGTGCTCTGCCTATTCGAAGTCAAAGAGTGGGCTGGTAAAAGTTTGTAAATATCTTGATACAGCGATTTTTCCCGCAGCAACTTCGTGTACTGCATTCTTGCCGCAGCGACCATATCTTGATCTAAATCCTGGGGCACTCCCTCCACGGCCAACACCGCCCGTACATCCGAAGCAAAGACAAACTTCTGCCGATCCTCATACATATAGAGGGGCCGAAACCCCATATGGTCTCGTACCAAAAATAGTCTCTGTTCGCGACAGTCCCATACAGCAAATGCATAAGCGCCAAGAAGGTGCTTCGGGCAATCCTCACCCCACTTCTTGTACGCCATCATCATCAACTGGCTATCAGGCAGCGTTTCTCGTTCCGCTGTGGGAATGCGAAAGGTCTCACACAATTCATCCCGGTTGTCGATGCGCGCATCTGCTGCGAGTACAACTCGCGAATTGCTCGAGTCCTGAATCGGCTGCTGCTCAAAGAAAGACTCAGGCGTGTTGTGCATGAGCAGAAAGCCCATGCCAAAGTTGCCTTCATGCCAGCAACCATGATCATCCGGCCCCCACTCTTCCATGGCGCTCTGCATGTTGTGCAGTGTATTTGGTTCAACAGGTGCCCCGTCTTTGCGTAAGAGGCCGTAGATTCCACTCATAGTCGGTTAGTCAGTAGTCGGTGGTCAGTAGTCGGTCGTCAGCAAGTAGTGGACGGCAGCACTCTTCACTGTTTACTCTTCACTGCTCCCTAGCTGGCAACGGTGAAGAGAACTGTAAATCGTTCTCGGCCTGCAGCGCCGGTGATGATTTGGTTGCCACAGCGGAGCCAAGCATGGGCTTTCATCTGTTCAGGCCCCTTCTGTACGCCAAAATAAATCGTGCCATCCAAGCCGCGCCGTTTGAGCATGAGCATGCCGGCCAGAGCTTGTTCAAAACACATGCTACGCCAGGGCAAATAGCGACTCAGCCAACGCAAGATGACCCCAATTCGTTCGATCTGCTCCGGCTCCTTGAGCGTGCTCTCCGCACCTTCTCGGCTCACCTCTCCTAACAGAGATGCCGTGTACCGAAAGGGTAATAGAAGCACCAAGAGGCGGCTAATCATTAGGATTGGCAGAGCTTCAAAGAGCAATAGCCAGTCGGCTAGCGTCTGTTTACGCAGCAACTGCGGGCTGCGCTTCAGCAACCGTAACCATTTCTGCATCGAATAGTGCCCGGGCAAATGTTAAAACTTCGCTTTGGCATGCGGCCTCATCTACATCAAACTCTGTTAACAGGATCTGGCAGATGCTTGATAGGCTTCGCGGCTCTTCTAAGAGTTGCCAGATCCGGGTGCTCACCGGATTCAGTCCGTAATATTTATCGGTCTTTAGATTCGCCATGACGGTCTCGTCATCGATGAGGCGGGCAAAGATGTCTTGGGCCTGAGTAAGAATTGTATCTAAGTTAATTGAGTTCATATGAAACATGTTGTCGACTACTTTTTACCGAAGAGTTAGTGACCACCGCTAACTCTTCAGTAACCATTTCTTGAGAATCTAAATCCTGAGGAACCAAGTCTTGGGTTACCAAGTTCGCAACGGCATCGATTGAGTTGCCATTGATAGGGCGCTCAATGTAGGCTACCCTTATCTTTTCTGCTAATGATGAACAAGATTGAAGCAGCCACCTGTCACCGTGGGGCAGGTGCTCTGGCTTATAGGAGCGAATTTGGCTACAGATCGCCCAAAATTTTTCGATCCCAGTAAGATGTCGGATTCTCGGTCTATCAGTATCAGACTTTTTTAAAATATAGAGAGCATTCAGCGGCTCGGGGCGACAATGAAAGGAGCCATTGAGTGGGAAATTGTACTTTTCAACAGAGGGCTGAATGGGCTGCAGCGAATCTATGGGTTCATCAAAGTACTCTAAGGTATCTTTCCAAAGCTTTAGCCTGGGAAATCCTGGCATCACCACGGGTACGGCAGACCACAAATCAACAGCAGCTAAGTCATCAGCAATAATGTTGAACCCTCGCTTATAGAGGGCTGTGGTTAAGGTTGACTTCCCAGCTCTTTGCTGGCCACAGACTGCAATCGCACCACCCACTGTCTGGATGGCGTTGCCGTGCAGCACCAGATAGCCACGTTGAAAGAGCAGTGCCGTCAAACCAAAGCCTAAGATCGCAAGCCGAATCTCTTCCACCTTCTCTGGTTGGGTCATCTCTACCAGGATTTCATTTCCGTTCCGAACCAGCAGATTAGCTCCAACATATTCACCAAGGAGCAGCAATGTTTGGCCAGCAGCAGCTTGAATAAAACCGTCTGGTGCTTGCTGGGCCAGCGGTGAATGGGGTACGGACTCTATTTTGATATGTAGATCGGGCGCACCAGTGCTGGGCGTTAGCTCTGGTAGTTCAATATGAGAGGTGATGGTCAGGCCATATGCCCTATATGTATAGTTTCCGTCAGACACGGCTATCGGTTGTTTTAGGTTTGGGGCAGAATTGCATACTTCATACATGGATTACTACTGGTATTTCAAACAAAGCACTGCAAACAACCACAACGAATGATTTCTTGCTGGATTGACACCCTGCTCTGAATAGATCGTTCTACTTCGCCAGAAAAGTCTTGTCCCGACTCTTGTACATTCTGTTCTGAAAAATCCTGCAATGGGAGGACAGAACTTTTCTGGCCATCTATATGCTGGAACCCATCATGTTGAAAGAAGTTGATGGGCCAAAACACACGTCAATCATCTTCCATCAGCATGATTTTACCATACCTCAGAAGCTTGGAGTGTTACATTCTTTTGACATTTTCACCAAACGTTTTTGTAAGCTTTCAGGCTAATCCTTAGTCCTCGGTCCTTAGTCCTCGGTCCTTAGTCCTCGGTCCTTAGTCTTCGGTCCTTAGTCCTTTGTCAGCTCCCGTTACTTTCCAAAGAAGGGAATATAGACCTGCGTCTTTATTCGATGATCTTCAAAGTTGGAGGAGGTAATGGTCAATGAGCCAATGGGATGCTTTACCTCCGCAGCCGATACTTCAGTAGGAGATATGATAGTAACTCAATTCACATACATTGAAATTACGCTGATGCGCTTCTGCTGCTACTCCTATAAGACGGCTTGTAACCCGATACCTGATGGTCCTGTGGGATTATGCCTATGGCATCACCGGCAGGAAGATCATCGGCTCTAGCTCAACCTGATCATCTTGCACCTGATCACTTTGACTATAGTCCACATCAATCATGTCGCTGCTGACGGTAAAGCTATAGAGTGGTTCGTCGATTGATGCTGCACTGACTTCTCCGTCAGTTCCATAGAGATCGAAGTTCACTGCCCAAGGCACAGCATCAATGCCAATGTCAAACTGCACGTGCAGATCTTCATTGAGATCAAATCGCAGGTTGCCGCCTGGCAATGTTCCATTGGGGATGGTCATCGTTGAACCAACGCCACCTGGGCCTCCATCTGCGTTGATAACGGTTGAATGGGTGGCCGTGCTGATGACCAAATTCATGTTGTATAGCGGGTCGCTACTGCCAGATGTGAAGACAAAATCGATGCTTAACACGCCCAGTGCATAGGTGGTTGGATCAGAATTGTAGCTGAAGCCACCCAATGATTGGCCCATCAAGGCACTTAGCTCACTTTCTACCAATTGGGATGAGGCGCACCAATCCAAGAAGACCTGCAAAATATCTGCTCGATCAGCCATCGGCACGGTCTCCAACGGGTATCCCAAAAAGGTACTCTTGTAGTCGGCGGTTCCTTTAGAGACGGCTGCCGTGCCATTGTTGCCACTAAACGCAACCGCGGCACCTGGGGCAGCAAAGAGCGTGTCACTGAAGTCTGTAAACGGATACGTTAGGGGGTATGGCCCCAATCCGCCATATATGCCACCCTGCCCAGCAACGCTGCTCTTTTGCGTGTCATTGATTACAAAATTGACGCCGAGATAATCCTGCATGAACCCGGTGAGTCCTTTGTCCCAATGATAATCCTGGCTGCTGATAAAGAAGCACCTGTTGCCCCTATCTAAAAACTCTGCCAGCGCCGCTTCTCCATTGGTCCCTGGTCCGGCAAAGCTACCAAGTTCATCGCCGCTAAACCAGATCACGCTGTTGTATGGGGCTAAGGTTAGGGCATTCGGTTCATTGTCGCTGTTATTGGTGTCCCAAATATTATAGCCCTGCGCTCCTACCAACGAATCCAGTATATCCGTATAGAAGGATTGAACATTCGGATTATTGTCATCATCATCGACCAAGAGAATAGGAGGGACGGATTCTGTGGTAAAGCTATATGCCACAGAGTAATTGCCTGCACCACATGCATTCTGTGGGCGTACGCGCCAGTAGTAGAGTGTCTCTGGGTCTAATAGCTGATCAAGTTGATGACTTGCACCAGTACCTATCGCCGAGTAAATGATGGACGTAAATGCCGAATCGGTAGCAATCTGGATACCATAGCTATCGGCATTCGCTACGCCATTCCACTCTAGCAAGGGGACAACAGCTACATCTACGGCACCGTTTGTAGGCGCTGTTAGGGACACGGCACTTGGCAAACCGGTGGACACGTTCAAATCTACTGTGATCGAATTGAAGGCCGAACCATCAGTTCCCTCTACTGTGATGGTGTAGTTACCAGGGGCGACACCTGCCGTGTTTATGGTCAAGACCGATGTGCCATTTGGCGTAATGGGGTTGACACTAAAGGAAGCTGTTGCGCCAGATGGTAAGTTGAGTGTCGAGAGGGTGACCTGGGCAGGCACAGCGGCAAAGGTTTCCACAGTGATATCAAAGGTCGCAGCCGACGGCACACAAACCGATTGAACTGAGGGTGATGCGCTTAAACGCAACGCACTAAGCGCCAAATCCAAATTGATACGACGCATATCAGTTACGGATCCGCCGACGCGTTGATCATCAACAGAGGTCCCTGTCTCGTATAAACTTGTTCGTACTTCATCGACCGATGCATTGGGGACCTGTTGCTTCATCACCGCCCAGGCACCCGCCACGTGGGGCGCTGCCATGGATGTACCGTTGAAGCTGGATGTGGATATCCCAGGAACCGCTGAATCGATATTGACACCGGGAGCCAAGAGATCGATAAATGAAGCAATATTTGAAAATGTGGCCACGTCGTCATCATCTTCGGTGGCACCGACAGTGATCGCGCCAGGGACACAGCCTGGGGCACCAACGCTGGTCCTGAAGCCATTGTTGCCAGAAGAAATGACTGTAGCGATGCCCACCGAGGCCAATGTATTGATAATGGCGTTGCGTAAATCTGAACCGCATGGTGCGAAGTGTTGGCTGCCCCCTAGACTCATATTGGCCGAGGCAATATTGTATGTATCTCGGAGTTCATAGACTCGTTCCAATCCCTTGATCTGGTCCGAAGTCCAGGTTAAGGCACTATCCGAACCAGGGAATATAGAAAAGACCTGAATGGCAATAATGTTTGCGTCCCGTGCAACACCCACGTTGGCCCCCCCATCGTTACCCGCCGCAATGCCAGCTACGTGGGTGCCATGTCGGCAATCTAAAATGGCTCCAGGGTTACCTGATGCGGCTGCGGTACAGTCAATACCAGAACCAATGGCGGTAGATTCTTGCACGCCACCGGGGCAAACAGAGAAGGATTGGCCAGGTACATTGGATGAGTAACAGGCCTCGGACACAACTTTGTTGCCACCAGTCGTAAAGAATGGATGGGTCTTATCGACGCCTGTATCTAGGATGGCCACTGTCTGCCCTGCCCCTGTATAGCCAGCGGCCCAGGCGACATCGGCACCAATCACGGGGATACTGCTTGCCAAGGTAGCTGGTACTGCCTCATCTTCCATAATGGATTTGACCTTGGCATGCTTAAGTAGTTTCTCTAGCGCTGCTTCGTCCACTTCCATCGTGATGGCTGGAATATACTTAAATTTGGCAACCAACGAGGCGTTTTGGCCATTCATGGCACTAAAGACGCTATTCTGAGCACTATTGATGGCCGATCTTTGCTGACGTACCGCTGCTGTGCTTCCCAGATCGCCTTCTGGAACAAAATCGACATCTAGCGTGACGACGATCCGCTTGGTTGATGTGGTTTGAGACTGGGATAGCTGAGACGCTGCACCCAGATCGATTTCCCGTTGAGCTGCTTCGGCAGATTCAGCCGCACCGACACTCAAAAACGTATGAATGGGCAGTTCTTGCGAACTACCAATGCCAAATAATAGGATAGCCAACAGAACAGGTAGGGTTCTTTTAAGTATTTGATTCATTTGGAACAACCATTGTGTGGGAAACTACGAAGTGTACGACTATGATGAGAAAATGGGAAGCACTGCGTGGAATTTCCTCGTTATTGTGTAAGTTGATGTACCGTTTATATCAAAGTGTTTTCACCGAGTGATACCTTTTGACATAGAACTGAATAGAATTTGGGTAGGAAAGGGAGAAACAAATCGAATCTATCAGACCAATGAATTTTCTGCCAAGCCAATATATCATATACTGTTTTTTCAATGTAGCAAAATACGATAGATAGACGATAGCCATCTCATAAACATGTACGGCTTGCATATTCCCCACGCATAAATCGATTCGATCAACTATTCATGTATATAACAACGGAGAACCACGTGAACGACACCCTTACCGAAGAACAATGGCAACAGTACGAAACGCAAGGCTATTTACGATTGGGGAAGATAGTAACGGACGAGGAATTAGCCACTCTGCAACAGCGAATGGATGATATTATGATGGGTCGCGCACCATTAGATTATGACCGGATGCTTATGCAGCTGGATCGGGAGCCTGCTACGGGAAAGATGGGACCTCAGACCAAGGGCCACAAGGGAGCTACTCTGAGCTATCGTAAGATCCAGGATCTGGAAATCGATCCACTCTTTCTGACCTATATGCGAAAGCCGCTCTTTCGCCATATCTGCCAGCGTGTTTATGGAGCAGATACAGACATTGGCTGTTTTCGGGCCATGTTTATGAACAAACCCGCCAAGGAAGGATCCCATCTACGCTGGCATCAGGATCGCTGGAACTATCTGGATCGAGATCCGTTGATTACAATCTGGACTGCTTTAGATCCGGCAACGATTGCCAATGGCTGTGTGCAGATTCTGCCTGGTACCCACCATCAACTGTACAATCCATCAAGCCATTCGGGGCACTTAGAAGATGAGCAGGCAGAAGCGCTACTGCAAGATCGAGAGGACGAGATTGTATACCTGGAGTTGGAAGCAGGCGAATGTGCTCTTCTGCACAACCACTTGCCCCACGCTTCCGAAATCAACAAAACCGAGATCCCACGGCGGGCCTTTAGTGCCTGTTATATGGATGCTGGCACCCAAACAACCAGGGGCGAGAGCTATGCGGTTCTATTTGGAGAAGGAGCATTAACGCTGTAAATAAATAATAAAGGTATTCGCCGGACCCTTTGACAATGGTGATGCCAACCGGGTCGATTTTGATGTTTTAGCTGAACGTGGTAAAAAAGCTTTCAGCTACTCAGCCATCAGCGTTCAGCCAGAATCTGGCCGGGTTTCGTGGCTGATTTTTATACACTCCAATACACTAGAACAGAGACCTCAATGAATCGTTTTAAGCGCATGTCCGGAACAACAATTGCTGTGTTTGAGATCGTAAGGGTGTTTTTGATTGTGGCTGGAGGCTTTATTCTGATGACCAATGGAAGCAGGGCATATGAAGCATATAATAGCCAGTTTTGGCCAACGACAACCGGTGAAATTAATCTATCAACTGTCGATGCCTATGGTGATATTCTTGGCAATCGCTCCTATCGCAGCAGAGTCAGATACGCTTATACCGTTGGATCATCCACGAATGATGACGAGCCACTAACGAGCGAACGAATTGGTGTTTATCCGTCACCAAAGTTAGCTAGCCGATCACTTGCGGAAGCGGAACTAGAACTCTACCCGAAAGGATTGTCCGTTGAGGTTTACTATAACCCTAACCGCCCCGAAAAAAGCCTGCTTAAGCCTGTTTTTTTGCTGAGTTATCTACTTATGCCAGGCTTAGGTCTAATCTGTTTTGCTGCGGCGTTCACGTTGTGGAGAATACAGAAGTCCGCAAATCGATAACAACACCAAGTATTTTCTCAATAAATGACGGTAACCCATCTGCCCTGAAAATAACAAAGATTTGAAGATTTCACAGATTTTTTATCTTGCAAATCTTCAAATCTTTGTTTGATTTTCATTCTCCATGGTGCAGCCTGTTACATGGAGACCTTCCGAAAGGCTTAACCCCGACCTGATTGAGAAGACACAGTCAGTGCCTAAAACTTAACCCCACCTTGGGTCAAGCCATCGATAAACTGTCGCTGCAGACTCAAGAAAATGGCCAAAACTGGTGCAATCATCATCACGGCGGCTGCGCTGGTTAGCCCCCAATCTCGGCTAAAGCGCCCAACAAAGGCGGAATAACTGGTTGTCACAGGGAAAAAGTCGGGATCGGTCACGAAGATGAGAGCCAATTGATACTCACTCCAGGTGCCTAAAGAAGATATTAGCGCAACGGTCAAGAAGCCAGGCCAAGTGAGCGGCAAAACAACATGTCGCAGAACCTGGAACTCACCTGCACCGTCTAATCGGGCCGCATCCTCAAAATCTGGGTGGATCTGGAGCATAAATGCCCGCAGCAAAAATATCGCAAAGGGCGCACCACCTGCCGTATAAATCAAAACCAATCCAAATAGATTATTCAGTAGCCCCAGAGAACGCCACAGGATGAAGAGTGGAACGATATATAGCCATATCGGCACAGTTGTTCCTACCAGCATGACGACCATAAAGGCGTTGCTACCGGGTGGTTTAAGTCGCGCCAGCGCGTAAGCCGCCATACCACACAGCACAATTTGCAAAGAAACGGTCATAACCACCAAAAAGGCGCTATTACGCATGGTCCTAGCAAAGTTGCCTTCAACCCAGGCTGTAGGGTAGTTCTCAAAGATCCAGGTACTTGGTGGGCCGAGGGGATTCAAGCCAATCTCAGCCGATGATTTTAACGAGTTAAACCCCAGAATGACAATAGGGAACAGAGCAAACCCAAGCATAAGGAGGACTAAAATATAGTTGGGAACCTTGCTTGCTTCTCGTGTCGGCTTGAAAATGCGCCTAAGGGAGGTCATATCTCAACTCCTCTATTCCGTAGGAAAATAACAATCCCCATGATTAAAGTGGCAAAAAAGCTGATGGTTAAGCCGACAGCTGAAGCATACCCTGCCTCAAATCGGTTAAAGGCTTCTTTATAAAGAAACGTGCCTAATACCTCTGATGAACCAGCCGGCCCTCCCTGCGTCATTAACCATACGTAGTCGAAAACCAACAACGACCAGATAGCCGTCATCATGAGCATGAAGACAAGGGTTGGTAAAATGCCTGGTAAAGTGACATAGCGAAATTCATGCCATCGATTCGCACCATCTATCCTAGCTGACTCGTATAGATCTGGCGCGATGCCTTGCATTGCAGTTAGAAACAGAATGACCAGAAATACCCAAAAGTGCCAGTTATCCACAAATGCAATGGAGAGCAAGGCCGTGTCAGGATTGCCTAAAAAGGCCCGATTGAGTGGCTCAAAAGCTTCGCCCAGCTTGGCTAGCTGTGCCCCAAGCCCACGGCGGGGACTCAGGAGATTGGACCAAATTGAAGCGACAACCACACTGGGTAAGACGTAGGGAATGAAGAGCGCGGTGCGGAAAAACATTGCCCCCTTTTTGATGGGGGCCAGCATACTGGAGACGAGCAAGGCCAATATAAAGGGGATCGTCAGGAAGAAGGCCATCCAAACCAAGTTATTCTGGAACGCTAGCCTGTAATTCTTATCTTCAAAAATCAGCTTTCGAAAATTGTCCAAGCCAATGAATTCGGCATCCCCAATGCCCGACCAATCCGTTAAAGAGAAGCCGATAGCTGATATGGAGGGGCCAATTACAACCATGATGTAGAGAACGCTGATGGGGGCGATAAACAGCCAAGGCATTATGTTATTGCGAAAGAACGGTCGTTTATGCCAGCGTACTGAGGATCCTGATCGACCAAGGTCTCCAGGTATGTTTTCTAATGTTGCGTTTTGAGCCATAAGGATTTAGTCTTCGAGTAAAGAGAGACTATGAGGTAAGAGAGCAATCAAATTTCGTAGCCGTTAATCGATTCAGCACATCATCGATTTAGCACTTCAGCTTATCAGCCGTTCAGCACTTTGGCAGAAATGCTGAACGGCTGACTACCTGACAAGCTGACTAGCCGACCGACTGACTACCTATCTGGAATTGGTGGGATTTCGCCAGCATCAAACTCTTCCTGGAACAGAGTATCTAAACCTTGCAGGTACTCTTCTGACGTCATATCGCCAGCCCAGACCTTTTCGATCTCTTCGTAGATGTAAACATCGGACTTGGGTGGCCAGAAGGTCCAAGTGGTGTAGCCGTAATCACCATCAGCCACAGCTTGTCCCAATGTTTCAAACAATCTGGCAACGCGCTCATCTTTACCCGTGATAGTACCCTCGGGAATCACAACCGGGGCGGGCTGTTTACCACAATCCACAAAAGCCTGTGCCTGAACTGCTGGTGAGAAGGCGTAGGCCAGGTATGCAGCAGCCTCTTCCGGATGTTCTGTGTTGCCATTAATAGAACTGGTGTTACCCATGCCTACGCTATAGACGGCGTCACCTTCTGTGGTTGGCATGGGGAACCAGTCCCAATCATTGCCGCCGGTTTCCTCGACGAAGAAGTCTTCATGAAGCGCGCGAACGGCCCAGCTACCTTCAATGTTCATAACCGCTTCACCGGTCGCCAAAGCGGTTCTTCTGTCATCACCTGAGGTTGTGTAGTAAAATTCTAGGCCACCCATCCACCAGCCATTTTGTTGGGCTTCATTCAGTAAATCTATGGCCGTTACAAAGTCAGGATCAGTCCACGGAATTTGGTCGGTTAAGGCTTGATGAACTTTATCAGGACCAGCGACATGGTTAAAGTATTCACCAACAAACCACTCATTGGACGGACGCCAATCTGCGTTAGCATGAGAGAAGGGAATAAAGCCAGCATCATTCGCTACCGCTGCCAGCGCGTGGAGCTCTGCCATGGTAGTTGGTATATCCCAGCCCTGTTCTTCAAAGACGGTCTTGTTGTAATAAACAACCAGGGTTTCCATTTCATCGGGCAGACTATAGAGTTCACCATCAACTCGACCAAGATCTAAGGCAAATGAAGCAAAGGTCTCTCCCCAGTTGTGTAGATCGCTTGCCCCTTCCAGAGACAACAATTGACCAGCCTGAACCAGCTCAAACACAAACGAGGGGCCGGGTGTCGTGACGACGTCTGGACCTTCACCGCCGGCAATCGCGGGTCGGGCGGTTCCCCAAACATCTTCCATCTTTACAGTCTCAACAAAGATGTTATCGCTTTGGGCATTAAACCCGCCGATTATGGTCTCCTCAATACAGGCAGCAAAATCACTTTGACCTATCCACACTTCAATTGTGACCTTGCCATCCGCAGCCCCACTTTCTTGGGACTCGGCAGCCGAATCTGTCGGCGCGGCGGCGGGACATCCAGCCAACACCAACATACAGATCATGATTAGCAAAAACAACATACGAGTGGGAATTCTCATTTCGGTTCTCCTGGGAAATAGTGTAGAGCAATGCATCTGGATTGCGCTGGGCATAATGACGCATTAAGCCCACAGATCGATTAGATAAATGGGGGAGAAAAGAGCTATTCAAATACTGGCTAAGTAAATTATACTCAGCTCCGTTTGAAAACCGGAGTTTGATCTCTCCTGTAGACGCTGTGGAAAACGCCGACTTTCAAAGCGACTGCAGTATAGTAGAGTGCAATCTATCATTCGGCTAACGAAACGATAACGTTTTCGTTATTCTACTGAATATGAGCACTCTGCAAAATTCTGATAGTGCAATGGGAAGCTTCTGCCGATAATCAAATTGTATACTGGAGATATTAAGTATGTCAAACAAAGTTAGGGCTGTTTCAAATTGTAAACATCTCTGCAAAATGCAATACATGTTGTGAGTTGTAAGGCGCGGTTATCAACAAAGCACTCGAAAACAACGGAGATCGACCACCATAATTCGCTTTCCAGCCAGCTTCTTAGCGTTTTACTAGGGGGCATCTAAGCTGCGGGGCAAAGAAAGAGAATGCGATGCACGGGTGAAAAAGCACATAGCATATCCAACAGTTATACTCAGCTCCGTTTGAAAACACGAGTTTGGTCACTCTGGTAGAGCATTGGAAAACTCCTGTTTTCAAAACGACCGCAGTATAGCTCAACCGTGCGTTGCATTCGGCTCACAACCCGCATGCAACGCTCCCAGTTGGTGATTTCGGATGCAATAAGTGGGTTGAGCTGGGTGCAATGCATTCTCGCCTACAAACTAATATGCTCCCCAGCGGAACATGTCTAAGGGTTTCACCACCTTAGGTATGATATAATTGGGATTCTGATGACGGAACTCTGCAGCTCAAGAGCGATGAAGAATCTAACTTTGCTCTGCTGACCATTTGAATTATTCCCAACTTTACCCGTATCCCCAACCCGAAATCTATGATCACCTTTGCCGCCTTTTACATCGAATTAACCCAACAGACTATGGCTGGCGTTCATCAGCACACGCCTACCGTCACCGTCACTAAACCATATTGGTTTATGGCGACCATGTTCGCATCGGCTACCTTTCATCATTCAAATTGCCGACGGGTGGTGTTAACCGATCAACAGACCCTATTCCCTGCTGCCCTCGACTGCGAACCCATCCGTTTTGATCTCGATCCAAGCCGTCCAATGCTGGCGCGCTCCACAGCATGGCGAGAATTCATCGGTCAGGCTGATTCTCACATTGTCTTTCTTGACTCTGATATGCTGATCAACGCCAGTTTGGACCATCTCTTTACTCAATCTTTCGATGTGGCCCTTACGTATCGAGATGACGCCAAATGGCCTATCAACGCAGGCATCAACTTTGTCCACGGCAATCGATTAGCGGGTGGTCGAGCCTTCCACACCCTCTGGTTGGATCACTTTCAGCAAGCCCATGATCAGGCTACAATTTGGGGAGGGGATCAGGATGCCCTACGAGATCTGCTCAATGAGGCCGATTTCAGCCGTCACCATGATTTCATCCACACTCAACATGGCTTTGACATTTTACTGTTGCCATGCGCCGACTACAATTTTTCCACTGCTGATCAACACGGTATGACGGGCCATTATCCCCAGACCAAAGTCCTTCACTTTAAGGGCCGCCGAAAGCCAAATATGATTCCATATTGGGAGAGGTATTTGGAAGATGAAGGGGAGAAGGGGTGAAAGGGTGATGGAGATGAGTGTGTCAATTCTATTCAGGACGACACAATTACCGACTACTGATTACCGACTACTGATTACCGACTACTGATTACCGACTACTGATTACCGACTACTGATTACCGACTACTGATTACCGACTACTGATTACCGACTACTGATTACCGATTACCGATTACCGACCACCTGACCAACCCATGCAAACTTTACCTCATATTGATATTGTTGAACCGGAACGAATTGATGCGATTCTCGCTGATCCAGCTAACTTTGCTTGGCGCGCGGTGGATAGTGAGACGTTGGATACATGGACGCCGGATTTGGGGTTGACGAATTATCCAAACCCTAGCATCGTACGGCGGGGGGCTGTCGCAACATCCGGTATGGCGTCTACGTTGCGCCATCGATTTTGGCAGACGGTTGAAGGTCAGGCTGATCATACAGGCATCCGTTACATTGGCATTGTCATCTATGATAAGGTGGGTCAGCCGTCGCCCATGGATTTGCGCCTGGCAGCGGATGAGATCGGTCGAATCGAACCAACTCGCCAAGACAATCGCCGCCATCTGCTTATACTCGAACAGCCGGTAAAGTTTGTTGGGGAGATGGAGATCTTCCAGCTGACTGCACCCGGTTCTGGGGAGTATCGCATTGAGCACTTTGTCTTGCTCAAGGAACGCCCTGAACCTAGCCACTTCACGCCTGAAATTCGACACCTGAATGCAGTGGCTACACCTATTTCTGGAACTCATTGGCAGGCCGCTCTTCACTTCATTACGACTGAACCAGCAACCTGTAAGGTAGAGGCCATGGCTGCCAACCATGCGCCTACCCACTTCAAAACAGAAGAACCTCGCACTCTCCATACCATTGACGTACCTGGTTTAGCGCCCAACTGTACCTATAACGTAACCGTGACCGCAGTAGGAAAGGACGGAGGAAGCGCGAGCGCTTCCTGCCAGATAATGACACAGTCCACTATGCTGTTGGGTAGAGAAAAAGTTACCATACCCGTCGAGATTTTTCCCATGGCTCGTCAAGACTTGAGTGGCTATCCGCTTACTTTTGGTATACCGCTTCCCCAAGGCTTGTTATTTGATCCAAAGCATGGGCGCATACAGATGCAGGATGGCAAACTGCTACCCAATGGGCAAGCATCAGCTCAAATTACCGTTCATGCTCGCTGGCCAGACCAATCTGCACGCTGGGCTTTGGTCGATACTCTGTTGCCACGCCGGTTATCACAGGAAGGTACGGAGGGTAAACCCCTCCAAGCCGAGATTATCTTATCAGATGGAGCTACTGATGGAGCTACTGGCACGAAGCAAACCCAACTGCGCACCCTCGTAGAGGATGAGCGAGTTATAATTACCAGTAGGTATCTACGGTTCACTCTCCGAAAGGGCGCGGTAGCAACAGCCTTTCAACTCCAAAACCGAACTTCAAATGGCGATTGGCGAACATTGATACCTTCCGAATCGGGCCAGGGAATCAGCTTTACTGCCGTCTTGGGCAACGGGTATTCCCTGACAACTGAATCCGTTTCAGATATCCATGTAGAGCAGAACGGCGCAACGCGGGTACTTATTCGGTGTACCGTTGATCATTGCGATGCAGATCATGTCCCCCATCTCCGTAGCACCCTACGCTTTACCATCTATGCTGAACAATCCTTTATCAGAATCAACCATAGATTGACTGTTATCTCACCTCTGCTGGCACCCACTGCAGCCGGTGGAGCACCCAATTACGCTGCTGTGGATCCGGCAATCCATAGTGCCGTTGGTGGCCATGATGGAGAGACATCTACCCTCCTCAAAGTCCAATCATTTAATATCCACTGGCCTTGGGCGGCAACGGGTGTACAGGCGCTAGAGAAAAAATGGCCGATTCGTCAACAGGCGTGGCGGCTGGTTCACGAACATGATCTGGGCTACAAGATTGAAAGTGGAAACCAAACTGAGACAAGCGAGGGGCGTTGTCAAGGGCATCTTACTGTTAAAGGGGAGCAGAGCTTGCTTACAGTGGGAATACGCAACTTTTGGCAAACCTATCCAAAGGGCCTAACGGTTGCACCTGACAGGGTAACGATTGAACTTTTTCCTCAGCTATCGGGGGAACCATTGCCAGGGGATGAAGAGGCTTGGCATCGGCTCTACTTCTGGTTGCAGGATGGGGTATATCTGCTCAAGGCAGGTATGGCGTTAAGTAGCGAACTGCTGATCGGCTTTCCCTCGGTGATGGGTTTGGGAACCAAGAATGATTTCTCTTTAGAGCCGCCTGAAGAAATGGGCGCGTTTGCTTGGCTGGAGAATCCGCCCTTGGTACGCCCAACAATGAGCTATTTAACCTCTACTCAAGCCCTCAATCCAATTGCGGCTAAGGCCGATTCTCTGCTACCTAGCTACGAAACCCTTGTTGACCAAGCGCTCGAATCTTTCTACCAAGATCAGAGCCAGTTTCGTGCCTATGGTCAGGTTAACTATGGCGATTGGTATGGTGAGAGTGGCTGGTCTTGGGGGAACAACGAGTACGATCCGGCGTATTGTGCCTATATCGAGTTTTTGCGAGGCGGCGATCCGCGCTGGGCCGAATGGGGGGCTATAGCTACCCGCCATCTAGTCGATGTAGATACGCTGAATCATTCGGCTCGCTCTAGTGAGATTGGTGGCCAAGCTATGCACATGCCAGGGCATTTAGGTGGGTATCTGCCGCCCCTCTTTCGCAGCAAGATGAGCGGCACCAAGTCCATTCCTTCCCATGTTTGGGTGGAGGGGCCACTGTTGCACTGGCTACTTACAGGTGATACCAGCGTGTTAGAGAGTATTCTGTTGACTAAGGCATGGCTTCTTCAAGATCACTGGTTCGACAACTACGACTTTAGTAACTGTCGAGAGGCTGGCTGGCACATGATCCATCTCTGCATGGTAGCCAGTATAACCAATGATCCTAGCTGCCTCAACGGAGCGGCTATCATTGTCGAACGTGTGTTAGAGAAAGAAGAACCAGACGGCGGCTGGGTTCACATGCTTACTGAGTCCCACTGTGGCTGCGGATACCCTCGCTGCCGAGGCGAAGCCGGCTTTATGGTCGGCGTGCTGCTCTCTGGCCTCAAACGCTATCACAATCTAACCCAGGATGAGCGGGTCGCCAAAGCCATTATTGGTGGTGCGCACTGGCTTATCCACCACACATTCGATGATGCCTCAGGTCATTTCCGCTACACTTCCTGTAAGAACCGCACAGTGGGCGGCGGTTTTCAGCAAACCCAGTGGGTCTTGGAGGGATTGGCCGCTGCTTATGAACTTTCCGGCGATCCAGAGATCGGTCACTATGTACAGCAGGGTTTGGATGCAATCGGTCTCTTCCCAGAAGGATTGGATCATTTGGGGCTAGGCAAAGCACTCTCCCAGCAGATGCGCTATGTACCCACTATATTGGCCGCCTTGGAAAACCGACCGCTTAGAGCGTGAATATTCAAATACGCTCTTGTATTATGTCAAGTTGATTGCAATTGAGACGAATGCATATGTGCCAAAAAGTAGATGATCGATCACACTTATGGACATGAATAAAACAAATGATGAAACTAACAATAAAAC
>JBCCHB010000169.1:0-34128 GCA_039028975.1 Chloroflexota bacterium
GAGCACCGGATCGTGGGTCACCAGGTGCGCGAAGATATTCTCCACGTCCCAGCGCATCACCACGCTCATCTCCACGCATCCCTTTACCCGGGCCAGCTCCGCCCGGATCGCCGCCTGGTGGCGCTCGAGCACCGTGCGGATCGCCTCCTCGCTCTGGGCCACGTGGCCGAAGGTCATCGGCACGATCGTCGTGGTCTTCATGACCTCGCCCAGCACCTGGTTGTGCGGCGCGAGGTTCTTGCGGCGCGGGAGCACCCGTCGGCAGCGCGCGTGGGGGCTGACGATCGCTCCGATGTCGCCGACCCGTAGCGTGTGAACGATGGCGGGGGTGTACGATGCCACGGGCAAGCCGAAGGAGGCGCTGGCGCTCTATGAGCAGGCGCTGCCCATCATGCGTGAGGTGGGCGACCGGGCGGGCGAAGCCACCACCCTCAACAACATGGCTCTGGTGTACGATGCCACGAGCAAGCCGAAGGAGGCGCTGGCGCTCTATGAGCAGGCGCTGCCCATCATGCGTGAGGTGGGCGACCGGGCGGGCGAAGCCGCAACGCTTAATGGACTAGCGTATCTCTTGGTTAGCATGGAAGAGTATGAACATGCATTGAGTACATTTACCGACTCCATCAAGTTAGAAAAAGAAGTAGGACATCGGGCAGGTGAGTCAGCAGGGTGGGTCGGAATGGGAATTTTGCTTTATCGACATCTGGAGCGACCCCAAGATGCTGACCACTGTATAGGAAATGCAATCTCGGTCTTAGCCGAAACAGGTTTGCCCCAGGATGCCGCAGGTCATACAATTGCCCAATTACAGCAAATGCAATTGGCGATGCGAGGTGAGGAAGGTGCTTCATCCGTAGATTCTAGCACCCCAGCTACTTTCCCCGCGGAACAGCGCAACTTGCTGATCAACAATACTGTTGCCGTAATGACCGATCTGCCAGAGAAACAGAGCGAATGGCGTCAGACCCTAGAGAGTGTCTTGCCCCAGATGGTTCAGCTCGGCGCAGATGGGCAGCACGAAGCCGACTACTTGGCTGCCATCCTAGCCCTGCTCGACGGCAAAGAACCAGCCCTCCCGGCTAACCATCCGTATGCCGAGGATCTGAGCGCCATTCAAAAAGGTATTGAGAAGAAATAAGAGCATACAAAAAACGGAGGATACCCCATGCCAACCGACGACTCAATCAAACACCGCTTCCCGGTTCGCTGCCCAAAGTGCGATCACGTCACTTGGTTTGAAAAGCGGGCCGTCTGCCAGAACGATGGCGTCTTCAAGCGTACCCTGGTTCCGCGGGGCAGCATCATGATGGATCGGCTGCGCCTGCCCTGCGAAAATCCTGTATGCGACGCCGAAATGGTCCATGAGGTGGACTGTCGAGGGTACAAATGAGCCGCAATCAAATCAACCAGGCCCAAGAAGCCCAACGTCTGGCCGAATTCAACGCACCCACGGGAAAGCTCCCCGATGAAGCCGACAGCCATCTGGCTACCCTCTTCCAAAAGCTGGAGGCCGACCAGCTAGACTATCTCGATCAGGCGGGCAAGCGCATCATCGAGTTGAGCAGCGCGCTCTTGGGCGTCCTCTTTGCCGTCATCGCCTTTGGCGAGAATTTCCCCCCGGCCTACTTGCAATCCACCCTGGCCAAAGGGCTGGTTTCGGTGGTGCTGGTCTGCTATCTGCTGGCCATCATGACGGCCGTCTACGGGGTGCAACCTCGAGATTACAAACACTACCGCCACAATTTGACCGAGATGCAGCGTGAGCTAAACAAGGTTGCCGATTTCAAAGCGCGTTGGGCGCGGACGAGCGGGTTGATCTTTGTACTGGGATCGGCGGGGCTGGCGCTATTGGTGGGCGTGCTGGTCTGGTGAGGATAGGTATACAACTACAATTTTAGCCGAGAGAGCTTAGGCGCTGGAAGTGCTGAAATCATTTGACGAATCTTTCAAGAACCACGAAAGCGCGCTCCCTAAGAGCGCAATCCCAACCCATATCCACAAGACGTTCTGATAGGCGGCAACAGGAAGTAACTCGCGTTCAAAGCCATATTGAAGCGCAATCCCGGCCAGGGCAGTGCAGTGCCAAATGCAAAGCCGCTATAGCGCCATATCGGCAGGAACATTGAATTCTTCTCGAATGTGGGGAAGCACAACAGCAAAGATGCCCAAGGTCAAAGTCGCCAAGACGGCAGGCGCCATGAGTCCGATGAGAACCGTATGATTTGTTGTCGAGCTCGGCACCCTAACTGGTTTTATCATATCTTACAGTTCTGTAAAAGTCACGCACAAGGGCAGAAACGCACGAGGCGTGCTTCCTGAACGAGCGATGTGTGACTTTTACGCTACTGCCATATCTTATTCCATACCACCCAGCTTAACCGCCTCATAGATGCGCAACCGCCGCAACTGCCAAATCAAAATTCCTAGTGTAATCAGCACCATCAGACCAAAAGCAACGTAGATCTTGAGTACTTGCCCCCAAGCAGGGGTTACAACAAACGGTGGTGTTGTGCCCTGTACCGCAGCACCGACTTGCAACAATGGGATAAAGAGACTGGATGTTACCATCCCAATCAACGTCCCCCCCACCGCCGCCAATAGGGCCAGGAAGAGCTTCTCGAAGACAACAACATTCGTGATTTGGGCAGCCGAAAGCCCCACGGCTTGTAAGATACCAAACTGCATAATGCGCTGACGTACCGTAAACAGGGCATGGAGCAAAAATCCTAGGCCAGCCATGACAATCGCCACAATAAAACCCAGAGACAACATGCCAAAGAGGGCCGAGCGCTGAGGATCGGTGCGCCATATGGCGCTCTCCAAACGGCTGTCTCTGGCATTGGTGATGATGAAGCCTCGCTCCCGTAGCGCTTCTAAGATGTCGGCTGGTGTAGCGCTACTGGCTAACTTCACCCAGATGTCGTAGGGGCGGTTGCCAATGGCGCGATAGATGTGCTCCAGGTTGGCGACGAAAAAATAGCCCTCCTCTGGGTAGAGCGTTGGGAAATAGTCAAGCACCCCTATAATCGACAAGCGCACGGGCTGAGCAACGCCCTCTACGGTTAGCCGAAGATCATTGCCTAACTGTAGACCAGTCTCATTCAAAAAGCCCTGGCTAACCAGGACGCCTGCCGGATTCTGAGCCAACCCGTTCATCAGGGCACCCTGAGATTCGGGAGCAAAGTCGTCCCGCCACCAACTAGCTGTGCCAAACGCTGCCCGGTCGATCCCCAACAAGGTTGCCTCTACGTTGCCTTGGAGCCCATCTACAAAGCTCTCTAATCGAAGAACCCGCGTTGCCGCTGCTACGCCGTCAACGTCCTGGACAATGTCAAAAGGCGGATAGCGCCAGCGTACCGAATTCCCTTCGACCTGTTCCCACTGCACCTCTATCACCAGATCTGCACCCACCGCATAGCGAGTCACATCCGTGTAGTGGGCGTCTAGCGTGCTGGCAAAGGTTGTGCTAAAGAAGCCTAGCGCAACGGTGAAAACGAGCAGGAAAAGCAGCAGGCGATAGACATTGAGCTGACGGGAAACCTGCTGTATAGTCAACCAAAGGGGTAGGGTCAAAAAGCGGTTCGTTATGCGGTTCAACAGGCGAATCATAAGCGGCACAACTCGCAAAGAAATGAGCGCAACGGCCGCCACAAAGAGGGTCGGTGCCAGCAGAAAGAGCGGATCGACAAAGGTATCTTGCGTTAGCTGACTGGCCTGGCCTTGCGTTTGTAGACGCCAGTAGCCATAGAGAGCGCCCGCCAGCAAAAGCAACTCAAAAAAGAGCATAATCCCGCTTCTGGTCCGGCTAAATTCTTCTTCGCGGATCCGCTTTTGCTGTTGAGCAATGATGGTGCGACCAGCCGCGCTTGTCGCTGGCAGCAGCGTAGCCCCTATCGTGACAACGGCTGCGATGGTGGCATATCCACCGACTTGAGCAGAAAAAGAGAGGTCGAGCAACGGCCGAGCGGCAAAGGTCAAAAAACGATAGACCTGCCCCATCCACTGAGTCACACCCCTGGCTACGAATAGACCTATGCCAAGGGCTAGTGCGCCAATCAAGACCATCTCTACAAAGTAAAGGCCCACAATCTGTAAGCGGGCAGCCCCGCGGCTCTTTAGGGTGGCAATCTCGCTCTCTTCAGCCGTCACCATAATATTACTGGAAATGAGAAGGTAGCTTAGGAGAATGATAAGAATGGGTGTACTCAAAACCAAAAGAAAGATCCGCAGGGTAGCAGCCTGTTGGGCATACGCTTCCAATGGCTCAAAGGCGGGGAAAGTCAAATCGACGTGAGCCAGTATCCCTGATGTTCTGGACTGCACGTGCTGAACGGCATTGAGGATACGCGCCACGTTATCGATTCGAATCGCGTCCACATCAAAAACCAGATACCAAACATACATTCGCACCTGCTCCACAATGAGTGGTGCCACGTCCGTTAGAAATGTCTCTTCGGGGAGGATAAAATAGAAAGCAAACGCGTTCGGCTCCTCAAACCAAAACTCTGTATCGTCATCTACTGGTCGCCACACCCCCTTCACCAATACCTCAATCGGCGTAACAATTCGGGGATCGCCCAGCCCATACAAAAAGCGGTCACCTACCTCGATCTCATGGTCATAGTAGAAGCGCTCGCTCACCAGCACCTCAACGGCCGAATCATGGGTCTCTTGGTCTCCTGGCCTCCTGGTCTCCTGGTCTCCCAACCCTTCGCCCAGCACGATCTCCACATGCTCCTCCAATCCGGTCAAAAAAGCCAGCCCGGCCGATTGATCGTTACGCAGATCTTCGGGCAGATCTTTCTCCTCCGCAGCCACTATCTTGGTAACCCGAGTAGAACCATAGCGAGTCATTCGTACAAGAGGCAGGCCCATGGCCGCGATCGCGTTTTGATGCATAAAGCTGTCAACTTGGTGATACTGTTCCAGGGTTGTGGGCGTAGAAAAGGGGATACGGTGGATCAGAAGCAGGCTAGCAAGGGGACGAGCGCTCTCAATATTGCTGAGTTCACTACGCAGGAATCGAGCCAGCGAGCCATTGGTAAAGAGGGGAACGCTGGCAACCAGTCCAATCGTCAGCACCAGCCCGATGACGACAAATGACATGGGCTGCCACTTGCTCAAATTGCGCCGCAACGCCAGAGTGAAGAGGTTCACCGATTGATTCCTGATTGAAGAGTGGAAGATCTGTAAGTTTGGTCATGTTCCAGTTACAATAGGCAACACGCTTCCTGCACTAGTCGTTTTCAAGCTTCTTCATATAATCTTTAATCTCATCGGGTGATAACCCCTCTAAACGCTCATCGGGTGATAACCCCTCTAAACGCTCATCGGGTGATAGTCGCGCAAGAATCGTCCTGACAGAACGTTGCCTTCGGCGATCGTCATCCAAAAACCATGAGAGAATCTTATCGAGCGACAGGTATTTCAAAAATGTTTCCAGAAGCCCCGGTTGCACTTCTTCATCCTGAAGCATCTCGGGAACTTTATCTAAAAAATGTTCTTTTTCAAATTGTTCAAAAGAGTAGGACATGTGTATTCCCTCCAACTGATAGAATTTAAACAACCGATCGAGAACCGAACTCATCTCTTCGAGTTTTGAACGATATTGGATAGCACCATATTCAATGTTTTCTACCACATTGCTGAAGATATTCCAAATGGCATTGTGCTTGGCTTTAGGGATGCTATTCAACACAATGATGCGTATAGTTAGTCCAAATCCAAACAGATCATAAACTCCTGGCTGAATCTCCTTGGATTTATATTTGGTTATTAGCGTCTGTGGAAATCGTGTACAGATAGCATAGAGCTGAAAATGATCTTCTGGAAAAAGTGTTCCCGAGTCGGCAACTGGAGTATTCTTTCGGTAGTTGACATAATGACCGAGCAGTTCTTGCAATGTCCATTCGTTCAACGATTCGCGCAAGGATTTGTAGGTGATAAGGTTATGTTGAGAGAGATTGTCTAGTCCATCGGGCAAGGGTTTTGGGGGACTTTTCAGAAATGTAGCTAGCTCTTCCATGCTGTCAGTGTAAACAACCAGTAAATCTAGCAACTGCTCTTTGTTGGAAAGATCCTTCTCCCGATCAATCCGTAACGAAACGTAATCGATGAAATCTTGCTCTACGGCAATACCAAAGAGCCGATGCCATTTGATGATGGATTCTTGTGTCATATTGCATTAACGTTCAAAGACCTGTTCTCCCTCTTCCAATCCAGCTAATACCTCTGTCCGTTCACCATCAGTCACGCCGAGGGTGACGTCAACTTCCGCAGTAAGTTCGCCGTCTTGAACAAGCACATAGCGGCGATTAAAGTAGTTGTGGATCGTGTTGTTGGGAATGGTCAAGACATTCTCTTTCTGCTCGACAACGATGGTAATATCAGCAAACGAACCAATCTCTAGGCTCAGAGCCGGCACGATAAGATCCGGCGCAGGGAATTCGATCCGAATGGGGCGGACATCGTCTGGATTATCGGCACCGATAGGCGTTGAGACTTGCACAAGCTTGCCTATGAATTCCTGCTCGGGTGCATCACGAAAGACGATGGTTGCAGACTGTCCAACCCGTAATTTCGGCAAGACCTCTTCACTGGGCGTTGAACTTCTGATTTCGAGCGCGTTGGGGTCTGCCAGCCCCATTACGGGTTCATATTCTGCTATCATCTGGCCTGCTTCGCCTTCGGTGTAGCGCACGACGCCACGAAAGGGCGTCAGCAACCGAGCCTGCTCTATCTTGGCCTGTAGAAGTTCAACGTCCAGGGCCATGATATCAATTTCAGCTTCCAAAAGTCTCTTTTCGGTTTCCTGCTGTTCCGTTAACAAAGTCAATCGGGTTTCTGACAACTCAACGGCAATCTCCTCGCGTGCTACGTCGAACTCGGCTTTCACACGGTCGGTTGTCCCATCTGCTAACCCAGCGCGGGCGTTTTCTAGTTCCAGTTTGGCTAACTTAACCATGCTTTCAGCCTCTGCCAGCGCAAGCGAGTCCGAGCGCGTTGCCGAGGTCAGCCGCAGCTTGGCCATCTCTAGCTGCTTTTGGGCTTTGGCCAGTTCATTCGGCAGGAAACCAACATCTAGTTCAGCCAACAATTGACCCGACTCTACCAAATCACCTGGATGGGCATGAAAACCATTCAGCCGACCACTGATACGAAAGGAAAGATTGACCCGGCGCTGAGAATCAACAATACCCAGCAGCGTCACACTTTCAATCAGGTCTCCTCGCTCAACGCTGTGAACTGCCTTCAGCGGGGCGGTAACTGTTGGAATCGGTGTGGGCGTTGCAAGCGTTTCTCCTGGCAGCCGTTCACAGCCTGAAAGGGTTGCTATAAGAGACAAACAGAGGGCAATCGTCAATAGCCGTAAACGCACATTAGTTCCTTTGCAGTTCAGTTTGTGCTTTGATGGCAAGAAAATCTCATTTCTCAGAGTAAAATCGGCAAATGAACTTTTCTCTGTGAATCTACTTCGGCTTCGCTCAGCACAAGTCTGTGCTGGCTCTGTGACTCTCTGTGAAACCTCTGTTGGTTCTGGCTCGTCCAGGTTAGGTAATGGATGCCGAATTGCAAGGGAGTCTCTGCCCATCTGGGGAATCTGTGTCCTCACTTTATATAGTTTTTAAGAAAAAGATTTTCCAACCGCCCCCTGAGCGTGTCGAAGGGTAAGGGCGGAAAATCTTTTTCTTGGTGTCTATAGAACCGTTCTGATCTGCGTGTTTGACAATCTTCTCTCCATTTTATCTTTGCGAATTCACCTTACTTCAATCCCGTCAGCGTAATTCCCTCAATAATAAAGCGCTGCATAAAGAGGAAGATAATCAGCACCGGAATCACTGCCAAGCTCGCTCCAGCCATAATCAACCCGTGCTGGGTCCCGAACTCGGCTACAAAGACGGCCAGCCCCAGCGGAAGCACGTATTTGTCGCTGCTGGTCAACACAATCAGCGGCCAGAGGAAATCATTCCAATTCCACATAAAGTAGAAGGCAATCAGGGTCGCCAAGACGGGGCGTGAAAGAGGCAAAATGATGCGATGGTATATGTACCATTCGCCTGCTCCATCGATGCGGGCTGCGTCTATTAGATCATTGGGAATGGTAAACATAAACTGGCGAAAGAGGAAGATAGCATAGGCGCTGGAAATCTCGGGGATAATGAGTGCCCACCAAGAATTGCCTAACCCAAAATCAACCATCATAATGTAGAGGGGAATCATGTAGACTTCAAAGGGAATAATCCAGGTTCCTAGGATGGCATAGAAGAGGAGATCCCGACCCCGAAAGTGGAATTTACCAAAGACGTAGCCAATCAGCGTACTGGTGTAAATGTTGATGGCTGTCTTGGTAATTGTAATAACGGCTGTATTGTAGTAGAGGCGACCAATATGGAGACGCCCCACCACGTCCACATAGTTCTCAAATGTCGGGTTGATGGGAAAGAGCCTGGGCGGAAAGGAGATGGTCTCGGATTGGGGTTTGAAGGAAGTGCTCAACATCCAAATAAAGGGAATGAGCATAGCCAGCGCACCAATAATTAGCACAATATAATTGAAACCATGGGCTTGGGCCAGGCGTTGGCCCCATGATACTTTCTGTACGGTTGTCGTGGTTGTCATACGAACTCAAGGGCCTCTGCCCTCACGATTATTTACAATAGTGCAAACGTCACACACAACCGTCCAGGGAGCACGCCCCGTGCGGGTCTAGCCATATGATGTGCGACTTTTGCGGAACCGCCATTATTTCATTCTCGTTCCTTAAAACTCCCAATCCGTTCGCTGAACCCGCAGTTGGACGACCGTCATCACAATAACAATGGCAAAGAGAACAAACGCCATGGCCGCAGCCTGCCCCATAAAGAGCTTCTGAAAAGCATGTTCGTAAATCTGAAGCGCAATGGTCTGGGTTGAATTATATGGCCCGCCTCGAGTCATTAAATAGACCTGTTGGAAGACATTCATACCACCGATAAAACCAGTGACCGTCACAAAGGTGATGACCGGCGTAATCAACGGTAGAGTGATATGCCAAGCCTGCTGAAGGGCCGTTGCACCATCGATTTCCGCCGCCTCATAGTAAGCGCGGGGTATCCCCCTTAGCCCAGCTAGAAAGATGATCATGGTAAAACCAATTCCGCCCCAGATGCTCATAAGGATCAGGCTATTCAAAGCATAGTCAGGCGAGGTCAACCAAGGAATCCGTTCAAAGCCTAGCATGACCAGAAATTGGTTGAGTAGACCAAAACGAACTTGGTAGAGCCATATCCAGATGGTGGCGCTGGCAATAGCCGAGGTCATGGTAGGGAGGAAGTAGAGAAGCCGAAAGAGGGTATTGCCCCGCCGTACTGGGTTAAGGATGATGGCCATAGTCAGCGCGGCAACTGTTCCCAGTATGGTGGCCGCAATGGCATAGTAGAAGGTATTGCCAATCGCCTGGGCAAAGACCCCATCTTCAAAGATGAGGCTGTAATTCCCAAAGCCGATCAGAAACTGCTCTTTGCGCAGCAGCTTCCAATCATGGAGGCTCATATAAAAGGCAAAACCCACTGGGTAGAAACGAAAGGCCGCATAGAAGAGTATGGCCGGTATAAGTATCGTCCAGACAAAGCGTTGTTCAGCACGACGTAACGATGAACGGCGTGGCTTTGCCCGGGCAACAGTCGTCCCTTGAACGGTCACAGGAAATCCTTGATTTGTACTTGATAATCGTGAATGATTACCGGCTTACTGCAAAAATGTGGCCAACCCCTGGTCAATCAGCTCCTGCACCTTCCCATTCATTTCTGCTAGAGCACTTTCCACCGGTTGCCCTTCATTGACAATCAGGCTGACGGTATCGCTCCACGGCCCGTACATATCTTCGGGGGGTGCCACCGGATCTTTCTGGAAGGGAATCACCTCAGCAACAGTCTTGAGGGCTGGGTTTTCATCTAGCCGTGGATCCGAGGCCAAGTCACCACGGACGGGCGCGCAGCTTATCAATTCAGCCAAGCCCCAATAGGCTTCTTTGCCCGAATCTTTGTAGAGATATTCGAGGAAGCGGAAGGTTTCGCCAGCCTGATCTTCATGACCGGTCAATGCCGAAACAGAGAGGACCGTGGACTTGTAGCCTAGATACGGATCCGCATTGCCGCTAGGGGTTGGATTGGGCGCAAACCCCAAATCGGGATAGATATCAGCAAAGGTACCCGCAAACTCACCAATGACCCAAGCTTGATCTTCAGTCATGGCGGCCAACCCAGAACCGACTGATTCCAGATTCCCGGGGAAGGTGGGATCCCAAGCGTTGTGGACAAGCGCCAGATCGGTAAGGTGCTGGAAGGCCTGTACCACCTCTTCGCTCTCAAAGTTGGCCTGTTTGGCATCCCCTTCACCCGTAACAATGTTGCCACCTAGCTGATAGATTTGGCTCAATCCGGGCCATTCACCCGCGGGGATGAAGCCAGCCTGAATCATGCCCGTTGAATCGGTTTTGGTGGTCGCCTTGGCTGCTTCGATGAATGCATCCCAGGTGGCAGGTGGCGAATCGGGATCCAGACCCGCTTCTTCAAACATTCGCTTGTTGTAGACCAAAAGGGTGCCACAAGCTGCGGTCGGGACAACATGGCGGTCATACGGTTCCCAGTTCACGCTAGGATACGTCTCCTCAAACCAATCATCAGGGAAGACATCCTCGGGGAAGGCCAAGAGCAGATCCTCTTCCTTGAGCTTGAAGAAGTTCTCGCCCATTTTGAGCATATTCGGACCTGTGTCCGCGGCCAGGGCCGAGTAGAGCTTCTGCTGAATCTCACCACCGGGGAGCGTTTCAACGGTAATGGAAATGCCAGGGTTGTCTGCGGTAAACGCATTGGCCACTTCTTCATAAAAGGCCATGCGCACATCCCACCAACCCCATAAGGTCAGTTCCGCAGAGGCACCACCGCTAGGCGCGCCACTGCCACCCGGTGCTGGTATATTGGTACAGGCGGCCAAGGCCAATGTGGCACCAGCCATGCTAACGGTTTTAAGGAAATCACGTCGACTAAGGGATTGCTGCTGCATGAGGTCGCTCCTTTGGTTGGTTGAACGGACTCCGTTTGGATGAATTCTATACCGCGGTCGTTTTGGAAACTGTAGTTCGCCTTTGAGCTACCAGAGTAACCGAACTACAGTTTTCAAACGAATCTGAGTTTAGTTGATAGACTTCAGGTAATCAAACTACCCTAACCCAAATGATTAGATAGATGAGCCAAAAGCGCAATAGAAATCGTAACTTGTTGGAAACAGGGGAAGAAAAATTTAATTCGATGATATTGTAGGTTACTTGAGAGGTTCTGTCAATCGAGCTTTTTTCGCTTTTTTGTAGGAAAGCATAAAAATCGATTCTGAAATACGGCCAAATACTGGCTGCTCACACGGTGGTCGCTCCGGGCTATACTGCGGTCGTTTTGAAAACCGCAGTTTACTTTAGCTCTACAGGAATGACAGAACTGCGTTTTCAAACGGAGCTGAGAATAGCTGACGGCTGATTAGCCAAAAGCTTTTTATCGGCTGGATTGGTCTTTGGGGCATATGCTATACTAAACTGCTCAAGCAAGAAATTGAACTTTCAGAAGAAGCAACCAAAGCTGGGATACCCCTGGCATAATATGGGCTACATATTTGATTCCTATTCCTTAACCATTCAGACAACCGTAAGGAAGAACCCATGATCCCACTCAATCAAATCGACGCGCTCCCTCGTCACACCATCTCCTACAAAATCATGACCAATGCGGCTAACGAGGATACGGAACGTACCATCGACGTCTATGCCTCGCCTGAGGAGATCGAGCAATTTAGTACTCAAGGATATCTGATCCGCCAGGGGCTATTTAGCGAACAGCAGCTTCAACAGTTCCGGGACGCGTTAGATGAGATCGAGGCCAGGGAGGTTACTCAAGAGAACATCGGACGCTCTGGCAACTTCGGTGGCTGGTTTCCCCGATATCTCTTCGACAAACACGAGGCGTTCCATGAGCTGATCGACTTTGATCCATTTGTCTCGGTAGCCAAGGCCATGCTGGGTCCCTTTGTGCGTATTCGCCAACTGGGCGGGCGGGTTGCCTACCCTGGCGAACCCAACCAGGAAACCCACTGGCACCTCCACCGTCGCACCGTGCCCGATCCCCTACCGGCCTTCTTCTCCCACCCTCATACCCTCGATTACCTGATCTACTTAGATGCACTAAACGACGCCAACGGCCCCCTTGCCTTCGTACCCGGCTCTCATTTGTGGATTCACCAAGATCTACCCGCCAATGATTTCGATGACAAACCCGGCCAGGAAGTGCTCTACGGCCCGCCCGGCACTACACTCATGATACATAGCAACATCTGGCACCGCGCCTGGCCCACCAGGCCGGATGGTGAAAAGCGGCGATTGCTTATCCTGACCTATGGCGCAACGTGGATGCGCAGGTCACCTTATGGGACAGCACCGAAGGAGAGTTTGTTGGACGAATACCGAGTCACTGCAAGTCCAGGTGTGCGGGAGCTTTTGGGAGAGGGGGGGTATCAGTAAGGAGGTGATCTAAAAGAATTTCCAGCTAATCAGACGTCAGCTAGCTCAGAGCAACCACTGGGTGAGCAATCAGAATTTGGTCGTGTTTCGCGAGCGATTTTAAAACTTTCCTGCATCACAAAAAACCTTAGGCCAACCCATGCTTTTGAGCCAAGACTCTGATTAGGGGATTTCCCGGATTATCTTTGTAGGCCGATTGGAGTAACTTCTGCAGCTTTCCGCGCTGAGTGGCCCACCTGATAAGTTCGAATGTTACGTTGTTAAAATTTCCCGAACCAACGATGTTATCTAAATCTATATCCATCTCGAACTTGAGCATGATAGTCAGTGAACTGTGGTTATATCCACTAAGCAATGCCTTCTGTAGTTCCTGGGCATTTATTTCACCCGCAGCGTCTGGCAGAACCCCAGGTTCAGCTACATTAGGCTGTGGTGCTGGAGGTACCTCGTCGGGGAAGCGGTTACGCAACTCAGCCAAAAAGTCAGCATCGGTAATCAACTGATACTTAATCACCAGTTTAGCTGCTACTTTATGCTTGGCTGGCGGCAGATCATCCCGATTCAGAATATACCAGAGCAGCGCGCCAAGAGGTGTGTAGCCAGGCCACATGGCCAGCTCTTCATCATACGGTTCGAGCTTAGTAACGACAGCGGACGCAGCCGAATCTGACGAGCCAGATAGGTTAATATTGTCGATGAACTGGTTGAGCGAAACTTGAGTGAGAATATTCTCTCGCCCGTTGGTGTCACGACCGGTGAAGATGTCAGAAATTAAATTGGTTAGCTGTTTACGATCTGGTGGGGTTAGTGCCATTTTATGACCTCTTTAGGAAAATAGGATTAGAGAGTTGAGAATAAGTCCGTTTCATCTATTATATCAATAAGCTACCGTTTTTCAAGTAGGTCGACAATGGCTGAGATTGGAATCCCTTCGTTCCCTGATTCATCGCCTCGATGATGCATGGCAACCAGATTCCAGTTTGAGTCAAAACAGGGTGCTCCCGAAGAGCCTGCCGCAGCACCGGTCAGATATGTAGATTGGTGGCAGATCATCTCGATCGAGAATGTACCAAAGCAGCGCACTTAGTGGTGTATTTCCGGGCCAAATTGGCAACTCTGCATCATATGGTTCTAGCTTGGTAACGGCTGCAACAGCCGCTGAATCGGATGAGCAGGAAAGATTAATATTGCCGATGAACTGCTGGAGCGATACTTAGGTGAGAATATTCTCTCGTCAGTTGGTATCAAGATCGGTAAAGATGTCAGAAATTAAATTGGTTAGCTATATGCGGTCGAGTGGAAATAGCATTCGTATGTTTCTTCCTATTATTTGATAAGAGATACTTAGGAATCAAGATCAAATAAAACCCAAAAGTTCGGTCCTGTCATCTCGGGTATCCGAGAGATCTTCCATTACGTTTTATTAAATTCTCAATCCTTAGAACAGCCCGTGCTTCCATATCTATCTACTCGATAAGATAGCGAAGCACTTGCTACATTCTGTTTGTCTACTTCTATTGCATCAACAAGGGGCGAATATCATCGATTGTTGAGCGAAGTAACGAATGGTTTGGTCTGTCAGATAAGACTGCATCCATTAGTTCTTGTAGCATATAGTTAGCCTCGGCCCACTGAATCAATTTGAAGAGTATATCTTCAAGATTAGTACTATCAGGATATTCTGTGACCTCTGACATAAGGACATTCATTTTGAAGTACGACATCCTTTCTAGATCGATATGGCTATTATATACATCAAGTAAAGACTTGCGTAATTGCCACAATTCGCCTCCGGATATTTCTCTCCTCGATCCTAAAACATCTTCTGATCTCAGTTCAGAAGACGGGTAACAAATTTCATAAATTACAGATCTCAAAACTAGATTTCTCGGATTACCAATCATTACGGCCTTCATCAAGGTGGAAAGTTTATTATTGTCTTCAGACCATTTAATGAGAGCGGAAACTTCATTGATTGGGCTGTTTCTGGGTGTAATATGATCTAAGCTAATATTCATATAGGAGGTTAAGACTTGTTCTAAAGCAAAATGGGAGGGATAGGCGTCAAGTAACGCATCACGTAACCAAAGGAATTGCTGCTCTGTCGTCTTGATGGTAAGTGGCACTTCTATCAACTGCTCCTCTTGCTTTCTCTCTTCTTCAGGAGACATTATGTGGAGCCTGTCAACTATAGATTTCAATTCTATGTTTTTGGGATTTTCAGATATCGTGCCATTTACCAAATCATGGATTCTATTATTACTGTCAGCCCATTTGATGAGTTCAAACACTAAATCTGGTAGAACATGACCATATCCTATCTCATCTAGATATACATCTAAATGAAAGAAGACCATTCTATCCAATGCAATGTAATTCGGATATATTGCAAGTAAAACATTATATATTTGTTCGGCTTGCTCTCCTAGTAATCTATCAACAAATCGGGGTATCGTGAACTGAGGCACTTGCTCCTTTTGGCCCTGAAGTACATTTGACCGAATGTCATCAACTATGACTCTTAGTTCTTCATTGTTGGGCATATCGTCCACTACCACACTTATCAACTGCTGGAGCCTCCCGTTTCTGTCAGCCCACTTGATTAGTTCAAAGATATTGTCTTCTAAGTTAGACCCAGCTACAACTGAATCGAGTTCAATACTCATTTTAGGTGTAACCATCGTTTCCAAATCACTTCGAGTCTCGTATATATTTAGCAGAGCCCTATACAATTGTTGAGCCTGTCTTCCCCTTAACTTGTAGGCTAATTGTTCGTGTTTAGACTGAGACGTGTGTACTGGTTGCTCTTGAGATTCATTAGAACGAACAGAGTCGACAGTTGCTCTTAGTTCCATATCGTTGCGATTATCATCTACTGTTGCATCCATTAACTCCTGAAGTCTACCGTTCATATTAGCCCATAGAATAAGTTCAAAGATGTTATCTTCTAAGTTATAATTGCTTGTAATGATGTTGAGGTTGACATTCATATAGAGGCGCACCATCGTTTCTAGTGTAATTCGAGTTTTGTATACACGGGTTAGAGCATTATGTAGTAGCTGTGCCTTCCGTCCTGTCAATTCATCAGATAAATTAATAATAGACTTCAGTTCTGTATTGTTAGGATTATCATTTATTGCTGCATCTAACAATGCCTGAAGACTGCCTTTAGAAGTAACCCATTTGATAAGTTCAAACATTGTGTCCGCTAATGAGGGGTGAATCTGAATTTCATGCAGTCGAAGATCTAGATTAAAGAACAACATTCTTTCCAACCCTTTTTGGGTTTCATACACATCGAGTAACGCATTATATAATTGTTGAGCCATTCTTGGTGTTACATTAGTGGCAAATTGCATCTTTGTGGACTGCACTACCTGCTCTTGTTGTTTTGGGGTAAGCGTGGAACGAATTTCATTAACCTTATTTTGTAATGACTCGTCAGTAGGGTGATCAACTATTACCGCATTCATTAACTCTTGAAGTCTATCATGTTGTTCAGCCCACTCGATGAGATCGTAAATCGTATCAATTAAACCGCTTTCAACAACTAAAGTATTTAGACTCTCACCCATATTGAACAATAGCAATTTCTCCAAGTCAATACGCCTTTGGTATACCTCAAGTAGGACGGTATGGAGTTGCTGTTTCTGCTTTTTCGTCAGAGATCCTTTTGCTTGCTTCTCTGATGAAGTTGATGTAACAGCGTCATTCGGAGACCAAGCTACTTGTCTCAAAGTACGCAGAATCTTTGCAAGTATGGGGTTAGTGTTCTCCTCTAATTCTGCATTGGTGATATCCATACCCCCATACCAATAGTGGGCCAGTACTTGGGAGGTCTGCAGGAGATCCTCATACTCACTAGGAACCAGGTGTCTCTCTATTGGCTCGCGCACGATCTCCATCATGGTGGCGACCTGAATCTGGTGAGATAGGATTCGCTCGGATGCCTGCTGATGTTGGGCCTCTCGAACCGTCTCGGCCAGGAGCGCGCTCATATCCTCTACTACCCGTTGGGGATCGAGCAAGGACCAGGCCACCCACTGATGGACCCTGGCCACTTTGGTCCGTTGGTTTAGTTGCGACTGTTGCCCCAGATAGGCCAGCAAAAAATCGGCCAGATCATAGAGCCGTTGGTTGCCATCCGCCACCCGATCGGGCAGATCGACCAACATGACTTCCCGTACCGCTGGATCGATTTGATAGAGTGCTAGTCCGGCGTGGATGGGTTGGCAGAAAGGGGCCAGCAAAAAATCTGGTTCATGGACCCAAGGGATCCCCAAGCCGTCTAAAAAGTTGATGCGAATTAAGTTGATCAGTTCGGGTGTCACAATCAATGGGAAGGCCAGATGACAGGCCAGCAGACCCGCTTCTGGGCCAAAGAGTGACTCGAAATCCAGATAGTGTTGGATGGCCAGATCTTGGGATAGCCAACGCTGGCGTACGGGCGACGCGGCCTGAAGAAGTTGCTCCGCATTATCCATGGGGGCCGCCTTTGTGGGGCTGCCCACGCAAGACATTTACCGCATCAACCAGACCATCTCGCTCAATTGGAAACATGGGAACAAGCTGAGCAATCTCTTCTGCGCTGGTGCTCTGCCATCGATCCTGGGGCAGGGGATTCAACCAAGCTGATAGGTAGGTATAGTCATGAAGCGTCCACAAAAAGCGGCTTACCTCCTCCACTAGGCTTTTTCGGTAAGCGCCTTGCCCGGCACCTGCATCGCTAATGATCAACACACTCCTGCCCGTCGCTTTCTCAGCCAGAACAGCCTCAATAGGCTGGTGATCCACCATGCCGGGATGTAGAGATAGATATTGGCGGGGGCTGTTGCGAAAGTAACAGATGGACGTTTCTCCCAGTAAGCCGCTGCGCCGAATGCTGTCGAGAAGGGTGTTGACCAGGGGAGAAAATGCGGTCATGGTGGGGGAACGATCCAGCAGAATCAACATCTGTACTTGGTTGCGCCGTCGAGCACGCAGTTTGGGTGCCAAAACAAAACCGTTACGGCTAATCTCCTGGATGGTCGCATCCACATCCAATTCAACCAGCCGCCCTTCCCGACGCATCTCACGCAGATGACGCCAAATACCCGCCATTTCGCGTAGCCCAATGGATGGTCGGGGCGTAAATTGATAGATCCCGTAGGGTTCAGGCCCACTCTCTGCTATGGAACTTCCCCTTCTCGGGTTGAGCGGCAGCGTACCCATCTGTAACGGTTCTTGTGATGACCTGTTGACTGCTAGGTTACTCTGTGTACCTTCAGTCAAATGGGACGCGGGTCGGGTGTCATGGTCAACTTGAGGTTCTGTTGCACCCGATGGTTTGGTTGTCCTGCGCGGGCGGTAGGCCAAAATAGCAGGTCGGATCAGTTGCTCAAATGCTTGATCAAAGATGGCTTGATCCGCGTGGGACTTAGTCCAAACCAGGCGACAGGTCTGCTTGATCTGCTCCAGATTCTCTACTCCGTATCCTTCGCGCAGTAGCTCCAAAGCCAGTAGATAGTCGCCCACGCCCAGGGGGACGTCGGAACGGCGCAAGTGGTCAAAGAGGGGATAGAGTATACCTTCTTCGATACGCATGGTTGACCTACTCACCCTCTTTTTGCAAGGGGCTGTAGTTGGCCAAAGCATCCAGATCACTTTGGGTCTTGAGTAACGAATTGAGGTAGGGCAGTTCGGCCGCGGGTGTCTCGGTCAGTTCATCGCCATCTACATGATTGGCTTCCAGCAGACGTACCCAGTCCAGCAATTCGCTTGTGCTGGGTGCTTTTCGCCAGTTGATGGCTACCTTGTCCCGCAGATCCCAAAAGTGATTGAGGGCAGCCGTAAAGAGGGGCGTCATCTCCGACTGAAAATGGGCTTGTAGGATTCGACCTAGATCTGGTTTGCCGGGAAACGGAATGAAGTAAAAGAGGCAGCGGCGCAGAAAGGGGGCTGGCAGCTCCTTTTCTCGGTTGCTGGTAATGATGACCAGGGGCAGGTGGTGGCGGCGTTCCTCTCGGGTTTGGCCGTTGAGCGCGTCATATTTGCGCTGGTCTAGCTCGGGGATGGTGAACTGAAGCTGATCCAGCACCAGGAGCAGATCGTTGGGAAAGTCGATATCGGCCTTGTCGATCTCGTCGATGAGGACAACCGATGGCGTACCTTGCTGGGATAGTTCGATTGCCTCCCCCAACTGACCCAGCTTGACATATGCTTCGTTATCGATCTCTGGGGGCGGAAGTGCTCCTTCGTGCCCTTCTTCTTTCCAGTTTAGCGAATGAATCCACTGAGCAGCCGCAGCCCGCTCCTGAATCGCATAGAGTCGACGCACGGCATCAAATTTGTAGAGCAGATCTTCAGCCTGATCGGTTGAACGAATGTAGATCTCTTTGAGCGGGTAGCCAAGTTCCGTAGCAACAGAGTAAGCCAGACGAGTTTTTCCCGTGCCTGGCTCCCCTTCGATGAGTAAGGGACGGCGTAAGTAGAGGGCCATGTTCACGGCATCCCGCAAATTGGGGGGAGCAATGTACGGCTCGGTCTGTTGGTAGGCATCCTTGGTAATGGGATCGTCGTTGGGTTGGCTGTCCCCTTTATACTGGCGCTCTTCTAAACGTTCAATCGGAATCATGACGGCTTTTTCCCTCGGTTTACCTTGCGGATAATCGTTTGCATAGCCGAATAGACGGCTTGGGGATTTCCTCTGTGAATTTGGTACCGTTTAGTCAGCTCTTTCATACTTTCGACAATGATGAATTCCTCAACGCCAGAACTTTTTAAACATTGCTCAAACCAGTTGTAAACCACCCTTTTCGGCAATGGTTGAAGCGGATCGATGGGGCAATAGGAATCCGTTGGCATAGATTCCTTCTCATTGTCAATCCATAATAGGACAAAGATGCTCGACTTCTGCTGAAGCTGGGTGGAGATTACTTCTTTTAGTTCGCTAACCAGCTGTTGGGCAGTTTGTTGTGCTATTTTCCTAGGAATGTTGTCGTTTACAATCCTGAGGAATGTATCAATTTCTGGTTGGGCAACGAACTCATCTAGATGCAATCCTTCAGTGTACTCGGTCAACTTGCCATTAATCAGATCCATGACCTTTTCCACAGGTAGATCAGAATGAAATAGACGTACCTCTTCTCGGTTTTCGACTTTGCGGTACCAGGCTGTTTTTAGATAGTCAATTGCCCACGGCTCGACATACTCAATCAGATTTCGATAGTCCCCTGTGGTAAAAAAGGGAACAAGCCCATAACCGGCCTTACCAGCAGAGATCAGTGGCTTTCGCATGTTATCGGCCTGATCCTCCAAATCAAATTTCTGGAGAATCTCCTCCTCATCGAGCTGATATTGGGGACGCTCAGCCGAATTTTCTTCTCTTACCTGACGACCCTGACGTAACGCATTGTGGATATTCTGAGCGCTTGGCTCTTCACTATGCCCAATAGAGGGAAAGCGATTGCCTAGTTCTGCCAGAAAATCTACGTCCGTAATCAATTTATATTTACAGACTAATTTAGCCGCTTGCTCATGCCTGACTGGCGGCAGATCGTCTCGACCTAGAATGTACCAAAGTAAGGCCCCGAGTGGCGTATATCCGGGCCAAATTGTCAATTCAGCACTATACTCCTCCAAAGTGATAACAACTGAAGTCGCCGCAGATTCTGCAACCCCAGACAGATCAACGTTGCCTTCAAATTGATGCAGTGATGCTAGCTTGAGGATATCTAGCCGTCCGTTTGCGTCTTTGCCATTGAAGATGACTTCAACGAGGTTAATAAGCTGTTTACGGACAGGAGGAACTATTATTGACATAACACCTGCTAATTGGGCATTCGGTAGCATGAAGGTTACATCCATTTGGGAATATGATAGTCATCTCTGTAAAAAAGTATTCGGTCTATCTCCGATTTTAGAAAGAAACGTGTGATTTGTCAACGGGCGGTTGAGGTGGAATGGAGATCAATCGATCCGAGGCAACAGGTTAGACGTCACACACAACCATTGCAAGACTGATTCTTCTAAAAGACCCGTATCACCTGACCACGCTCTGCCTCCAGCCGTTCCTGGACCTCCTCTACTGTCACTGGATTCTGGGGCCACTCTTCTGGTGGCGCATGAGAAAGCCGCAACAGGATACGTGCCATCTGCCCGATATATTCCTTCAACTCACGCACGTTTACCTTGTCCAACGTATCGCCTGGCTCATGATGAAAGTCGGCGTCGGCGTGGCGACTGTGAAAGCGCCAGCGCCAAAGATGGGCCGCATCCAAACCAGCGCGTAAGAAAGGAAAGTGGTCCGACGTGGTGTCGAGTTGAGACATCACGTGGCACTGCAACCCGTCGTTCATGGTCTCTAACTGCCGCTGAATCAGGCTTCGCAAGTGAGGAAAGGCGAGGACCATGCCCTTCATATGGCCAGTGGATAACTCGTCCAGATTGATAGCCAAGCGAGGTGGCGCCGCACCTGAATTCCCGGCGTAATGCTGTTGGACATATGCGGTGGCCCCTTGAAACTGTTGCTCCTCTGCACTATACGTAGCAAAGTGAATGGCCCGACCCGGGCTGATGCCCATTTCATCGCGCAACTTGGCCAAGAGCCGAGCGACCTCTAAGGTAACGATGATGCTGGTCGCGTTATCGTTGCCACCAGGCGCGTCATAGACTGTATCATGATGACCGCCAAGCAGAAGATGTTCATCAGGCCAAGACGTACCCGCCAACTGAGCCGCCACATTCCACGATGGCGCTTGGTAAAAGCGACTTTTGACTTGGAGGTGCAAGGTTCCGCCGTTGGCTGGTGCCCGACGCAGGCGTGCACCCACCTCGCGAGAAACGGCCACTGTAGGCAGCGGATGCTCCTGGATGCCAGGATCCCGCCAGTCCCCCAAGTTATGATATTCCACCCGTCCGCCTTCTTTTCGGTCGACGACAATGGCTGCGGCAGCCCCAAAGTCTGCAAGGCTCTGTAAGCGAGCGCCATGAGGAATGGGTGTTGTAAAAGGCTCGAAACCTAAGGTCATGATGACGATAGCACCGCTTAGAAGCTCTCTGACAGCGTCTATGAGATGAGGCGTACCAAATCCAACATCCACCAACCGTGCCTCAGCTTGAAATGGAGGACAGCGATTAAACGGTAGGATGGGAAGCTGGACAGCATCTTCTACTAGCAGGGCCTCATGGTGCTCCAGCTGCCAAGTATTTAGCGAATATTCTTCCAGCCGACTGTTTTCCAACTTCGAATCTTCTAGATGGTCGCGAATGTATTCGACGGCCCTTCGCTCTGCTTCGCTTGATGACCAACGTGGACCAATGTTGTCACAGAGTTCGAACAAATGACTTTGAATAGACGAGCCAACCCAGGCTTCGCCCATAATCCAGCGGTCGATTCTGTGCCAGTCTAGGCTCTGCAGTGCTAACGTCATGAGTGCTCCTTTTTCTGGTGGCAGGGTGGGATCTTCTGTAACAACTGTTTGCATTATAGAGTACGATTTTCCTGTACATTTTGCAAGCCGTCTGACAGGTTTCTCCCGAACGCTATTGATAGATATAGATGGGTGATTGTAACTTAGGCTACATCTTGACTAGTAGATATTTGGTAAATTTTTCATATTATGAATACTTATTTCATATTATGAAATTTACGCCTGTGAACCAATCCTGTGAATACCAAATCAGTTCACCTTTTGTCCATTGCGATTTATCCGCGTTAGGCCCTTAAGGCTCTGAGATCGACACAGAATTGTCGATGTTGAATCCGACCAGTTCGCCTGTACGCCGAAGGCCCCTAGATTTGGTCGGAGCCTCTTCAGGCCGACCGCCCTGTTCACGTAGTGGGCGCAAAGCGCCATCATCCAGCGAAGGCGAAATCTAACTAGTTCCTACGCAGTTCAATTTGTGTTTTCACGCACGAAAGGTCATTTCTCAGAGTGAAAGGTCGCTTTGCGACTGTAGCCAAGCGACAAATGAACTTTTTAAATCTGTGTAATCTGCGTAATCTGTTGATCCTTTTTGGTTCTGGCTTTGCCATGTTAGGAGTTCTATGAACAGCGAAACGTACATTAACCTAGAAATGCGTTACGCGGCCCATACATATCACCCTTTAGATGTGGTGATTGAACAGGCTGAAGGTGTTTGGGTTACAGATGTGGAGGGCAAACGCTACTTAGATTGCCTAAGCGCATACTCAGCCGTCAACCAAGGTCACTGCCACCCTCGCATCCGCGCGGCCATGATCGAGCAGCTTGGTCGGGTCACCTTAACTTCCCGAGCATTTCGTAACGATCAGCTTGGCCCTTTCCTACAGACGCTTAGTGAATTGACAGGCTATGACCGCGCCATCCCAATGAATTCGGGTGCGGAGGCGGTCGAAACAGCCATTAAGGCCGCACGCAAGTGGGGTCACCAAGTCAAAGGTGTTCCGCAAGGGCAGGCTGAAATCATTGTTTGTGATGGCAATTTTCATGGACGCACAACGACCATCATCAGCTTCTCCAGCGAAGGGCAATACAAAGATGACTTTGGCCCCCTGACACCAGGGTTCCGTGTCATTCCCTATGGTGATGCAGATGCCTTGGCCGAAGCCATCACGCCCAATACGGTCGCCTTTTTGGTGGAGCCAATTCAGGGAGAAGGTGGCGTGGTTATGCCGCCTCCCGGCTATTTGAACGAAGCATATGCGCTTTGTAAACTCAATAACGTTCTCTTTATTGCCGATGAGATCCAAACGGGGCTGGGTCGAACGGGTCGGCTCTTTGCTTGCGATTATGAAAATATCCGGCCTGACATTGTCACCATCGGCAAGGCACTGAGCGGTGGTTTCTACCCTGTATCTGCTGCCTTAGCGGATGATGAAATTTTGGGACTCTTCCGCCCCGGCGATCATGGCAGCACCTTCGGCGGCAATCCGCTGGGTGCGGTGGTGGCCAAAACAGCTTTGGAAGTCATCCAGGATGAGCAGCTCATTGAGCGGGCCGCTGAAATGGGTGAGTACTTTATGACACAGCTCAGCCAAATCCAGAGCGAGCGTATCAAAGAAGTTCGTGGTCGAGGGTTGCTCATTGGGATGGAACTTCATGTGAATGCCCGTGCCTTTGCGGAGGCGCTTCAGCACCGGGGCGTCTTGGCTAAAGAGACCCACGCAAGGGTGCTGCGTTTCGCTCCGCCATTGGTCATTACCAAAGAGGAGATCGATTGGGCTATGACTCATATTGAGGCCGTGATTACGGGTGAGGAACGGATGCCTGAACCGCTTCTTCCGCAAGCACACCAGGCTGATGAGTTTAGTGAGCAAGTACCCGTCCTATCATGAAGAGCGTCCGCATTCTAGGCGTCCCCATGGATTTGGGGCAGCAGCGCCGCGGGGTCGATATGGGACCCAGTGCGGTGCGCTATGCTGGATTGCATGCCCAAATCGAAGCCTTGGGGCTGACCGCAATTGATCATGGAAACCTTGTTGTACCCAATCCCGAAGAATCGGTCGCCAGCATTGGGAATCGTCGCTTGCAATCCGTGGCTCAAGTTTGTGAGCAGATCTTTGAGTGGGGCGTTGAGCAGATTGAGCCAGAGAGCTTTAGCCTTTTTCTTGGCGGCGATCACAGCATTAGCATTGGATCAGTGCAAGCCGCGGTTCATAACAACGTCGCCCAGCGGCAATCTTCATGGGATGCCCGTGGCTGTGGTGACTGGGGAGGGGCCAGCCCCACTTGTTCAAGTTGGTGGCCACTCACATCTGCCAACCGAAAACATCGTGCAGATCGGTATTCGAGACGTGGATCGAAGCGAAGCGGAAAGGGTTAAGCAAAGTGGACTGACCCTCTTCACTATGCGTGAAATCGACGAACAGGGCATGGCCTCTGTCGCAGTGCAGGCACTGACTCATCTCGAACAGTGCAATCGCATCCACGTCAGCCTGGACTTGGACGCCCTGGACCCTGTTCATGCACCTGGCGTGGGAACGCCTGTCAAGGGTGGTCTGAGCTACCGGGAGGCCCATCTGCTGACTGAGATGTTGGGTGAGTGCAGCAAAGTGCATTCGCTAGATGTCGTCGAAGTCAACCCAATTCTTGACGAAAAAAATGCGACCGCCGAGTTAGCCGTTGAACTCATCGCATCCATCCTAGGTAAAAAAATTCTTTAAGGGCTTATTTAAAGCTAGTAAACCAGCTACCAATAGCCAGCAACAATAGCCAGCAACAATAGCCAGCAACCAATAACATGACCCAAAGTTACCCTGGAACCCAATCGGTCGTCCGTGCAATTCGACTGCTTAAGCTCTTTGGCGGCGAGCGCTCGGAGTGGACCCTGAACGAACTGGTTGAGTCGGTCAATCTGAATAAGACCACTGTCTTCCGTATGTTAACAGCCCTGGAGAGCGAAGGGCTGATCGAACGCACTGAATCCAATACCTATCGTTTTGGGCCTGAGATGGTGGCTTTGGGTGGGCAGGCCATGCGTCACAACACCCTGCACCAAGTTGCGTCCCCCTTGCTTGAAGCCTTGGTCGAACGGACGGGTGAACGGACAACCTTGGAGCAACTGATCATCAACCCCGACCAAAGCTACGCGATGTTGGTGCTGGTTGAAATTCAGGGCAAGCATCTGATCAGCATCAACCAATTTATCGGTAGCCGCTTGCCCATGCATGCCACCTCTACGGGCAAAGCTTTGCTCGCATTTCTGCCAGATGAGGAGCGCGAGTTGGTACTTCAGCAGAAGTTTGATCCGCTAACCAGCAAGACTTTGGTCGACACAGCTTCGCTCCGTCGTCAGCTAGAGACATTCCGCCAGCAAGGTTATGCCACCGCCATCAGTGAGTTGGAGACCGGACTCATGGCAGCAGGCACACCAATCTGGGATCACTCCGGTAAGCCAATCGCTGCGATTAGCATTGAAGGGCCAGAGTCTCGCATAGACGTGGAGCGGCTGAACCAGCTAGGTGGAGAATTGATCGAAACGGCCAAAGAGATTTCTTTTCGTTTGGGATATCGAGGAGCATAAGATGATTCAAATAGCAGACCACCAACCTAGTTCCGGCGGCCCGATGAGCGGAGCTGCATCAGATGCCGCTGTCTTACCCGAAACATTAGCAGAACGAGCAGTTGACCTGGCAGCACAGCTTTTAACCGAGGCCCAAAGCCAGCAGACAGTCGACGAGAAGCGTCAAGCGGTCAAAATCGCTGGCATGATGAACGATCCCCTGGGCAAACTCATGACCATGGCCCTCTCAGATCAAGCCTTTCGCAGCCACGACCCGGCCCGTATCAACGACCAGATTTCTCACCTGATTGAAGGCTATGGCGTACCAGCCTACTTTGCCAACTGGGAGCAAGTGGCACTCGAATTGGGAACCCGCATTGGCCAGTATATTCCTCACTTGGTGGTTCCCTTTGTGGTGGCCAAACTGAGGGCCGAGACCAACAACGTCATCCTACCTGGTGAGGAGGAGCCCTTGCGTGCCTACCTGCAAAAGCGCCGTAGCCAGGGAACGCGCCTCAACCTGAATCACTTGGGTGAAGCGATTTTGGGCGAAGAAGAGGCCGAACGCCGTTTGGATGCCTACTTGGCACTCCTGGCCCGCCCTGACGTGGAATATATCTCCGTCAAGATCTCATCCATATTTAGTCAGATTAATCTCATCGCTTTCGATGAAACAGTTGCGCAGATTTGTCAGCGCCTGCGGGTTCTCTATCGAACTGCCGCAGCCCATCAATTTGTTCGGGTTGATGGGCACGTGGTCCCTAAATTTATCAACCTGGATATGGAAGAATACCGAGATCTGCACCTGACAATTGCCGCCTTCAAGCGGGTGCTGGATGAACCGGAATTTCTCGAACATCGCGCAGGTATCGTCTTGCAAGCCTACTTGCCTGATTCCCACATGGCCCAGCAGGATCTTACCCACTGGGCACAGGCCCGATGCGCACGGGGCGGAGCGCCCATCAAAATACGCATCGTCAAAGGAGCCAATCTGGCAATGGAAAGGGTGGAAGCCGCACTCCACGGTTGGGAACAGGCTCCCTACTACACCAAAGCGGATGTAGACGCCAATTATAAACGGATGGTCCTCTGGGGCTGTGAGCCGGAGCGAGCCAGCGCAGTCAATCTGGGTATTGCCAGCCATAACCTCTTTGATATCGCATTTGGATTGACCGCGCGAGAAGCCAACCAAGTTCAAGCCCATGTCGAGTTCGAGATGCTGGAGGGCATGGCCAATCATCAGGCGCGAGCCGTTCAGGAAGAAACTGGCGGGCTGCTCCTCTACGCACCTGTGGTTAAGCAGAATGATTTTCATAGTGCCATTGCCTACTTGGTACGGCGGCTGGATGAGAATACAGCGGAAGAAAATTTCCTCCACGATCTCTTTGATCTAGAAGTAGGCAATGACAAGTGGGAGAGCCAAAAAACGTTTTTCCTCAGCGCCGTTGAGCAGCGCAATGTTGTATCCACCAGCCCCAACCGCACCCAAAATCGCCAGGTTGAGATGCCTCTCTTTGATGCAGACACTCCTTTTGCCAACGAGCCGGATACGGACTTCTCTTTGCCCGCCAATCAGCAATGGGCCAAGCAGATCATCCAGACATGGCGAGATAACAACATCAAATCGATTCCACTCCAGATTGGCGGTGAATTTGTGCAGCCCAACGAGAAGGGTGTAGGGCGAGATCCAAGCCGACCTGAGCAGCCAGTTACCTACCGATATGCCCAAGCCCAGCCCGGCCACATAGAGGCCGCTTTATCGACTGCCCTTGCCGCCCAAAGCGAGTGGTCGGGTCGCTCTGTCCAAGAACGCAAGGGGCTGCTGGTACGAGTTGCCGAGGTGTTGGCTGCCCGTCGCGGCGACCTAATCGGCGCAGCCATTCTCGACGGAGGCAAAACCATCTCCCAGGCTGATGTGGAAGTAAGTGAGGCTATCGATTTTGCCAACTACTACGCCCGCTCGTTCGATTTGATTGAGGGCGAGCTGGCCGATGTTGAGTTTACGCCAGTGGGAACCGTGCTCGTCACCCCGCCGTGGAACTTTCCCATTGCCATACCGGCTGGTGGCGTCCTGGCATCCCTGATGGCCGGCAACACTGTTCTCCTCAAACCGGCACCAGAGGCAGTGCTGGTGGCTTGGCATCTGGTTAATGCGCTGTGGGACGCGGGGATTCCCAAAGCCGTGCTCCAATTTGTGCCCACTACCGACGATGAGGTTGGCCAGTCCCTCGTCATGGAAGAGCGAGTTGACGCGGTCATTCTGACTGGTGGCTATGAGACTGCTCAACTTTTCCTTGGCTGGAAACCCGAGCTAAATCTGCTAGCCGAGACCAGCGGGAAAAATAGCCTCATCATCACAGCCCTAGCCGATCACGATCTGGCCATCAAAGATTTGGTCTATTCGGCCTTTGGTCATAACGGCCAGAAGTGTTCTGCCGCCAGCCTGGCTGTGCTGGAAGCAGAGGTCTACGACAATCCTACCTTCCGACGCCAGCTCAAAGACGCAGTCGCCAGTTTACCGGTCGGTTCCGCCTGGGACCTTGCCAGCCAGATCACCCCTTTGGTTCGCCTACCTGACGCGGATGGCAACCGTGCCTTGGCTCATTGCCTGGAGACGCTGGAGCCAGGTGAGGAGTGGCTGCTAGAACCACGCATGGTGGACAACAATCCCCACCTCTGGTCGCCTGGGATCAAATTGGGTGTTCAGCCAGGATCCTTCTATCACAAAACCGAATGTTTTGGTCCTGTTCTTGGACTTATGCGCGCTGAACATCTGGCCCAGGCTATCGACATCGTTAATGATTCGGACTTTGGCCTGACCAGCGGCATTCATACCTTGGATGACCGAGAAATTGCACTTTGGCGAGAACGTGTCGAGGTGGGAAATGCCTATATCAATCGAGGGACCACAGGGGCCATTGTACAGCGGCAACCCTTTGGCGGCTGGAAGCGATCCAGCTTTGGAACAGGTGCCAAGGCTGGCGGTCCTAACTACGTGCTTAGCCTGGGCCACTGGAAAGATAGGGAAATCGTGGCGAACAACGAGGCGCTTTTGGCCCGCAGCAGAGAGCGCTATCAGGGGGCCTGGGACGCACACTTTAGCCAAGCCCATGACCCCAGCCAAGTTTGGGGCGAGAGTAACCAATTCCGTTATCGCTCCATCCACTCCATAGTCATTCGCATTGCCCATGAGGCTTCACTTGTCTCTGCCCTGCAGACCCACTCCGCAGCAACCATCTGTGGCGTTCCTGCCACCCTCAGCATTCCAACGGATATGGATGTAGCAGGTCAGCTCGCTGCGTTTGCCGATATTACCTGGACTCAGGAGACAGAGGAGAGCCTCGCTGCCCGTCTTGAGCAATATGAACGGGTACGGTATTTGGGGCAACCTTCAGTCAAATTTCTTACCGTTGCCCATCAGCAACATATCCCCGTAATCCGGGAACCCGTTACGGCTAGCGGTAGGCTGGAGTTACGTTACTATTTGCGGGAACAGTCGGTTACGGAGACGTTGCATCGGTACGGGAATATTATGTCTATGGAATAATGCTCCGACAATCTACTCCGCTCCTAGCAACGACATAATCGAGCCAGCTACTGTCGGCAATGCATGGGGCAGTAGGTGTACATCAGTATCACGAGTGATTTCCCGGCCATCAAAACGCCCGAAGCGCCAAAGTAGTCCTGTCGTGACTGCACCATAAATGATCGATTCATCATACCTAGCTGCGACAGCGATCATCTCAACGGCCAATTGAGTGAACCCTCGATCGATATTGGCCTCTTTTGCCTCAATCACGACAACCGATTGTTGTCCGCGCAATACGTAATCAACTACACCGCGTAGGCGTTCGGATACATTCACTGTGTACTCAATTGCCAACGTAAATTGAATGTGGTCCATCAGTTTTAGCATCATTGGTGCAACATAAAATTCACGAATGGCTGTTTCGGATGAGGCAATTAGGTTACGTTGCTTCTGTTCAAGCTCACTGGCCAGCGTCACCCAACTTGTGTCAACTGGCGGAACAGGAATTCCTAAAGGTGCAATCGCATAGTCGTATCCTAACTCAGCAAGAATTTCGCTAGTTGGGTATGGGAGCTTAAAGTAGTCGCTAAACGTGTAGGTTTTGCTTCCATCAAGTATATTCATTATCTCCCCTTTTCCACAACCTTCATTTGGTGAACAGCAATTCACTTGTCTTCTATTATAGCATAATTCCTTCAAGGGGCTGAGCATGGCTCTTTGTAGCTGTAGCAATGACTCAACGACAATCGTAGGGGTATAATTTTATACTCAGCTCCGTTTGAAAACAGGTGTTTGGTCACTCTGGTAGAGCTTTGGAAAACACCTGTTTTCAAAACGACCGCAGTATAGATGACGGATCGGTGTTGGTCCCAGTGGCTGGCTCTGGTATTCAACGGAGATTGTGCATGGGTACCTGTAATGATGATATACTTTAGCCAGCAATGATCGACTATGATGATTTCCGTTTCATTTAAATAATCGGAAGAGCATTGTTAAATGCATCAGCTATCCACCAAAAAGGAAAACCCTATGAAAGTCTTCTCTGGCGGTATCGCCACCGAAACCAACACCTTCTCTCCGATGCCCACTGGAATGGGCGACTTTGACATTGTGCGGGCTGGTGCGATTCCCGAAGAGGGCATCTCCCCCGCCATTGATCGCTTTCAGAAGCGGGCAGAAGAGCGAGGGTGGGACTTTACCTTTAGCCTCTACGCCAACGCCCAACCCGCGGGCAATACGACCCAATCTACTTACGAGACCCTGCGCGATGAGATGCTAAGCGCGCTGGAGGCTGCCTTGCCGGTGGATATTGTGCTGCTTTCCCTCCACGGTGCCATGGTGGCGGATGGATATGATGATTGCGAGACGGATATGATCCATCGGGCGCGAGAGATAGTGGGGCTGGAGACCAAGATCGGTGTTGAACTAGACCTTCACTGTGATGTGACCCAATCGATGATTGACGATGCCGATGCAATTGTCATCTACAAAGAGTACCCCCATATCGACGTAGTCAATCGGGCGGATGACCTCTTTGCGATTATTGCTGACGCAGCCGAGGGAAAGACCAACCCTGTTATGGCCCTCTATGACTGCAAGATGATCGGTCTCTTTGCCACGCCCTTTGGCCCTATGCGCACCCTAGTCGATGAGATGTTGGCCATGGAAGGAGAAGATAGCATCCTATCGGTTTCGTTGGCTCACTGCTTTCCCTGGTCGGATGTGCCGACGTGTGGCGCTGTGGCCTTAGCGATTACGGATGGGGATCCCACCAAGGCAGAAGAGGTGGCCGCGGATTTAGGGCAGAAGTTCTTTGGCCTGCGACATGAGATCTATGAGAGACCCTTATCTATTGATGAAGGGCTGGACCAGGCCTTGGCCATTGAACAGTATCCGGTGGTGCTTGCGGATCGGGCTGATAACGCTGGCGGTGGTGCGCCTAGCGATTCGACATTTGTGTTGAAACGACTTTTCGAACGGGGTATTGAAAATGTGGCCTTGGGCATGATGTGGGATCCGATTGCTGTGCGGGTAGCCAAATCCGGTGGAGTGGGAGCAACCCTCAATCTGCGGCTGGGCGGCAAAATGGGCCCTGTTTCAGGTGACCCACTGGATCTACAGGTGACAGTTACTGGGAGCGTAGATGAGATGATTCAAGAATGGCCCCAACAAGGCGAACCCATGCGGATTCAGTGCGGCGATTCGGTCTGTTTGCACTGCAAGGGCGTCGATATTGTTGTCAGCTCCAAGCGGGTTCAGGCATTTGGACCCATGATCTTCACCAACTTTGGCATAGACATCAGCCAAAAGCGTATGCTGATCGTCAAGTCGAATCAGCACTTCTACGCTGGCTTTGAGCCGGTGGCCTCTGAGATCATCTACATGGCTACTCCAGGGTCGGTGGCGCCCAGGTTCAAGGAAATTCCGTATACCCGGGTCGATCTGAATAAGTACCCATGGGTGGAGAATCCGTTTGCGTAAAGGAGATTTATGCTTTCTGAATTTCAGCGACAAAAATTACGTCAGCTCTTTCGTCTTTATGATGTCAATCAGGATGGTGCCATTCATCAGTTGGATTTTGAAATTGCTGCAGCAAGGTTGAGTATCGACTATGGACTTGAGCTGGACTCAACAGAGGCAGAGCAGATTCGTACCATTTATACTGACTATTGGGGGTATCTCCAGCGGTATATGGATAGTGATCGTGACAAAGCCATCAGTGAGCAGGAATTTGTGGAAAGCCATGAATTTTTCATGCGTCAGGAGGAAAGTCTAGAAGCGCTTATTCTTAGCATGAGTGAATATATTATTCAGCTCACGGATAGAAATGGTGACGGGATGATCAATCGAGCCGAATATGTGCATTATCTGATTGCCCACAACATCTCCTCTAAAGATGCTGAGTCTGCATTCGACGTACTCGATCACAACAACAGCAATACGCTTACCCATGATGAAATTTTGAATAGCGTGAGGGTGTTTTTAACGAGTGGGGTATCAACCATGCCAGGAAATCGTTTATTTGGGGACAAAGGTGAGGAAGCGAAGAAGTGAAGATGAAAAATGGGAAATAAAAAATGCCCATTATCACGCTTCCCCCGATAGTGACGTAAAGCCACAACGTGATAATGAGCAACTGATGCAGAGTTTACCATGCCTTTTTATACTTGTCAAAATCGGATCACGCTGTGATCAACTTTATAAAAACGATATGTTTCATATGATATAATGAGCATTAAAGAACAGTTTGCGCTTCTAAACCCTGGTTTGCAATCCGAATTAATAATAAGAAACGAGAATTTCATAAAACCAAATAAAAGATCTCTTGGGCACCCGAGATGACAGCTTTGAAGTTTTAGGTTTTATTTGATCCTGATTCCTAATCTGTAATAGATGTCTATATGACAACAATTAGCACTACCACGCCTCTCCCAACCGTCGACTATAGCCGCAAGTGGTATGTCATGTTGGCGGTGGGGCTCGCCTCCTTTCTTGAAACCATCGACACTAGCATTGTGAATATTGCGCTGCCTACTTTGGTCCGCTCATTTGCAGTAGATTTTTCTATTGTACAGTGGGTGGTATTGGCCTTTGTCTTGACCCAAGCGACTCTTATGTTGGTTATAGGCAGAGTAGGCGATATGGTCGGCAAGAAACGAATTTTTATTGCTGGCTTAATCGTTGCCAGCTTTGGCTCAATTCTTTGTGGATTAGCGCCAGATATCTGGTGGTTGATTGGGTTCCGCATCATACAAGGAATTGGGGTTGCCATGGCGCTGGCACTGGGCATGGGGATTGTGACAGAAGCATTCCCGCCCGAGGAGCGAGGTCTGGCGCTGGGAACGATTGGTGCCATTGTATCCATTGGAATTATCCTTGGGCCTCTAATTGGTGGTTGGATGTTGGAGATGCTGTCGTGGCGGTGGATTTTCCTAATGGCTGTCCCGCTTGCTTTGGTTGATATCCCCATTGCTCAACGCTTTTTGCCGGACTCTCAGCCAACTGGTGGCCAGAAATTCGATTTTGTTGGGGCAGGTACATTTTTCGTCTTTCTGCTGCTCTTCCTACTGGGTATAACCGGAGGCCAACAAGACGGATATGATTCACTAATTGTCCAGATCCTCCTCGCTGCCTCTGCTCTTTTCTTGCTTGTCTTTGCCATACTTGAGACGCGAATCGAGCAACCAGTGATTGATGTACGCCTCTTTCGCAGCAGCCTCTTTAGTATCAATCTCTTATTGCGTCTGTTGAGTTTCGTCATCTATGTCGGAGTTCTCTTACTCCTACCATTTTATCTCGAGAACATCCGCGGATTTAGCCCCCGTTATTCTGCTATGTTATTCGTTGTCCCATCAATCTGTTTCGGCATAGCTGCTCCCACAGCGGGCAGACTGTCGGATCGCTTTGGTACCCACCGAATTATGCTGGCTGGGCTGGTGATGATGATATTCGGTTGCTATAGCCTAGGAACATTGACAGATACAACGTCTCTCTTCGGCTATGTGTGGCGGCTCATTCCATTTGGGCTAGGTATGGGTGTCTTCCAAGCACCAAACAATAGCGTCATCTTTGGGCTGGTACCGACTGAGCGACTAGGTATGACATCAGGGTTGATGTCTGTCATGCGTACGTTAGGGCGCAGCTTTGGCATCGCGATCATCGGTGGATTTTGGACAAGCCGCGTTACGCAATACGCGGGCAAACAGCTAACTGGCGGCGTGACTGAGGCCCCCATAAATATGCAGTTGGCTGGCATGCAAGACGCATTTATCCTCGCAGCAGCCATTCTTATTGGTGCACTGCTGCTTAGCGGTTGGTCATTCCTGCAAGAGCAGCGTGCTCATTGATGTTAGGTCGTTCCACGAAAATAAGTACTGCGGAGCAGGTGTTCTCTAACGCAAGCGTCAGTCAGTTAGAGGCGCATTAGAGATTACACGCAGTAGGAATTCTCAGAGTGAAAGTGTAAAAGCTGCTCAAAAAGACGCAGTAGAGGCTGAAGGGTCTCTCTAGACTGGCTGGAGCCGTTCCCAAATGCTCAGAAGCCTGAGAGAATTTCCGCCCACTACGTCTTTTTTGGCCCTACTGCGTGTAA
>JBCCHB010000170.1:0-34102 GCA_039028975.1 Chloroflexota bacterium
CACACGAAACATTTGGACAGAAATACTTGGATGGGTCCATTTTCTTGCTCCCTTTCTTGCTTTTTTAGGGATTAGTTTGACTCGGAAACCCTTTTTTGGCAAATTGGACCCTTTTTCTCGCTTAGATGTATCTATACCAGTGTGACCCCTTCCCATAAAAAGAGCGTTCGCTTCTGTGGATCATAGTCAGTGGCGAGCAATTTTTGGGACCACAATTCAGTCGAAAAGTCGACCTCCACAAAGTGTACATGGGATGTATCGATCTGAGCCTTGGCTAAACAATCTCGCTTGAGCTGCTGTATTTTTGACTGGTCAAGCTCAAACAATGCCAACCCCCACTCTTTCAGAGCGCCATAGCAGCGCGTGTCAAAGCCAGCCCCCATGACGACAAACTGCTCAACGTCATATTGAACTTTGTTGATGATCTCGTCAAAATAGAGGGTCCGATTAATGATTAGGTTGGCCACTCCCTCTGCCCCGCGCTCTGCCACCGTGGGATAGAGCCAGTTTTTGCCGCTAATTTTGTAGTAAACATAGAGGGGAAAGAGTACGAGCCACAGACCAAAAATGGAGTCGTTGGGCAGCGCGGCAGCCAATTGAGCCGTGGCACGATCCTGCCGGATACCGAAGATGTCCATTGCCCATCGCCCATTGATCACTTCGACCGCCGTTTGCGAGACACCGACTCGTCGACTGACCCATAGCTGTTTGTAGGTGACCAGTAGTATGCCAATGATGGCCAGTGGAATAAAGAGAATTTGCAGGGCGATAAAGGTGACTAATGCAATCAGGCTCATCTACTGTAGGCTCCCAATCAGGACCATTCGCGACCACAAAAGAATGTGGACACGTTGATGTGATCCTCTATCAAATCATGGATTTGGGTGTTCAACTCGGGGATGTGATAATGAGGGCGTCTATCTTCATAGGCAAATTCTCGCACAACATCAATCCAAATGCAAGGGGAAAGCATGAATAAAATCGTACGGCAACTCACGCTGTTCATTGTTGTCCTAGTGAGTCTATCTGTGCTGGTGGGATGTACAGGTCAATCCTCACCTTCAGAGCGCGAAGACGATAGTCCATCTACCATTACTGAGACAGAGGGTGGCCAAGAAACGAACGGGTCAACGGCAGGCAGCAAGGTTGCTGTAATTACACCTTATCTTGCCCAACCAGGTACCCAATTCTACCTAGAAGGCTTTGAAGCCGCGGCCACAGATAAAGAGTGGGATGTCAACGTCATTGATACAGCTGGCGATGTGGCTGCGGTGATTAGCCGTATTGAGGATGTGGTCAACCAGGGGGTGGACGCGATTGTGATCAACGTGGACCCGGCCCAGGTAGCTGCCGGGTTAGAAGTTGCGGCTGATGCTGGCGTTCCTGTATTTGGTATGGACTCTGGCACAGATCCACTTTTGGTAACGAATGTAACCAGCAACGGCTATGCCATGGCGGCAGAGACCGCGACCTATGTGGCCAATCGACTGGATGGAGCGGGCCGAGTGGTCATGTTCGTCTTCGATCCCTTCCCGCCGGTTCAGATTCGTGGCGTGGTAGCCGATGCCATCTTTGGCAACTATCCTGACATTGAGATCATCGACCGCATTACACCCGCGGTGGATGATGGCGGCATTGCTGACTCCCGAGCACAGATGGAAGCGGTGCTGGCCGCCAATCCAGAGCCAGGTAGCATTGGTGCCGTGTGGGCCGCGTGGGATCAGCCTGCCCTCGGCGCGTTGCAAGCTATCGAAGCTGCTGGGCGGGAGGATGAAGGCATTGTTATTGTGGGCATTGATGCCAATCCTCAAGCGATTGAAGCCATCTCCTCAGGCGGTAACTTCGAGGCATCTGTGGCACAGGATTTTGTTGGCATCGGGTCCACAACGGTAGATATGGTCGAACGGCAATTAGCCGGCGAGGTCATCAAAGAGCAAGTCGTCTATGTTCCGACCAGCCTAGTTACCCTTGCCAATGCCAGTGGCGGCGCAGCAGAGAACAGTGCAGCGGATGACACCGACACAAGTGGGACCTCCGGGGCAAATGTGGCCGTAATTACACCCTATCTTGCCCAACCGGGTACTCAGTTCTATCTGGAAGGTTTTGAAGCCGCAGCCGCGGAGCAGGGCTGGAATGTAAACGTGATCGACACGGCTGGCGATGTGGCGGCAGTGATTAGCCGTATTGAGGATGTGGCCAACCAGGGGGTGGACGCAATTGTGATCAACGTGGACCCGGCCCAGGTAGCTGCCGGACTCGAAGTGGCGGCAGACGCTGGTATTCCTGTCTTCGGCATGGATTCGGGGGCCGATCCGCTTTTGGTAACGAATGTAACCAGCAACGGTTATGCCATGGCAGCAGAGACGGCAACCTATGTGGCCAATCGCTTGGAAGGCGTTGGCCGAGTGGTTATGTTTGTCTTCGATCCCTTCCCGCCAGTACAGATTCGGGGTGTGGTGGCCGATGCCATCTTTGGCAACTATCCTGACATTGAGATCATCGACCGCATTACGCCCGCCGTGGACGACGGTGGCATCGCTGACTCCCGAGCACAGATGGAGGCGGTGCTGGCCGCCAATCTAGAGCCGGGTAGCATTGGTGCTGTGTGGGCAGCGTGGGATCAGCCGGCTTTGGGTGCGCTGTTGGCCATCGAAGCAGCAGGACGCGAGGATGAAGGGATTGTCATCGTCGGCATCGACGCTAACCCCCAGGCCGTAGATGCTATCTCTGCTGGTGGCAACTTTGAAGCCTCAGTTGCCCAAGACTTTATGGGAATAGGATCAACTACCGTAGCCATGGTAACGCGATACCTGAACGGCGAAACCATCAAAGAGCGGGTGAGCTATGTGCCGACCGAGCTGGTGACGGTTGGTAATGTGTCAGCGTATATGGCAGAGGAGTAAACGAGTAAATGGTATGGTGCTCTTCGACAAAGATTCATACCCTGGTTTCACTGACCAAGCCACATGGAGCGTCGACCAGCAACGACGTCTGATGCGTTGTCTCTGGCAGATTGACCGAGACAAGATTTTTTCGCGATCCGTTTGACAAGTTGGTATGGCATTAGCATAAATAGCTCAGCACTATTCTTCTGGCAGCCATGAATAGTTCCAAATAATCGATGCAAGTACAGAACACGCCTCTCTTATCCATCCAAAACGCATCCAAGCATTATGCCGGCGTGCATGCGCTGAAATCGGCCTCACTTACCCTAGACGCAGGTGAGATTCATGCATTGATGGGTGAGAATGGCGCGGGGAAGAGTACGTTGATCAAGATTCTGGCGGGTGTGGTTATGCCCGATTCAATCGATATTGCCCTCAACGGACGGTCGATTCAGATCAGCTCTGCAACAGACGCCTTTACCTATGGCTTTCGCTTTATCCACCAAGAGCTAAATGTGGTCCCCCACCTATCGGTGGCTGAGAATCTCTTTTTGGGGCAGACGTATCCGAAATGGCTCGGTATGCTGGTAGATTGGCGTTCGCTCAATCGCTCAGCTACGGAAGTCCTAGCCCGGCTTGGGATCGAACACATCAATCCGAAACAGAAGATTGCTCGATTGAATCCAGGTGATCAGATGCTAGTCAAGATCGCTAGTACGCTGCTGGAACCCGAAGCAACAGGCAAAAGTCCCCATACCCATTCGCCCGCCAAGCTATATGTTATGGACGAGCCAACCGCGGCGCTGACGGGTGACGAATCTGAGCGGCTCTTCCAGGTTATGGTCGAGGTCAAGGCCGCGGGCTGTACCATCCTTTACATCTCTCATCGCATGGACGAGGTGTTGCGCATCTGTGATCGCGTGACAGTTATGCGAGATGGTAAGACTGTTGCCACCAAGATTATTGCCCCCAAGTCCGTTGTCACTGAAACGGCTGATACCAATCCTAAGGCTGATAGACCTATCGATGTCAAAGCTGCGACAAAAAAAGTTACGGCCAACAGAAGCGCTACTGACGTCAATAAACGTGAGATTATCCAGCTTATGACGGGGCGCGATATGGCCCAGGTTTACCCACCATCTCAACGGCCCATCAGCGAAGGTGCCAATTTGGCCACTGTATGCATTGATGTACGCAAGCTGGCTAGCGGTAATCTTCAGGATATCTCCTTTCAGGTACATGAAGGAGAAATTTTAGGTGTGGCCGGGTTAGCTGGCTCAGGTACCAGCGATCTGCTTCGGGCACTGATGGGAGTGGATCACCAGCATATGCGCGATGTTTGGTTGGAAGGTAAGGCTCAAGGCAGGATTGATCCAACGTGGGCGTGGTCAAATGGGTTGGCATACGTACCAGAGGAGCGACGCAGCCAGGGACTCGTTCTCTCTCGCAGCATTCGGGACAACGTAACCATGCCTCACCTGGATACACTGAGCCGAGGCGGACTCTTTTTGAACCGCCGTAAAGAAGCCATACAGACGGCAGAGGTTAGCCAACAAGTGAGGTTGAAGGCAGCTAGCCAAAAGCAGCCTGCTTATCAGCTTAGTGGTGGCAATCAACAGAAGGTTATCTTTGCCAGGGCGTTGGCTAATTCGCCCAAGCTCTTGCTTCTGGATGAACCAACCCGAGGTGTCGATGTGGGGGCAAAATATGACATCTACTCGCTTATTCGCACCATGAGTGCCAATGGCACGGCCATTGTGATGGCATCATCCGATCTGTCTGAGCTCTTGGGCATGTGTGATCGCATCTTGATCATGGTAGAGCACCAGTTGGTTGCCATCGTGCAAGCAGATGGCCTGACCCAGGAAGATCTGTTGAGCCTTTGCTATGGGACTCATTTGTAAAAACGGTAAATGCTCGTTCCTAAAGTGAAGTAAGAATACTTCGCTAGATAAGTCTTGTCTCGATTCTTTACCAATCTGTTCTAGGAAATTCCGAGAATGGAAGACACTCCTGTCTTCACAGGAACAAGCTTTTTCTGGCCATCTGTAGGAGTATTACTTTGACCGTAACAACGGATAAGCGCCCATCCACGTTGCCGTGGGGATTGATCTTGCGACGATTTGGTACTCTACTTGGGTTTGTAGCGATTCTGCTCTTTTTCTGGTTGAATATCCCCGAAACGTTCATGACAGCCAGAAATTGGCTCAACATCTCTCAGCAGATCAGTATGTTGGCAGTTGTGGCCTTCACCATGACGATTGTAATGGCCATGAGTGATTTCGATCTCAGCGTTGGTTCTATGGCCAGCTTGGCAGGTATTGTGGCGGCCCTCCTCTTTAGCCAAGGTCAGCCTATCTTGGTTGGTATTGGGGCTGCGCTGGCGGTTGGCCTCTTGGGCGGGCTGCTGAATGGGTTTCTGGTTAGCATTGTGGGCATTCTGCCCTTTGTCGCCACCTTAGGCACATTGACTATGTTCAGCGGTCTGGCCTTCTTTGTTAGCGACGGCAAGACAATCTTTGGTCGCGATATTCCAGAAGCTTTTGGCGATTTTGCCCGTGATGGTATCTTGCTCGGCGTGGTGGATGGACGAGATCTGCTATTGCCTAATCTGACCATCACAGCGCTGGTCACCCTCTTGGTGGTATGGGTTCTGCTAGAGCATACGGTCTTTGGACGCAGGCTCTACGCTATTGGTGGTAACCCTGAGGCCGCACGATTGAGTGGTATCCGAGTCAAGAGAGTCCGTTTGATTGGGTTTGTGCTAACCGGTGTCGGTGCGGCCATGGGCGGGCTGATGTTTGCCAGCCGCGTTGCGTCAGCCAACCCCACTCAAGGTGCAGGTTTGATGCTCGACGCCATTGCTGCAGTCTTTCTGGGCATGACCATGAGCGAAGAGGGGGAAGCGCACGTCTTGGGTACCTTGGTCGGCGTGCTGATTCTAGGTGTGCTGGATAATGGTCTCACCCAGATGAACGTTAATAGCTTTGTGCGTGAGATTCTGATAGGCGCGATTATCGTGGTGGCTGTGGCATCCAGTAGCTTGGGTACGCGGGATTAGAAACGGAGTAGCAACTTATGACGAATGAACCACTGTTATTGGGTATTGACGTCGGCACCACCTCTGTCAAAGGAGGTGTTTACACGGCTACCGGCGCCTGCATCTTTATGAAGTCAATTCCTTATCCTACCCAGATGCTGGCTCAGTCGGGTTGGGTCGAGCAGAACCCTGATGACTGGATAGCGTGCCTTAAAAAGATTTGTGCTGAGGTACAGCAAGTAATTGGTCAAGATCAGATTGCCGCCCTCGGGCTGACGAGCCAGGTCAACACCCACGTCTTTGTGGATGGACAAGGCGTGCCCTTGCGGCCTGCTATTGTTTGGCAAGATACCCGCTGCACCGAGGCCGCGGCCAAACTTGATCGAGCCATCCCCGATAGGCTACGCGCCGAATGTTGGGGCGCAGAATTTAAACCCGATCCTTCTTTCTTGATGAGCCGCGCCCAGTGGCTCGTTGATGCACGGCCTGATTTGTGGGAGAAGACGCGCTGGATCTTGTCACCTAAGGAGTACTGTCTCATGCAGCTGACGGGTGAGGTTGCCGCTGATGCCATTAGCTCAATAGGGATGGTTGACGGCGAAGGAGAGTACCTGACAAAAGCCTTCGGGCTAATTGATGGATTGGCCGAGCGGCTTCCCCCGCTGAAACCCATGGATGCCATCGTCGGTCGGGTCACGGCTGATTGGCTGCCCAGCGAGTGTTCAGCGGTCGTCGGCATCATGGACGCCTGGGCTTCGCTGTATGGATCTGGGCTATCTGCTCATGGGGACGCTTATCAGGTGGCGGGGACTTCAGAGGTCATTGGCGTCATTTCTACTGACAATTATGGAGCTGAGGGCATCATCTCCTTCCCGCCACTGGCAGGTTGGTATCTACACGCAGGGCCAACCCAGATGGGCGGTGCCGCGGCTAACTGGTTTGCCGAACTGATGGAATTTGAAACCATTGAGGAGGTTTTTCTCCGTGCTCAGGTGGCCATGTCCCGAGACAATCCGTTGATCTTTCTGCCTCACCTAATGGGTGAGCGGGCGCCGCTCTGGAACCCACAAGCCAAGGGTGCTTTTCTTGGCATGAATGGTGACCACACCATGGCTGATTTAGCCAAAGCGACCCTAGAGGGAGTTGGTCACGCATCTCGTCTGCTGCTGCAGGAGCTTGAGCAGGCTGCTGGCTTTTCCGTAGAGGCTATCAAGCTATCTGGAGGGGGGGCGCGGAGCGATTTGTGGTCACAGATCAAGGCCGACATCATGAATCGTCCTATTCACCGCTTGGAAAATATCGACACTGGCGCGTTCGGCGCGGCGTTAATTGCAGGCGTGGGAACGGGGATCTATCCGGATCTGGCAACGGCGGGTGGGGAAGCGGTCAACGTAGAGCAGGTCTTCATCCCCAACAGCGAGAAACGTGGCTATTACGACGATTTATTTCGGTTCTATCAGGAAGGGTACCAAGCGCTGATTAGCGTGCATGAGCAGTTTCACCAGCTCTCTTAAACGCTTGTGATAGCGTTCTCCATTGAATCGGACGTATCGAGGCCTTACAATAGAGAACGCTATCTCCACGACTGTCTGGGAAATTTATCTTTTGAATTAACGTGTCGAATCCGCCGAGCATATAGCGGCCGCCTGTGGGTTCTCTACGACGTAACGGAGATCGCCTGCTGGCTATAGGTAGTATCAGTTATCTGTTTAACCAAAAAATCTGCAAGATCTGCACGGTTGATATTGCCAACTTTTGCTGCGTTGCTGGCTGTGTAGTCGCCCATTGCAGGTTTATCTTTCAGAATCGCCGCACGCACGATTGTCCAGTCGAGAGAGCTTTTCTTGACGGCTTCCTCTTGGGTATGGTGATCGGCAAAGACGTTACGCAGCATCGTCTTGAAAAGAATACGCGGCATCAATGGGATCTGTACCCAGCTTTCTCCTACCCCCGCCGCAGAAATAACAATTAGGCGACTCGTATCGTGCTGAATCATCCCGTTGACGACATTCTTTGTCCCATTGGTTAAGGTTGTCTTGTCCTTTAGGTTTGTACTTCCCAGGCAAACGATGGCGGCCTGGTGGCCAGCAATTGCGTTGGTAACCGAGTTTGCGTCAAAGACATCACCTTGGACAATGTGCAAATTGGCATCGGTGCTCTCGATTTTCCCCACAGAGCGCACAAAGACCGTGACTTCGTGACCTTGTTCCAGCGCTTGCTGCCATGTATGCTGTCCTGTTTTTCCCGTTGCACCGAAAATAATGACCTTCATTGATGAGCTTCTCCTGCCATAAATTGTTGGGGCTATTTTGATACTCAGTAGTTTTTCATGGATCAAGAGTCACCACAGTGGATGAAAATGATCCTGCTAAGGTGGGTGTTGCAAAAACGATCTGTATATTCATAGTATACTCTGTACGGGTTCAAGCTTGACATTTCGCTTAACCAAGAATGTTCAATACTAACCCATCTACCAAGCATAGCGGATGTCATGACAAATCAAGTGCTGTACTTTCTATGCTCAGGACTGCTGGAGAGCCGATTATGAATCAACTCCAGCCATATCAGGTAATGATACGATTCACGTTGCCCTTTATGGCCTTGCTCATCGTCGCCTGCTCGGCGAGAGCTCCCTGGGTAAGCAGGCCAACGGGACGTGCATATGTAGAGGCCGAAGCGCTATTCCGCCATGAACCACGTTGGCTTGGTGCCGATGCCGCGCTGACGATTCCGCTTACTGATGACCGTGTACTTTGGCTCTTTGATGATACGTTCGTTGCCGTATCAGATGCGTATACGCGCAAAGTATCTAAAATGGTGCGCAATACAGTTGCCATCCAGATAGGCGTGGATCCACGTACCGCGTCAATGACTTTCCACTGGCGGCAGGACGCAAATGGGTCACCGGCATCATTCTTTCCCGAGCGCGGTTCACAGTGGTATTGGCCTAGGCACGGGATTCTGCTGGATGAAGGACCGTTGGTCATCTTCTTATTCTTGATGGGTGCGACCCCAGGCCAAGGTCTTGGTTTTGCACATGAGGGTTACGCTCTTGCACTGATCGACAATCCGCACATGTCGCCAGAGATGTGGAACCTTCAGATTATTGATGGTAAGCCGAACGCCTATGGTATCATTCCCGCAACAGCTGTTGTCCAGGACGGTGAGTACATCGTTGCTCTTGCCATCCATCAGGAATCTACCCGTATGGGTGAGCATCCAGGTATGCTTGTACGCTACCCATCCAAACAACTCGCGCAAGGCAATATGGATAGTGCGGAATGGTGGGCTGGTGAACGACGCGGATGGCTTCCCGAATCTGAACTCAGCGCTGGCGGTCCTGCATATGTATTAGATGATGCGGGGGCCGAATGCTCACTCCACTGGGACGAGCGTACGGAATCATTTATCCACGTCGCCAGCTATGGCTTCGGTGACACAACCATCGGGCTGCGTACTGCCCCCGCGATCACTGGTCCTTGGTCGTCACCCATCACTGTCTACGATCCACCAGAATCAGATCGTCCGCAACCATTTGTGTATGCCGCCAAGGCACACCCCAAACTAGCTGGTCCAAACGCTGCAGATCTCGTTGTCACGTATGCAACCAACAGTTTTGAGTTCAGCGATTTATTTACAATGGAGGGCGAGCGCTCTCTTTACTGGCCACGCCTCGTCCTTGTCCCAGTAGGCAAGTAAAGGTCGCCGAACAGATAAAACCGCAGAGTTGTCATGCCCGAAGGCTGTAATCGGGCATCCAGGTATCCGGTTTTGTCTAAGTCCCATTCCTAAGAACATATCCAAAGAAAGTTTTTTCTCAAATGACAAGCTCTAAGATATGGCAGATTGTCACCCGGGTTCGATCCTGATTGGACTATAATGGTACGGTTTCTAGAGAGCTTGTTGATTTATAGACTTGATTCACATCCACAAGATGTGTCCCACCTTGATCAACCCATGCACCACACTCGCCTCCTTCAGGACTATCTTGAATCTCTTCCACAATGGTTCCATCCATCCGCAGTACAGGACGGTCCAAAGCCATCACCTGCTCTGCATGGCCTTCAATGTAGTGGCCGACTAGAGAGCGACGGAATCGATCCGTTGTCGTGTTAGGGAAGCTGCCGTGGACCAGTTGCCCGTTGAAGAAGAAGACATCTCCCGGCTCAAGACAGATGGGAACTGGCTCCAATTCAGGCGGTAAGGGGACAACAATGGTGGTAAAGCTCTCGCTTTCGTCGGCCTCCACAGGGCAGATCAACGGCAAGTCTTGGGTTTTGGGCACAACTTGTAGACATCCATTGGCTTGGTCTATGGTCTCTAACGCCATCCATGCTGCAATACTGGTGCCTGGTTTGGCCCGCAAGTAGTACTGATCCTGGTGCAAGGCCTGACCGCGCGCACCTGGGGGTTTAAAGTAGAGCATGGTCTGGACAGCGTATGGCTCTTGACCCAGCATCTCGACCATGCACTGACGAATGCGCTCATCCAGAAGCCACTGCCGACTGACATCATCCCAGTGATGCATGTTGAACATCCGTGGGTACCGTTTGAGGGGATCCCCTTCGTCCTCCTCCCACTGGGTGATGAGATCGTACCTGTAGGCCCCTTCCTGCCGTAAGTTCATGTAGTGAGTGCGATAGTGTTCCGTCTCTTTTTCCGAAAATAATGACTTGGCAATGGCATAACCATTTTGCCTGAACATCTTCCCTAATTCTGATGGATTGCTCATATACTTTTCTCTCGTTGTATTTGCTATCTGCTCTCCTCTATACTCAGTCGACACTTACCTATTCTTTCAGGGCTGCTTCCACGGCGGCCCGCACATCTGGATATTGTTGAATCGCTTCCAAATTGCAGAAGACCAAATGGCCCTCGCCATATTGCTTAGCAATCGCCAATTCACGAGCAATACGTTCTCCAGATCGCCTCAAATACGGTTCGTCAAAGATACCAATAAAGGGAACAAAACGGTTATTCTCGGGCTTCTCTAAACGCTTCATCTCTTGTGCCTCAAATTCAACCCGCTCAAGGCTCCAGTTTGGTTGATAGAACCAGGAGATGGTTTGAGAGCAAAAGTCTAGCTTCAAGTCACTGCCATATGTCGGATTGGGACGAAATGGTGGCCATAGATGATTGGTGACGATTGCATCCGATTTGATAGACTTTGCATGCTTATAAAGAATGTGAGAAATTTCAACCAGACTTGCCTGGGCCATAGTTGCCACAACCTCTGCATCGTGCCTTGACGGGTCCACAGTACGCACTTCCTGGCGTTTAGCCTGACAATGAGAACAGAAACAGGCAAAATGATTGGCAAAGCCAAAGCCATCAAAGGCCACACCGTCAGCAATAGCCAGACCATCGGTCACCCGTCGCTTAAGCTCTGCCTGTGCAAGCGGATGCTCAAAACAGAGCAGAGCTGCCATTTGAACAATCGGGAACCAGCGGTGTGCCTGTATGGTGTAAGGCTCCCACTGTATGCTATGAAGCGAATTCTTGATGGCCTCTTCCAAGGGCAGCATCTGCTGGAGTGCTTCTGGATGTTGTTGAATGAATTGCCTGGTTGCATTCGGCGTGATGATGGCAATGACCTTCAAGCCAACTGCTTGGGCAAACTCCATTAGCGTCGTGGTTGGCTCATGGATGATTAACGTGTCAAACCCAAGTTCACAAGTGAAGGCAATGAGCTGCTGCTCTTCTTCTCTTGTCGTTCGTGGCAGGTGCCAGTCCCAGGCTGCTTTCATACTATCTACTCATTACCCCAGGGAAAGGATGGGATAGATAGCGTGCGATCAGAAGCCGGTAGCGATAGACGAGAACCATGATTCTGATGGGATAGGTGGATGGCAAAACCAATTTCGGTGGCTCGACGGGCGTGGGCACCATCGCATTTTGTTGGGGCCTGAGCCTCCATGGCACGGACCAAATTGCGCACCATGGCGGGACCGGCTGGCCAATTCTCTTCATGAGGCGGTAGCGAGAGGGTTTGCATTCCTGTACTCTTTCCTGACTGTTTGGACCAGAGGTAAGCTTCATTGGCATCATCAAGAATGATGAGGCGCCCTTCGTCACCGATGATTTCAAACGACGGTTTCTTACCGCCATCCCCGGTCAGGTACATCACAACGCCATTGTCTAGACCTACTTGACCTCGGCCCGGTGGATCCAAATGCCTTCGAGACTCTGCCGGATCACCAGAAACGTCCTCGACCAAGCCGCTTACCCAGAGTGGCTCGGGATCACCCAGCAGCATCAAAGCTGTATCATAATTGTGGCAACCATGGTTGATCAGATTCGGCAAGCCGTGGACCATCATACTCCTAACTTGGCCCACGACTCCATCCTTAATCAACTGACGTAGGTGTTGATAAGGCGTTAAATGGCGTCGGTCCAGCCCAAAAAGCAATGCGACATTGTAGCGTTGGCATGTAGCCACAATGCGGTCGGATTCAGCCAAGCTGGTTGCGAGTGGCTTGTCACAGAGAACACCCCGCACCCCTGCTGCCGCGGCCTCTTCAATCTGATCCGCGTGCATGGTCTGGCGAGTAGCAATGCAGACGATGTCAGGCTTCACCTCACCGAGCATTTGGCCATAGTCGGCGTAGGTAGGCATCTCTCCCCAAAAAGTGAGAAACTCCGTGCGAGTCTCGTCACCTAAATCAAAGACAGCCACCATCTCGGTCTCCGGCACAACGTCAAAAGCAGCAGCAAAATTATGATTGGTCAACTTCGTTAACAACATGCGGTGGCAGCCAGCGATGGCCACCTTTAAGGGCGTTTTCATCTTTAGACCTTAGTAGGTAATTGAGCAGGTAATTTGAGTAACGAGCAGTTTGATGAACAGCGGAAGCAGCGACCGATGGCTCCATCACCAGTTGTCCAGCGACTGCGACGTATAAAGCATGAACGGCAGGCAGAGAAATCTCTTTCAAGCAGTGAGTGATCTGAAGTTTCTCTATACCTGATGTAGCGAACGGATGAAATATTATGAGAACAAATTCACTAACCATGTGTAACCACAATTTCCGGTGCCTGCTGCAAAGTCTGAAAAACTACGCAGTACCGTTCCGTCAATTTGATCAGAGAGGCGATCTGTTCAGCGGGAGCATCTGTCTCTAGAGCAAAGTTGAGGCGGATGGCTTTGAAACCCACCGCGGCATCTTTGGCAACGGCTAACGTACCACGGAAATCCAGATCACCTTCCGCTCGAACAGTGGCATCCCGGAGCTCTACACCAATAGAAGTCGCCACCGCGCCGAGCGTCACACCAGCACAAGCGACCAATGCCTCCAGTAACATGTCTCCCGAGCAGAGGGAAAGGCCATCACCACCTGTGGCCGGATGTAGCCCAGCTTCGGCCATGGCCCGATTCGTATCGATTTTGCAGGTGATGCCCTCGCCGATGCGCCCCTGAGCTTTGAGTGTAATTAGAGCTGCTTCAGGGTTTTCGCGATAGGCTTCTTTTAGTGGGGCTTGAAGGGTACGTAAGGTATCGGTGTTCATGTGGGTCCCTAAATTTCATGAGATTGGCTTTTATCCATGGTTGATATAAAGTTTTCCTCCCTACTCTATATAGCCGAGTACTTGCGAGACTTTCTTCATCGTTGCATGAGTAATGGTGCTGTTCAAAAGTTCTGCTGTCCATGTGGATTCATTCCGCAGATCAAACCAATCCACTTCCACAATCTCATACCCAAATTTGTGTGGCGCAAGGTCAAATTCCGGTTCACTGCCAGGGCGTGCCTCGCCACCAATGGGTTTACACTCATAGGTTTTGAACCACTCGTAAAAGCTCTCCGGTGGGCTGGACTCATCTTGCAACAGTTGCTTCACCTGAACGTCCAGGTGTGTTTCTTCTTTTAACTCACGCGCAACACATTCTTCTTCGCTCTCGCCTTCTTCACGACCGCCACCAGGCATAGACCAGTATTCCAGTTGGTCTTCATGCTGGCAATTTTTGATGAGTAGAATATGGTGATCCTGAATCACTGCACCTTGATATCGGATACGACGTGTCATCGATGTTGTTCCTATATGATGCTTACTAGATCTGTAAGATGAGCACTATCTCCCACACGCACAATTGACGCATAGCGAGGTGAACCACCTTGAATCTGACCGTTTGGCCAGTAATCAATTTCAGTAATGGATCCGTTTGTTAAGTTAAATTCGTGTTGCCAAATGCTCTCCGGTGTAAAGCCCACCGCCCAACGGATGGCTGCGTCTATGGTGCCTGCGTGGGCAAAAACCGCCACGCACTCATTTTTGTGCCGTTCAATCATCTCTTCGCAAGAATCAGTGACTCTGACCATGAACTCCCCCAAACTTTCGCTACGTGCCGTGCCTCGATGCGTCGCTTGCCAGATGAGTAGGTCGGGCCGCTCTTCAATAGCTTCTAAGGAATTGGACCCAAAGTCAAACTCGGAAAGTCGATGATCCATGAGCGGCTCCTGCTTGAGCGCCTTGCAAAGTGGTATGGCCGTTTCGGCTGCCCTTCGGTAAGGACTTGTGTAGATGGTTGTCGGCTGAGTATTCGCAGCAATTACCTCTGCCAGCCGTTGCGCCTGACGTTCCCCCAGTGTGCTCAAGGGCGTGTCCTCACCATAGGAACCATCTGCGGAACGCGCTTGGCCATGCCGTATAAGCAGTAATTTGGTGGTTGGGAATTGTTGGGAATCCACTGCTTGACTTGTAATCCCTCTATATTCAGTAGGTATCTGTTCGCCTTACCGAACTCAGAAACCGAGTTTTTCACGGTTCCGAGTAGTTTGTCGAAGAAATCAGACTAATTTGACACAAACATCTTGTCGTACAGTCTAAAAACTCGGTTTCTTTAGGCCAAGGTGGTAGTCTCTCTATATTTAGCAGATTGCAATGTGCTTGATGTGTACCAATTTGACATGGACTAATCGACCACGCGACTGCGGCCTACTGACATCAGATAAATGCATAGAACTCTCGCTCGTACCCAATCTCAGACAGAATAACGTTACTTGTATTATAGCCATAGACACCGAGCGAAGAGAGTGTATCCTCAATGGCCCTCCGAATAGCCGAAATGAGAATCCCCTGGCCTGCCCGATTCAGCCCGTCTCCTAATTTGGCCACACCGGAGCCAATAATGATTGTTTTGGCAAACGCCATCTTTCGCTCCACAAACCAGTAAGCGATAAAAGGAGCCAACGCTTGTCCCATCTCTTGCCCGGCCGATTCAATCAGTTGGATAGCAAGCGGATCATTCTCCCTGGCCACCCGATTGATGTCTATTAGGTCTATCTCCTCAGGAGATTTGTTAGCGAGTTCTAAAAGTGCTGGCCCACGTCCATCTATCCGTATTTCCTCTCTGAACCTCTGCGCAATTTCAGGCCCGCGCAGCCACCGGTCAAAGCGCAATTCCGACGGACCTAGCTCGGGAATATGCGCCAACGGACTATAGGCAAATGCGCCCGTTGCTGTCCTGATGACTTGTAGCCCCGCTTCACCTGTCATCATGTGGATAATGGGATCGTGCCAGTAGAGCTTCCCACCGGAGATGATGCCGCTGGCAACACCCGTCCCCCAGACGATGAAGATACAGTTTTGGCATCCTGGCAGCGTGCCTTTGGGGCTGACTTCACCCAGCGCAGCTGCCGCAGCATCGTGCATGAGTTCGATTTTTATGGTTGAATCTAGTGCTTTTGAAACCAGCACTGCAATGGCATCGTGAATAGGGTCCGCAGTTGTCGGAAGAATCTCTAAATTGGCGACTACTCTTGGAGGCGGTGGAACTAGTTCGGGATACGAGATACCCACATAGGAGACATTAGGCAGGCCCACTTCATGGATAACTGCCAAAATTTGTTGGGCAACCGCAGCATACCGAGCCGATGTGTCTTGGGGCGTCGCAATCTCATCTAGCAGACAGACCAAATTTCCCTGATAGTCAATGGCACCGGCACCAATTTTACTTTGGCCCACGCTGAGCGCTACTACAAGGTTGTTATTCATGTGAAACTAATGAGGCTATCAGTGTCAATCTAGTTACAAACCAAACCTAAGATTAGCCCATCCACCATCTACCGACTCTGGACCAACCAACTCTGAACCAACCGACTCTAAACTATCGACTGTGCCGCGGATCAATGGCATCTCTCAGCCCATCGCCGATAAAATTGATGCTCAATACGGTCAGTAGAATCATGATAGCAGGTGGTATCCAAATCCATGGCCCATCTTGCAGTACATCCAAGCTACGTGCCGTCTCTAGCATGTTGCCCCAACTCGGTGTAGGTAAAGGGATGCCGACGCCTAGAAAGCTAAGACCGGCTTCTAGCAGAATGGCTTCGTTGATAGCGAAGGTAACAGATGCCAGCAACGGGGCCACTACACCAGGTAAGATATGACCAAGGATGATACGACCATCTCGAGTCCCCAATGACTGGGCAGCCAGGACATATTGATTCTCGCGTAACGATAATACTTGTCCACGGACCAAGCGCGCCACGCCTGGCCAACTAAAGATGCCAATGAGCAGAATCACGTTGGTGATATTCTGACCAACATAAATGGCAACGGTCAAAATAATCACGACCCGTGGAAAGGTCATGATGACATCGGTGAAGCGCATAATCACCATATCTACCATGCCTCGATAGTAGCCAGAGAGCGCACCCAAAATTACGCCGATAACGGTAGACATGAGGGCAGCGCTAAAGCCTACAGCAATCGATACCCTGCCTCCATGTAACGTCCGACTCCAGATGTCACGCCCTACCCGATCTGTTCCCAAAAAGTGAGTAAGGTTAGGCGATTGGAATTTGTCTCGCAGATTGAGCTCTTCGTATGGATACCGTTCTAGGAAAGGCGCGCCCAAGGTGATTAGCAGAATCACCCCGAAGGTGACCACACCCGTTACCGCTAGAGGATGGCGCAAAAAGCGTCGCCACGCCTGCTGGGCCGGTGACTGGGACTTTACATAAGTATCAAGTATTTGGCTCTCATCTGTAGAGAGGGATATTGCTGACATGGGTTATTTGCTATTCAAAGCTGAACCAGCCATTGCTGAGCCGAGGGCTATATAGATACTTCCCGTCGTATAACGTTCGTTCCGAACAAAGTAGCTATTTCTATACTTCGCCAGAAAAGTCTTGTCCCGACTCTTATCCAATCCGTTCTGGAACATTCCGGACAGAGAGAACAGAACTTTTCTGGCCATTTATATAAACTCTATTCATACCGAATCCGTGGATCAACCACTGCGTACGTCAGATCCGTGATCAGGTTGGCAGCCAAAACCACTACAGAGGTAACCAACATAATGCCCATGACCATAGGGTAGTCCCGTGCCGCTACCGCGTCAACCAGCAGCGAACCCATGCCGGGCCAACTGTAGATCGTTTCGGTGAAGAGCGCCCCCGCGACTAGCCCTCGCAAGCTTAGGCCCACTATGGTAACCACTGGAAGAATGGCGTTGCGAAAGATGTGCCGCCAGGTAACAACCTGATTGCGTAGACCTTTGGCGCGCGCGGTACGCACATAGTCTTCCTGCCGCACCTCTAAGATGCTGAAGCGGGTGTAGCGCATAAAGCCGGCTATACTGAAGATGGCCAATGTCCCTGCAGGGAGCACTAGGTGGTAGAGCAGATCCAGTAGCGATTTCTCTTGCCCAATGGTACGCATTCCGCCAGAAGGAAACCAACCGAGCTTAACGGAAAAGAGGTACAATCCAAAGATACCCGCAACAAAGGCTGGCATGGAGATGCCAACAAAGGAGAGGCCCGTAAGTGAAAAATCCCAGAACGAATACTGACGCAGCCCAATAAAGGTACCCAACGTCACGCCCAGCAGAATGCCAATGGCTAAAGATGTCCCCATCAACAACAATGTGCGTTGTAAGCGAACACCCAACACCTCGGCTACATCATCACCATTCTTGAAGCGGAACCCCAGGTCACCTTGCACCACCTGGCCGATCCACTTAACATAACGAACCGGCATGGGATCATCCAGCCCATAGCGCTCTCGTACAAAGTCAAGATCGTCTTTGGTGATGCCGATCTCCTCATTAACAAAGAAATCCACAGGGTCGCCAGGGGCAAAATTGATCAGAAGAAAGATCACAATTGTGACCGCAATCAGCACGGGGATATTGATGAGGATACGGCGTAGGACGTATTGCATAGGGAGTTAGCAAGATGGTAAAGTGACAAGGTTGCAAGGTGACAAGGACAGATTCTAAACCTACAACCCTGCAACCCTGCAACATTTACCTACTCAATATTCCAAAGGTGAGATCGGTCCACAACAGGACCACCACCGGGGGCGGGGAAGTAATGGAAATCGGCTACATCGGCAGATGCAATCCCATAGCGGGTGGAGACCCACCAGTAACCAAAGGTCGCTTCCTCATTCTGGTATGCACAAAGAGCGGTTCGTGCCGCTGTGTACTCTTCGGGCGTCTGGGCCGCGTCCATGGCTGCAAAGAGATCGACATAGGCTGGATCATCTATGCCCCATTGATTTCCCTCTACATACCAAGTGGGACTGTAGGAAACAGGGCCACCACCGGCACCTCGATAAGCGATGTTCCACTCTGCGGTGTTGTCATCCACTACTGTACGCCAAGTTGGTACATCCAGGAAGGTTGGATTGGCGTCGACACCGACATCAATCAGGTTGGCTTGGATCACAGTGAGGATGTCTTTGGCCAACTGGGATGTATAGTAGGTTGGGATGTCTAAGTTCATGCCATCCAAGCTGACGCCATCTGCCGCAGCCTCGGATAGCAAAGAACGGGCTTTTTCCGGATCGTACTCATAATAGTTAGCGTCTTCTGGCCAGAATTGCGGATAAGGATCCTGACAGGGCGTGGCCTGGGCAGTACCATTAAAGACATCACTGATGATAGACGCTCGGTCTGTACCGTACATAATAGCTTGGCGGACGCGCTTATCCTTCCAAGCATCATTCTGGTAGTTGTAGTTGAACATATTGGTGACGAATGAGGGGCCAGCGAAAATTTGGTAATCTGGATTGCCCTCAAAGCGGCTGGCTACGTCCGCGCTCACATAAGAAAAGTGAATGTCACCACTCTCCAAGGCCAAAACAGCGGCTGTTTCATCAACGAAGTAGCGATTGACCAGCTTCTCCATCTTAGGAGCGCCATCCCAGTACAGCTCATTGGGGACCAGCTCCATAAACTGATCTTTTTCATAGGCACCAAACTTAAAGGGCCCCGTGCCTATGGGGCTGCTGAACCACCAGTCGGCGCTAAAGATCTCTGTAGGTTCAAAATCGATGGCGTGTTCGGGCAGTGCATAAAAACCTCGGACTGCATCATAGAAGCGCGGGTTGGAAATTGACAGCTCGATTTGCAGAGTCAGATCGTCCACAGCTTGGATGCCGGCGATCTCATCCGCCTCTCCACTGTTGTACTCTGTCCAACCTACAATTTGGTCTGCTTGACTTATGCCGAAGTGGGTTACCGCTGCTTGGGGCGCAGAGACGAACTCGGCTGTCCACTTTAGATCGGATGCCGTGAAATCCTCGCCATCATGCCATTTGACACCTTCACGCAAATTGAATGTCCAAATGGTTGCATCTTCATTGGGAGACCATTCCACAGCCAGTGCCCCTTCGCTAGTATGGGCGGAAAAGGTCTCGTCCATTAAGATCAGCGGGGTAAATATCTTAACAAACCATGTGTTCCCAGCACCGTTGTTATACAACACGCCCTGGGGATCACCACCTGGCCCCACATCAAAACCACCGATCAAGAGCTGTTCGGCAGGGCCAGCGTCTTCTGCAGGGCTATCTGCTTCAGCGGCACTATCATCAGCCATATCACCACCTCCACCATCCGGTGCTGCCGCAGGTGTACAGGCGGCCAAAACCAGTAACATTGCCGCCAGAGCCATTACCCAGTAGATTGAGCGATGGGCTGCTTGCCTCTTCAATAGTCGATTCATTAGTCTTCTCCTTTAGCTAAGATAGATACAGCTTTGGTACCATCTGATTGATAAGCTACACTGAGACCGATTTGAAAACAGATCTTTTCTGATACTCTACCAACCTACCCAAACGCCCGTTCTGAAACGGAGGTGAGTATAGTTGATATACTTCGCCAGAAATGTCTTGCCCCGACTATTGCCAATCTGCCCCAGGTAATTCCGAAAAGGGAGGGCAGGACTTTTCTGGTCATCTATATAGCTGGTGTTATAGTAGCAAGGTAGAGGGAAATTATACTTGGGAGCTGATATCCACTGTATCATAGCGATTTGATAGATATCTGTCAAATGATTAACCGCTATCCCTTCATCACCAAAGGCCGAATCGCATAAGGAAACAATGAGCTAGTGTCTTCGCACCCGCCAAATCATACCGATCCCACCCAATCTAAATCCCCGTCTAAGGTGGCCCCTCAAGTTATAACAATTGTTCTGCTTACTCGATTAATCCTTTCCAGTGTCATACAGATCTTTTTCCCGTTTCTGCCGCTCATTGCTAGCGGGCTGAATCAAAGTGAAGTAGAGCTGGCTCGCTACTTGGGGTTGAGCAAGATTGCTAATCTTGTCTCGCCCTTCTTTGGGATTGTGGCCGACAAGCGAGGCTATAGACGAGTTATTCTGTTTGGGTTACTGATTACGGCCATTGGGACATTGCTCATCTACTTCTCCCAAACCCCCGGAACCTTTGTCCTTGGGCTGTTTTTAATGGGGGGTGGTTCAGCTGGTGTATCGCCTACATTGGTGGCCTACATGAGCCATCTTCTACCCTTTGAGAGTCGTTCCCGGGGGCTGGGAATGCTCGAATATACCTACGCATTTACCGGGATTGCCGTGATGCCTATCTTTGGGTGGCTCATAGGATGGACGTCGTGGCGAATGCCTTTTCTGGTAATGGGTCTGTTAGAGTTACTTTTAATTATCGGCTTCTTTCAAATGCCCGGCACAGGGAGAGAGGCTGATGAATCAGCAGTGTCAACGCGTGACCTGTTCAATGATATTTTGGACTTTGGCCCTAACTGGCGTTCGGCAATTGCGGTGCTATTCAGTGATTCGTTAACAAAGATGGCGGGCATGGTACTCAACATTAATTTTGGCACCTGGCTGGCATATGAGTACGGATTAGAGGCAGCTCAACTGGGACAAGTCGCATTTCTCATGGGGATTGCCGATATCTGTGGCAGCGGATTGGTCAGCATCTTTGGGGATCGGATTGGTAAGCAACGAAGTGTACTGGTCGCAACCGGGTTTGGCGTCCTCTTTTACCTACTTCTGCCGCTTTGGAACCAAGGCTATGTGATGGCTCTGCTCGGACTGCTTATGGCTCGATGGACCTTGGAGTTTTCCATTGTGGCCCATATTGTGCTTATCAGCGAACAGTCCCCAGAGCATCGAGGAAAAATGATGACCATGCGTATGGGGCTTGGTTTTCTGGCCATGACGGTAGGTGCTTTTGTGGGCCCTCTGCTCTATAAACACTTTGGCGTATGGGGGATTGGCATTCCTGGTGCGGCAAGTATGTTAGGGGCGTGGACGGTGACGCGTTTCTTGACGCTGGAGAGAGGATAGAAGGGCAATCGTCAATCTTCCGTACAGGTGGGCTAGCTTGTTCAGATGTCAGTCGTTGGGTGGGTGCTGTTCACCGATCTGCCTCGTGTCCTGCCCCACACCCAGTAGTGAGTTATCCTTCACCCCGCAGTTTCGTACTATCACAACCATCAGTATGAAGAGCTTACAGGGAGGTTTGAGCATGTATCAAACTTTGAGCGGTAACCAACGACTGGTTCTATTTTTCATCTCTACCCTACTACTGATTACGGGATGTGCGATGGTTTGCCCGTTTTAAGAACTATGCTGTAGCCAACTCAGCAATCCCACTCAGCGCCAACTCATTAGCAAAATGGCAGGAAACCATATGCCCGCTGCCCACATCTTGTAAAGGGGGCAATTCATTGACACAGATTTCCTGCGCATAGCGGCAACGTGGGTGAAAGTAACAGCCTGAAGGCGGGTTGGATGGGTCCGGTACGTCACCTTCGAGAACAATACGCTGGGAACGTAGCCGCGGGTCCGGTTTGGGGACCGCAGAGAGGAGCGCTTCTGTATAGGGATGCTTGGGATTGTTGTAAAGCTCTTCTGTCTCAGCTAGTTCAACAAGTTTCCCGACATACATCACCGCGACTCGGTCAGCAATGTACTCGACTACGCTTAAATCGTGGGAGATGAATATGTAAGTTAGGTCCATTTCCGACTGAAGATCCTGAAGCAGGTTCAAGATTTGGGCCTGAACCGAAACGTCCAAGGCCGAGACGGCTTCATCGGCCACAACCAAGCGAGGATTGAGGGCTAGCGCCCGAGCGATGCCAATTCGCTGGCGTTGGCCCCCACTAAAGGCGTGGGGATAGCGGCGCATGAATTCGGCGCGTAGCCCACACTTAACCATCAATTCAGCAACTCGCTCTTCCAACTCCTTTCCTTGGGCAATGCCATGAATCTTCATAGGGTCACCGATGAGATCCAACACTGTCATCCGAGGATTGAGCGATGAGTGGGGATCCTGGAAGATCATGCGTAGCTCTCGGCGGTAGGGTTGCAGCTCTGCATTGCTGAGGGCCGTCAAATCCACCTTGCGCCCTTGACTATCCTGATAGAAGACTGAACCGCCAGTGGGATCATAGGCCCGCATGAGCGAACGGCCGATGGTCGTCTTCCCACAGCCGCTTTCACCCACCAACGCCAAGGTTTCACCAGGTTGGACGGTAAAACTAACGCCATCAACTGCCTTGACGTAGGCGACAATCCGCTGGAAAACCCCGCGCCGAACCGGGAAATACATCTTTAGATCTTTGGCTTCGAGCAGCGGCTCAATGTGTCCGTTCCCCGATGCGTGACCGTTGGTTGTGGTCATTAAATTCTCACCGCTTCATTACTTTAAGGAATCAGGATCAAATAAAACCAAAAACTTCGGTTCTGTCATCTCGAGTACCCGAGAGATCTTCTATTACGTTTTATTAAATTCTCGATCCTAAGTATTATTTCTACTCATACAATACACACCGCACTGCTCGGCTATTCCCTAGATCGGTCAACTTCGGATGGACCTGATCACATGTACCGGGAATCGCTTGCGTGCATCGTGGGTGGAAAGGACATCCCGCAGGTCGATTATAGGGATCGGGTACACTGCCTTCAATGGGTTGCAGACGGCCCGCTTTACTTTGGCCTAATCTCGGTATGGACTGAAGCAATGCTTGGGTATAAGGGTGTTTGGGATCATGGAAGAGCGAATCAACATCGGCCCGTTCCACCACCTCACCCAAGTACATAACCACGACTTCGTCGCAAATTTCAGCAACAACGCCCAAATCATGGGTAATCATCATAACAGCCATGCCAAACTCTTCCTGCAGCGATTGCATCAATTCAAGAATTTGAGCTTGGGTCGTTACGTCGAGCGCTGTGGTTGGTTCATCAGCAATCAACAGACTGGGATTGCACGAGAGAGCCATGGCAATCATGGCTCGTTGCCGCATACCACCACTCAGTTGAAAGGGATAATCATCTACCCGTTGCTCTGGTTTGGGGATGCCAACCTTGTGCAACATTTCAATGGCTCGTTCCCGTGCTTCTTCTTTGCTAATGTCAAAATGGAGCAAGATGGCTTCCATAATTTGGAAACCTACCGTGTGCATCATGCTGAGAGATGTCATCGGCTCCTGAAAGATCATGGCGATTTCGTTGCCGCGAATCTGGCGCAATGCCTCACTACCCGAAGGAAGAGCCGCGACATCGACAATTTCATGGGGGCTGGATAGACCACTCTGGGTTCCATCTTTGTGGAGCAGAATCTCCCCTTCCACAATCTCGCCAGGAGGCCCTACTAGTTGCAAAATCGAAAAGGCTGAAACACTTTTGCCACAACCACTTTCCCCTACAATCCCCAGCGTTTGACCGCGCTTAACTGAAAAGTCTACCCCATCTACCGCGCGGACCGTTCCCTCATCTAAAAAAAAATGGGTTTTTAGGCCCTTAACTTCGAGTAAAATATCTGACATAACAATTTGCGATTCTTGATTGACGATTATTCGTCTTGAAATCCTAAGTAGAATTTAGAACGATTCGCGCTGGGATGCAAATTAAGCAAAACTGTGAACTTCATGCACCACGCAATCGTCAATCTAAAATCCTAAATCTACAATTCTTCATTCTTTTTATCTTGAATATGGATCGGCTGCGTCCCGTAGCCCATCGCCCAGAAAATTGAGGACGAGGACGGAGATAATGACGGGAAGAGCTGCTAGTAGTAACCAAGGGGCCGTGACTACTGCGCGTACATTTTGGGCATCAAAAAGGAGTACACCCCAGCTGATGACGGGACGACGTAGACCCAGCCCTAAGAAGCTAAGCGACGTTTCAGAGAGAATCATCCCTGGGATGGCTAACGTGATGCTGGCAATGATGTGACTGAGGAAAGAAGGCAACATGTACTTTAGGATAATGCTCATCTGGCTGGCCCCATCTAGCTTGGCAGCCATAACAAAATCCTCTTCTCGCAGCGAGAGGAATTTTCCACGTACAACCCGAGCCAATCCAGTCCAACCAATAATGGACAAGATAACTGTAATGGCAAAGTAGCGATAGACAGGTGGCCAGTCCGTAGGCATGGCCGCCGCAAGACCCATCCAGAGCGGAATGCTTGGAATCGAGCGCAGAAATTCGATAATGCGCTGGATAACGTTGTCAGGGGCCCCTCCGTAAAAGCCAGATAAACCACCTAAAATGATGCCAAGGATCAAGCTTATCAGGACACCCAGTAGCCCAATAGACATGGAGATCTGAGTGCCGTAGATAATGCCGCTAAAGAGATCACGCCCCAATTTGTCTGCCCCAAATAGGTACATAGGGCGAGTATTGTCCTTGGGGCCAATGAGGCGGGTTGTGGCTTCCCAGATGCCCAGAACTTTATACGGCTCGCCCTCCACCAAGAAGCCGATGTCGATAACATTTTCCGAGTCGATCACAAAATTGCGCCGTAGCGCTACCGGATCGACTTCCACCTTATAGTCGTTGACATGCAGGTTGAAGACACGCTCACCGTCTACCTCCTGGAAAAATTTAACGCGCTGAGGCGGTGCAAATGTATAGTCAGTGGCTGTACGGTCGGGCGGAAATGGGGCAAAGAAGTCAGGAAAGATTGCAATAATATAGATAAATATCGTGATATAGGCACAAACCAACGCTAGCTTATGCTTGCGAAAACGCCACCACATCAACTGCCATTGAGAGGCCACAAAGACCTGGGCTTCATTGTCCTGGGGTTGATTAGTCATCCCTGGGCCAGAGGATTGAGGTTCGGGTGCTTGAGTTTGAGGTAAAGAATTTGCGTCTACAGCCATAGTTTCGGTAATCGGTAATCGGTAATCGGTAATCGGTAATCGGTAATCGGTAATCGGTAATCGGTAATCGGTAATCGGTAGTCGGTAGATCACTGTTCAAAGGTCACTGGTAACGTATCCGTGGATCTAGCCAAGCTAGGAGAATATCCGAAATTAGGGTGCCGATAACGGTCAATGAACTAACGATGAGGATAAAGCTACCGGCTAGATACATGTCCTGCTGTTGCAAGGCCTGGAAGAGCATAGGGCCAGTCGTAGGCAAATTCAGAACAATTGAAACGATAATCGATCCAGAGACTAATGCTGGTAACGTCCAGCCAATGGTGCTCACAAATGGGTTCATGGCCACCCGCACCGGATAACGCATCAGCAAGCGTCGTTCTGGAACACCTTTGGCGCGGGCCGTAACCACGTAGGGCTTGTGCAACTCATCGAGCAGATTGGCCCGCATGATGCGAATTAATCCGGCCGTTCCTGCTGTTCCTAGAATCACAACTGGAATCCAAAGGTGAGAGAGAAAATCAATCACCTTATTAATACTTAGCGGCTGACCAATATATTCTGGTGACTGCAAGCCTCCTACGCTCATATCAAAAAACCTGATGCCAAGGTAAAGAAGCACCAGCCCTAACAGAAAATTGGGCGTGGCCAAGCCAATAAAGCCGAAGAAGGTGGCGATATAGTCACCAATCGAATATTGGCGTACAGCCGAGTAGATCCCAATGGGAAATGCTACGAGCCAAATGAAGACGGTCGTTACCAAAGTGACCATCATGGTCAACCCCACCCTGTCCCAGATCAGGTCATTCACAGGGCGGCCCCAACCAAACGACTGGCCAAGGTCGCCTTCGAGGATAATATTTCGCATCCAGCGAAAGTACTGTTGATGGAAGGGCAGTCCCAGGCCGTAGCGTTCTCTCAGCTGCTCCAAAAGAGCGTCGTCAACCGTCTCGCCCTGTTCTTGCAACTCGGCAACGAGGGCGGTCAAATAGTCACCAGGCGGAAGCTGAATAATGGCGAAGGAGAGCAGCGAGATCACAAACAGTGTTGGGATCATCAAGAGGATACGGCGAATTATGTATTGGATCATAGGCAAGTAGGCAAGTGGGCAAGTGGGCAAGTAGGCAAGTAGGCAAGTAGGCAAGTAGGCAAGTACGATTGTCACCTGCTCACCTGCTCACCTGCAACTCATTAACCGTTACTTATTGTGCGTAGAACCACTGTTCTGGGTCTGCAGGACCAGGTGTTGGGTACTGCCAGCCAGCGGGCATCCCCACCATGATGTTCATCATATTCGTGTTGGCAACTCCGTAGCTTGGTGAGGGCTTGGAGATACCAATAGAGTAAAATTGATCGGCAGCGATCTGCATGATCTGCTGCATCAACTCAACCTGCTGATCGGGATCAGCCGTTCCCAGAACCTCACGATAGATATCAAACTGCTCAAGTACGTATGCTGGCGGTTCTTCTGCTGCGGGATCCTCTGGATTGCGCCAGTAGTAGTACCAGAGAATACCGTAACGGGAGTGACCATGCATCGGTACAAAGTTTCGTGGGTCAAGTAGAGTACCAAAGCCAATACCACCGGGCGCGCCCCATGTATTGGCATCATGCTCGTTGGCTTCAAGCCGCTGCTGGCCAAGAGAACGATCAATGACATTGGGTGTCATATCAATACCGACCTCGTTCCAGTAGGCCTGTACACGTTCCATCATATCAATATGGTCGGTAGCTACCGTGATGATATCAACCGTGAACGCGACCCGCTCACTGCCATCGGGCATCATGCGGAAACCATCACCATCCCGTTCCGTCAAACCAGCGGCGTCCAGAAATTCGTTGGCTTTATCTGCATCAAATTCTAGATATTGGGTTGCTAGCTGCTCATTATAGTAGGGTGATTCCGGCATTGGGGCAGCTTGCCAAGGTTCGCCCTGACCAACAAAGACTAGGTCGATGAGCTCTTGACGGTCGATGGCATGAGAAAGACCCGCACGGAAATTCAGGTCGTTGAAGAGTTCTCGCATAGCGGGATCTGGATGGGTTAAATTCAGGGAGATCTCCATCACGTTACTTCCAGATGCAACTCGATCGGTCAATTTATACCCACCGGCTTCCATACCATCAAAGAAGACCGCTTTATTATTAAAAGTGGCAATGTGACGATCCTGATAATCAATCTCGCCATTGAGGGCCTTCAAAACCAAAGTTTCTACGTCGTTACCAACATCATAGACCACATTATCAATATACGGTAGCTGATTACCGGCGGTATCAACCTTCCAATAGTAGGGGTTACGTTCGGCCGTTATTTGCGTTGTCGTCTCGCCGTAACCAGTTGTTAGGCGCCAGCCCCACAAGACAGGTAGATCTGCATCAGAGAAGTAGCCACAGCAGCCACCACCATTAATAGACTGGAAGTAAGCAACCCAGTCTTCAAAGCCTTCTTCGTCTGCGGTTGCGGCCACATCTTCATTATATTTGATGTGGAACTGCTCCATATAGTGACGAGGATAGCTGGTTGGTGGAGGACCACTTGGGGAAGCTAACTGAAGTAGCAGCGTCCCATTAGGGGCAGCAAAGCTGAATTTGACGGTATAGTCATCAACCGCCTCAACAACGACTGGTTCATCCCCAGCTACGAGCCAATTCGGTACAGATGGCGTCAGCTCTTCGTTCATCAACACATCTTCGTACCAGAACATGACATCTGCAGAGGTAAATGGCTCACCGTCGGACCATTTCATTCCTTCACGTAAGAAGAAGGTGTATTCGGTCGAATCGTCATTAACTTCCCAACCCTTGGCAACGTTAGGGCGGACACCAGTCCAATCTCTCGTCCAGCGGGTCATCTGTTCGTAGCCAATGGTCCGATAGATCCAAGCCCTGTCTGAACCACCGCGGAGGCCAGCGCGCCAAGTGCCGCCATAGGAGCCGATTTCGTCAACAGCCTCAACAACCATGGGCTCAATGGGAAGACGTTCCTCTAGCGGGGGCAACTCACCAGCCGCAACCATCTCAGCAAACACTGGGGCTTCGGGTCCCATCTCAGCCATATCGCCACCGCTGTCAGCAGCCATGTCGCCACCATCTGCATCAGATGCGGCCTCGTTAACTGCTGGCGCTGGTGCACCACAAGCAGCCAGGATTCCGCCAAGTAGTGTTAGGGCAAGTACAAGGGAGAGCAATCGCAAAAAGCGAACACTATATTCCGGTTTCCTCATTATTCAAATCTCCTTGTTACGACAGGGTAATTAGCGTCCACAACCGAAGACCTTGCCGGTTGCAAGGGTACCGAATGGCACTAGTTCACCTGACAAAATGGTTAGGAAGCATTACATCAAAGCTAAACTGTAGTTTTGTCGAAAAGAAAGGTTTTTCTTGGCCGCTATACTATACAAAACGTGCCTGTTCTTAGATAAAACTCAGCATAGAAGGGGGAGTAGAATATATTATATATAAACTTGATCTGGGGTGGCATTATCCTATCCCAAAAGGACAGACATGTCAAACACAGATTTGTTTTAAGGACGAAACAGGGGAAGAAAAAGTACTTGGGTCAAATTGGTCATTAATGACACGCTCTTACCCTTTTCAGACAGCTTCTGAAGAGATTATCCAAATTGCTCATAGATTCGAATAGGCCGTCCTGCCCTCGCCGATTCCTGGACTGCCAACGTGGCCGCCAACGTCCTTACTCCGTCACTTCCGCTAACCACTGGAGATTCTTCACGTAGAATCACCCGACAAAAGTGAGCTAGCTGAGCCGTCAACGGATCCGACCTGTCTACACTCAATTGCTCTTGTGTCAGTGGATAATTCCAACCACTCTTCTGCGGATCGGCATAGCGCCACAGTTCCATGCGAGGGAAGGCTAGCGATCCTCTACTCCCCATGAAGGAGTAACAATTCTCGGCCTGGTGGGCAAAGTCGGGGTTCTCGAACGTGGTCGACTCATAAGACCAGGGGGAAGGTGTGGCATCGGACACAATGATGGTCCCCAATACACCATTGGCCATTTGCAGCGAGATAGACGCCGAATCTTCCACTGTCAAACCCCTCGTGTCCGAACTTGTTAGGGCGTAGAGCTGTTGGATCTCGCCGCAGATGTAACGCAGCGTATCGATGTCATGAATCAGGTTGATGAGAATGGGGCCGCCGCCAGGTTCTGTGCGCCAAGTGACATCATAATAGGCATCGGGTTTTTGTAAAGTCCACATTACGTTGACAGCCACAAGACGGCCAATCTGACCACTTTGTATAACCGCCCTTGCCTTCTGAACAAGGGGATTGAAGCGCCGATAGTGGCCAACCATGAGCTGAGTGTTGGCCTGTTCGGCCACTTCTACGAGCTGAATCGCTTCCTCTACCGTGTCGGCAATCGGCTTTTCGACAAGCAGATCGATGCCCCGTTTAGCGCAGGCAATGCCTATGGGGACATGCAGCACATTCGGGGTAGCTATAATGGCACCGTCTAGGTCCATATTTTCGAATAGTTCTTCGTACTGCTGAAAATAGGGGACGGCATGTTGCTGCGCAAGTTTAGCCACATCGGGAGCTGGATCGCAGATTGCTGCCAAAGTACTTCTATTACTCGACATAACGAGTTCAATGTGTCGCCGACCTATTACGCCGGCACCAATGACGGCGATGCGAATCGTCATACTGGAAATCCTTCACACAAATTGGAGCATAATCAGTAACATGTAGCTTCAAGTTTCAATACGTTGCCCGACCCCCAGAAACGTCAAAGACGCCCCCAGTCGTAAAGCTACACTCCTGGCTACAGAGCCAGGTTACCATATCGGCATTCTCTTGGACAGTACCAAAGCGCCCCATGGGAATCTTAGCCTTGATGGCTTGAATATACTCGGGCGTCATCTCTTGCAGTAGATCTGTCTCCACCATGGCTGGCGTGACGCAATTGACAGTGACGCCACTTTTTGCCAGTTCTTTAGCCAAAGATTTAGTCAGAGCAATCACGCCCGCTTTAGCGGCGGAATAGGCACACCCATTGGCATTCCCCTCTTTCCCCGCAATCGAGGCGATGTTGACGATACGACCGTAGCCGTTCTTCTGCATAGCTGGCACTAGTGCCCGGCAGCAGAGAAAGACGCCAGTTAGATCGATGTTGATCACCCGCTGCCACGCCTCAAGTGGATACTCCCAGGTTGGGACCGTCGGCCCATTGACGCCAGCATTATTCACTAGAATATCGACCTTCTCTAGCTGGCGAAGCGTCTCAGCCGTCGCCACTTCAACGCTTTTCTCATCAGCCACGTCAGTTCTAACGGCTAATGAACATGGAAGATTCTCTGGCACTATGTCTGGATCTTTGTCCCATATAACGAGCGTCGCCCCAGCTTTAGCCAAATTCTGCGCAGTACCAAGACCAATGCCCTTAGCGCCACCTGTCACGACGGCTACCCGATCAGTCAGATCGAATTGAATCATCGACTCACTCCCATTCTATAGACATCCAGATAGAGATTTTCTGCACGTCCCCTGAGCTTGTCATGGGGGTGCGGAAAATCTCTATCTTAAAAACTATAGGTAATCGATAGGGTGAGATTCGGCAATGAGCAAGCTTCATTTTGATGACACCCACCGATTACCGGCCTACCGAATACTGCTCCTCTACTCATTCTTCACCCACTGTAAAAGATGAGTCGCAACGCAGACCAACGTGCCATCCTGATTGACAATCTTCACATCTGCCATCGAACGGCGGCGCTCTAAATCAATTGAGTCCACAGTATAGGTCACAGTAATCGTCTCACCAAGGAAGACAGGCATGATGAAGCGGACCCGATCAAAGCCAACGGCCACTGGCGTCTCTTCCTTGCTGGAACGGGACTTCTCAATGGCCATCGTCGATGCCGTGGAGATAAAGCCGACCAGCAGTGCACCATGAACCATTCTCTTTCCATATTTGGAGCGCTTCATGTATTCATCATTGACATGGTTGGGGGCCAGATCACCTGTAATCCCCGCAAAGAGATAGACATCACTCTCGCTCACGGTTTTCGTGAAAGAGACGTTATCTCCGACTTCAACGTGGAAGTTTGACATTTAATTTCCTATAATCCTTCCCACCGTGGTGGACGTTTCTCCGTAAAAGCTTGAACCCCCTCTTGGGCATCTCGGCTTGCCAACATCTTGACAACAGCAGGGTAGCTGGCTTTAATCGCGGCGGCAAGGGAAGGATGATCGAGATTGTGATAGGCGATCTCCTTGGTGGCCTGAAGGGCCAACGGCGCGGACTTGAGCATGGCCGCAACCCATTGATTCACCGTATTGCGAAGCTCTTTGGCAGGAACAACCTGATTGATTAACCCCCATTCAAGGGCCTGTTGCGCATTGATCCGACGGCCGGTCAGAAGCAGATCCATGGCCAGCTTCTGGGGAATCTGTCGGACCAGACGATGGACACCACCGCTCGTTGCAGCCAATCCAACATGAGGTTCGGGAAAGCCAAATTCGGCGTTTTCAGCCGCAACAACAATGTCCGTTGCCAGGACAATCTCTAGTCCACCACCCAATGCCAGCCCATTCACCGCTGCGATAATCGGTTTGTTTAAGTCAAAACGGTGAGTCAAACCGGCAAAGCCAGTCGGTGGATGAGCATCGGTGCCGGATTCGGCCCGGGCTTTCAGATCGGTACCAGCACAAAAGCTACGATTGCCTGCCCCGGTGACGACGGCGATCCAGAGGTCCGGAGCAGCAGCAAAGACATCAAAGATCTGCTCTAATTCGGCATGGGCGGGCGGATGGAGCGCGTTCATTACATGAGGGCGGTTGATGGTTATACTGCGAACGGGTTAAAAATGGACATTTTTTCTCAGGGCAAATGTTCATTTCTAACCCGTGCAGGGTATATATGGAGCACCCGTTCATCTACCGCTACCAGCGTATATTGTAACGTCGAGCTTAGCTGATGAATGAATTGATCGCTACTCATTGAAGCACTCGCTTGACATAGGTGAAATGGTCTCCGCCAAAATTGGCATAAACCCCATACGTTGAACCACATCTCTTTGCAGGTCAATGCCTGGAGCAACTTCGAGCACTCGCATTCCATCGGCCTTTAGTTCAAAAACGGCTCGTTCTGTAACATAAAGCACGCGTTGCCCAGTGGCAATAGCCTGCTGGCCGCTAAAGGTGATCTGATCGACTCTTTCGACGGCTTTAGGGATCTCACCGTAAGCGTCAATTTGCAACTGGCCATTGCCGATCCGGTACTTGGCCCCCTTTGCTTCAAATGCACCACAAAATACCACCTTGCGTGCGTTCTGGGCGATATCAATAAAGCCGCCTGGCCCCACTGTGACGCCACCCAACTTTGATACATTGACGTTGCCTTGGGCATCGAATTCCCCAAAGCCCAAAAAGGCAATGTCAAGACCACCACCACTGTAAAAATCGAATTGAGAGGGTGAATCGATCATACAAGTCGGGTTCTGGGCAAAGCCAAACTGAGTCCCTTCCAACAGCAAACCACCATAGGTACCGTGCTCAATGGTCTGGTAGTAGCAATCGTTCTCTCCGCGCTCGGCCAGAATCTTAGGGATGGCGTCAGGCATGCCAAAGCCATAGTTGATGACGGCACCTTCAAAGAGTTCTTGTGCCGCCCGGCGAGCCACAATCTCCCGAATGGTAAATGGGCGAGGGCCAGGTTTAGCTAAAATGCCTCTCCGTTCACCAGAGACGGTTGGGTCATAGAAGAATTCATGGCTTTGAGGCTGGCTTGGATCGACCACGACCCCATCGACCCAGGCACCCGGCACGTGGACAGCACGGGCTGGCAATACACCTCGCTCAACCGCAGTGCGCACCTGCACCAACACCTTACCGCCGCTGTTTTTGGCCGCCATGGCCAGCGCACGAATCTCCAGGTTAGCCGCCTCTTGTTCGATGCTGATGTTGCCATCTGGATCAGCATAGCTTCCTCGCAGCACGGCTATATCGATTGGGAAGGGCTTATAGCGAAGTAGGATTCGGCCATCGATCTCGATCAGGTCGACCAGATCTTCCTGGGCGCGGCTGTTCATCTTGCCACCATCTTGCCGGGGATCGACAAAGGTGCCTAGACCCACATGGGTGATCAGGCCAGGGCGCCCAGCACCAATTTCCCGCATGAGTTGGGCCGTCACACCACCGGGCAATACGTAGGCTTCGATCTTATTTTCCTTGGCCAATGCCTGCATTCGTGGTGACCAGACCCAGTGCCCGCCAATGACTCGCTTTACCATCCCCTCGTGGGCAAAGTGATTGACGCCTCGCCGCTCGCGGTCCCCAATGCCCAGCGAGTGGACAAAGGTCATGCTATTGGGTGAGCCTGTCTCCAGAAAGCGCTCTTCTATCGAGGCCAGCAGCGTATCCGCTTCCACCAAGCCACCGCCGCCCCCAATGGTGCCAACCGTAGCATTGTCAGGGACGAGTTGAGCCGCCGCCCGTGCAGAGATAAATTTTTTCATAGTTTAAAGATAGTGACTCTCTAACCCTTTCACGGCTGCAACCAGTGTTTTGTTTACGGTGTAGGGATGCCGTGTTTCTGGCCGAGGCGGACAACAGCACCGTTGATGGTGTCGATTTCTGAAGGGCGTCGATTGAGAGCGTGAATATTCAAATACGCTCTTATATTATGTAAAGTTGATTGTGGCTGAGGCTAATGCATATGTGCCAAAAAGTAGATGATCGGTCACACTTAGGGACATGAATAAAACAAATGATGAAGCAAAGTATAAAACAAACTATCCCTCTGACCTAACAGATGAGAAGTGGGCCATCCTAGAG
>JBCCHB010000171.1:0-33873 GCA_039028975.1 Chloroflexota bacterium
GGCTTATCCCCGGTGATGATCCCCAACCCGTTTTTGCTTCTCGCAAGCAAGCGGCTACACCGATTCTTTCATTTTCAGCTATCCGCTTTATCGAATGATTCTTGTCAACCTTTTCTTTCCTTAAATCTGTCAGTCACGCAGCGGGGATGCTTGTATCCTCATCTCATTCATCTTCACCACTGGATAAGATTATGTTTGTGAAAAAATTGATAGCTAACGTCAAGAGAGGTTGGGCTGTCCGCCTATTTGTGGCTTCGCTGCTTGTGTTTCTGCTGTGGGGTGCGGTTGTTGTGTTTGTCACGTACCAACCTGAATTGTCCAAAGCATGGGGTGTAGCTGACCTGGCTGATGAACTGGGCATCGTCTCTGAATCGGTCTGTGCGGTTGGTTGCCAAGCTTGTTATTGCGACTCAATTATCAACGGTTCCTGCTACGTCAATGGCAGTCCGTCAGGCTGTATCGGCTGTTTGGGCGTCTGCACCAGCGATGAGAAGTGCGAGTGTCGATCCGGTCGGGGTGGCTGTGGTGCGCGCATTGCCTGGTGCCGCAGCCGCGATTGTGGACCTCGACCTACGCCCCGTCCGACCAGACCACCTGCCACGCCAACGCCGGTGCCGCCTATCTGTGATGACGGCGCCACCTACGTCCACATTGAGGAACCATTCATCGACTGGTTCTACGAGCCGGACTATCCCATCGCCATCCACCAGGATCCACAGTTCCGCGGCTTTGATATCATCATCGATGCCAACGGTGGCTTTGCGGAACGACGGGAGATCAAGCTAGAGCAGCTCTGCGCCAACGGCATCGGTTTGTTCCCGGACGACTGCCCAGCCGAAGCGTGGAATTGGTCTTGCTCCGAGTACGTGCTGGAGCACCACGACGATCCAGTGGTCCGGGTCGAGATGCCTATGCGTCTTGCCAACTCCACTGTCGATTGGATTGAGGGGTATCTGGCTTCTCGATATTACCATGCTACTCGCAAAGAGCCGCTGCCCAAGGTCTTTGAACTCTGGGAAGGAGAAGCCATGTCGCTGCGTACCGGTCTATACAACTACGAAGCCCAAGATCCAGGCAACCACGGCGGCCGTATTATCGTGCTCACCAAAGGCACACCGCTCAACGAACCGCAGCGCTTGGCCATTCCGTACTCGGTGCCGGTCTATTTGCTCGATACGACGATTCAGGAATGATGAAGATGACAGGATGATGGAGATGATGAAGATGAGGACTCAAGTATCCTCGTGAGATAGTCGAACCTCATCTGATTCATCTAGCCCATCTCCATCATCTTGTTCATGATTGGGGGATTACCCATTGGTCGGCGTGGTGGATCATGCCAACGAGTGAGCCGATGATGTTTGCGTATGTTCGGTATAGCTCTCTGGCTTCTTTGGCATCGATATAGCCGCAATCGACGGCGAATTCTAGCCATACTTGGGTTTCGGCCGCTTCCCCTTCCGAGTCAGATAGTTTGCTGATGAAAGCTTTCTTGTAGCGCCGTTTGCGCCAAGCTTCAGCCAAATTCGCGCAAACCGAACGGGATGAGCGACGAACTTGGTCGGTTAGAGAATAGGTCTCCTCCCGTGGAAAGTGCTTGGTAAGCTGAAAGATGGTAGAAGCAGCATCAAATGCACGCTTGTAAACATCAAGGTCACGATGATTAACAACAGCTTGTTTATCCATAAGAATGAACTCCGGAGAGATAAATGGCAATGTTCAGGTTTATAAGCCTCATCATACAATACCCAAAAACAAAGCAACATGTTAATCACCTGTCACGCCACTTGCCCTCATCTCATTCATCTTCATCATATCATTCATCTTCATCATATCATTCATCTTCATCATATCATTCATCTTCATCATCTCATTCATCTCAGTCATAATTCCACGCGCGCCAAGAACACCATGAACGAACTCATCCAAACCGTACAAGAGACAGCACACACCCTCATCGTCTATGAGCTCAACGGTCTACTCGTCCTGCTCTACGTACTCTGGGCCAACGTGGCTGGGTTGTTGACGGCGGGTGCCTGTACAATCCTGCTGTTGGATACGCCAGCAGATCAGCGACTGTGGATTCTAGTCGTGACGTTGGTTGTGATTTTGGCGGCGTTTGTCGCTCCCGCACCGGTTCCAGTACTGGTGGCGGGGATGTCGATTGCCGGGATGGTGGCTGTGATGCTGGACAAATTTAGCCCCGATACGCTGCGTTGGCGGGCCGTGAGTGCGCTCGGGTTATATGCTGGCGCGGCACTAGCCTACATGCTCTATGGCCGATACTTGGAAGGAGTCGATGCGACGGCGTGGGCTGAAGCTATTGGTGGTCAACAGGAGGCGCAGGCCACGTTAAGCCAGGGGCGGTCGTTTTTGAATACGCTGGCTACGTGGGGGCTATGGCTGATTCTGCCGCTGGGATATCTGTCATTGCTGGTACAGGGGATGTTGGCTCACCCGCCCGTGGGGAGCAAGCCTGATGAGACGATTTCGGCGGTGAGGACGAGGAGTGGATAGTATGGGTTAGATAGCTGTAGCCAGTTGCTGACGCACATAGGTGATCGGAATCAGTTGGCCTCCATCGGGTGAGAGTGCAAGAGCAGATACTTTTAGAAAGCGATTGACAGGGGCAGAGGTGAGCATGGCCATCACCTTTTGACGTTCCGAGGCTGACAGATGTTCCATGCCGTTGAGCCGAAAACTCTCAGGACCGTACTCAGTTGGTTTGATCAGGTAGGAGAAGTTGAGCAGGATCAGGCTGAGCGGATTCTCGGTCTTTGGCTCATAACGCAAGACGATTTCGTCAGCCAGTTCCAGCCCTTTGCCGCTGCCATCCGCGAAGAAGACTTCGAGGATATCGCCCTCTTTGTCGTATTCGATACGGGCTGTATCGCCGGTGTCCAACGTCTCTTCATATTGAAATAGCCATTCAGGTTGTTGTGTCATTTTCATCATTGTTAAATCGGGAAATCTTCTCCCCAAGCCGTAGTCACAAAGTTGTTTTCGATCACCGTTCCGTCAGCCGATTCACGAAAGCTGAATAGAACAACCACCGTGATGTGATTGTTGTCGTCGGGTAAAGTATAGCACACCTCCCGGTAGCGATACCTTTGAGGATCCCGCCGTTCCTGTCTGCGTCGACCATAGCGAATTGTATCGAGAACCTCATCAAAATGACCGACTAACTCGCCGTGTTTGCTGACGATGTGTTCCCAACGTTCTTCGGTGAGATAGATTTCCCGACCGCCGCGGTCATATACAGTCCAGATTTGCATATTGTCATTGTTGCCTTCCATGCTCCGCCCATTTTACTCCACATCGGAGGCTTAGACAAGCACATTTCATGATAACTGAACCGATTCCCCAAACTGAATTCCGCATCCAGGATTCTGGTCTTTCATTCGACAGTGGCACCTTTGCCCACGCTTGGTTCCAGTTGGCTGGACCGACTGGCCTGACTCGATTCCGCGCCGTTACCTTCAAGGAGCTGACCTACCTGCCCATCGAGACCCGCGACGATCCAGACGTACTGGGCAAGCAGTGGGCCGCACTACGGGGTTTGTATAATGCGGACGTGGACTTCCTCTATACAGCAATCGGCATCTACAGCCCGCGGCACATGGGCGTGATTCAGTTCTATGGTGCGGCTGCCGAAGCCTCGACCGAGAAGGCTGCGGCGGAAGAGGCCTTGCGACGTATGGCCGCGGTCGAGGCGACGCTGGCCAACTATCCGCTCTCACGATTGGAAGAACCGGACGTGGGTCGGGTGCAGATGCTGATTCAGCGCATGGAGCGGTTGCCCAAGGTGCTGGCGGTCTTGGGCCATCCCGATCCGCGGACCACCAAGCGAGGGCTGGGTCGAGACGGCAGTTTGGGCATGGAAGATGATGAGCTGGCTTCTCAGCAGGGAGAGATTCTGCTGCGCGGATTGGCCAAGCTGAGTGAGGACTTTGTCTTCCTAGTGACAGCAGCCCACATCGGACGACCGGACCTGGCCCAGGCACTGGTGCGCATGTCGCAAGTGGCCAGCCAGTATGCCTCTCGCCAGCGGGGAGCCATCTCCATGGGCTTCTCGATTGCTGTGCCGTTGGTGACAGCGCTGAGTGAATCCTTTGCCGGGCAGCAGGGTCGAAGTGAGAGTGAGGCAGTCTCAACCAGTGATGGCGTCAGCGAAGGATGGAGCAGCGGAGAATCGGAATCCTGGGGACACAGCGTAGGGCGCGGCGAGAGCCACGGCATCGCCCATACCGAGAGCTACGCTGAGACCAACGCCACGGCCCACACGGCTGGCGTCTCTCACAATATCGGCACCAGCCACACAGATAGCCAGGCCCAAACCACGTCGGGTGCGCAAACGCTTTCTGAATCCCATACCGACTCGGTTTCGACGACCAACTCCAATTCGTTCACGTCATCGGTGGCCAACACAACTTCCCAGTCGTCAACCCAATCTGGCTCCCATACCGATTCGACCTCATCGAGTACGGGGACCAGCCAGTCCAGCAACTGGAGTAACGGAACCAGTCAAGGCACATCGTCAGCCACTTCTCAATCCCAAGGTCAATCCTGGGCAGACAGCACCAGCCAGAGCGTCTCTCAGTCGGTGGCTGACACGGCTTCTCAATCTCAGGGTATGACCACGTCGACGGGCCAAAGTACTTCCAGCGGTCTCGGTTGGACTCAAGGCGAAGCCAACACCACCAGCCAGGGTGAGTCTGCCACATCGGGCATGACCTACAGCGACAGCACCGGCGGCTCAGCGTCACTGGGGCAGAACATTTCTCAATCCATCTCTGAATCCTCTAGCGTCCAGGCCGGGCAGAGCAGCAACTGGTCACAGGGCAACAACAGTTCGGCAACCCTGGGGGCCAATGCTGGCGTCAGCGGGGGCATTTCCGGCGAGGCAGGCATCATCATTGCCGATGTGGGCATCAATGCCGGAGCCAGTGCTGGTTTGAGCGGCAGCCTGACAGAAGGGACCACCGCGTCAACAGGCGGGGCCGAGACGGTCAACCTGGGCAACACCAGCGGCGAGACCCTATCCCAAGGGGCCAACGCCTCCGTCGGTTCCAACTGGTCCACCTCTGATTCGTCGTCACTGACCCAAGGCGTCTCAACCGGCACCGCCCAGACGGCCAGCAGCGGCTCTAGCGCATCAGTTGGCTCGGCTCAATCATCAGGCGTGGCCCAATCCAGCAGCAGCGGCAACGCCCAAACCACAGGCAGCGCAACATCCAGCGGATCCTCGTCATCAGTCGGTGGCTCCAACAGTACCTCTACCAGCAGTGGCACATCCAGCAGTACGTCCAGCTCGGTCGGCGGCGGCTCCTCCACCTCCCAATCCCAGAGCCAAGGTAGCGCGGATACGGTCGGCTGGGCCAACTCCACCGGCACAGCTCAAACCACCGGCTCGTCAACCACCAATGGCACAGCCAAATCGGTCGGCTCAGCAGATACGCGCGGCGTGGCCAACACGTCCGGCTGGGCATCCACCTTTGGCACAGCCGACTCGCGCACCCAAGGCCAAGGCTGGTTTGAATCGACCTCGACCTCCCATGCCGTTACGCGCGGTCAAGCCGATACCGAATCATGGACCGAATCCGTCCAAGAATCTTGGTCAGAAGGTCGAGCCGTCTCCAAATCCCACAGCACCGGACGATCCCACGGGCAGGGCGTGGCCCAAGCCCAAGCCTTGGCCTTATCCGGTGGGCATGGCTTTATGGGCGGCTTTTCGGCTGGTATGATACCCGGCATCAACATCGGGCGGAGCTGGCAGACCGAAGACGACGTGGCCATCCGCCTCACCGAGCTGACTCGTGGGCTGGAATCGCTGCTCAATCAGGCGTCGATGGAGGGCGGCTTTATGACCACGGCCCTGCTCTTTGTAGGCGAGCGCGGCGAACGAGCCGCCGAATCCCTCATCCCCCAAGCTTTTCATGGCCCCAACGTACCCACGCCAGTATTAACTGTCCTGGGTGATGACGATTTGCGACACCATGCGCTAGCTTTTCGACCATCCACTGCGCCCTTTGACGATCCCTTTGGCGTGGGGCTACTCTGGTCGAGGTGGGGGACGCTGCTCACGCCCGGCATGTTGGCCGCCTTCACCGCACCCAACCTCTTTGAAGAGGGAACGCTGGTCACTATCCAGGAGAAGCTGCCGCCTTTGGCCTTCTACCCTGAGTTGGAGGGTGACGTGATCCTTGGCCATCTGGTCAGCCCCGAAACCGGCAAGCTGACCAACGTGCCGCTTCAGCTTTCAAAGGCGCGTCATTTTCACACTGCCTTTGTCGGGGACACGGGCTATGGCAAATCGGTGGCGGCGGAAAGAATGGTCTACGAGACGACTAAGGAGTGGAAGATGCGCACCATTATCCTCGACTTTGGCGCAGGCTGGCGCAAATTGATGAACGCGCCAGGGCTAGAAGGACGGGTCGAGATTCGGCAGCTCTCGCCCGGAGGCGTGCGACCGCTGCGCTGGAATCCACTGCAGATCGGGCGCAACATCCTGCCCGAAGTCCAATGGCGCTCCTTCTGTGACATCTTCGGGGCCATCGCCAAACTGGGCGTCCGTCGTCAGGTGGCTGAACTGCGGGAAGCCTTGCGGCGAGTCTACCTGAGCGCGGGTGTGCTGGTCGATGATCCAGAGTGTCGCAGCGACCGAACATGGGGTCACGTGCGTGAGGACGAAACCACCATCGTTAACGCAGCTGCCAACACACCCCTAGCCGACCTCTCGCCCGATGACCGGCAGCGACTGGCCGCGATCCGCTCCAAGCGAGTGGGGCTGGCTCATCTTTACAGCGATATCGAGGAGAAGCTGCGTACCGTGCCGCCTCGGGATTCCATGCTGCGTGGTGTGCTAGAAGGCATCCTTTTCCGCCTCCATCCGCTGGTTCAGGGCGCGGCCGCAGCCCAATACGCGGCGGGCGATGATGCCGTTGACTTGAATGAAATCGTACCAGGAGACTACGGTGTTGCTGTACTGGAAGGAGGTGCCTTTCTTGATGACTTCTCCAAAGCCGTACTCCTGGGCTGGGCCGCCTGGCATCTCTACACCGACGCGGTCATCGTGCGCATCCGCCGCGGCGTGACCGAGGAAGCCCGCATCCAAATCGTCTTTGAGGAAGCCAACAAGATCCTGGCTGGTCTCGATTCGGGCGGTGGCGATGATGAGGGCAGCGGTGCCTCCACCGCCGAGCAGTTCGCCTCCATGTGGCGCGACTCGCGCAAGTACGGCATCTGGCTCCACCTCATCACGCAGTCCCCATCGCTCATCCCCACCGGCATCCTCTCCTCCTGCAACAACATCCTCGTCAACCAGGTCAAGAACCCTAAGGATCGAGACTTGGTCATCGCCTCCATGCACCGCTCCGAGAAGGGATTTGTGGATGAGGGCTGGCGCAGATTCCTCGCCAGTTTGCCCATTGCGCGGGCAGTGGCCAAGTTTGGCTACTCGTTTGATAGGGCGGAGCTGGAGCCGTGCTATATCGAGCCGTTGCGGTTGGATGTGAAGGAGCCGAGTGATGAGGAGATTTCGGGGAGGTTGGGGTGCTTGATAGCATGAGTTGCTTGTACGCCTGTGGATAGAACAGGAGAAATTCAGAATCTGAGGGACGCCAATTCTCGTTTAATTTACACAGATATTGGCAGTATTGTGCCCCTTTTGACACACAGATCTGATGTGTCAAAAGGAGACGAAGTATCCAATAGTCTATGGCTCAGTGAATAAAGGGAGATAGACGCGACTTCTTTGTTCTTGTTGGCCCCGTCGATGATTTGTGATTGTGGATCGTTCTTGTTCTGCTTCTGATAATGAGACCTCTGTAATTCGATTATTGTCCCATCCCACTTCGGGATACAGTGCCTGTCCTTCTACCTCAAAACGCACGCTACGGCCTAATGTGCCACAACCTGCTGTCTGGCCTGCCCCAGCAGCATGGACAATGACCACAAAGCCGACTTGGCTATCAACGGAGAGCGTTTTGCCTTTGCCACATAACGTATCGTCTATCCACGCTTCGATGGGTTTATCAGCAGTTGGGGAAAAATCAGCGCTGGGTTGGATGTAGCCGTAATAGGTGGCGGGTGGGGTGAAGGCAGAAGAGTTTGCCGCAGTGGCTCGAACCTGCTCTTCACTTGTGTCGCCCAATCTGAGGGTGATGCTGGTGGTGTGGGTGGCGCTGATCCAATAGATTTGCTGAAACTCTAAATGCTTTAGGCTGTTGACCCAGGCTGGCACTGGTGGTTGGCCATAGACCGTCCACTGCTTGTCTAGTTCAGTCTCAAAGCGATTGTGATGATAGATTATCGAGTAGTATGGATCGATGGATGAGAGCGCCTGGGTAATTGAGCGACGACCAAAAATGGGATAGCTGAAGAGATCCCAGCCTTTTCCCGTTAAAGGAATGTCAAAGCTATACATGAGCATGTAGATACCGGGACCAACAGCTTTGGCCGTAGCGAAGTTGTGGTCATCATCGACCTTGGTTTGGAGGGGGTGCCATCGCTTCTGCTCTCTGGGGATTGCTGGATCGGTATCCCAATAATAGATGGTCAGCAGCGGCTCTTTGTCGTCATCCACGGTGCGGCCGATGTAGTTCATACTGATGGAGATGCCGTTGAAGTCGGGCGCGCCTGGTGAAGCGGTGACTCGGTAGCCTTGTCCGACGGATGTGGCCCACAACGGCTCGTTGGGGATGAGGGTGGCCGGTTGCAGGGTGTAGAATTGTCCTTGTTCAAAGTTGAGGGCTTTTCCATAGAGCGAGACTTGACCATCGCTGGAACGAATGGGAGCATGGCCATCGCCTAGATAGATGGCGTTTCCGCCACCCACCACCGATACCTGGCTGTCGCCGATGATAGAGGCCCTGCCATTAGTAATCCACAGTACGGTTCCTTCACCCATGGCCAGAGCCGTTCCTTCGCCCATAGCGAGGGCTGTTCCCTCACCCATAGCCAGTGCTGTCCCCTCTCCCATGGCCAACGCGCCTCCTGATAACTGCCAGATGACCACGCCGCCCTGCTCGTCACCGAAGACAAAACCTGTCCCTTCACCCATGGCTAGAGCATCTCCTGGTTGCAATTCAAAACGGCCATCTGGTCGCTCAATAGAGATAGTGCCTTCCCCCATAGCAAGAGCCGTTCCATCACTTATGGGAATGGCTTCACCATCACGAATAACGATCGCTCCGCCGCTTAGAATAAGCCTTTCGCCATCGGCCAGCACACGGATGCTGCCATCGGGCTGACGAATCTGTACTTGACCACGGTGGAAGGTTAGAGTATCACCATCAGCCAACGGCCTCTGCTCTCCGCTCGCCAGAATCAACACCGACCCATCGCTGAGCGTCAAAACATCACCTTCACTTAAGATGAGCACGGGCGCACCATCCAGGCTGTAGTCCACGACCACGCCCTGAGCGGGATTGCCCTCGACAAAAATGTGTAGATAGGCTTCGTACACAGGCTGATTGAGATGAAGTACTCCAGTATAGCTTTGGGCCTCCGTATCAAAGGCGAGAGCCGTTGTGATGGCCTTACTCGCTCCATCTTGAGTCGATTGATTGTCAACGTAGAGTTGGGCAGTGAGGGGCAGATCGACGGAGGTGGTATGTTGAACGCTGATGGTTAAGGTCTGGGCGCTTTGCGGTGTGATAATAACGTCAGGCTGCCAGCCGCCGTTGGGTGTGGAAAGTGGAATCAACTCACCACTGGTTTGGACTGCTTGGCATCCGGTAACCGGCGCAGCCGCGCCGTCGTTCTGGCGATGACCTAGATCATAGACACAGACCATATCGTCAGGGCGGGCGCTACGGGCCAACAGACTTTCACCTTGAGGCGTGCCTAAGTCAACCACCTCTCCATCTTGAAAGAGGAAGGCTCGGGCTTGGGTGCTTGGTAGATAGCGTCTAAGATCTGAATGGATAAGTTCAAAAGTTGGCACGTCGATCTGATTCGATTCAGCCGTTGGTTCGATGATGCGAACATGGGTGACAGCCAGCGGAAGTATCCGAGGGCCAGCCTGAGTCGGATCATCAATCGGTCCATCAGGCTCATGAAGCCACGGATAGTGGGCGACGATAGTGGCCCAATCATGACGACCGACAAACGCCTGAGAAAGGGTTGATTGGCAATTGGTTAGCCACTCTGTCTCCGGATGAAATTCACTATTAATCTCATAATAGGGATTGCTCATCACGCCTGGGCAATCCTCAACGCGGATAATCTGGTTATCGGCATCTAAGCCCAGATAATTGTCATGGAGAAAGAAGAGATAGTGGCCTAACTCATGGGCTAGGGTACGCGCCCAATCCTCACTTAGATCCTTTTCTGGCTCGCCATAGCGATTCCAAACTGCACCCATCTCTACATGACCTGGCGCATAAAGATGGGTGACCGACTCACTTGTCCCTCCTGCATTTGTAAGAGAAATCGTATCTAAGGTGAGATTGGGAACGATGCCACCAATGGTTGCATGAGGTCGTAGCCGATTGGTGGCGTGGATGCGAATATCGGCGCTGTCCCATTGTCCCTTACTCTGGTAAATGGCAATTTCGCCCAGTGCTGCTTGACCGTTGCTCCAGTCATAGAGTGTTTCGGATGCCCGCTCCAGATCATCCTTCAGTCGATCCAAATACGCCCGGTCATACCTCAGACCCCATTCTAGAGACACATCCAGGTGAAAAAGGATAAGAGGATTATCAGAAGAGACGACTAGTTTCTGAAGACCGAGGTGATCGACTGTATGCATGGCCAGATCTGGACCATCCAGGGCTGGACTAACGCTGCTAAAGTAGACTGAATAGCTGTCATTCGTCGTGACAGGCCACAGGGCCAGTAGATGGTCACCCACAGCGATTTCGCCTTTACCCTGTAGGTAGCCTTGGCTATCCGTTAACATGATATGCCCTCTTACATCAGTAACCGAATGGCTAAGAGGGTTCTGGTGGCTCTTACGGTGATAAACGATTGCATTGACTGCGGGCTGCATATTGCCTGCTGCTTCTTGCAGAACTCGCACTTGGGTACCGCGGACGCGGGAGGGAAAACTCTGGGTTGAAATAGATGCTCGTTGACAAGAATTTGTGCAGCCTAAATGCACCTCGATTCGCGCAATAACATTGTCGCTTTGACCAAAAAATTCGCTAGCGTAAACATCCCAAAGATATGTATTATTGATCGTTGTTACACCATTGAGTTGATTATGGGCATTGAATATTGGAATATAGATTCGTTCAACAGCTTTAATCTTAAGTTCATCTGACGGTTCCGTCTGACTTCGTTGGACGTTCTTCGTGGATACCATGGTTCCATACGCCGGATGCCATCTGTTACCATCAAGTGAGTACGTGATGGTAATTGCCCTTGGTAAATGCTCTGTCGGCACCGTAACTGTCATGGGAAGTGATATAAGATTGCTGCTGTGGATCTTGGGGTTTCCATAAAAGGAAGCCTGTAAAGAACGATTCTCCTGAGATTGCAATTGCCCAATCTGGACAGAGGCAGTCGGCTGAAACCAAAGTTGGGTTGCCCCTCTATTCAGATAAAGCCGGTTCGGAGAACCCCAATTTGCAGCAGCAAGATCGAGGTCGCCATCACCGTCTACATCTCCCCAGGCTACACTCCTGGTTGCATCAGACTGTTCCGAATGCCACTCTGCGCTAGTAGAAAGCATTCCTCCATCGTTCAGATAGAGTCTATTCGGTGAATCAGTATTCCCAACAGCCAGGTCGAGATCACCGTCACCGTCTGCATCTCCCCAGGCAATACTTCTCGTGGAATCTGACTCGTCGGAATGCCAGTCTGCGCTAGTAGAAAGCATTCCTCCGTTGTTCAGATAAAGCCGATTGGGGCTATACGAACTATTCCCAACCGCGAGATCGAGGTCGCCGTCACCATCTACATCTCCCCAAGCCACGCTCCTGGTTTCGTCAGTCTCCTCGGAGCGCCACTCTGCACGGGGCGAGAGCGTTCCTCCGTCATTCAAATAGAGTTGGTTTGGGCCTTGGGAGCTATTCCCAACAGCGAGGTCAAGGTCACCATCACCATCCACATCTCCCCAGGCTATGCTATTCGTCGAATCGGACTCTTCAGAGTGCCAGTCTGCGCCAGTAGAAAGCATTCCTCCATGATTCAAATAGAGTCGGTTGGGCGCATGCTCATTGCCAACCGCGAGGTCGAGGTCGCCATCACCATCCACATCTCCCCAGGCTACGCTACTGGTCGAATCAGAGTCATCAGAATGCCAATTCGCACTCGTCGACAATGATCCGCCATCGTTCAGATAGAGCCGGTTCGTGGTGTTTGAACTATTCCCGACTGCTAGGTCAAGATCACCATCATTATCCACGTCTCCCCAAGCCACGCTTCGGGTTTCACCAGGCTCGTTAGACTGCCAGCTTGCGCTGGTAGTGAGCACTCCATCCTCATTCAAATAGAGTTGGTTCAGACTATTGGAGCTATTCCCAACCGCGAGGTCGAGGTCGCCATCACCATCTATGTCGCCCCAAGCCACGCTCCTAGTCGGATCAGCCTCTTCAGAATGCCAATTCGCGCTGCTGGAGAGGATCTTCCCCTGATTCAAGTAGAGCCGATTAGGGGAACGGGAGTTCCCAACGGCAAGATCGAGATCGCCATCACCATCCACATCTCCTAGAGCAATACTATTCGTCGAATCCGATTCATCAGAATACCAGTTCGCACTGTTCGCAAGCCTTCCATTCTCATTCAAATAGAGCCGATTCAGGCCAAAATCATTCCCGATGGCAAGATCGAGGTCGCCATCGCCATCTACGTCCCCCCACTCCACACTTTTAGCTAAATTGAACTTGCTTGAGTGCCAAACTGCATTGGGGGAGAGAATTTTTCCATCATTCAAGTAAAGTCGGTTGGGAGCATGCTCATTCCCGATGGCAAGATCGAGGTCGCCATCGCCATCTACGTCCCCCCAGTCCACGCTTCTGGTTCCATCAGATTCATTAGAATGCCATTCTGCACTGGTGGAAAGTTTCTCCCCATCATTCAGATAGAGCCTGTTTGGTGAACCTGAATTCCCAACTGCAAGGTCAAGATCACCGTCACCATCCACATCTCCCCAAGAGACGCTATAGGTATCATCAGATTCATCGGAATGCCACTCTGTACTGGTGGCGAGCCTTCCCTCATGATTCAAATAGAGCCGATTGGGCGAACCTGAATTCCCAACGGCAAGGTCAAGATCACCGTCACCATCCACATCTCCCCAAGAGATGCTGTGGGTATTATCAGATTCATCGGAACGCCACTCTGCGCTGGTGGAAAGCCTTCCTCCGTGATTTAGATAGAGTCGGTTTGGTGAACCTGAATTCCCAACTGCAAGGTCAAGATCGCCATTCCCAACCGCAAGGTCAAGATCGCCGTCACCATCCACATCTCCCCAGGCTACACTATAGGTTACATCAGACTCGTCAGAATGCCACTCTGCGCTGGTAGAGAGCCGCCCTTCATCATTCAGATAAAGTCGATTGGGGCCCAGGAAGTTTCCAATAGCTAAGTCGAGATCACCATCATTGTCGACATCTCCCCAGCCCACGCTCTGGGTTGAATCAGCTTCATCAGAACTCCAATCTGCACTGCTCGAGAGCATACGCGGGGGAATATTGGTACCAAAGCTATCCAATTGAGGCGATTGAGTGAATGTTTGGGCAGGGCTGGTCTGCATATCGCTGGCCAACAAACAGAGACCAATGAGAACCAGCATAACGGGTTTGTTGAACGCAACATGAGACAGGATGGGACCAAGATGATTCTTCATGGGATCATTTTCCGTAAATAGGCGATGTCAAGGCATTGATATACGGCGGTCGTTTTGAGAAAAGAGTATCTAAATCACAAAGAAGTCTTAAGGAACGAAAATTATACTGCGGTCGCTTTGAAAACAGGGGGTTTCCGAAGCTCTACCAGAAAGACCAAACACCTGTTTTCAAACGGAGCTGAGTATAAATAGCTGGGCGTTCGACGGGGCTATGCCCGATCTTCACGGTCATAAGCGTTTTTGCAGTAGATTCACCTATTGGCTCAGTACGAAAGGCAGATAGATTACCCCGCCTTGCTCGATAGAATCCACTTGAGCTGGTTCATTTCGCTGAGCAACCGGCGGAGATGGTTCAACCGATGGACTCGGACTCTGCTGACGAAACGACTGTACTTCACCGACATCGAAAGCTGCGGCTTCCACACTCGATGGTATATCGACCCGATTGATGTGATCGCTGTGCCACGCCATGCCAGACATGACTTCCTGATCGTTGACCTCAAGTCGAACTGTGCGGCCCGATGCGCCGCAGCCTGCGGTTTGACCGCCTCCATCTGGTGAGACAATCACTCGATAGCCGAGCTGGCTATGGGCATCGACAATTTGCCCTTGTCCACAGAGTGTGTCGCCGACAAAGGCGTTGACCGTATCGCCAACGACCGGTGTAAATGAGTCGCTGGGCTGTACCAAGCCGTAGTAGGTTGCTGGGAGCAGGTAAATGTTGGCGGCACGAACCTGGGGTGATCGTTCATCGGCAAACTTAATGGTGACGCTGCTGGAGTGGGTGACGCTGATCAGGTAGCTTTTTCCGTGTCGCAACTCACGTAAGGTGCTGGCCCAGCTGGGCGTTGGCTCATTGGCAAAGACGCTCCAGCGAGCAAATCGGTTCTGTTCAAACTCGTTATAGTGATAGACTAGTTCATACATGGAATCGATGGATGAGAGGGCAACCGTAATGGGCCGAGAACCTAATGGGGTATAGGGGAAGCTAGACCAGCCTTGGCCTGAAATGGTTACTTCATAACTATACATGAGCATGTAGATGCCTGGCCCCACAGCTTTGGCCGTGGCGAAATTGTGTTCATCATCGACCTTGGTGTGGAGGGGTTGCCATTGCTTTTGCTCTCTGGGAACGGACAGTTTGGTATCCCAATAATAGATGGTCAGCAGTGGCTCTTTGTCATCATCCACGGTGCGGCCGATGTAGTTCATACTGATGGAGATGCCGTTGAGGTCAGGCGCGCCGGGCGAAGCAGTGACGCGGTAGCCTTGACCAACGGATGTGGCCCAGAGTGGCTCGTTGGGAATGATGGTGGCCGGTTGTAGGGTGTAGAATTGGCCCGGTTCGAAATTGAGGGCTCTTCCATAGAGCGAGACCTGCCCATCGCTGGAGCGGATAGGAGCGTGACCGTCACCCAAATAGATGGCGTTGCCACCACCTACCAGCGATACCTGGCTGTCGCCGATGATAGAAGCCCTGCCATTGGTAATCCACAGTACGGTTCCTTCCCCCATGGCTAGGGCCGTTCCTTCGCCCATGGCCAGGGCTGTCCCTTCACCCATGGCCAGAGCCGTCCCTTCGCCCATGGCTAGCGCTCCGCCTGATAACTGCCAGATGACCACGCCGCCCTGCTCGTCACCAAAGACAAAACCGGTCCCTTCGCCCATGGCCAGGGCATCTCCTGGCTGCAATTCAAAACGGCCATCTGGTCGCTCAATAGAGACAGTGCCTTCCCCCATGGCAAGAGCCGTTCCATCACTTATAGGAAGAGCTTCCCCATCCCGGGTAACGGTTGCGCCGCCGCTTAGAACAAGCCTTTCGCCATCGGTTAGCACGCGAATGCTGCCATCAGGCTGACGAATCTGTACTTGACCACGGTGGAAGGTGAGAGTATCACCATCAGCCAAAGGCGTCTGCTCGCCGCTAGCCAGGATCAGAACCGAGCCATCGCTGAGCGTCAAAACATCACCTTCACTGAGAGTAAGCACGGGCGCACCGTCCAGGCTGTAATCTACAACAACGCCCTGCGCGGGATTGCCCTCGACAAAAATGTGTAGATAAGCTTCGTATACAGGCTGATTGAGATGAAGCACTCCGGTGTAGCTTTGGGCTTCTGCATCATAGGTGAGAGCCGTAGTGATGACCTTACTTGCTCCATCTTGTGTCGATTGATTGTCAACGTAGAGTTGGGCAATGAGTGGCAGCTCGACAGATGTGGTATGTTGAACGCTGATGGTTAAGGTCTGGGCGTTCTGGGGTGTGATAATAACGTCAGGTTGCCAACCGCCATCAGGTGTGGACAGTGGAATCAACTCGCCACTCGTTTGGACTGTTTGGCATCCGGTAACTGGTGCAGCCGTGCCGTCGTTCTGGCGATGACCTAGATCATAGACACAGACCATATCGTCAGGACGAGCGCTACGGGCCAAAAGATTTTCACCTTGAGGTGTGCCTAAGTCAACCAGCTCTCCATCTTGAAAGAGGAATGCCCGAGCTTGGGCACTGGGCAGATAACGTCTGCCATCTAACTGAATAAGTTTGAAACTGGGCACGTCAATCTGAGTCGATTCAGATGCTGGTTCGACTATGCGAATATGGGTGACAGCTAGCGGCAATATCCTGGGGCCAGCCTGAGTCGGATCGTCAATTGGTCCATCAGGCTCGTGAAGCCACGGATAGTGGGCGACGATAGTTGCCCAATCATGACGACCGACAAATGCCTGAGAAAGAGTTAAATCACAATTGGTTAACCAATCGGTCTTCGGATGAAATTCACTGTTGATCTCAAAATAGGGATTGCTCATCACGCCAGGACAATCCTCAACGCGAATAATCTGGTCATCGGCATCTAAGCCCAAATAGTTGTCATAGAGAAAGAAGAGATAATGTCCCAGTTCATGGGCCAAGGTGCGCGCCCAATCCTCACTCAGACTCTCACCTGCTTCGCCATAGCGATTCCAGACTGCTCCCATCTCCACATGGCCTGGATTATAAAGATGCGTAATTTGCTGACTTATTCCATCCGTATTCGTAATGAAAATCGTATCCAAGGTCAGATTGGGAACGATGCCACCAATGGTCGCATGGGGTCGCAGCCGATTGGTGGCGTGGATGCGGATGTCAGCCTCGTCCCATCGCTCTTTATTCTGATAAACAGTAATATTGCCTAACGCAGCCTGACCATTGGTCCAGTCAAAGAGAAGCTCGGATGTCCGTTGCAGGTCACGTTCCAATTGTTCCAGATATTCTCTGGCATATTGTGCGTCCCATTCTAGTGAAAGATCCAAATTAAAGAGAATAAGTGGATTCTTTTCAGATATGACCAAAGGCTGAACACCTTGATTTCGGACGGTATGGGTAATGAGTTCCAACCCATCTAACGTTGGTTTAGCACTGGTTAGATAAACCGTATATTTTTTTGTGCTTGTGATGGGTAATAATGCTGTTAGGTAGTCTCCTACCTCTAATTTCCCTCGTCCTTGCAGATATCCCTGACGATCCGTGAAGTACGTCTTCCCTCTTGCATCAACTAAGGGATGGCTCTCCAAACTCTGTTCCTTATTTTGATAGTGAACAAAGGCTCCCGAAATTGGCTGCATACTGCCCTCGTCCTCTTTAATGACGCGAACCTGGGTGCCTCGTACACGCAATGGAAAGCTTTGCGTTGTAATGGATGAACGTTGGCATGAGTTAACACATTGGGGATTAACTACCATCCGCAACACAACATTGTCGCTTTGGCCATAGAAACTACTAGCATGTGCATTCCAGAAAAATGTCCCCTCTAACTTCAAAGTTTCGTTCTCTGTCTTGAGTAGTGGAAAAAAAATAGTTTGCGGCAACGTATTCGTACGAGTACTTGCTTCGTGACTTGCAAGCGTTGTTCCAATTGCAGGAACCCATTCTCCCACTCCATTTAACGAATAGAAGAAGTTGATTGAGTGTATGGCCAACTCTTTTGGCAAATGAAGCGTATATGGGATGCTTAATGGTGTACCACTATAAATATGAGTAGTTGCATAAAAGTTTGCATAGGAGGGAGTCCTTATCTGTACGTAAGGAGAGACGTATCTAGTAGTTGTCGATGTTTGCACGAATTCGCCTCTAGCTCCTTCATTGAAATAGAGCTGGCTGGTACCCTCTTCATTCCCAACAGCGAGATCAAGATCACCATCGCCATCCACGTCACCCAATGCTACGCTAAGAGTATTATTAGATTCATTAGATTGCCAGGACGATGTGGTAGGGAGTTTGCCATCTATATTCAAATAAAGTCGATTAGGATCGCCATAGTTCCCAACGACTAGGTCTAGGTCACCATTGCCATCCACATCTCCCCATGCCACGCTGGTGGTCGCATCAGACTCATCGGAGTGCCAAGAAGCCGTAGTGGAGAGAATGCCGTTTTCATTCATATAGAGCCAATTGCGAGCATTGTGATTACCAACGGCAAGATCGAGGTCACCATCGCCATCCACATCCCCCCACGCTATGCTCTGAGCATTAACTAGCAAATCAGGGTTCCAGGATGCCGTAGTAGAGAGACGCCCTCTTTCATTCAAATGGATCTGATTGGGGTTATCTTTAACGTTGAAAATATTCTCAACATAATTTATCACCGCGAGATCGAGATCGCCATCGTTATCTACATCCCCCCACGTCACGTCACCGATATAGTAAGACTCGTCAGAGTTCCAAGACGCCGTGGTGAGGAGTTTGCCGTCTTCGTTGAAATAGAGTCGGTTATGCTCACCAGAGTTTCCTACAGCCAGATCGAGATCACCATCGCTATCCACATCCCCCCACGCTACGCTAGTGGTGTTATCAGACTCATTAGAGTGCCAAAGAGCAGTAGTGGAGAGAATGCCGTTTTCACTCATATAGAGCCGATTAGGAACATTCAAATTGCCAACGGCGAGATCGAGGTCTCCGTCTCCGTCTACATCTCCCCATGCCACGCTGGTTGTCGCATCAGACTCATCGGACTGCCAAGAAGCAGTGTTGGAGAGAATGCCATTTTCATTCGAATAGAGTCGATTAGGCCCATCCCGATTCCCGATTACGAGATCGAAGTCATCGTCGCCATCCACATCCCCCCACGCCACGCTGGTAATTGCAGCGTCAGACTCGTCAGAGTGCCAAGAGGCAGTGGTGGCAAGGTTGCCGTTTTCATTCACGTAGAGTCGGTTACGCTTGCCATAGTTCCCTACAGCAAGATCGAGGTCACCATCGCCATCCACATCTCCCCATGCTATACTGGTGATACTATTATCCCAGTCGGAGCGCCACGAGGCAGTTTGAGCAAGTTTGCCATGTGTATTTAAATAGATTCGATAAGAGCCACGGGAAACTGCGACAGTAAGGTCGAGGTCACCGTCCTGATCGACGTCAACCCAAGTCATATTTCGGGTATTATCAGACTCATCAGAGTACCAAGAGGCAGAGTAGGAAAGGATTCCCCCTTCATTCAGATAAAGTCGATTCGGGTACTCTTCATCAATATAATCACCATGTGATGAAAAACCATTGCCAACGGCAAGATCGAGGTCACCATCATTGTCAACATCCCCCCAGGCGATGCTTTTTGTCGCGTCAGACTCAAAGGAATTCCAGGAAGCAGTAGTGGATAGCATACCTCCATTATTGAAATAGAGTCTATTGCTAGTAACATCATTGCCTACAGCGAGGTCGAGGTCGCCATCATTATCCACATCCCCCCATACCACACTAGTAGTCCAATCAGATCTGTCAGATTTCCACGATGCAGTAGTGGAAAGTGAACCACCTTCGTTCAGGTAGAGTCGATTTGGGTCACCCCTATTGCCAACGGCGAGGTCAAGGTCGCCATCGCCATCCACATCTCCCCATGCTAGGCTACCAGTGTTATCAGACTCATCAGTGCGCCACGAAGCGGTAGTGGAGAGAATGCCGCCTATATTCAGATAGAACTGATTGGGGCCATCATTACCAACGGCGAGGTCGAGGTCACCATCGCCATCCACATCCCCCCACACCACGCTATAAGTGTTGTGAGACTCATCAGTGCGCCAGGAGGCATTAGTGGACAGAATGCCTCCTATATTCAGATAGAGCCGATTGGGCTGACCCCAATTCCCAACTGCGAGGTCAAGATCGCCATCGCCATCTACATCTCCCCATGCTAAGTTTAGGGTATTGTCAGATTCGTCGGAATGCCAATCTGCACTTGCTGAGAGTGTAGGCGTGAAAATATCGGTGCTTTCATCCTCAAACTTAGGCGATTGAGTGGATAGAGGGATACGAGTTGCCTGTAGTGTGTCACCCCATAAATAGCCAGATATAAGAGCTAAGAGTACCGCCTTGACGAACGCGACACAAAACATGAAAAATAGATATTTCATAACAATGAGACCCTAGTAACATAAAACGATAGACTCGAAGAGTCTTCGCTACAGACAATCGGTAGGTTACTACATTATGACAAGTAAGAACTTGCTACTCATCTTCATCAAGCTGAGCCAGCAGAACATTCACGATAACCAGATCTTGGGCTGCCTCTAACCATTGAAAAGTGTTTTTTGCCAAATTAAGCAGATTGCGCGCACCCTCTTCGTTGGATTGAGCCAGTTGATGACGTGCCCAAGCCACTTGGGTCAGGGCTTCTTCATAAGGGTTGCCAGTCAACTCTTCCAGGCTGAGGGCAAAGTTCTTCTCAGCTTCCTGATTCTCTCCCAGCGCTGATTGCACCTGCCCCAAGACTCGCAAGCTGGGCCCCAGGTCGGCTTGCATCTTCACTTTGTCTATGATTTCGAGAGAGCGTTCTATCTCTTTCAGGGCGACAGCGGCATCGCCACTTTTTAGATAATAGAGGGAGCGCAGTCGATAGATCAGGGGGAGTTGGTACTCGATTTGACTGTCCAGAGAGAGCTGTTCGGCTTTGGTCAAGGTCTGCGATGCCAGATCCAGCTCATCCTGGCTTAATTGAACTTCGGCGTAGTGGGCCAGGGCCGTGACCAGTTGGTCGTGCTTACGCGCCTGACGCGTCAGGTCAATGGCTTCTTCTAGGTGTTGGGCAGCCTTTGGGTACTCTCCGAGTTGTCGATAGAGAACGCCTGAGTTTATGAGCATGAGCGTCTGATAGCCAAAGGGTTCGGCTAGCGCAATGGCTTCTTCGTAATTCTGGATGGCTTCGGCCCAGTGACCACTTATCTGCTGTAGAACCGCCAGATTGTTCTGGATATCCAGCTGATTATAGGTGTCGTCAAGCTTGTTGGCCTGGGCCAAGGCTTGCTCCAGGTACGTTTGACTCTGGGCCAACTCGTTCTGATAGTAGGTGGAGACGCCCAAATTCATCAGACCCAAGAGACGCAGGCGATCGGCCACGGGCTCACGCTTTTGGCTGTCCGTTACGGGCAAAAGTTCAAGGCCCTGGTTGAGCGCATTCAATGCTTCATTACCGCGCTGCATCTTGCGCAGCGCAATCCCTTTTTGAATCAGCAGATCGGCCGTCCACAGCGGGTTCTCGTCAGCCACTTCAGCCAATCCTTTTTCCAGCCAGGTTAGCGCATCAGCAGGCTGGCTGCTGCGTAGCAGATAGCCCAATCCCCGATAAGTCTCGTACTTGAGGCCGAGGATCTCTTCGCTATTTGGTACTTCGTCGAATCGGGCCAGAACCGCTTCAAAGCAGCCCAGTGCCAACTCGTTTTGGGGCAGAAAGGTATAGAGTTGGCCCAAGGCAATCTGGATTTGGAGCCAAAGTCTTGGCTCTACTTGCTCTTCTTCAAACCGTTCGAGCAGTTGACGCAGTTGGCCAGCTTGTCCCTGGTTGAGCAGCTTATAGATATCCTGGGTTAGCAGCTCGGCGGCTTCTTCATATGCCTCGGCATCCAGTAGATGATTGGCCGCCCGTAGCCGATCGGATTCCTCTTCATAGTAGGCTCCGGCCCGTTTGTGCATGGCTTGCCTCTCGCGTTTTCCCAAATTGTCATAATAAAATTTCTGGACAAGCGCGTGTTGGCTGTATTCGCGCCCTTCGTCACCTAGAACCACCGAAAGCAGATTGCGTTCATAAAGAGTTCGCAACGGGCTGAGCACGCTCCCGCCATCGAGAGTAGCTTCGATGGCGCCGCGGCTTCCTCCCCTATCTCCTAAAAGTGCCACACAGCTCATGACGGCACGCTCTTCGGGCGCTAAGTGCTTGTCGACAGCATTGAGCAAGAAGTGTTCAATCTCGTCGGTTTCGATCAAGTAACGGAGCAGCCGATCCACCCGGCTCGATTCTTTTAAGAGGGGAATGGCCAGCGTCACGGCCAGCGAATGTCCACCGGTTTTGGCATAGAGCAGATCAAGTGCCTCCTCCTGTAGCTCTACCTCCCGGTCTATGAGTAGATGGGCCACATCCTCTTTGCTCATGCCATTCAGCGGCTCAAAGATCTGGCGCATAAAGGCTGGCGTTCGATGGGACGTAATGATCAGCCGCAGCTGCACACTTTGGGTGGCTTCATAGAGGCGTTCAGCCACTTGACAGAAGGCCGGCTCTTCATCAACGTGCTGAAAATTATCCAGGCAGACCAGATAGCCATTGGTCGAGAGGAGATGGATCGCCAGATCGATCTGTTGCCCAAACGGCATGGAACTTTTTTCCCGTTGTCCATCATCCTTGAGATGGGTCCACAGCTCTAGATGGCCGTGGCTACCAAGAAAAGAAGCTAATTGCCAAATTAGATTGTCTGCTGAATCGGCCACCCGGCATTTGTGCCAGAAGATATCTTTGGGTGCCGCTACTGTACGTACCAACTTGGCTGCCAAATCAGTTTTGCCCATGCCTGGGAAACCAGTAATCACCACGTAGTTTAGCTCGGCCAGCTTTTGGCGAAAATAGGCCAGTTCGGCGGCGCGTCCAATAAAGTGAGTTACGTCTGGTGGGCTGCTGCTTGAGGGAGGCAACTTATCATCGCTCTGATGGCGCATGGCTTCCCATTCAGAGAGCGTACTGGCAATGAGATCGAGCGCTTGCCCCTGTTTTTCAAAATAGGACGCCTCGCTCAAGTCCAGCTCATCATACACGGCTTTGCTCTGTCGGCCATTGATATATTGCTCATTGAGTATGGTGAAAAAAGTCAACTGGGCATCAGTGGGGGAATCACTATCCCCGTCAAGCCAGAGATGATTCATAGCCTCGGTCAAAAGCGTCTTGAGCGCCAGCCCACGGCCCGCTGGCGTCTCATCATATCCTTCTTGGCGTCGACGCACTTCCACAATCGCCATCGCTGCCAAAGGGAAGCTGCCTACCTTTTTGCTATTCTGCCAGCTCTTGAATACCGCTCGTACCGTCTGACGCGTCACCTCTACACTGTCTGTTGGTTTCATGGGTGCAAATTTCCTCTAACCTACATCTCGCAAAACTTCACCAAAACTCTAGAGAAATTCCAGAGTTTTTCCAGAGTTCGACCGCGGAAGCGGGTGTATGATGGAAATCAAAACGACCGCAGTATAGTCGGCCAATAAAATTTTGTCCCGGCATTTACTCCCTATAGCCTGGAATTTCTCAAAAGAGGAGGACAAATTTTATCTGGCCATCTATACAGACAAATTCAATCAAACTTCATTATGAATAGAGTTGAACCATGATCGACCTAAAAAATAGCTCCAACAATATTGCGCTAAACATTCATTTAACCAGTTCAAGTGGGAACAACAACCCGATTCTGGAACACAGAACCCAAAGCAGGCAAGAGGTGCGAAGATTTATCCATCAAATAGAGCGAACTTTCGAGGAGACGGGCAATCTCTTTACCATCGAATTCGATTTGGAGTGCGGTCATCATCTTCGAATGCTCTGTGCTATTGGGTTAAGTACTGATGGTTGTGCAGAACATGCGCAAACTTCTGAAGATAGTGTCAGCTCGTCTACATCCAGCATTCGCGTTGGCACAGCAGAAAGGGAACAACTGATGACGCCGGAAGAGATCATGGTTTATGTTGAGCAGGCTTTGCAAGACTTCCACTCTACGGCCCGGCTCTCCAAAAATCCACTGGTGGAGCTAATCGATCTAACTACCTATCGGAGTCAAAGAGAAACGCTTAGCCAAAACCGAGGCGCTGCCCTTAAGCAGTTGCTTGAACAGATCATTACCGCCATAAGCGGCATCTCTAGTGACGAAAAACTCTCAAGGAGCCAATGGCGTCTAGAGCATTATCTCCATTTGCGCTACCGCGAAGGCATTTTACATAAAGACCTAGCCAGTCATCTTGGCTATACCGACCGTCACTTGCTTCGTTTGCGCCGTGAATTAATCCTCGAGGCGGCTGAACTTATTATAGGTCAAAGTTGGTGACATGAGGGTGACATGAACAGGACATATTCATTTATCGGGCACGCTTTGAACCGAAAAATTAAACCATTTCTAATCCGCTACGCTCAGCTCCGTTTAAAAATGGGTGTTTGGCCTTTCCGGTAGAGCACTGGTGACACTTAAGGAAATACCCGTTTTCAAAGTGACCTCACTATAGAGCAATAGAAGGTGAAAACAATGTACCCTACATTTCCCATGGTTATTGAGTTTGCCGGCAATCCAGCGGCCGGGAAGTCAACCGCGATTCAGAATTTGGCTCAGCAAATGAAAGAGCAAGGCGTTCGCTGTGAGCTAATTCCATCTGCGTTGTCCATCTCCCCTTTATCTCACTTTAAGACAGAATGGATCTTTGATGCCTGGATCATTTGTCAGTCTATCAACACACTCCTGGAAACATGCTGGAATTCAGAGACGGACATCGTCATCTTTGATCGAGGGTTGGTAGATACCCTCTGCTGGTTAGAATGCTTCAAAAATCGCGGCATGATCGATGATGAGACTCAGAAGATTGTAGAGAATTTTGCCCGAATCGGTACCTGGTTTGATCGTATCTCGCTGGTTGCGGTCATGCGGGTCGATTTTACAACGGCCCTCTATCGGAAGGGACAATCAGGCTCTGTCATCAACCAACAGACCTTCAGTGAGTTAGATATCGCCTACAAATCAGTTCTCTCCCGACTCGAATCAGACAAGATTTCAGCTAGGATTATTGAACTGCATACAGATCGTCTATCTCCAATGGAAGTGTGCAACTTCATCTTATCACAGGTACCAACATATAGCGTACCTGTAACCAAGTTATTTGAGCAAGAGATGGCTATTTCCTCAACATAACATGTAGTAAAGTCACAGATATTGTTCATAGACGATGCCAATTCAATAGGACGTCATACATCTACTAGAATCAGTGTTTTCGCCCTCACCCCTGGCCCCCTCTCTCAGGCTGAGAGAGGGGAAATTAGCTCCCTTCTCCCAAAGTGGAAGAAGGGTTGGAGATGGGGGGCCTAAAGTATCAAATCTTAGCATACGTTGCACCAGCGATTCTTCGGCTTCTTGCTCGAAGCCTAACTCTTAGCAATGTGCTTATGCTCCAATTTTAAGCGTACTGGAGTGCAGGTTTCAAATGAATCCATATAGGACAATCGATGCACCGAAATACTCTACAGCAAACTTTTTCGAAACACAGACGAGCCAGTTGCAAGTGTGGATGGTGGCACATGAACGCAGTTGATTGGACAAATATACAAAGAATTCGCGCGCCACCACTACCAGTGTGTGAAATTAGACATTAGGAAACAGTCAGTTAAATCATTACAATCAATAGATAAGGGGATCCTATCCATGAGTAGAACACCTGCACAACGCCACCACGATGGCTGCGTTCACATTCGGCTTCAGGAACAGAAACGCAAAGAACAAGAGCTACGGAAGCAAAACGATTTGCGTCGTAATGCTTACTACCAAGGGCAGCCACATGTTCCACCGTCTCCCACCCTTGTGGAACGTATCTGGAAGCTTGTAACCAGTATTTAGAGAAGTTTAGCAATGCATATGGGAAACGTCTCTACGCATTGCTAACGATTTCTTTAACGATTTCTTTAACGATTTCTCTAATGTGATTTGCGACTGGACACTTTGACCAAACACAAGATTTCTCGGCTGGTCTACTGGGACTCAACGGACATTTCGGACAAAGAAACTGGTTGACTTGACCAATCCTGTCCGTAAAACCCGCTCGAAATGACACTTTCGGAAACTGTCATGTAGAGAAAAAATGAAGCAAATTTGTATACACATTCTTTGAAGGAGATAACCCGATGCAACAACATCAGAGTCGCTTTAAGAAGAAGATTATGATAAAAAGATTCTTTGCTGGAGCGATTCTAGTTCCACTAAGCATCTTATTGGCAATCTCGCCAGCGATTACTGTTCACGCCCAGGAGCGTGAGGAGATCGACAAGGTTGAGGTTCCGATGCCTTTACCTACCTGGAAGCCGACAGTAAAAGCGGCGAGTATGGAACCTAGTCGGCTTGTCAGTTATGATGTGGAAACAGGAATAGAAGAGATCATAGACTTTTCAAGCGAAGTTCAGGCCAGTGGTGTACCCGAATCAGCCCATGTTGATGGTGGTGAGGTACTGGATGGGTATACAGAGATAGAGCCAGATGTTGTGGCGGCGTCATTCAACGATCTTACCCTTGTCAATGATCCAGACAAGTCTCCTTGGCGTATGAACGTGAAGGTGTTTGTTGAATACGATGAAGATCCAGACAGTATCTACCATTGTTCTGGCGCTTTAATCGACGCCAAACATGTTCTCACGGCAGGACACTGCATTTTTGACCACGACAACGATTGGGGCTGGGCTGATTCGGTACGGGTCATTCCTGGTTATGACAACAGTGATGAACCATATGGAGATGCCGACATGGCCGCTGCTCCTAGTCTTTATTCGTGGACAAAATGGACTGAGGACGAAAACTGGGACTGGGATATGGGTTTTATTAAGCTGAACAAACCTATCGGTGCCTTATCAAGCTGGTTCGGCTATGGCTTCAATAATAAAGATTCATTCTTTGAAGATAGCTACTTCCACAGTCCTGGCTATCCCTCAGCGTCTCCGTATAATGGGCAACTGATGTACTATTGGTATGGACAGTATGACTCAGTGAAAGAGCATACTCTTTATCACGATGATCGTGCATATGGTGGGCAGAGCGGTAGCAGTTCATACTATATCGATAGAAGCGATAGCCAGAATTACATACGCTATGTCTATGGAGTCCTGTCTCATGCACCAAGTGATAACATCAATAAGACAGGGCATACAAGGATTAACTCAGATCGTTTCTATCATATTCAAAATACCATTAAAAAGAATACGCCAACCAGAGTGGATTTGGTTCCAATGAATGTAAAAATTGGACCTACATATATTACGGCAGGTAGTCGGCTGAATTCAATGAACTTTCTGCTACATAACTATTCTTCTGCGACATGGAGTGGTAAGGTCAACATCAAAATCTATCTATCCACCAATGACAATATCTCGACTTCTGATACTTTGTTGGCGACAACATCTTTGACAAGTCTGATTTTGCCGAAACGCTCAATACCGGTTGCAGTAGGAACCCCTCCCACAATTCCGGCTACCCAGAGCGGCAGATTTTGGATCGGTGTAATTGTCGATGTTGCAGACGCAAATGTAGTCAATAACGATACCGACGAATGGGATGCGGCTAGCATTTATGTTGCTCCACGGTTGCCAAGAGTCTTTCAAGATCCAACTGGCCAAAATGATCCCAATGCTGAATCACAGAATGGAGGTACAGACATGCTCTATTTGCCTCTAATCACACACTAGGGGATTATTGAGGAGACTTGAAAAAGGCGATAGGGTACACAGATTTCGCAGATAAACAATAAACCTGTGTAATCTGTGTATAGTGCCCATAGGTGGCTCATCATTATCTTTACAGTTACTCTGTAGATCACAACGTTTGGAGCGAGAATCCTCAGATGCGAAGCGGACGGCATCTGAGGATTCCTTCTCGCTGCGATCTACTGATACTGTAGGTTATAAATTACAGGTTTGGCTTAAGCCATTGCGTTATGCTAGAGCAGAAGAAGGTTCACAATGAATATTTTTGCCTTTAATCCGAAAGCCTCTCATCATGTCAATTACTCAACTGAACAGATTTTCTGTGTTCCCGATGTAGAGTGGTCTGGAGCGAAATCCTTTTGGAGAACGATCTGTGCCGACAACTTCCGAGCTGGGTTATATGGATTGGTTGGAATATGCTTGAGTTCTATATTAATGGGGTGTCAAATACTCACCAGTCTGGCAACACCGAATAATCCTCATATTATTGCCCAGTCTACAGAGCAAAGAAGACAGGTAGAATCGGTCGAAAGTACTGAGCTAGCTATAATCTCAACCAGTGAAAAAGCTTTTGCTATCGATTTATTTAGGGCGCTTCCATCGCAAGATAATCTTATCTATTCTCCCTACAGCATATATTATGGGCTGGGCATGATCTATGCCGGCGCGCAGGGTAAGACCGAAACGCAAATGGCCGAAGTCCTTCACTTCACGATACCTGCTGAACGCGTTCACAAGGCACTCAACGGTCTTAATTTTCGCCTGTTAACCTTGAATTCTGATTCGGAACATCAAAATAGTCGTGAACAGAGATTTCGCCTATCAATTAACAACTCGCTGTGGGGGCAGCAGGGATATTCCTTACAAGATGCTTATTTAGATACAATAGCCCACCACTACAGCGGCGTTCTACATCTGGTTGATTTTGCCGGTCAATCCGAACATGCCCGTCAAATCATCAACACTTGGGTTTCTGAACAGACAATCAATCGCATACCTGAGATCATTCCCTCCAATACAATCGATTCGACTACCAAACTGATTGTACTCAATACGGTAGATTTCAGTGCAGACTGGCAGTTCCGTTTTCGAGCAAATGAGGATGATTCGTTCTTTCTACAAGATGGCGATGAAATTGCAGTTCCTTTTATGTCAATCGTTGCTAGATTACCATATACTTCCATACTCGGATTTCAGATAGTTGAGCTACCTTATCGGGATAGCGAGGCTTCTATGGTGCTCTGGCTGCCCAACAAAGAGCATTCTGTAGAATTGGGTAGCTCATTGTCAACGGAGCAAATCGAAGAGGGATTTCAAGACCTGGAGCCTACACATATGAAATTGACCATGCCAAAGTTTGCTTACAACTCTGAGCTTGAGTTAGTAGAAACGCTATCTATCCTTGGTATGAACCAGGCCTTTTCTGAGCAAGCCAACTTTAACGGCATTAGTCGTGAAAATTCATTGAGGTTGGATGACATTCTGCATAAGGCAACGATTGTCGTTGACGAAATCGGCACCAAGGCGACAGCAGCAACAGGGGCTGTAATGAGTCCAACGTCAGCCGTATCATCCGATTTTCACTTGACGATCAATCGACCATTCTTGTTCATGATTCGAGATCGTATGTCAGGGGTCATTCTCTTTATAGGACGTGTTGTAGATCCCAGATAAAGTTATCGTATTCATGAGAGACAACGTACATCTGCAATTTGTACAAAGCAAGGAGAATATACATGAAAGCCATCTACGCGCGACGCCCTCTCTTTTGGATTGCTCCTTTGGTTCTCGGTTTATGCCTTATAGGCGCTAGCCCATTGAATGATAGTCGGTTTAGCGTCTATGCCGCCTCAATGTACCAGGATCCTAAACCGAATTTTAGTACGATCAAGATAGGTTCATCAAGCAATAGCAGTGAAGTTGATAGTTCTTTGCAAAATGAGGGAGCAGACAATGTAAACCTCTATCTCCCGCTTACCGGCCTCGAACAAAGCGAGGTAGAAGGAAGAGGCTTTCCCGATAATACCTGGGTTCAATTTGTAATTCTAGAGGTAGCATGTATCGATGAAACCGACCCGGAATTTGGCAGTGATCATATTTCACTGGGGGGGATTTTTACCAGTAAATTCGGCGTTGATAAAATTCCCAATGAAGATCTGGGCCTCTTCGAAGAGGGTGAGTCGATAAGTTATACGGACTGGATTTTCGCCGAATTGCCCATAACAGACATTGCTGACTATGCACGGATTAGTCTCTTTCTAGTGGAGATTGATGGCGGTGGACGAGATAGCGCTCTCACCACAATTGCTCAAAATGAAGCTGATTTGACGAGGGACAATATGCTTGCTGAAGCTCTTAGGCTGATAGAAGAGCCATCCGATGAGCAAAGTATCTCGGCCGCCAATGCACATACACAGAATAGTGCATTCGCCCCATTCCTAAGCTCTGCTTTGCGCGTAGGGGCTAGAGTCTCCATCATAACGATTCTTGGGAGTCTATGGGACTCGATTGTTGGGATCTGGGAAGATGATGCTTTTACGCTTCAATACATTGACATCCCTGTGCCTCAGCAAAATGAATCTGGAAGAGTTATCTTTGAAGAACATGGTGGCGAATATGCAATTGAATATGAATGGCGATGGGTAGAAAAGGCTAATGCGGCGGCAATAGACGTATCTAATGCACCTACCATAGAGTATACCCCTGATTACAGCTTTTCCGATACGGTAGAGTTAATCAGCCAACTATGGACTGCGGCAACTACGCCGAACCTGATCTTCCTACCATTGGCTACTAAATAAACTCAGCTCAACATTGGTGCTTTCATTTGACATAAAAATCCATTTATATTTGTCATTCGAATTGCAAAACCATCGAAAGCACTGATGTTCTGTTTGCACTAAGAGTTGAGATAGTTTATGAAGTATAACGACAGCATGATTTCTAAGAAGGGACATCCAACATGAATCAATCTCCATTCAGAAAGAAACAAAATGGCAGTTACCTTAGAATCTTTCTCGCACTGACTATTCTTCTTACCTTGTTTAGTGCCGCAGAACCCAACGGCGTCACTGCATCCAGCGATCCGAATCAGCCAAATCGCACGAAAGTCATAACCGACGAAGTTGCTCGTTCCCTCTCTCACCTATCCGATGACGGTACACTCATCTTCGAGCAGGCATCAGCCAGAAGCCGAAATGAAGGCACTGATGCACTCCAAAACATCAATGTCGGTGACATCATCGTGAGCGACGTCACCGACGCTGCACCCTACGGCTTCCTACGTAAAGTCACCGCAGTTGAAGAAAGGGGCGATCAACGAATCTTCCAAACCGTCCCAGCCACCCTAGCCGAAGCCATCGGTACCGGCACCCTCGATACGGGAACCATTGTCCTAACGCCCAACGATTTAGCAACAGTGTCAGATGGGGAAGGTAATGTTATGGCCGCCAGTACGTTCGGCGATACGTTTGAGATTGAGCTAGATGATTTTGCCTTTAATCAGATAGGAGGCGGTCGTGCGGTGGTCAATGGGTCAATCTCATTCAGCCCCAGCTTCACCCTCTATGCCGACTTTAGCGGTTTTCGTCTGATTGAGCTAGATTTCTCCAACTACACAACCATCGAGTCCGATTTAGAAGTGACCATCGCACAACCGATTGCCAACTTAAGTGCGAAGAAGGTTTTACGACGCCACACCTTCAATACGATTCGAATCTGGGTGGCCGGCATTCCCGTTATCCTGACCCCCGAACTGACGCTTTATCTGGGGCTGGATGGCACTGTCTCTACCGAGATAACCGCTAGCATGACTCAACATGCAACGTTTGAAGCTGGTCTGCGCTACCAACGAGGCGATGGCTGGGATCTGATCCGGAACATCGATTTCATTGAACAAAGTGTCGACCTGGAGCAACCACAGACGGATTATTCACTAATGCTTAGCGGCGGCCCCAAGTTGTCCATCGCGCTCTATGGCATACGCGGCCCTTATGCTGAATTGTTGGGTTGTCTACGTTTGGACGTACAGCCTGATGAACCTGTCTGGTGGGAGCTTTACGGGGGCTACGTGCTACAAATGGGCGTTGAACTTACCATTTACATTTGGCCCCGTGAGTATGAACTCGCTGACTATCACCACCCCCTCATTGAGTCCAAATGGCTTCTCATGCAGGCAGACGAACTAACAGAAACACCTACTTCAACACCAGTCACACCAACACCAGCCATCAGTGCAACGACATCTCCGTCAAATACGCCTGTAAGCGTACCAACAACGACTCCAATACCGCGCCAAACTTCGACTCCAACCCCTTCACCAACGCCGACGGCAACACCAACGTCGACAGCAACACCAACGTCGACAGCAACACCAACCTGGACGCCGACACTCACACCTCTAGCGACTCCGCGCATTCTCCAGCCAGAGTCAAATGTTGAAATGGATACCGATGATGCGGTTATGCTCTCATGGAGAGAGGTTGAAGGGGCGGATAGTTATCAAGCCCAACTGACCGGACCCATTACAAAAACCTCTGGAACACTCCAGCGAAACCGGTGGGAAATCGGGCAAATTCCTGCTGGCGAATACATGTTGATTGTCGAGGCCCATGCTAATAATGCCAATAGCAGCCAAGTACAAAGAAGCTTGAATGTGGAAGAGGTTAATCGGGACATCTATTTGCCGGTGGCCTTAAGATAGCGGACTTGATATCCGCTTTGAGGTTCCCTTTCGCTAGCAACAGTCTATTTTGTGAGCGTGGCTCATTGACTTTGTTGCCGAATCATTTATTGCCATGCGGGCGATGATCTTCGAATCGCCAGAATTGACAGAAGCGAACAAGTGAGCTAAACTCTTCTCTTGAAAGGGACCACCGCAATGCGCGGTCGGTCCCTTTTTCTATTGGATCCGTTTTTGAAGAGGGAACCCGCTCTTGGCCAACCGCTCCAGCACCCAACTCGAACTCTTGCTGCTGAGCTTCTTCGTGCTGGGTCTAGCTGTCTCGCTGGCCATCGCCTACATGGATGAACCAGTCTATCCAGAGCGGGTGGCCGTTACTCTGGTCGTGACCCCTCGGCCTAAGCCCACAGAAACGGCCACCGTCGATTGGTGGTCTCGTACCAAGTTAGCTGAACACGAATTGGCCAAGCTGCCTGGCCTGCCTGCTGTTTCGTTAGGTGGTGCGAGCAAGTCCAACGGTTACCAAGCCAGTCAACCTATTTCGTTTGAGATACTGTCCTGCCCAGCCGAGAACGTTCGTATCAGCAAGATTCTAACGGTCAATCGACCCGGCTGGTGGAACGTGTCGGGGACAGCAGCCATCAACAATTTCTGGTACTGGAAGGTGGAGCTGTCTGTTGATGGTACGGCTTGGATGGTACTCCATTCAGGTCAGTCACCTGTGACCAATGGCTTATTGCTGGAGTTTCTAACAACGACGGTCAAGCGAGGAACCTATCAACTACGGCTCATGGCGGTGAACAAGCAGGGGAACTACCCAGAGCCGTGCGTGGTGAAGATTCGCATTTAGCACTTGAGCTAAGAAGCATGTCAGCCTGTAGACTTGTTAACTTTCTAGTTGCAGCTTGTGGCTTTTCTGCGAGTCGAGAAGCTGACTGATAGACAAGCTGCCTGGCTGGCGGCTAATGGCTGACCGCTATGAAGGAGAAAGATATGCGTCATCGACGGTTGCTTTTGTTTATCATCACATTCATCTCAGGTTGTTATGCGAAGACGGTTTATGCGACTGAGATTGTGCTGCCTCCTCGGGTATGGACTACGTATGTGCCGCTCGTTTCAAGTGAGGTCCACAAATCACGGCATACGCTGCCGATTGGTCTCCAGCTTGATGAAACGGTCCATGCAAATTCAACCGACTTCAGTAAGCTGAAAAAGAGCCAGGTCAACTGGGTACGGATACCGATTCAGTGGCGCGATATAGAGCCGATTGATACTGAAGCAGGGGAATATCGTTGGTCTCTGCTTGACCAGAAGGTGGTTGCGGCGCTAGAAGTGGGTCCCCACGTCATCATCACCCACCAGTCGAATCCGGCGTGGGCTGCGAGTTCACTCAGTGGACCGATTGACATTGCCCCATTGGAACAGGCGGCTGAGTACTTGGCCGCTCTCGTCGAACGGTACGATGGCGATGGGGTGGATGATGCGCTGAGTTCGCCTATTGTTCGTCACGTTGAACTCTATGAGGCACTGGATTATGGCCCTCAGAGGGCATTTGAATATCTTATGTCAACCTGTTGAGCATAGTAGAAATAGAAGCAGCGTAAATGACAGCCTCGCTGCTCTTGGTGCAGCGTTCATAGTCTTTGCTAAGGCAGCGATAGCGGTTCAACCAAGCCAAA
>JBCCHB010000172.1:0-33804 GCA_039028975.1 Chloroflexota bacterium
GCGAATATTTTTCCAGGGCGGCATATGCACTATCTTGACTAGGATGAGGGGCACAATCATTCCAGCACTTCATCCTCGTTTTTAGGGTGCCGTCCGGTTAACCCGCATCGGGTCATCCAGCGCAATGATCACCGGTTCCATGTCGGGCGGGCCTGGGGCCGTGTAGCGGACACCCTCAAAGGGTTCAGGACCAGGACCCCCTGGGTTGTAAAAAGCACGATAGCCCCCTTCCAAGGCCGGAATCTCCACAAATGTGACGTTGCGGGCCGCGGCTTCGTCACCCACCAGAATGATGTCAATGTAGTTGTCGCGGTCTTCTGCATAACAGTCATCGTAGTAGATGCCTTCCTCCGGGTTCTCTTTTTGCCCCAGTTCGGCTAGACCGACAACGCGCAACGTACCACCAGCCACTGCGTATTCCTCACCAACTTTCTCCAGTAGAGCCGTTTCCCCATCGGGCCCATTGACATGAACGCGGAAGAAGTCTTCATACATGTTGGGGCGTAAAGTGGTGACGCCATCGGGGGAGAAACCGCCCGTCGTTAACACACGAATGCGGAAGTCGCCTCCACCATACATTGCAAACTCATCGTTGGGGAAGGCGTTGGTGATTGCCCCAAGTCGGGAACCCCACCTTCGCCATAGACTGATCGATTTGTAGGAGTTGTAAGCCATTCTCTGTGATGCGAAAGTTTCGGTTTCAATTACAAAAGCAGCGTCTGAAGATGTTCCTTCCTCGGTTCTCCAACGATATAGATGATCACCAAGCCACTGAAGGTTTTTGTAACGGCCAATCTCGTAAGATATGGCGGAACGTCTTGGCAATTTCACCAACCATCAGCCCCAATGATTCAGATGACATCGCCAAGTCATCTTCAATCCAACGTTTGAGCAGCATAAAGAATCCCCCAGCGGCAAAATCGACAATGTAGGGCTGGATCACCATTTCATGTAGGGCAAGCGAGTCAGCATCTCTAACTTCGGTGATTAGATTTGTGAGAACAGTGCAAATTTGTTTTAAGAGTAGGTATTCCAGACCTGAATTAATCAGAATACGCAAACGCTCTGCATTTTTTTCCCCTTCTATAATAAGAAGTAACCCAAACCGCTCCAGATCCATATATTGGCAGGACCATTCGCGCTTTACTTCTGTCTGAAAATCCGCAAATAGATCATCAATAAGACTATTTAACAGATAATCTTTCGTCTCATAGTGCAGGTAAAAGGTCGGACGCGCAACCAATGCTCGATCCACAATCTCACTGACCGTGATTTCCTGATAAGGTTTTTCGGCCATTAATTCTTCTAACGCGCCCTGAAGCGACAGGCGAGTGCGTCTGACTCGTAAATCAATCTTCTCGTTTGTAGACATAAACCCTCATTTTGTTAATTATTTATCATTTTTGATAAGACTGCATATTGACGCTCATAGGTCACTATGTTAGTTTGACAAGCATAATACCAGTAAGGTGATTTCCGAGAAAGAATATATCAGCAGTGCCGGAGTGCTTTCTTTATAAGTCCGCTTCAAGCACTGGTATATTATTTTTCGGCTTGCGGCTATACTTTGCTCTCTTTGAAAACCGCAGTTTGTGCTTGTGTAGAAACTGCGGCTTTCAACCCAACCGCAGCATAACTAACAAGCGTAAGTAATCTATCAAATAAGCGAGGTTATCTCATGAAAGCAGCACATACTAAATACGAACAAGCCGAAACGCTACAACAGGGAGTAGGAATCGTAACGAAAGTTCTGTTAATTGGTGCGCAAAATAATGCAGGTTGTGCGATGTTTGAAGATATCGTTGAGCCGGGTAGCGGTGTTCCTCGGCATATTCATTTAGAGCAAGATGAAACATTTAGTTTTTTAGAAGGCACATTCGACGTAGAAGTTGATGGTCAGTTTATTAGAGTGAGTCCAGGAGATGTCGCTTTTATCCCCAAAGGAGCAGTTCATGCGTGGAAAAATGTAGGAGGCAGCACTGGGCGTTTAAGATACATTCTTGCTCCAGGTTTCAACGCAGAAGAAATGTTTAGAGCAGCTGACAAAGCTACGAAAGCTGGCGAATTAGACCCCAAGGACGTGGCCAAGCACTTTCCGATTCAAAAAATAGTTGGGCCACCGCTAGAGTAGTTGGTGCCTTGATGATTGGTTATCTTGCGCAGCGATGATAATCAGTAGATCGCAACCAAGACTGGAATCAGTGAATTGACTCCGGACTACACGACTAAATGACTGAGGGCTACTGATAATGGAAAACAATCAGGTTAGTAGGACGTGCATTGTTTTGGTTGATGAGGCGTAGCACCTCAAAATCAAGTCGCAGCCCGATCAACCCGCATCGGATCATCCAATGCAAGTATCACAGGCTCCATATCCGGTGGGCCGGGGGCTGTGTAACGAACACCGTCAAATGGTTCCGGCCCAGGGCCACCGGGGTTGTAAAAGGCCCAATAGCCCCCTTCCAATGCGGGAATTTCCACAAAAGTGACGTTGCGGGCCGCGATATCATCACCCACCAGAATGATGTCAATGTAGAGGCGTAACCTGAACGCTCGTTGCCGGATTCAAATCATCGTTCGGATCGGTCAATATCCCGGCTGGAAATGAGACGGACAAGGGGCGTTCATCTGTGTCTAAACAAAGTTCGTGATTGTTGTCCCCATCTTCCAGATCACCCAGCGCAAATGGACTCACGTCACGGGTTGACCCATCATCCGCTTGCACCGTCACAGTGTAAAGCTGGCGTTCCGCATCCCCTGGTTCATCCCCGTTTTCGAGCGTAACGCCGCCTGCCCATGTCACACGGACAATTTGTTCTACGCCTTCGATTGGGCAACCGCTCGAACCGCCGGATCCGTCTGACTCACGCAACTTGAGAGGATTGCTTTTTATCCGGAAGTATTTGACAACCATCATTTTTAATGTATAATAGTCACGGCTGACTAGTCAGGATTGGTTTTGATAACATGGAACGTAAATTACTTTTACTCGGATTACTACGCAACCAAGAAATGCATGGCTATCGACTGAATGAGCACTTAGAGTCGAGGGCTGGTATGCCTATCGTACTTAAAAAACCGACTGCTTATAATTTGTTAGCCAAGATGGAGCAAGATGGGTGGGTTGCCTATCGAGAAGAGCAGGAGGGCAATCGTCCGCCGCGGCGTGTCTACGAAATTACCTCATTAGGAGAAGCCGCGTTCCAAGCACTTTTGCGGGAAGAATTAAGTGCGTATAAGCCAGCCGAGTTTCCTAGTGTCGTCAGTCTTAGTTTTTTAGACCTACTTTCAGGAACCGAAGCAGCGACGCTGTTAAGCCAACGTCGTGAACAAATCGCAGATAAGTTAGACGAAATTAATGCTGTAGTTGAAAAACATACGCCTGCCGAACATGCAGGTAGCATGAGCATTCCATTGATGTATATGCAGCGATATTACTCATCAGAGCTCGAGTTGTTAGATGAGGTTATTCAACAGTTCGGAGGCAACAGCAAAGCGACCTCATAAACATTGCCTTGTTGGCCTCTTGCCAGGATAGGAAGAGAGTCAAAATTTTTTAACCCTATGGTCAATAGTGACTAATCGTTTGTGACTATTTTGTAACTAACAAATATGGAGACGCTATGCCAGTCTATTTAGCAACAAAAGAGATATTGCGTAACAAAGTACGCTTTATCACAATAATCTTGATTGTGGCGTTGATTACCCTGCTTGTTATCTTTTTGGCTGCACTAAGCGATGGCTTAGCCCTATCTGCTAAAGAGTACATTGAAGGCATTGACGCGGAATTAGTTGTTTTTCAAGATGACGTAGATTTACAGATTCCCACGAGTCGACTTGGTCGGTCAAAACTGAACGATCTTGAACGGATAGAGGGGATTCAAGCGGTTGGACCGATTGGTGTTAGCTCGGGCGCGGTCATGCTCAGTAGCGCAGCGGGATTAGAAAAGATCAATGTCACGTTGATTGGCGTTATGCCAGGAAAGCCCGGCTCACCGTCAGCCTATGCAGGTTCAGAATTGGTCGATGAACGTGGGGAAGAAGTTGTGATTGACCAGCGTCTTCTTGATCGTGCCGATATCCCTCTAGGCTCTCGGCTAACCATCAAAGTGATTCAAGGGGCAGAAGAACAACTATATGAGCTGACAGTTATTGGCCATACAGAGGGACAATTCATCAACTTTGGTCCAAGTATATTTGTGCCGCTGACGGTATGGGACAGAGTGAAATCACAAGAAAACCCTGGTGGTGGTAGTGGGCCTGATTTACTCTTCAATCTGGCAGCAATAAAGCTGAACGAGCCAGAACGTGCGCCACAAATAGCCACGGTCATTGAAGAGCGCGTGAATCGGGTCGAAGTAACCGACCTCGTTTCTACCTACGAAGCCACCCAGGGATTCCAAGATATGCAGCAGATTATCGGGACACAACAAAATTTTGTCTTGCTCATTGTGCTATTAATAATCGGTAGCTTCTTTCAAATACAGGCATTACAGAAGGTGGCCCAGATCGGCATGTTAAAAGCAATCGGTGCATCCAACAGGCTCGTATCACTGAGCCTACTTGCACAGGTAATTCTAACAACGCTTCTCGGCTTATTGATTGGTGGCAGCATCGTTTTGGTACTCGCACAGATTATCCCGCCAACAATTCCCGTTGTCTTTGATGGTCAAAAAATCGCCACCGCCATGATATCGCTTCTGGTCATTGGGCCTCTTGCTGGCATTGTTGCAATTCGCACGCTGTTAAAAGTTGAACCGCTAAAGGCATTAGGTTTGAGCTAGTTGGCTATCAGAACTTACAAAGGACTTGTCCATGAAAAACGTATTAGATGCAAAATCGTTGAGCAAGCTGTATGAAACAGATACGACAACCATCCGCGCGGTTGATGATACGACAATTAGCGTTGCTGAAGGCGAATTTATAGCCCTAGTCGGGCCTAGTGGTTCAGGGAAAACAACGCTACTTGCTCTCTTTGCCGGTCTGCTTGATCCGGACAAAGGAGAAGTGAGCATCAATGGTCAAGCTTTGAATCAGATGAAAGAGAAACAACGGACGGATTATCGCATGCGGAACATTGGCTTCACATTCCAAGCCAACAATTTGGTCTCTTATTTGACCGTTCAAGAAAATGTTGAGCTGATGCTACAGCTTAACGGCCGGTTGGACAAAGCTGGTAAAACACGCGTGACAGAGCTGCTGGAGCGCCTAGGTTTGTCGGAACGCCGTAATAACCTTCCTTCGCAGCTTTCTGGTGGACAACAGCAGCGCGTTGCGATTGCACGCGCATTGGTCCACGATCCAAGTATTGTGTTAGCAGATGAACCAACCGCAAGTTTAGATACAGAATTGGCATACCAAGTTGTTGAAACATTCGCTGATCTGATTCATGAACAGAAGCGTGGCGGCATTATGGTTACCCATGATCTACGCATGTGTATTTACGCCGACCGCGTGATTCAAATGCTCGATGGTCGCATCGACGCAATTGTCTCAGATAAAGGGACCATTAACGCCTTCGCGAACCAAAGTCGCGTCCTTTCTGAGCCGGACCAAGTAGTGGCCTGAGAGGGGTACTGATGTTAAGGATGAAATTACCATGAGTAAATGGGTAATACTATTTGTTTGTCTAGGTGCAGCAGCCGTTGGCGGTTTCTATTACCTCCAATCGCAAAACGCAAAACCCTCGACGGTGGCACTGCAAGAAGTCCGCCAGTCGAAAGATGGACCGATTCAGATGGATGATACGCCTCAGACCGCTGGGTTGAGTAAACCTGACGGCATGAGCAGAGAATCTGGTAGAGTCGTCACTGCCGAAGGGACTTTGGTTCCCATGAATTCATCTACTCTGAGTATGATTGCTAGCGGGACTATCGAGGACATTTTCGTGACAGAAGGCGATTACCTAGAAGCAGGGACAGCCATTCTACGCTTACACAATACGCAAGAGGAAGCCGCCGTGCGCCAAGCGGAAGCACAGCTGCTACGCGCACAAGCACATATGCAAGAGCTGCGGATGGGCGCGCGGGCGCAGGAAATTCTACAGGCCGAGGCGGCTTTGGATGCCGCCAACGCCCGCCTGGCTCGCCTGACAGAAGCAGCCCGGTCCGTTGAATTGGGGGCCGCAGAAGCTAAACTTGCTGCCGCACAAGCCGCATACCAAGAACTATTCACCGGACCAGATAATGAAGCACAGATTGCCGCACGAGCCGCTCTTGCCAATGCCGAAGCTGCACGGACCACTTCCCAACGGGCCTATGATGGTGTGAAATGGCGGAATGATGTTGGCATGTTGCCGCAAAGCCAGCAGCTAATGGAGGCGACGAATAACTATGAAGCGGCTCAAGCGCGCTATGATCAACTCTTTACCCAACCAAACGCGGGTGACGTTTCAGCCGCAAATGCCAATATCAAACAAGCCGAGGCCGACTTGAATAAAGTGCGTTCACCGGCTACGGATGCTGAAATTGCCGAGGCCGAAGCTGAAGTACGGCGCGCGGCAGCAACGCTAGCCTTAATCAAAGCAGGTAGTCGTGATGAAGTGATTGCCGCGGCCGCGGCCGATATTGTTGCAGCAGAAGCGTTGTTAGATAGTGCGCTCTCTACCCTTGCAAACAGAGAGCTACGCACGCCTTATGCTGGGACAATAGCACTCCTCGACATAAGTATCGGTGAGTATATCCATGCGGGAGAACCCGTTGCCCTGTTGGTAGATACAACCGCATGGCAGATCGAAACTGATGACCTGACGGAAGAGAATGTGATCTATATTCAACCGGATGACGAAGCTTCGATCACGCTGGATGCTATCCCTGACTTAGTGTTGACAGGAGCGGTTCAGCGTATCAAATCTATCGGTCAAAACAGGCAAGGAGACATAACCTACACAGTAGTCATTCATCTCACAACTCAAGACCCTCGGCTCCGATGGGGAATGACTGCGTCTGTTGTTATCCACGAATGACCACAACGACCACCGCCACCGTTTCTAGCAGAAAACCTTGACCCAAGGTGGGCACCATATAGCCAGCTCTGCCCTGGAATAGGAATCCAGCAATACCAGCAATCATGGCCGAGAAGTAACCTGAACGCTCGTTGCCGGATTCAAATCATCGTTCGGATCAGTAAATATTCCGGCTGGAAACGAGACGGATAATGGGCGTTCATCTGTATCGAGACAAAGCTCGTGATTGTTGTCCCCATCCTCCAGATCACCCAGCGCAAATGGACTCACGTCACGGGTTGACCCGTCGGCCGCTTGCACCGTTACGGTGTAAAGCTGGCGTTCAGCATCACTTGGTTTATCGCCGAGTTCATCCCCGTTTTCGAGCGTCACGCCGCCTGCCCACGTAATCCGCACGATTTGTTCTACGCCTTCGGTTGGGCAACCGCTACTCGAACCGCCGGACCCGTCTGACTCACGACCCAAATGCCAACCCTCGTCGGGTACAACTTCTGCAAAAATGAGCGAAGGACCCGGCTTCAATGGGGTGACATCAACTTGAGCACCTTTAAAGTTTAGGGTTTGATCAATTGAGCTGATATTCCCAACAATCTCGACCCGAACGGGCGGATCGCCATCGGCCGAACCGTAATCGCCGACCAACAACACCGTCCGCAATTCCCCTTCATTCGTCGCAGGTCTCAGGGTCACGCAAACCAATGAGCCGATTGCGCCTGATGCAGTCGTAACTTGAAAATCACCCGCCTGCATTGTTTCTGGATCGATTTCGGTCGAAAAAATCACCGGCATTCCATCCGCCCCTCCAGCCCCTTTGCAAAAGCCGCGCTCAGCAGTGATGGGTAAATTATTTCTTATTTCATCGTCTCGTATGATATCTGACTTTCACCACACCACAGCCGATCGTAGGAATTCCCAAACTCATCGTTCATTACAAATTGCAGACCATCTAGATCGAGAACATAGACATCTTCGCTAAATATTCGCACTTCATACGAATACCCAGACGGCATCTCTTCAAAAAGACTTTCTAGATCTTGGATGACCTCTTCACTTGTCAAAGTCGAATTTTGGGCACTTGTGTAATACTTCATCGCATACTCACACTCACCGTCAGACAATACATACACGGGACGACTTGCCTGATACACCCAGAATGTATTGAAGACGCGATTGATCTCCGCTACAGAATAAGAGGTATCGCCGCCAAATTGGGCAAATATCGCTTGACTAAGTTCAGTCGGAACAGTGCCCGAATCATCTATGGTGACATCAAATCGATTGGCTACACGCCGGACCGGGCCAATATCAACGGTGGCCGCCTTCACCATTGTGACTCCTGAACCTTCAGGTATCTCTCGGATGACCGGATCTTGATCACTAATAGCCGCTGCATCAAACTTTAAATCCAGATCATCACCCACCGTAAGCTTATAGTCGATAGGTTGCCAGCGCGGGCCATCCACCAAGTACAGCTCGCGGTCGATGCTCGCCAACCATTCGTCGGAACAGTCGTGGTCCTGACCAGCATTATTCCAGACATGAACGACGACTTGATCATCCTCAATGCCCAGATCAAACAACTCACAATTGCGATAACCACGAGTGGTTTGTAAATCGTCCGGGATTTGCGCAGCCAATTCCGCAATCACTTCTGGTCCTTCATCGATCGCATTAGGACCGCCATCAATAACTGGACGACATGCAGCTACAAATAGAAGAATTAAAATTAAAAACGAGCTCACTTTCCGCATTTTGGATTTATCCTTTCGCATTACGTTGCTCCCTGACTGCCTTGGTATCATCTTCTATGTTGTGGAGCGCATTAGACCTTTTGCCCTTCGGCAATTTTTTCCACGAGCATCATCATCTTCTGTGCGGCTTCTGCACCGGCGTTCTGATTCTGCCCGGTGACAAGTCGCCCATCGACGACGGTAATATCGGCAAAGAAGTCGTTAAAGGCGGTGTTGCTGTTGAACTTTGCGCCAGCTTTGCGGAGTTCGGTTTCTGGGTGCATCGGCGTGACGCTAATACCCAATTCACGAATCTGCTTGTCGGTCACGCTGGTGGCGTTGCGCCCTTGCAGCAATGGGTTGCCGTTCTCGTCCTTCGCGTTGAGAAAGCCCAATGCCCCGTGACAAACCGACCCCACCACCGCGCCGTCGATATAGGCTTCGGTGGTCTTCTCTCCCAAGACCTCAGAGTAGCCCAAATCATACGACGCGCCCCATCCTCCGGCCATATAGACGATGTCGTACTCGGTAAAGTCAAGGTCATCGATGTTCAGCGAGTTCTCGATCTTGTTCATCGCAGGTTTGTCAGCAAGAAAGCGCCGATCATCCGGTGTAGGGAGGGGCCAGCGAACCGTTTGTGGGTCAATCGGGATGTTGCCGCCTTTGACACTGCCGAGATCCACCTGGATATTGGCTTCTAAGAATTGATAGTAAGGGACGGATAACTCGGACAGCGCAACCCCTGTCTTGTTGCCTGTGTCGCCCAATGTGTCGTGGTTCGTCCCGATGATGAGCGCCTTTTTCTCTGGCAGATTGAACTCGCGTCCGTGGTAATGTGGGTGTACGCCCAACAGATTGAGCAGGTGCGGCAACCTTAGATAAACGAGTGAGCCATAGACAACCAAGGCAATGAGCCCTGCTAGCGGACCGGCGGCGGCAAACAAAATGCCCGCGATGAGCAGTCCAATAAGGATAAGTGAGCCAAATAGTGCTTTCATGTTTCTATTTCTCCTGTTGAATATGTGTTGCTTTCGTTAAATACGCTTTGTTGCGTTTGATTTATACCAAATGCCTCACCAAGCACCGTGAATGACGGCACTTGTAGCCCGTCCATTTTGGGCGGGAAACTAGGAATGCCCGACTACCCCGCCCTGCAAGGCTAATCGTTGTCCATAAATGGCTGTTTTGTGATGCCCGCCTAGGGTTAAAACCCTGGGCTACCAAACGGACGCCCCATCAATGGGGCTTGTTGCCCGACAAAATAGCCCGGTTTAGCGGGCGTCTGTTCTGTAGCCCGACGGCTTCAGCCTCGGGCGGGCACCGATTAACCCGTTTCTCTGGCTGAAGATGTGGGTTTTTATAAGGTTGTCTTGTTGCGAGCTACCTGCTGTGCGAGTGCCTCCCCCATCGCCTCATACAGCGGCGGCATTTGTCTGTCTAGAAGCCAGCCTAAAACGGGCAGAAGCGGACCCGTGAACGTCTCTTGTATGACCACACGGGTGCGATCGTCCGACAGCGGCAGAAGATGTACACTAAAGACGGGGGTGAGTAAGTTCAGTGGAACATGGTCCTCCCACTCGAATTGAGTGGGCTTGTCAGCCACTTTCACAGTCGCTGGAAGCACTGCCGGAGCCAATGTAGTTTGTACGCGCAGGCTCTCACCCACGACCAAGTCACCTTCAACATTACTCAGCAGCGGATTCCAAGACTCGTACGCGGCAAAGTCTGTTACCACATCCCACACATCCTCTATCGAGGCGTCAATGTCAATCTGGGAACTGTAAGCACGCTGTTCAGAGTCCAAGGGACCGAGAATGTCTCGGATCTTGCGCCGCAGGCTGCGCAGTTGACCGAGCATAATGCCTGCCACAAGACTCGACGTGGCCGCGCTGGCGGTGCCTGCTTCGACGCTGCTCGACAAAATCGGCGCATCGCCAATCACGACGCCAAACACATATATCAACAAAATGACAAGGCCGGCGATGTCCATGCGGGAAACAACATGGCCGCTCTCATCGTCCCAAGAGATTAGCGTCATCCGGCTGAAGAAAAGGGTGCCCATCAGCACCCCAATCACAAGGGCAAGCACCGTGCCGAGGACCATTGCGCCCTGAAAAAAGAGCTGATAGAGAGCCGCCAACGCCGTCACCACGAGAACGATCTGATAGAGCCGCTGACGCCGCTTGATACCGCCGTCAATTGGATCATGACGCACATCCGCTGGTGCGGCATAGCCTTGGTCGTAGGCCTCTGTGGTCGGGAATTGGATCTCCGGTGGCGTTGTGCCGTGGGTCTGCATCACCTCGATGAGCCGGTTGTGCAGCCTGTGCCGTTCTTCGGCACAACTTGGCTGGAAGTTCGTCGGATGGGCGAGATTGGTGGACTCATGGGGATCGTATTTCAGATCGTACATTTCGTACTCGACAGGTGCGCCCTTGAAGGGATCGTAGTAGACCGCGTACTTCCAATCTTTTTCGATGATGGCCCGGATGCAGTTCGCACCGCCGCCCAACAGCGTGAATTGATCGTCCTCATAGGTGAAGTGAAGGGTATCCTGCACTTCACTCTCGGCGTTCGCCAGAATCGGCGTTAAATCTTGCCCACGAAACTGGAAGCGTTCCGGGTTGGGTACATCGGCGATTGACGCGAGGGTCGGCAGAATGTCAACCAGCGAGGCAAAAGCGTCGGTCGTTTGCGGTTCCGGGAAGAGTTTCGAATTGGAGAATATCAGCGGGACACTGAGCGTTTCGCGGTAGGTATTGTAGAACTTCTGGCGCATTTTGCCGTGTGCCATGCACAGCTCACCGTGGTCGCTCGTGCGAATCACCAGCGTCTCTTCGGTGAGGCCGTTGGCATCGAGCGCGTCCAGCACTTTGCCGATCTGCTTATCCACTTCCCGACACAGATAAGCGTAAAAGCGGACGTAGTTAAGCTGTCGTTCCCTAGTGCGTACGTTACCAAGGCCGATATTTGTCAAGCGCCGAAACGCGCCATGTGCAGATGGCTTGGTCGATAAATCCTCATCCACCGTCGGCGGCAGATCAATTGGTAGGTTCTCAAAGTCTTCCAGCTTATAGCCAGCTTGCTCAAAGATGGCTTGGCGTCCAAACGGATTCTGGATACCCCGTCCTGGATACCCCTGCACGTCATGGGGATTCACTAGCGAAACGATGAGACAAAAAGGTTTGTCGCCCTTGTAGGTGTTCAAAAAATGGACCGCACTCTGCCGAAATTGCTCATCTTTGGCCATATGGTGTCCGGCGGCTGTGCCCGTGCCGTCCACATAGCGCCCGTCGTTGTTGATGTCTCCACCACCGTAATCATTGATGCCAATCGGATCACTCATATCGGGCGGGTTCCACTCTTGGAAGCCGTAGCGTTCCGCCATGAAGGGCACGTCTGCATCCGACCAGTAGTGTCGCGCCGCATCACCGTCGTACTTGACCGGGCGCGAAAGGTGAAACTTGCCCTTCAGCACAACGTGGTAGCCAGCTTCGGCCAGTACCGTTGCGATATTCGGGGTCTCTGACGATAGCTGCGCTCGACTTCGTTGCCATTTGGCGTTAGGGTCATCGCAGAAGATCAAATTCTTGACGCCGTGCTGCGCGGGATACAGACCCGTCATTAGCGAGGCGCGACTGGGTGAGCAGGCTGCGGTGGCGCAATGTGCATTGCGAAAGCTAAGGCCGTTCGCCATGAGGCGGCAGCGTGCTTGGAGATTCTCCTCAGCCCAGCCTTCGGGCCAGTGCATCACCTCCCGCTCTTGATCGGTAACGATGAGAACGATATTAGGCTTTTTGGGTAGTTTGTCTAAATTCATCTGTTTTCCTCAAGAATCTATTAACCTGAATAAGGGCACCCTTTTTGGTCTTATGTTTAGCTTCGTACTATTGGGCATTCACGGGCGCGACCTTCTGATACGAGTTGAGCAGATCATCACCAATCACATAGGCCAACCCATCTGCGATCATTTTAGAATCCTCGGTCAAAATCCTTGCTTGATAGCTCCAGCCTTCTGGCAATTCCAGCCGCTCACCCAATGTCTCCAAATCATCGATGGTCAAGGTCGGGTCGATACTCTGAGAATAAGATTGCATCCGGTAGACCTCGCCCGTTGGCGAGGTCAATTCATAGACCATTTCGCCAGCGTTGTAGATGAACGTAGTAGTGCGCTGGACCTCATTATCTGTATAGAGTTCGTCACCAACGGTGCCTTCCCACACTTTGGTCTCTAACCTTGCCGCTAGTCTCATTTCGATGCCGCCAAAATCAGCAATTTTCCCTTGCGCTGTTTCGCCACTACCAGTGACCTCATTCAGCACCCAGTAGCGGGGGCCATTTATTTTGACCGCTGCTGCGTCGTATGCTTCGACCAGTCTCTCTACCTCCAGTGCGTTCCACAGATCGGCCGGACAGTCATTGAGGCCGATGGTGTTGTAGACTTCAATGTTAAATGTTACGCCGCTCCGAAAGACGGGAATGATCTCGCAGTAGCGGTAATTGCGAATATCATCTGGGGGCGTCAAGAATTGGGATTGGGTGACCTCCGGAACCGTTTGAGATTCTTTAAGGGCAACACAGCCGGTCATGAGTGCAGTCAGTAAGACGGCAAGAAGTAGGTATTGTGAAATACGTTTCATTAGGTTCTTTTCCTTAGAGTTTAGTAGAATGGTAAATATAGATTCGGCTTGCCTACTAGCTGTCACGCCGGTTTACGGCAGCCAGTTGGCGAAAGATCTCCCGCAAACTGCCCCCGCGGACGAAGACAAACGCAGCGGCCAACAGCGCAAGCAATACCGCCCACAGCAAGACCTGCACAGCTCCCGGCAGCATGGCCAACCTCAACATGCCGATGCGCCCCCAGGTTGGTAGCCAGTTGGGATAGATGCCGAGAGAGTTAACAAACAACGCGCCGCCTTCTAACTCGATGAAACCATCCGCGGGCTTGAACGTGGCGACGTTGAGGCACATCTCATCGTTTGTGCCTTCGCCCCACGTCATGTAGCGAAAGTCACTGGTTTTAGATTCTTTAGTGTTGGATTCGTTTGTATTGTCCCAGGTACAGGTCACCCGCAAAACGTCTCCTTCCTTGACTGGAATAGGTTCCAGGTAATCGTAGGTCCCCTGCCAGTTGAAATCCCAAATCGGAATATCTTGCATGATGATCGGGCTTGCCCCGTCGGGATTGAGCGTAACGCGTATTGAGACCCCGCGTGTGTGCATATGTGGTGTGGAGGAAACCATCTCGCCATCCACGGGCACCCGCCAATCGCAACTGCTGACAGCGTTTTCCGCGGTTGAATCTACATAGTCAAGCTCATCTTTATTGCAGAACATAAAGAGTATCTCAGCCAGTTCTTGATCCACCTCCGGCTTCTCCGACAGGGAAACATCACGCTCGCAGGCTGGGTTCTCACTCTCTACTGGGCAGGGGATTTCGACCGGTGCAAGTAGCGGGATGCCGAGCAGCGGCGTGAGCCCGGAATCGGCTGATTCGACCTGCAAAACGGCGCTCGTTTGATCTGGATAGAAGCCTGCCTCGTAATTGTAGTGGACTTGCATCACAACCAGGCCACCGGGCGGAACGTAGATGCCTGAACCGGATGCCGTAGTCGTAGCGCCACTGCCAGGCACCCAAGTACCCACCGAATTGCCGATCGCGCCCGGGCTGCTGGTAGAAAGTCCGGGACCGCCAAAGCACTCCCAGCCAAGCCGATCATCTTCCGCCGCCAGCGCTGCCGCTTCCACTTCTGTACCGGGTTCGCCCTGAAACAGAATCACATGATGCACGACGCGCTTGTCGCCCGGAATCACTTCGCTACCGGTAACAAATCCTCCGTTGGGAAGCTGTGGGTCGAGCATGAAGCAGCGATAATCATCGCTGATGTCACCGGCAGGTACGTACGGCTCTGGCATCGTTAGGATGATATCTTCTCGTAGCGTGACACCTAGCGGAGAACGGTCTTCCAGCGGTTCGTCCAGCGGCACGTCACTCGGCGCTCCGGCCGCGATCCACTCGATTAGTTGCGCCTTTTCGGCTTCGCTCAAGCTGCGGTCCATCTTGAATGCAGGTGCTTCATGGCTGGGGGACCATGGTGGCATAAAGCCCGTCTGGATCATCAATGCCAAATCATCCGCGTACTCGACCACGTCCCCAACCGTCTCCATGGGGAAGAGCGTGTGGCCGATTTCGCCATCGACATGGCAAGCCACACATTTTGCCTCGACAATGGGTCGAATATCGCTAAAGACCAGATCGCTTTCTATGGGCTCAACCGATCCAGCGTTCAGCGGCGGTGCAGTCACAGGCGACGCCGTACCGTCGGGCAGCGCCACAAAGTCAAGTGACAACTGCATCTCATCCTCAGTCGAAAGCAGGCCGACAATGCTAATCGGTCCCACACCAAAGTCGGACATCAAGATATCAGTCGTCGCTCGGCCAACCATCCGATCGGCTTCCAACGTCAGTTCAACTGTCCAGTCGGACTGGATGGTGGTCTCGCGCACGGTGAGAAAGCCGTGCAGCACGAAGCTGATCGGTTCGCCAACGGCAATCGCGTCTGGGAAATCTTGCTCCGCTTGGGGAATGAAGGTCGCTTCAGGATAGAGGCTGGATTCGAGATAGCTCTTGCGAATCTGGCGGTCGCGCTGCTTGCTGTCGGAGGTTAACTGCTCGATATTGACTGTGATCATCCCCAACTGCGAATTGGCAGGATTCTCCCAATCGACCAGACCTTCGCCGTTGATGGCAGTCGTCTCGCCAACCACCAACTTGCCGTCAATGGTGCCAACGTACACTTCCTGCACACTGTAGCGGGCGACGGATTGGTTGGGGTCGATACGATAGAGGGTCTGCTGTCCAGTTGGCCGTGGCAGTTCGGGCGGAGGGGGCGCAGTGACGCCATCCACCGCTTGTATGTCGCCATCGTGTGCCAGCACTTGCGCAGGCGAGAAGCTAGCCAGTAAGAAGTTGAATAGGAGTAAAGCTGTGAAAATGATTGTTATCTTGCGCATTGATTGCTCTCTCTTGAATCAGAAATGGGATGCACTGTTTTCCATGCGCCACTATAGAGCAAAGATGTCACGGACGGCAGTGACCGCTGTCATGGGTTTTGTCACAGAATAATTTGTGACACCAGTCACTCTCAATCTATGACAAAGCTGTGTTACGATAGGCAGATGATGGAAAAAACGATAACAAGTGGATCCGGCATCGTTGTGGCTTTACGCAACTTTTCCTATGTGTGGCTGGTACTTTGCCTAGCTTCAATGATGGTTTTCTGGTTTTTTGGCAGCTCTGAATTTGAACTGACCCGCCGCACATATGGCACGATCCATGCAGCAATTTTGGCGCTCTATCTCTCCCTGAGTGCTTTGGAACAACGCCTAGGCTCAGCGTATTTGCCTGCTGCCTTGGGGCTTGCCGTGCTTGGCCTTGTTATCGTCCAGATCATATCCATCTCGTCTGGTTTTAGACGTGAGGAATTGGAACCGCTACCGGTAGTCCTCAATGTGGTCACTGTCATGTCATTCTGCGCAGTGATGATCCTCATTGTTGGCTGGAAATATCGTTTAGCGCATGTCATTATGGCATCGGTAATCTATGGGCTGCTCTTTGCCTTCTCGATCATATTTACCGCACCAGAGAGGGAGGAAAATATCATGGCAGGAGTGATTGTGATATCTCTTTTCATGTCAACATCACTAGGCATAGTTGGCTATTTTGTTTGGCGCTTGAGCCAGGCAGAGCAATCCCAACGAGAGCAGTTGGCCGCTGCCAACAGTCAGCTACGCCGCCAGGCTATCCAACGAGAAGAATTGACAGTCAGCCGAGAGCGCAATCGCCTGGCAAGGGAGCTCCACGATACGTTGGCCCATTCGTTGAGCGGTGTTACGGTGCAGATCGAAGCCGCCCGCGCCCTCTGGCCAACCGACCCTGATTCGGCAGAAACCATGCTTTCGCGAGCCGATGATATGGCCAGAACAGGGCTAACTGAGGCTAGGCGTGCGTTGCAATCTCTACGGGCCACGCCGTTACAAGATTTAGGATTGGGTCTGGCCCTGCAAGCGATGGGGGAGGAAGCTGCGGCACGCGCCGGAGCAACGTTAAGGACAGAACTTCCGCCCCGTCTGTCGACCAATCTAGAGCCCCATGTCGAACAAAATCTCTATCGCATTGCCCAGGAGGCCTTGGAAAATATCGTGCGACATGCCAGAGCCAAGACCATATCTTTGAATTTGATCGAAACAGCGGACGAACTTCATTTGGAGATCGTGGATGATGGCATCGGTTTTGATAATAGCTTGGAGGCTAGTTCTGAGACTGGTTCTGAGACTAGTTCTGAGGCTAGTTCTGAGACTAACAGTGACAGTTCCGACGGGCATTATGGCTTGCAAGGCATGGCCGAGCGTGCTGTGCTAAGTGATGCCTCATTGAAGGTCGTAAGCCAGTTGGGCGAGGGGACAACGATTGTCGTTAGGCTAAGGAAAGATAGTCGTTCAGCCCCCTAAGCTTGTCTAGGGGGCGCATCGGCTTCGACAAGCTCAGCCGACAGGAGATGAACTTTTACGAGGAAAGCATGATGATTCGAATTGTACTTGTTGATGATCAGATCATGGTCCGGGAAGGATTGGCCGCGATTATTGGCACAGATCCCGACATTGAAGTCGTTGGTCAGGCCGATAATGGTGAGGAAGCCTTGACGCAAGTTAGTGCATTGGCGCCAGACCTTGTGGTAATGGATCTGCAAATGCCTGTGACGAATGGGGTTCAAGCTACAGAGGCCCTGAATGAAAGTCATCCATCCTTGCCCGTTTTGGTGCTGACCACCTATTGATCGGTCCACATCCAACTGCTTACACCTAGCCCATGCAGAAAAACAAGTGTTGTTGCGTGCTCATGCCCATATTCGAAGACGGTGATGTTCATTTTTCGTTCCTTTCTTCGTTTCTTTCATCTGGAATCACTACTGATGCGAGCGTATATCGTTTGCGTTCCGGTGACGGTTCTTGCTGTAAGATGCCGCTGATAAGCGTGTTCAATTGCTCCCTAAGTGCTTCTCGCTCACTGTCTGATAGATAGACAGTGGCACGGTTGTAGCTCATGCCGTCAGCTGGCGATTCGGGAGTCGATTCAGCATTCGTAACGTAGCGTGAGAAGGTGTCGATCAGTCCGGCGGCGAAGATGGAGAAGTATTGAATATGTGCTTCAGCGGATATGCCAGCCAACTCTTCTGGGGAAAGCCGCGCACCACCTTCCACAATCGAATAGGTCCGCTCCACCGCCCCGTTTCCCCGTTCCTCTGCAACAATCTCGATGATCCCGCCATCGTGCAACTGCTTGATCTGACGGTACAGTGTCGCCTGGGCCACGTCAACCCCCAAAAAACTATTTGGTCAAATTGACTTCTATCCACGGCATCTAGTAAAATTCAGAACTATTGTTCTGGCGCAAAAGATTGAACTCATAATACGGAGGCCTGGAGAATTAGCAGATATGACCCAAGAAACTATTGAAATTCGCGGCGCACGTGAAAATAACTTAAAGAATGTTTCTTTGCGCATCCCCAAACGCAAAATCACCATCTTTACTGGTGTCTCTGGCTCTGGCAAGTCTTCAATTGTCTTCGATACGATTGCCAGCGAAGCACAACGCTTGCTCAACGAAAGCTTCAGTATGTATGTGCGCAACTTTCTCCCCAAGTTTCCCCAGCCAGAGGCCGACTCGATCGAAAATCTGAGCGTTGCGATGGTGGTCGATCAAAAGAGGCTTGGGGGTGGTTCTCATTCCACATTGGGCACAGTCACCGATATTTCTACGCTGCTGCGGCTGCTCTATTCACGGGTTGGGCAGCCGCATATTGGTGGCTACAATCTATTTTCGTTTAATGATCCGAAAGGGATGTGTCCTGAGTGTAACGGCATGGGGCGCATGCTTGGGCTTGATTTGGAGCGAGCACTTGATCGAACCAAGTCTCTGAATGAAGGCGCTCTGTTACTGCCCGAGTATAGCGTAGACAGTTGGGATTGGTCGATATTCATCCAATCAGGATGGTTTGACAATAACAAAAAATTGGCTGACTATAGCGACGAAGAGATGGCGCAACTGCTCTATTCCAAAGGCACAAAGGTCCAGTCTGAATTTGCGGGCAAGACCATCAATTTGACCGTTGAGGGCCTGGTCGAAAAATTTAGCCGCAAATACATTCGGCGCGATCTCAAAACCATGTCCGCACGCACTCAGAAAATGATTTCGCCTTATATGACCGAAGGGCCCTGTACGTTATGCAAAGGCGCCCGCTTGAGTCAAGCCGCGCTCGGTAGCAAGATCAATGGTCGTAATATCGCCGAGCTCTCTGCCATGCAGGTGGATGAGTTGATCGGCGTGGTTCGTGATATCACCGATCCTGTTGCCGCACCACTGATTCAATCACTAGCGGAACGGCTCCAGTTTCTGGTCGATATTGGCCTCGATTATCTGAGCCTCAATCGGGAAACGTCTACACTTTCTGGCGGTGAATCTCAGCGTGTCAAAATGGTCAAACATCTCAGCGGCAGCTTGGTCGATGTGATGTATGTATTTGATGAACCGAGCATTGGTCTGCACCCACGTGACGTGCATCGGCTGAACGATTTGTTGCAGAAGTTGCGTGACAAAGGCAATACCGTGCTAGTAGTCGAACATGATCCGGATGTGATCAAAGTTGCGGATCACGTAGTCGATGTAGGACCCCATGCGGGTAGTGGCGGCGGCGAAATCGTTTATGAAGGTAGCTACGAAGAGCTGCTCCACGCCGATACGCTGACAGGCAGACATTTGCATCAGACTCTTCCAATCAAAGACAACTTTCGTTCAGCAACCGGTACACTGTCGGTTGTCAATGCCACTGTCAATAATTTGCAGAACTTGAGTGTTGACATCCCTACTGGCGTGTTGACGGTGGTGACAGGCGTTGCCGGTTCGGGCAAAAGCTCGCTGATTCATCAGGCATTTCTGCGCCAACACCCAGATGCCATCGTCATCGATCAGTCGGCGGTAGGCGTTTCGAGTCGCTCCAACCCAGCAACGTATACGGGCATGATGGACGACATTCGCAAAGCCTTTGCCAAGGCCAACAAAGTTAAACCAGGTCTCTTTAGTTTTAACTCCAAGGGTGCCTGTGAGACCTGTCAAGGGCAAGGCGTAATCTACACTGATTTGGCTTTTCTCGATGATGTGAAAACGCCGTGCGAAGTCTGCGAAGGCAAGCGATTCAAGGATGAAGTGCTAGAATATCTGCTGGATGACCAGTCAATTTACGACGTGCTGACCATGACCGTGGCCCAAGCGCTGGATTTCTTTTCCATCAAGAAAGTTGTCACGAGGCTCCAAGCCATGAGCGATGTAGGGCTGGATTATCTGTCGCTTGGCCAGCCCCTAAGCACCCTATCTGGTGGCGAATGTCAGCGCATTAAGCTGGCAACCGAGCTACACAAAAAGGGAAGCGTCTATGTAATGGACGAACCAACTACAGGTCTACATATGTCCGACATTGCTCTCCTATTGGCTGTCATCAATCGGCTAGTCGACGCCGGCAATACCGTGATTGTCATTGAGCACAACTTGGATGTGATCCGCAACGCCGACTGGATCATCGACATGGGGCCAGAGGGTGGTAACAAAGGAGGGCGGGTGCTCTTTGAAGGCACACCCGCTCAGCTTCTGGAGGCAGAGGAATCCATCACCGCTAAGTATATGCAGCGGGATTTGAGTCAGCTAATCGACTCCGTTTGAAAAGTAGCTACAGTACAATTTGGGATGGCTACCAGTTCGTTTGGTTACAGCCGTCTGCGACAGCGAAGGAACGGCTCGAGAACGCTCTGTTAACCAATGAAAGATTATTCGTCGTTCCTCCTCGAAGTGACAAAGTCGCGTTGTTTTACGAATCAGCCTCTCTTCTCGTCAAAAGATAGACCAATGGCGAGAACGAGCCAACTACGAGTGCTGCAACAATCCATGGCCAAGGGTTGCGTCCCCTCGCTTTCGCATCGCGCCATATCCAGACATTGATTAATACAATGGCAATGACCAGGTCAACATAAATCTGCGCCGAACCAAAGCTACTTATGATAGAGGCGAAGATACCCAAAAGGCCATCATACCAGAGTGCCGCGGCAGTCAAAGCCCCGAAGAGTATAAGTGTAACAATAATGAGTGTCCGTGGGTTTAAGCGATTCATAATCTAATTTCCCCGTGTTTTGTTAGAGTTGATTATACTATTAGGCTCACGCTTTTGCTGGGCGCCACAGTGGGCCAACAAGGATTAGAAGAACAATAATATTGAAGAACGCATTTGACGGATTCCCAGAGGTAATGGACCCTATGCTGTCCAAAATAAACCATGAAAGCAGGCCGGTGAGTACAGCTCGGCGTACACCTTCAGGTGCTGCATCGTAGACCCACGCCCGCAGACACAAAACCATAATACCCCAGCCAAACAAGAAGCCGCCTGTCAACGCGGATAAAAACCGCGTCGTTGGGTCTGTATAGGTTTGCATGCCATCCAATGGCCAACTGAGAAGATCTAGCGACCATCGAGCCATTTCCGATGTGGATTCCATCGTTCCCAAAGCGAAGATCGGGCCAAAAGACGCAATACCGATACCCGTAATGAGTAGCCAAAACTTGTGAAATTTGTTAGACATGATTGTGCTCCCGATTGTACTCATGTTTATTTGCTGTAAGCTCTATATTGAGATTTTATGTAGCAAGTGCTACGTTCGTGAGTATACATCAAAAATGTAGCACTTGCAACATTTGGTCACCCTAATGTAGCAGGTGCTACGTTGAGCTTGAATTGCCAATGAATATCAGGTCAGCGTATTATGTTGAGGAGACCGGATCCGCTTGGGTGATGCACCTGAGCCAAATGGATCGACATGAGGCAACCGTCCTGAATTGCACCAAAATGCTGCCAAATAAGATCGAGCCGTAGACTCACAAATCGTTATAGTAGGCTGAATGGTATAGAGCAATGGATAAAGTAGAAGTCAAAAAGCAACAGATTATCGAGCAGATTACGCAACACATGGTCCAAAACGGACTTGCCGATTTGGGCTTGCGAAAGCTCGCGGCCGTGGCTGGAACAAGCGACCGCATGCTTATCTACTACTTTGAGACCAAGGATGGTTTAATCGGTGAGGTCCTGCGCACGGTTGCAGCAAACTTTACGATTCAGCTTGATGCCGTTTTGGGACAACATCAACGAGATGCAAATACGTTGCTAATGGAGTTACTGACGCTCGGTGAATCTCAACAGTTTAATTTGATTATCCAACTTTGGTTTGAGGTTGTAGGGCTAGCAGCAAGGAAACAGGAGCCGTATGCGGCCAATGCAACAGCGATTGCAACAAGCTGGCTACAGTGGATTGAAAGTAGGCTAGAGAATCCCCAAGTGGGGGAAGCAACAGCTCTGTTCGCGGAGTTGGAGGGAAGACTTATGATCAAGCTGTTGAATGTAGATACGCTTTGATTGTGGTGGTCACTTTGCCGCTTTGGAAGAGCCGAAGCTATTTGCGGAAGACGTTCGTACGTTCTTCAAGGCGTTGCGATAACCATCGATTGCTTATCATCCCACTGAACAGGTCTTATCCGTTGTCCATTGCTCTGTGCCAGATCAGAAACATGTGTTCTGGTGGCACAGGCAGGGCACATGTTATACTGCAGTCAAGTCCAAGACCGCAGTTTTCCTTCATTCTACTAGAGAAACCCGACTGCGGTTTTGAAACGGAACTGGGCATAACAGTTATCGACGTTAGTCAAAAAGCGCAACCCTAAATTACTTATGGAGGATACTTATGGCATACGGACTTTATGGAAAGCTTGTGACCCAAGCCGGCAAGCGAGACGCAGTTACAGAGATTCTTCTGCGAGATGTTAATGAGCTAAAGTCGGTTGGCTGCAAGCTCTACATAGTCAATCACGCAGCAGAGGAGCCGGATGCGATTTGGGTGACTGAAGTTTGGGACTCTGCCGAAAGTCATGCCGCTTCACTGCAACTGCCGACCGTCAAGGCGGCCATTGCTGAGGCTATGCCGATGTTAACTGGAGAGTTTGACCAAGTCAAGCTGGATGTGGTTGGTGGGCTTGGTCTATTCTAGAAATTGAGGGTGATCTGGAAGCGTTTCGAGGGAGCGGGCCAGATGATGATCTCAGTGCATTGATTAGAGATGCGCAAGTAAACCAACATCGAATAACACTATACGTTACACCTTTATTGCCTCGTCAAAAACCTCCCTAACCGCAGCAAATACTAGTTCGTTATCGCTACGAATGCGATAATCATCAGACTGATCAATCCAACGGATTGTGCCATGCTCATCAATCAGGAGCGTGGTAGGGATCGCCATCATTTTGAAGGAAGGTGGGCTTAGCGGGATCGGTATGCCAAAGAGTGTAAAGGTATCGGTTTTAAACCCGAATGCCTTGTGGTGCTCGACGCCATATTGACGAATGACCTTGAGTTTCTCATCAGATAGAAGGGTAAAAGAGAGACTGTCCCGCTCTTTATGCACGGCCGCATCTTCCACCGAGTCTTTACTCAGTGCAATAATCGAAACACCGTATTTCTCCAACTCAGACCGCATCTCATCGAAGCGCTGTAACTCAGCGCTGCAATACGGTCACCACCCACCCCGAAAAAACTTGAGCAGGATGCGCTGCCCCATAATTTGATCGGTCTGGAATGGTCTGCCGTCCGACGTAATAGCCTCAAACGGTAAAATCGTGTCGCCGACCCTAACTTTGAGATCCCCAATGGGGGTTTTGCGTTGACCCAGCAGCCAGTAGAAGAAGCCAGCCATTCCGAGCGCGAACAGGCTCAGAATCAAAGTAAAAATCACAATGAGAAGATTGTCGAAGCTTAAGGTTACCAGAGCGGCCAGCCCAGCTACAATACTGATCCCCATAACGATAATCGAGCCAAGCGGCCAAACTGGGACGGTTCCACTTGGTATTTTTGACATATACCAACCCCAGGTCCCCATCACAAGGCAAAAGCTAATTGCTGCAAATAAAAGAGAGATACTGTTCATATGATTGAGTTATTCCTTCGAATCTATCAAAGTAATTTTAACTGCAGTGAACAATAACAGCCAGTGTTAGTTTGCTTCATGGTTAGTTTACTGTACACAAGACCTTAGGCCAATATGTAGAAATCGAAAAGCCTTAAATAACAGCCTCTTTCAAAATTATTCAGTTTCCTAATGCGATAAATTTTGAGCCTACGCCAGAAATCTGAAGATGATTTCTTTTTCCTTGCTGCCAAAGCCGCCAAGCAGTCTAGCATCAATGTCACCGTTCATCTCTTCAATGGTTTGTGCTGCTTGCATTATTAGCACGAAGTATCCTATTCAACAAATATGCGTAGTTCACGAGCGTTTCTACGTCTGCTCAGATAACACGTCCGGTGTGGTTGTTTTCCGGATCTAGCTGCACGTAGGCGTGCTCTCTGCCCGACAACCATAAACTATTGAATCTGACAAAGGATTATCAATGACTAAATCAAATATGCCCACATGCACACAAACTGTCAATGCGGAACTGATTATGGTAGCAACAGCTGTGTGGCAACGCTTTGGGGGTAATCGGCAGGTAGGACCTCAATGGTTTTGAGGGACGGATGTGTGTTGCCTTGCTCTTTCCATCTGTTTCTGTTTGCGAGGATGCGGCTGATCATTCTCGATATAGTAGGCAACTTCCGCAAAGGTACGGTCAACCACAATGCGACCAAACAGCTTCAGAAGCGGTGCTATGAAAAGGCCAAGAATCAGATGACACTCGATTTCGGGCCTCATCTCAATGATGGACTTGTCTGGCTCCAGCGAATGAACGCGCCAGGAATTGCCGATGTTGCGGACAAACCAGGGTGGATCCACCATCTCGTATCCGAATTCCATAGCCTGTTCATCAAAATGGGTGAATCTCTCTTGAATAGCATCGCAATGCCGACCGGCAATTGGCGCTCCTTCGGGAGCAGTATCTTCGGATGTTCCCCTGGAAACTTTAATGCCGCTAGACCAGCGTTCGATCTCGCCAAACTCGTGCGCGATGACGCGCCAAGTCTTACTGGCCGGGGCATTGACTGTGACACGGCGGTTTATCTGCAAGCGCATTATCCTCTCCTTAATATTGAATATCTACAGCTCTACAAAAGGTTTTGTACTTCTACTTTCTCAACAGGCATTTGGATTTCAATGATCGCTTCGCTCAAATCACTTATGTTGGCAACGTCAAAGCCAATCTCTCGGTAGGGACCAGCGATTCGGTATCCGTTCGCTTCGATCCAGCGCGCAATTTGGCCCAGGGACAAGAACTCCAAATCGGAACCAGCAACTTGGACGGACGTCGCCATGGTCTCAACAGCTGGTAGCTCGGTCATCGACAAGATACAATCGTCCGTCAAAGCTATCGGCTCTTTGACCGCTCTTTTGAGGAAGAAGCCCAATTCAGCGTCATTATTGGTTACGGCAAAGTCCTCCCCATAGAAGACTCCCGCAAATGACCCTAACGTCGATTTGGGTACCTTAGCAGGTACCACCTGCAGAAGTCGTTCCACAAACTGCATAAGTTCTTCTGCCGTCGAAAAAATCATACGTGCCGACAAGTAGGGCTGCACGGGAATCGACTTAATGACGACCTCTGGCATCCCATCTGCTGCTTGGTTCTGTTGGAGACGGGCCTCGATCTGCCGAAGTCGCTGCAAATCGTCACGCACCGCTTTTTCCGCCTCGGCCTTCTTTAATAGCAACATGCCGTGAATCTCCTCGTCTGATATATCGGCATTGATCATCTTTAGGATCTGTTCTAGGGTCAGTCCCAACTCCTTTAAGGCAAGAATTCGATTCAGATCGGGCAATTGCTTGGCACTGTAGTAGCGATAGCCTGTGGCGGGGTCAACGTAGGCTGGCTTAAGCAAGCCAATGTCGTCGTAGTAATGCAACAACCGTTTAGAGACCCGAGAGATTTTGGAGAATTCGCCAGCTAAGAACACGTTTACCTCCCACACAGCTGTTGTTTGTAAGCAAGATACAGATTCAATAACACACGATATGAAGCAGTATAAGGGATCACGTAACGTTAGAGTCAAGTACCAATTTACGATAGGGTGCCTTTGGGTTGCGGGGCGAGAATGTTAGCCAGTCGAGTGCGTCGCACTGTTCAGAGAAAGATCCAAGCGCCCATCCGCAATTGAACAGTGCGACGCACTCTTGTACCCCCAAACTAAAACGCACCCTTTACGATACCCTGTTCGACGACGATGTGGGACACTTCTCTAACTCGTTGTCGATCTTTACGAAAACATGGGATTCTGTCAACCGACTCACGTCAAAATATCAAGATATTCATGGAAACGAATTGTAAGATGGAGTGGTGAGATGCAAGAGCATCCCGATGTACAGCAAGCATAAGAACAGAACGAAGAATAGCCATAATTCACGATCGATTCACGGAAATATTGTCCTTTTTCTACGCTCATTTAACGGTCGCATTATACAATCAGAAGAGCGGATTCGTTTGCAGATTGAGCAGTAACGCCATAATGCACTCGATTGATGCCTTCACGCAAGCAGCTTCGGCAGGTGACATCATGATCCGCAATATACGCTAAGATGAGCACAAATCGAAAACGCTCATCATCTGAATAGAGTGCAGAATATAATTGTCTCTGACCAAGACCAATTGAAACAGACTGTAACGTATGAAGATGATCTGGACGCCCTGGTAGAACAGGTCCAGGACATCCGCCACAAAGACAGATTTACGCTACACGTTGATAAGCTGATTCCCGAACCCTGCCAGCTAGCCAATCAGAGCCAACATCTCATCTAGAGCGCATTGGAGAATGGGTCGGCGCGTTCTTTCGCCCCAAGGTGGGGAACCTTCAGTCCGAACCTGCTTAGAAGGTTATTATCAATAGATCTCGCAGGTTGCACAGATTGAGGAGCGCTGTGGTACAGGCAAGTTAGTTATATTGAGCGGCATCTAAAAGTTTCCCAATCAAATAGGATTTAGCCATGTCTCGACTTAGTGCTATTCCAAAAAACAATCAATAAGGAGAAAAAATGAACGCATTTGAAAGCGCAAAAGAATTTTTCAACGCCTGTGAGAAGCCACTAGGTTGGGCAGGCTGCCAACAATATGTTGCAGAAGGAGCAACATTCGTGGCCCAAAGCGAACCGTTGGCCGACATCAATACAGTAGAAGGTTACTGCGACTGGATGTTTGGCTTTGGCACAATCACCTCGCCAGAGGGCACCTATGAGTTACATACGGCCAGCTACGATGAATCTACGCGCACAGCCACCTTCTTCGCCACTTACCATGGCAAACATACTGGCGAAGGCGGCCCCGTTCCGCCAACTCAGCAGGAGACCCACTCTCACTATGTTTATGTTCTAACCATGAATGAAGACGATAAGGTCTCGCACATGGTCAAAGTATGGAATGCTCCATGGGCGATGAGAGAACTTGGGTGGGTCTGATGAGCAGTCGTCTGTAGTCATTTTGCCCCCTAAGCCCCCTATCTAGCATCAATCAAAATCGAGATGCTGCTTCTGGATGCCAAATTGGAAGCGGTGTCTTGATTTTATTTTTCCAGAAGAACACTGCGGTTTTACTTCAGCTTCCCCATTGCCTGGCAATTCCATCACCACAACAATCTCGCGTTCAGCCACATCCATTGATGCATCAATACAGCCATCAGATACCCACTTTAACTCGAAATCACATCACAGGAAGTACGGCTATAGCTACACACCGTCAATGTCGTGCAAAGCATAGTGGTTTTGTGCATACTCCGTAGATGACAAACAGAATGACTTTCCAGACGACTTTTTAAAGATGGTCGTGTCTTGAAATCAACATCAAATGCGGATACAATATTCTTAGGCACAATTTAGTCAGTTCTCGTTCTCGAAAGGAAATGATCACTTTGGATCCACGCCTCTCCCGCGTCGATAAAAACAGAGTTCAGATCAGTAACGCATATGACATCGATGCTACATTATTTGCCAATGAAGAGGTTCCGGTCGACTCGGCGTCGGTTACGGAACTGATTGAACTGCTTGAGCTAAAGCAGACGGTTGAGCAGATCGCAGATTGCTTACCTGGGTACTTTGATTCTTCTCCCCACATATCGAACGTGGCCCTGACGCCTGACTTCCACAAAGGAAAAGGCGTCCCCGTCGGTACTGTTCTGACGACCCAAGGCTTTATTGTTCCCCAAGCCATTGGCAATGATATCAATTGCGGGATGCGATTGCACACCACTTCTCTTGCTGCCGAGCAAGTTTCGGACAATTTGGATCAGCTCGAAACAACATGCCGTCACATCTTCTTTGAAGGCGGGCGCAATATCCCTATGAGTAGAGTGCAGCGAGAAGCTCTCTTCACCAACGGAATCAGCGGTCTGCTTAATGCTACAACAAAGGACTTGACTGAGGGCATATGGAGCACGTTCCATGAGCTCAATATCGGCGACGAACTGAACCACATTTCTCAAAAGGGTAGTCTCAAGGCCACAACGACCTTTGGTCTGGGTGATTTTCTTGGCCCCTCCGACCGGCTTTCCCGGGACAGCCAAATTGGCAGCATCGGTGGTGGCAACCATTTTGTGGAAATCCAGTATGTCAAAAAGATCATCGATGGCACAACTGCTTATGCTTGGGGGCTAAAACCTGGCAAGGTCACTGTGATGGTCCACACTGGTTCTGTGGCCATTGGTCATCTGAGCGGAACCTATTATAATGAGCTGATACGGAAGCTTTATCCACAAACTTTGACCTATCCCGCCAACGGCATCTTCCCCTTGCCAACTGGTGAAGCCAATCAAGAACAGATCGACAAATTCTGGGATGCGTTAGCCAACGCTGGTAATTTTGCCTTTGCCAATCGTCTCTTCCTGGCGATTATGACTCTGGAAGCACTGAACAGCCACTTTGGGGCAGTGGATTTTTCCTTGGTCTACGATGCACCCCACAACTTTGTTTGGCGAGAGCTCATTAATGGCGAAGAGCATTTTGTCCATCGAAAGGGGGCTTGCCCAGCCCACGGTTTTGCTGAAATGGCCAACACCCCCTTTGAGTACTACGGTGAGCCAGTCATTGTCCCTGGCTCCATGGGAGCAAGCAGCTACATCCTGGCTGGTCAGGGAAACCCGGAATCATCCTGCAGTGCCAGCCATGGAGCAGGGCGGATTTTATCAAGGGGAAAAGCGCTGAAAGGCCATGAGGACGAATTCGATACGTTCTTGGAAAAGTTTCGGGTCGTCACGCCCGTCGATCTGCGGCGACAAGATATCAAATTAAGAAAGGATATCGTCGAGCAAAAGTTGGCCGATATCAAACAAGAGGCTCCATTTGCCTACAAGGGGATTACGCCTGTGGTTGAGACGCTTGCGGGAGCTGGCTTGGCTACACCAGTGGCAGAGCTTGAGCCGTTGATGACCATCAAGGGATAAACTAGACATGAAAATCCAAAAAATAACTCCATTTCTCGTTGGTCGCTTCCTCCTGGTTCGGGTCTATACCGATGAAGGAATTATCGGCAATGGCGAGGCAGGTCTGTGGGCACACCATCCGATTGTCTATACGGCCATTGAGCAACTCAGTGAGTACTATGTGGGAAAAGATCCGCTCCGCATTGAGCACCATCAACAGGTGGTTACCCGCAACACCCACTTCGGTGGAACGGTACTGAGCGCGGCCATCAGCGCGATTGATGTGGCGCTGTGGGACATCTTGGGTAAGGTAACGGGCCAGCCGGTCTATCAACTGCTGGGGGGCAAGTGCCGAGATCGGGTCAAGGTCTTTGCCAACGTAGTTGGGGAGACGCCTGAGGCTCGAGCCGAAAGTGCCCAGGAGAGCGTTGAGGCAGGCTATCTTTCATTGCGCACGTCCCCCTTTTTTGCTGGTTTTGAGCAGAAGACCCCTTCCCAAGTCATTGCCGATGCGGTAGCGATTGTGGCGGCCATCCGAGAAGCGGTGGGACACGGCATCGATTTGGGCGTGGAGATTCACCGCAACCTTCGCCCTGAGGAAGCTATCATCCTAGCCAACGAACTCCTTCCCTATCGCTTGCTCTACTACGAAGATCCTTTAGCCCCAGAGAGCGTTGAGGCCCTTGTCAATGTAATGCAGCAGATTCACCTGCCTGTGGCCACGGGGGAACGCTTCTATACCATACAACAATTCAAAGAGCTCATCGACCGCCGGACGGTGAGCCTCATCCGCCCTGATCTCTCATTGGCGGGTGGCTACACCCAATGCAAAAAGATCGCAGCTATTGCCGAAGCCGCTTTCGTGGGAATCTTCCCCCACCTGATGGGCAGCCCGGTCAATATTGCGGCCTTTATTCAGTTTGATGCAGCTACACCCAACTTCGTGCTGCATGAGAGCCATACCTTTGCAGATGCCTTTAATGACATCGTTGATGAGCCGCCCCAACGAGACGGTGGCTACCTACTGGTCCCCGATCGACCAGGCATCGGCCTTGATATTGACGAAAATAAGCTCGCCCACCATCCCTATCAGCCTATCCCCATCACTGGCCACTTTCATGCAGATGGAAGCGTTGCTCATTAGCAACAGTAGATTTCATAGTTCAAGTAACTTCATGGAAGGATGAAACTCACACAAAGATTAGAAGATTACGCAGATTTTTCATCTTTCAAATCTTTTCGTCTTTGTTATTTTCAAGGCAGGCATTCATGCACTGAGTCGCGCTACGGAAGATGAAAGCCAACAACGATTAGAAGATTGTGCAGATTTTTCATCTTTCAAATCTTTTTCATCTTTGTTATTTTCAAGACGGACATTCATGCACCGAACCTTGCTACGGAGGATGAAACTCGAACAAAGATTAGAAGATTGCGCAGATTTTTGATTTTTGATTTTTCATCTTTGTTCGTTTAGGACAGATCACAAAAACCTCTACGTCCCTTAGACCAACTCTGGACCCAGCGACTAGACGACAAGAACTACTAATTATACAATCAAACCAAAGGAATAACGTCCCATGACCAAGATAGTCATTATCGGAGCAGGCAGCGGTTTTGGCAGCCGCCTCTCCATCGATATTCTGTCCCGACCCAATTTGCAGGATGTAACCATTGGGCTGTGTGATATCAACGAAGAGCGCCTCTTTGGTGTGCAGCGTTATGTGCAACGAGCCATTGAAGCCCACAATCTCCCCGCCACGTGCCTGGCCAGCACAGACCGGCATGAGCTGTTGCCAGATGCTGATTTTGTGGTGACGGCTGTCTCCATCGGCGGCCCGGCCTACTGGGGTGAGCCTTATGCCTCCGAGATGGGCATTCCCGCACGCTACGGCATTGACCAATCGGTGGGAGATACCATTGGGCCGGGCGGTGTCTTCCGCTTTCTACGCACCGCGCCTGAGCATCTTCAATTCTGTAAGGATATGGAGGTCCATTGCCCGGATGCACTCATGCTCAACTACACCAATCCCATGTGTATGTTGACGTGGATGCACTCGACCGAGTCGTCGATTCGTAACGTGGGCCTCTGCCATAGCGTTCAGGGGACCACCAAGAAGCTGGCCGACGGCATTGGCATTCCATACGAAGAGATCTCCTATCTGGTGGCTGGCATCAATCATCAGGCGTGGATCCTGCGCTTCCGCCACAACGGAGAAGATGTCTATCCCTTGGTGCGAGAGGCCGTGGATACCAATGAGATCTTTGCCGAGGATAAGGTGCGCGTGGAGATGATGAAGCAGTTCGGCTACTTTGTCACCGAGAGCACCCGCCACAACTCAGAGTACCTGCCCTACTTCCGCCGCAATCAGGAGCTGATGGATTACTTTGGCTTAAGCAGCCGACCTGTGAGTATGGAACCCCTTAAGAAGCGAGCTTGGCAGGAAGATACGGGCGTTGACCAGGACGGCAACGAACTTGTCCCTGAGTTGATTCAATCTCATGAGTATGCGTCAGCCATTATTGAAGCCCAATTGACGGGTGTTCCTTTCACCTTCAACGGCAATATGATGAACAATGGCTCCATCACCAACCTGCCCGACGGCTGCTGCGTTGAGGTGCCCTGTGTGGTAGATCGGGAAGGCGTCCATACAACCCATGTGGGCGCATTACCAGCCCAATGTGCCGCCCTGAACATGACCAATGTGGGCGTCCAAGAGTTGGCCGTAAAGGCTGCCGTGGAACGGGATCGAGAAGCGGCCTTCCACGCTGTGGCCCTGGATCCACTGACGGCCGCCATTCAACCCCTGCACAAGATCCGGGAGATGTTCGATGAGATGTGGGCTGCGGAAGGAGCATTGTTGGGCTATTTTGAGTGAGGGTAAGATCATGGAACCACTGACTCTTGGCAAGAAGTATGACAAGATAGCCACTTCATGGCACAACCAACATGATCAATCTCTCTATGGCGTGGCCCAACTCCAAAAAGCCATTGGCTTGGCCCCAAAAGGTGGTCAGGCATTGGATGTGGGCTGCGGCGCTGGAGGCCGATTTGTCCGGACGTTGCAAGCCCATCGCTTCCGCATAACGGGTCTTGACGTCTCAGCAGAGATGATTCGCTTGGCGTCCCGCAATCATCCCGAAGAAACGTTCCTGCAACAAGATATCGGCACCTGGCAAAGCTCAGCCCAATTTGATTTCATTGTTGCTTGGGACAGTATCTTTCACCTGCCCTTGGCCAAGCAGAGACCGGTAATCTCAAAGCTGTGCAGGCTGCTGGCCGAGAAGGGCGTTCTCATCTACACCTTTGGCCATGATCAGGGCGAGCATACATCCAACTGGAATGACGATACCTTTTACTACAGCTCCATCGGCATCAACGGGAACCTACAATGCCTCATACAGAATGGGCTAACTATCTTGCACCTTGAACTGGATCAGTATCCAGAAAGTCATGTTTACGTGATTGCAAGCAAGCTGTAATCGCCCGTCGCCAATCGAGCCGTATCGATTTTGAGGCAGTTGAGAAGATTCTTTTTGGGTTCAGGAATAAACTAGATGAAGAATGAATATTGAATGGTCTGCCAGAGCGGAACTCTAAGAGGGGTTGCAGTGAAAAAGAATGCATTGTATGATAGCAAAAAGATACACTTCTGGAGTAAAGAGCCTCAAAATTCAAGGATAATTGGATGGAGAACACATAAACGGCTTTAATGCGGGTTGAGTTTACAGGTTGGTGGACTTGGCTGATGGAGTGGAGAGCCGTTTTGGGTGAAGATTCGGGCGGGTCGATCAAAGCAATATGGGCAATTTACTCACAGCAATTTTTGGCAAGAGAGTGCTGAAACAAGTCTCATCTACTGTTTATGCGGACTGGGCTGTACAAATGCTCATCCAAGGTCACGATACCCATTCGCTCCGCATCCTTGCTGGTCTGGATAGATTCGCTAGCACATACGAGGCGGAAGAGTATTTTTTACGTACAGTCAAAGAGCTTCATCTAACTCTACCCGATTCGGACACGGCTATCCGGTCCTACGCTTGCGAAATCGCACAGAACATAGTCGATGGTGAAATCAGTGGGAAAGAGGGAATCCGAATGCTGTCTCAGATTTGTCTTGACATGGATTACCCGCACGACTACCTGGTTTGGTTCCACCTTGATGATGCACTTGATAGCCTTTTGCACGGTCATTATCCGGTAACCTATGAATCGCTCACACTTGAAAACGTTGATCAAGTAGCTAAACGAGAAGCAGAAAATTTCATCAAGATAGTTGGGTAGCAATGAACGTTGCAGTATTAATGACTTGCTAGAGTGGGAAACCAAAGAGGAATTGCAGTAAAAGAGAAGACGCTGCATGGTCCGAACAAGATGTCTTTCGGAGTAAAGTACTCAAAATTCAAGGACCATATGAGAAGGTTAGATAGTTCAACAAAAGTGGGTTCTTAAGTGGCTCACTGGCCATTCGGGATACAGTTACGTTTATTCAATTGGGTGCAGTTCCTGAGAGTTGCCAAGAGCAATTTACGGCGAAATCGTTACGAATTTCACTGATTTTTCGTCAATTTAAGCCGAAATCAGCTCAAAAATCGGGTGAATTTTACGTTTTTCGTACTTGGCAACTAAGAGTAA
>JBCCHB010000173.1:0-33618 GCA_039028975.1 Chloroflexota bacterium
CTAGATCAAAAAGACCAGGCCCTACGGCATAGGGGTGGTTGATGAGGTCTCCTGCTGTAAAAACTGGCGCAACGGTTACGCCTGCTGCCTCCATCTTGGCCAGGTTTTCTTCAAGAGAGGCCGAGGCAAAATAGTCGGCCAATATCGCGTTCAAGGTTTCGCAATTCTGTACCCGTGCTTCATTGGTGATAAACCGTACATCTTCAATCAAGTCAGCTCGGTCAATCGTTCGGGCCAGCCGCTCAAACATGGTTTGCACGGATAACGATCAGCTAAACGGCCTGACCCCCATCTCATCCAAGCGCTTTTTGGCTTCAGCCAATAGATCGCTGCCCAGAGGGCCTGCCTCAGCCGCCTTGATGTTATCGGCCAGGTGATCGAGGTTTCCGGTACCAACGATGATGGTATGGGGAGCTGAATGGGCCAGGGCGAAGCGCAACAGGAACTGCGCAGCGCTTTCACCCTCTGCGCGTAAATCATCCAGGCCAAGCTGCGTGACGGCATCCGACAGACTTGACCACGGCTCAATGCACCGCACAACCCCCCGAATGATCATCCCCAACCCTCGGGCTGCTGCCTCAGTGATGGCTGCTTCGCTGGCTCGTGTCAATGCCGAATACCACACTTGGATCGCTTCGAAATCGCCCCAATCACCATCAAGATAGGGCCGTAGCTGACCGTAGCCGTGACCGTCAGACTGCCCGCTCATACTCACGGCGATATGTCGCACTTTGCCTTCTGCTTTGATCTTAAGCATGGTTTCAAGGACATCACTCCCGCTTAACTCGGCTGGGTCGGGACTGTGAACCTGCCACACATCCAGGTAGTCAGTCTTGAGACGTTTGAGACTATGCTCAATATTATGACGCACCTGTGCTCCGCTCCAGATGTGTCGGGGCGCATCATCGCCGCCTTGCTGCGGGATATTACAACCACACTTGCTAGCCAGATAATAGGCATCGCGCCGTTTTGAGATGAACCGACCGATCCACTCTTCGCTTGGCCCATAGTCAGGCGAGGTGTCGATGAAGTTGATCCCTGCATCAAGCACCCCGTTGAGCAATCGTTCTGCTTGTGCGACATCCACGCCGCGCAGGGCTTCCCCACCATAGCCCAAGGTCGTTACGCTTAAGCCTGTGTTGCCAAATTGTCGTTGTTCCATCGTTGGTTGCCTTCTCATCTATGTTGAAGCGCCATTGTGGACATACTTCGCGGCCTAGTAAATCTCCGCATAAATAAATAGTTACCGAGATAGAGACAAGCATTCAGTCAGAGAACGGTACTATTTATCTGCGTAAGGATTTACGCCAAACTGTACTAGTGCGTCATAACGGCTGACCTCAATTAACGACTCTTCGCCGCAAACTGGTTCGCTATTAATGCCGCGAAGTACTAGGCAAAAAACGGCTCAAGCCAAGCTTCTGGAATATCAAGGCCAAACCCTGGTGCATCATTGGGCACTAGCCAGCCGTTTTCGGGATAGGCTTGGCCCGGCAAACGCCATCCTTCTGCCAAAGGAACACCGGGATCAACATCAACAAAATACTCGAGCCAGGGTACAGATGGCGTCGCAATGCTAAAATGCTGCCCAAACGATTGATTACCGCCACCATGCAAGATTACGCTTAAGCCAGCCGCATCAGCGATCGCGCCAATTTTCTGGCAAGTCGTCAACCCACCGCACCAGCTAATGTCAGGCTGCAAAATATCAACCACCCGATGTGACGCAGCCCATTGGAAAGGCACGTGTGTATACCAATGTTCGCCTGTCGTTAAGGTTTGCCAGGGTAGCCGCTGACGCAAGGCAACATGCGCGTCTAAATCTTCAGGGATCAAACACTCTTCCATCCATTTCAGGCGATATGGGCGCAGTGTTTCGGCCAAGCGAACCGTATATTCAACGTCAAAGGCCATCCAGCAATCGAGCATCAGTTCGCAATTATCGCCAATGGTTTCGCGCGTTTGAGCCACGAATTCTTCGTTTTTGCGTAAGCCGTCTAAGCCGTCAGCAGGCCCGTAGGGACAGGCTAGCTTAAATGCCTGAAAGCCAAGCTCCTTGTACCAATCGACATCATTACCCGTGGCATAACAGAAGATCCGATCTTTCTGGGGGCCGCCCAGCAGCTTGTAAACAGGCTGTTCCAAAAGCTTGCCTCGTAAATCCCACAAAGCCAGATCAATCGCGCTAATCGCGTACGAGGCCAACCCCGGTGTGCCATAAGGCTTTGTGAGCCGAAACATCATATCAGCCAGTCGATCAATCGCCAGGCAATCCTTACCAACTAATTGTGGGGCCAAGTGGTCTTCGATTACTGCCGCAGTCACCCGCCCGTGGTTTGTGGCACCTAAGCCGTAGGTGCCATCTTCAGCGGTTACTTTGCACCAGACGGATTCCCAGTTAGGCGCCCATAGATTACGGTGACGTTTCACTTTGGGATAGCGTGACATCGGATTAGCAACTTCGGCATCTTTTCCCCATGAGGGGCGACGCGATGGGGTTTTCGTCTGATGGGATGGTTGATTCAATCGGATGGCTTGAATGCTACTAATTTTCATATCGAACCCTTGTTTAATTGGTTTTCATTCTCCTTCAAGTCGTTTTAGGCAATTCCTGCCCTGCTTCGCGTTCCCGATATCCATGAACCATGATACCAGGGCGGCCTGTAGCATAGCCGTACTGTTGCTTATTGTGCGGGTTTCGAAAGCCAATGCGCACGAGTCGACGTGGGTGTTTGGTCTGGTTAATATAAGAGCCATGCACGGTATGATAGCAGAAGATCACCACATCGCCGCGTTTAGCAGGCACAGGAATCGTATCTTCCAACTTCCATTCATCCGTGGGCAGGTGAGGTTCACAAGGGCCGTCGTCGGTCTCGATGATATGAGGCAATGCACCCTGCTTATGGGATCCCGGCAAAAAGCGAATCTCGCCATTTTCGGCGTTCGTATCGTCAAGATGTACTAACACATCAATAAAGCGCTCATCCTCGTGCGCATAAAAAGGATGATCTTGATGCATCGGAAAGGGGTGGCCTGTTTGTGGTGGCTTAATGTGCATGGTCGAATGGTGCAATTCAACATCAGGGCCGATCAGCTGGCTCATCGCTTTGGCTAATTTCAAATTGGTCACGGCCTTCAGCCAGGCCATCGAATAATGTTGAAGGTCGTGCATGGCGGTGAGTTGGGACTGTTTTTCCGTTTCAGGGTCCATATAAGCCTGCCGCCAGGGGCCTCGCCAACCGGGGCTTGTAAAGGCCCAATCTTCCACCAAACGATCCATTTCATCGGATAATTCGCAATGTTGTAAAAGTCAGACACATAGTTTTGTGAACTATGCGTATAGAGAAAAAGCAGGCATCCTATAGGTAAAAAAGGAGAAGCCATGCGAACGAAAAGAGAACTGGAAGTGGAACGGCGTCAAATCTACAGATGTGAACTAACGAGTTGCCCGTGCTGCAATGGTCCCCTGAAAGCGCTGAATCAGGTAAACGGACGTAAGACAGTGCAAAAGCTGGGTGAAGTGCTGTGGATAGGGTATAGACCGTACCGATGCGAGAATCCGCTCTGCCAAGGGGAGCGATTTGGTTCAAGTGAATGGAACCAAATTGCCCCAAAAGATTGCACATATGGGTATGATGTTATCGGTCAGATAGGCTGGGAACGCCAAACCTATCATAGAACGTTTGGCGAAATCCACAAGGATTTGAGTACTCGAATCCAAATCAGTGAAAAGCAAGTAAGCTACTTGTACCATGAAAGATACCTCCCGTTGTTGGCGTGCCATGAGCGAATCAAATGGCCAGAGCTAAGAGAAATATCAGAGAGTTGTGGCCTTATTTTGACAATGGACGGATTAGCGCCAGAGGGTGGTGAAGCCCAACTCTGGTTAATTCGAGAACTGCGAAGTAATCTGACCTTACGCAGTGGATACTTGAGTCGTCAGGATCAAGCAACATTTGAGCACTTTTTAGCGCCCATTGTAGAGCATGGACTGAAGGTCAGCTACGTGTTGAGCGATAAGCAGCGAGGGCTGTTGCCAGCGGTAGAAAGTACTTTTGGTCCCGAGACCAACCACGTCTTTTGCCAGCCTCATTACCTTAACAATTTATCCGAACCTCTCTCTGCAGCCGATGAAAGCATGAAGGTGACCTTACGCAAGGCAGTCCGCTCAGAAGTGGGCGAAATGATTCGTCAAGAAGAGGTGGAAAGCCCCGGTGTCCTAACCGTAACCGGATTGATTCCAACGGCCATGGGTGAGCAACCAGATGAAGAGACCTGACTGATGGATCCATCGATTATCGAAGTGCCTAAGCCAACCAACGCACCTTGCGAAGAACCGTCCCAAGATGAGCAATGGCAAGCAATTGTTGATGCCATGATGCAGCGTGTCCGTTATCTACTCACCCTCAAAGGGCGTCCCCCCTTTGGCCTGGCTGGCATTGAGATGGTGCAGCGACTCGTCGATGTCGTTACCACCCTCGAGCTTATGATTAACCATATCCCAGATACTCGCCTGCAGACTTTGCGGGATGGCATTCAGTTGGCCCTTAGCCAAGTTCAACATGAGTTCAGTACCCTTTCCCTGGCTGCCCACTGGTTACGCCGTATCGCCAACATCCTTGACCCAGACCTACACACCGAACGCTCTGGCGACGAGGTCAAGAAGCAACTCTTTGCTTTTCTCGATTCTATCACCTCACATGAGTATGATGAGCCTTTCCTTGATTCTTTTTCCGCTCATTTACTCAAGGTCTCCAATAGCTATTCGGCTGGCCTCTTTCATTCCTATGACGAACCCGATTTGCCTCGCTCAAACAATGACCGCGAATCCGAATTCCGCTCACTTAATCATCGCTTGATGCGTACTTCTGGACAGACTGGGGCCGTTCGTCGTACCCTTCAGCGCACTGGCGCTTGGGAGCTTATTCCACGTCCTAACTCTTGTGCCGATACTGTTTCTGCTATTTCCGCCGTTAATACTGCTGATTTTGACCTTGAGCGACAACGTCTTCTACAACATCGTCAACGCTTTCGTCTCCATTCTCGACATAATACTCTCGTTCAGCGTCAGCTTCACCAGCTTTTGGACGCTTGGTTACGCATTGCCCCTCCTCTCGTCCCTTGTGCATGACTTTTGCGCTACTGCGATAATTCAGTTGTCTCTGCTGGGGTAAATAATTCAGGAATGTGGAGGTATCCATTTTCCTGATAAAAATCGATTTGTGATTGGGTTAGCATACGTTATCTCCTTTCGCTTCCATTACTTCTGACGCGCTTGTGCGGCTCGCTCAGCTCGTGCTGTACGTTGATTATGCATCCAATAGTTATCAACAGGCGTGGCTCGTTGGGTTGGCGGCAAACGAAACGTAAGCGTATAAGCCCGTCGAGGATGATTGGTGCTGTTTGCAGCCGCATAATGCAACATATAAGCTGCATGAATGGTTGCGCCGCCAGCAGGAATTGGACACGGGATGGCTTTTGCCGCCCACGTTTCTGGCTCATCAACTTCCAATCCGTGAATCCGCGGATCGTGGTTGATATTGTGATGGGGTAACACGTCAAGCTTATGGCTCCCTGGCACAAACTGTAGACAGCCTGACTCTACTGTCACATTATCCAACGGCAACCAGAAATTAACGCCCTGAAACCGCAAGTTAGGATCATGGTACGCCTGATCTTGATGCCAAGGCGTCGCCGCGCCAACCTTCGGTGGCTTGTAAATCATATGCTCACCATTCTTGGGCGGCATTTCGTCGCCTAATAGCTGTTGTGCAATCGTTCGGGCGTTCCGAAGATAAAGCGAGTTTAGTAACGCAGGCTCATAGCGGCTTGGCCCCAAAATTTGAGGAAGCGCAGCCACCTCGTCCTCATCGGTACCTGCCAAATCAAATTGATTACCCTCATCCCAACCAACCTTCCCACGAAAAAGTCGGTCGTAAATTTCACGAAGTTGAGCAACCTCATCTGGCGTAGTGATCGCCTCTAAGACCAAAAACCCCTTCTCGTGAAATAAGTGGATTTCAGCTTCAGTGAGTTGAACTGTTGTGTCAGTCATGGCAATAAACGTCCTATCTTATTCTGAACTGTATCTCAATTTTTATAAAGCACCTCAATCGAGGCGGAAACGCGACGTACGCATATATTGAATCGGCTCGTCGTCTTCACTGTACTCATGATAGGCGACGACGATTGTTCCATCTGGGGTCTGGGCGACCGTTGAGTAGCCGATGTGCCAATAGAACGGATCCTCCGGTGGTGCGAACACACAGTCGCGGATGACGAACTCGTTGGCCACATCCCAGTACAGTCCGCTGTCGGAGAGACAGCCGCGTACACCCATCAGCTAACGGCGGTAGCTGTAAACAGCCAACACACGGCCATCCTGAAGCTGTATTCCGAGCACTCTTGTGTTGGCATAGCCTTGAGCGAGTTCGATATCCATGTTGCGCGGGTTGGTTTTCCAGGCACCAGCGGTGAAATCAGGAACGGCTAGATCCTTGCATGTACCATCGCTCCTTCAATATTTCTATGCCTAACGTTGTCTTAAGCTGCGGCTAGGTAGTGAGCTTTTGATCGAGCTCGTCAAGGGCGAGTGGCCAATTGTCTTTGTGAGCCTTCGCCGCTTTCTCGTCATCGAATCCCGAATGAGTCATGCGGAATATTGTCCCTTGGTCTTGAGGAATGAGTTCAATTCGAATGACGGTTTCGGCTCCGCAAGTGCCGCCTTTGCCGGTTAGCCAGGTCATTTCAATGAGCCGGTCCTGTTCTAACGCAAGAAACCTTCCGTAGTGCGCATGCCGTCCCCAGTCGTGTCGGTTGTAAAAAAAGAAAGGTTTGTCGATTTCGGGCGTCATAATGAGCTCGCCCGGCTGCGCAAACCATAGATCAAAATTTTCTGTCCATGCCTTGTAGAGATCGGCGGCATTGGCTTTCATCTGTTTTTCGAGTGTTAGGTGAGTTGGTCTTGCTTCCAGGTCTGGAGTCATTTCAGATTTCATTGAGCGCCTCCTATCGTAGTCGAAATTCATAATGGCAATCATACCACAATAAAGAGCTCACATCAGGTTCTCATACATAGATTCACCAGAATAGTTTGAGCCAGAGATGAAAAGGGATGTCACGTTTTGTGAGCCTCACTTGTCTTAATGGTTGAAGCGTCTTCATCTGCCTCAAACGTTTACAGATGGCCAGAAAAAGCTTGTTCCCATGAAGATGGGAATGTCCTCCTTCTTCGGGATATTCCAAAAGTAATTGGTCATGAGACGGTACAAGACTTTTCTGGCGAACTATACTGCATACAATCACGATCGACAAGGAGCACAATGACTACCCAAACGAACAATATACTTATACTCGGCGGCGGTTTTGCTGGCGTCATGGCTGCCCTCCGCGTAGCACACAAAACGAAACGGCTAGATACAGCCATCATATTGATTAACGGCCTGGAGCATTTTGTCGAACGTCCCCGTCTACATGAAGCCGCAACGGGCACCTCACTAAAAGCGCGTCCGATACCACAGATGTTACGCGGCGCGAATGTTAGCTTTCAACAAGCTACGGTGACAGCGATTGATCCAGCAGCGCAATGTGTTCACATACAAGCAACAGATGGTGGGCAGATCTTACCCTATGACTACGTAATCAATGCATTAGGCAGCCGCGTGAATCGCTTAAGTGTACCCGGCATTGACGACCATGCATATACGCTAGATTCTGCTGGTGACTTGACAACGGCAGCATTAAGGGCCAAACTTAATGGCTATCATGGGCAACCAATGCGTGCCGTCGTCATAGGTGGAGGAGCAACAGGTGTGGAGACAGCGACACAACTCAAGGGGATGATTCCTGATAGCGACGTTGCCATCGTGACGCAAGGAAAGCTAGGCGCGTTCAAGGGCGAGCGCATCCAAAAGCATATTGTTGCCGCCTTTGCCGAACAGGCCATCACCGTCTACGAAGAGAGTCAGGTGATTCGCGTCGAGCAAAATGCTGTCATCCTCGCCACGCAGCAGATACCGGCAGATGTCATTGTCTGGGCAGGCGGGTTTCAGGCATCGCCCATCGCCCGCGCGGCCGGTATCCGCGTCAATAAACAGGATCAGATGCTAGTCGATCCGAATCTGCGCTCCCTCTCACACCCAAACATCTTTGGGGCTGGAGACGCCATAATGACCGTTGAGGAGCCGGGTGCGCCCATGCGGATGAGCGTCTTTACCGCGCTCGTCAGCGGAGCGCAAGTGGGGGATAACGTGGCGGCTCTCGTACGCGGCCGGTCACCCAAACCGCTCAGCTACGTCTGGTATGGGCAAGGAATTGCTTTAGGGCCACGAGATGCTGTTGGCTTCTCCACCTATCCGGCTGATGTGGCATGGCCGCTGATTTTTCGACGCTGTATGGCGGTTAAAGTGCGCAATTTCTTCGTCTGGTATCTTACCGCTGCACTGGAGATGGAGCGGCGAATGCCAGGCTCCTTCTTTTGGAACGGCAAAGGGCGATACCAGAAGCGCCTCCAGCAGCACCGACCATCGGAAGCAACGGTTTAAGTGATCCAGGGAGCGAACAGAAATCATGCCCACTGCTAAATCTGAACACTCTTTTGTGGAGCAATTTGAAGCGTATCGCTCCCTTCTATTTGCCATTGCTTATCGCATGTTAGGCACGGTGGCCGAAGCCGAGGATGCTGTGCAGGATACCTTTTTGCGCGTGGCCGAACGTGCAGCAGAAAGCATTGACAGGCCGCGTCAATATCTCACAGCCGTCGTGACCAACCTCTGTATCAACCGTCTCAACGCTGCTAGCACCCAACGCGAGCAATACTTGGGGCCGTGGCTTCCCGAACCTATCCCGACCAACGACAGGTCCGATCTGGTGAATCCACTTCAGCGCGTCGAGACGTACGACTCCCTCTCCATTGCATTTCTGCTCTTGCTCGAAGCGCTCTCGCCACCGGAGCGTGCAACATTTCTGCTGCACGAAGTATTCGGCTACAAGTTCCGCGAAATTGGAGAAATGCTCAATAAGAATGAGGCCGCGTGTCGCCAGCTCTTTCGGCGCGCCAAACAGCATATTACAGAGAATCGCCCACGCTTCCAAGCCACACCCGAAGAACATGAGCGTCTGCTAGATAGCTTCATTCATGTGGTGGAAGATGGAGAGATCGAGGCGTTCCTCACGTTACTGGCAGAAGATGTAGTGCTGGTACCCGATGGTGGTGGGGAGCGCGGTGCAGCCATTAACATTTTACGGGGTAGAGACGCTGTTGCCCAGTTCATTCTCGGCACCCACCGCATGGCAACACAGAAAAGCACAACCTACAGTCATACAACCCTCAATGGTGAGCATGCACTGCTTGCACGCTCTGCTGATGGTCGACCCTACTTCACCCTGTTCATCTACGGTGATGGCGCGAAAGCGCAGCAAATCCATGTAATTGCTGGTCGAAAACTAACAACTGTCACTCAGCAGATGTAACCATAGCCCAACGGCTAGGTTCATCGTAGGAAATAATTGAGTCTGATGCAAATGAGAAGAATCGAAACATAAGGGTCGGTGAAACCCCATAAGTCCACAGCTGAGGAGCTAGCACGCCCACGTGCAGGTTCGGTGGACACAATCCGCACGTGGGCGTGCTACCTGCACCTTCGAGATATGGGTAAGCACCGAATAAGGGCTATTGACAACTCACACTAAACACAACACGAAAGAAAAGCAATGATCTCCTATCTCGTCTATAAAGTTCTGCACCTGATCGGTATCTTTATGATCTTCATGGCCCTCGGTGGCTTTACGCTGCACATGGCAAATGGCGGCTCCAAAGAGAGCCTTCTGGCACGAAGACTAGCCGGCATTACGCACGGCATCGGGCTGCTTATTGTTCTTGTTGCTGGCTTTGGGCTGATGGCGCGGCTGGCAATTGCGTTTCCGTGGCCGGGCTGGCTATGGATCAAAATAGTGGTTTGGGTGCTGCTGGGTGGTGCAACTGCCATCATCTATCGCCGCCCCGACCTCTCGCGCGTCATCTGGGTGAGCATCCTGGCCCTCGGTGCGCTGAACGGCTATTTGGCGATTATGAAACCCTTTTAGTACATCAATGCATATTACGACATCCCCAACAAGGAGGTTGTTACAGTCGCCGAACGGATCGCTCCCTCGGGTGCTGCTTCAAAACCCTTTACGGGGAGGAATCGTGATGAACTTCAAAACCTTTATCGCTACAACAAGAGAAGACCTGACACGGGCCACATATAGGGCAAATGACGACACCCCTATTGTTGACCGCATTTGATCTCTGAGTCGCGTATGCTTTTAGCTGGTCACATTGTGGAAAATCTGCTTAGGGCCGGTTGGAGCGGCGTTCGACCACGTTTCCACGTAATCGTTATCCGTATAATCGCGGATCAACTTTCGCCAGAATCGTTGTGCTGGTGTGTTGGTTTGCATCTCGGCCACGTGCCACGTACCGCGTAGTTGATCGAAGATCTGTTTTGCGGCGTTGGCGCCAACGTTTTTCCGCCGAAAACCACGAGCGATGAAGAATTCAGACATAGAATACGTCTGGGGTTCAAGCTCCCTGACCAGAGCAAAACCAGCGATCCTGCCATCCGCACGGATCAAGAATGGATAACGCTGCGCATCGGACCAAAACTGGTCGAAGTAAGTACCAAGACGAAACAATCCATGCTCATCCATCGCCTCATCGGAAAACTCACTCATATCGTGTCGATATACACGCATCAAATTGGCAAGAATATCTCGTTCTTGGATCGTAGCGAGCACAGCCGTAGTCGCCATCGGCTGCGCCTTTGACTCAAGCGTTTTGATGTAGGTGCGACAGCGATCCATCAGCCCGAACCCACAGGATGTATAGAGCCCATATGCCCGGTCATTGAATCCAGCGGTACCAATCTTTGCGCTGTGCATCCCCTTGGCCTTCATCCGCCGGAGACCTTCGTATTGGACCTGGCGGCCGAGTCCCTGACGACGCCATCGCGGGGGCGTCCCCACTGGTTCGAAGGAACCAATCCCCGACGGCTCATCGATCCAACCGATGCAATAGCTAACGAATTCGCCTTCAGCGGTTTCGGCAACCAAGTCGAGTTCGGGATCAAAGATGTCGATCGCGCGTACCTCTAAGTAGCGCTTCAAGTCGAATGACGACCCAAACCAAGCGTCTCGATGGACGGCGACGCGTGCCTCGAAGTCAGATTCGAGTACATGCCGAATACGCCAACCATCCGGCAGCACAGGCTCGGGAATCGGATCCTTGAGGCTGCGGGACAGGTAGTAACCAAAATGCTGCGCGGGTCGGTATCCGGCCTCGAGGAGCAGGTCGATACGATGCGATGCGCAGTCAAATACGCCAATTTGGGCAATCTTTTCGACGGCCTTGCAGCCAGACCCATGACTCGCAATGGCCTGTTCCCACTCTTCCATCGAAGCCAGGTCGATCAACCAGGGAACCATTGGTGGATCCTGGCGACGTCGCTGTTCGAGCCAGCTAATTACGTCTTGAGTCAAAAGTACGTCGTATTCGCGGTCGACGCGGAGGTCGAATTCTGACGGTCCGTTGAATCCGTACCACGCGTAGGCAGCCACTCCGCGTTGATCGAACCACAGGCGAATAGAAGTTGCTGTATCACCCGATATGCGCCACGCAACATCGCTGCTGAGTAAATAGCTTGGCTGAGGCCAACGTGCATTGGCGTTGTTGGAGACGAACGCCATCAAGCCGGGGATATCGTTATGCGCCAACATGCGCGATTGGAAATCAGACATAGAAACCTCTAAAACGCCACTGTTGGGCGAACAGAAAGCTATATGTACATCATCAATATGCACCGTCACGGATCTGCATAAAGCGCAACGAATCTTACACTCCGCTGAGGCCACATAGTTGGCAAACACGCGGCTAAGGAATACCTAACGAAGTGCATCTTCAGAATGCCAAATCGGCGACTCTGAATATCGACTCATTATAGCGAACTCTGCTATGTTAAATCAATTAAACCATACATCAGTCCCTTTATCAAGACTCTTTACGATTTCCTGACGGCTTATCTGCTGACCTGATTACTCAGTTTGAAGCCAAACAAGATCTATCTAGCCTACAACTCATCCACTGGCACATGACACCAAACCCCATGCGTATCACTAACCTCCTGTCAGGGGGCATTTCTTGATCGCAAACCGACTCGATCCGGCGCGGGCAGCGGGGAGCGAAGGGGCAACCCGTCTCGGTTTCCAGGTCGAGTTCCTCTGAATCGGACTCGGTTTGGGTCAGAAAGGAGCGGTCAGGGTCCGGTTCAGGCACCGACTCTAACAGCATCTGCGTGTATGGGTGAAAAGGTGGCGAAAAGATCTCCTCAGCCGTGCCGGTCTCCATAATCCGCCCCAGGTAGAGTACGACGACTCGGTGGGCCAGCCAGCGCACGACGGCCAGATCATGGGCAATGAAACGGAGACAAGTTGATGCATCTGCATCTCAATGAAATTATCAAAATCCAAGCGGACAATCTCAAGGTTACGCAAGAATGGTACGAATATGCACCCAAGACTCTTGATGAACTGGCCGATGTGTTTAACATCATGGCCCACCTCATCCCTTATGAGCCGGGCGGTGGCATAGAATGGCTGCCCATCCTGAAAGCGCTCAAAGCGATCAATTTTGATCGTGTGGCCCTGTTTGAACCTTCTGGTATTTTGCCCGATAAGCAGGCAGAGGGCCTCAAGCGTATCAAGGCAGGCTTTGAACGCATGGCGCAGGAATTCGCCGCTGTTTAAGGCGCGACTTCGAGTCGCCCTAGGTGAACAATTACCGAGTGCCAGTGTAGGAACCAGAATTAAGCAGCGCGCCAATCCTAGCCGTAGAAACGTCGGGCGCTCCCCTTATACGTCACTTACCCCTTAATCCCGCTCAGCGTAAAGCCCTCGGTAAAATACCGCTGTCCGTAATAGGAGAGCGCCATCATCGGCAAGGACATCAACGTCGCCATCGCCATCATCGCACCCCAAGCAGTATCGCCGCGCATGCCGATGAAGCCTTGCATGGCCAGAGTCAGGGTCTGCATTGAAGCATGTTTGAGGTAAAGAAGGGAAAACAGCAGATCGTTCCAAGCCCAGGAAAGGATCATCACGGTTTGTAGGGCGATGATGGGCTTGGAAAGTGGGAGTACGATGCGCCAAAAGATGCCCAACTCGCTACAGCCGTCGATACGGGCGGCGTCGGACAACTCGTCAGGGACTGCGCGGAAAAACTGAACCAGCACGAAAACCATGGCGGGATTGAGCGCGAGTAGAGAGGGCACGATTGCGGGTAACCAGGTCCCCACCCATCCCAGACGGGCCATAATTACAAACCGCGGAACAAGTGTTACCGTATCTGGAATCAGCATTAGGCTGATATTTAGTAACATCAAGGCTTCACGGCCACGAAATTTCATCCGAGCGAAGGCATAGGCCGCCAGAGTACAAGAAAGTAAAGTAGGAATCCCCACAAAGAGCGCGAGCATTAGGGTATTACGGAGATAAAGCCACCATGGCCTCGCAGCCCAACCATCGACATAGTTCTCAAGCGTAATCGGGTTAGGAATCCATTGAATAGGCTGAGTAACCCTTAATTGTTCCAATGTCTTGAAAGAGGTCCCGATCATCCAGGCTACTGGCATCAGCGCGAGGATGAGCATCAGGGCAATCAACACATAGGCAATGGTGTGTTGGATGGTGCGTTGCGTGCGTACACCAATATAAAAGCCGCCTTGTAAGCTACGGGATCCAGCCATATGCGCTAGTTGCCTCCCTCATAATAGACCCAGCGGGCCGAGGATCGAAAGACTGCAACAACAATCACAACGGAGATTACGAACAGAATCCACGACAGGGCGGCAGCATGACCCATTTTGAAAAACTTGAAGGCATTTTCATAGATGAGCTGCCCATAAAAGGTCGATCCGCCAGCAGGACCGCCTCCCGTCATCAACATTGGCTGGGTGAAGTATTGGAATGCGCCGATTAAACCCGTCAACAGGTTGAACAAGGTGTAGGGGGTTAGCATGGGTAGGGTGATGTGTCTAAGCGTTTCAAACGACCGCGCGCCGTCTATCTTGGCTGCCTCGTAAAGTTCCTGAGGCACGTTCTGTAATCCGGCCAAAAAGACCAGCATCCCGATGCCACCTTGAATGGACATGAAGATAAAGATCCATTTGACCATGATCGGATCTGCGATCCAATTCTGTCGCCAGGGAAGCCCCAAATTCTCCATAATACTGTTGATGAGACCGATTGAGGGACTCCAAATAAAGACCGACACGGCAGCAGCACCCGCAGCGGGTACGGTACCAGGGATAATCGCCAGCGTACGAAACGCCTGGAGCCCACGAATCTTCACATTCAGTAACAGTGCCTGCAAAAGCCCGACAATCAAGCCGCCTGGAACGGAAAGTGAAACATACAACAACGTATTGAGTAAAGCCTTACGAGTGTAAGCATTTTCGATGAGATTGATGTAGTTGTTCAGGCCGATCCATACAGGGGGCTGAAAGACATCATAGATGGTGAAGCTGTGGTACAACGAATCCAAAATAGGATAGGCCTGCATGGTGACCACACCGATAATCCAAGGTAGGATAAAGAGGAACGGCATGATACGACGCCCAAAACGTCGTCGCTTGGCTAACCTTTCAAGATGTGCTTCCTCAAGTTTAAGTCTCATTCTGTCTTCATCATAAATAGATACCCAAGGCCATTCCACAAAAATAATTACCCAAAATTTGAACAGCACGCCCCGTGCGGGTCGAATCGGCACGAGGCGTGCCTACTGTGGATGCTACGCATCTGTAGCCAAACACGAAGTGGGCGTTTCGCCAACGAATATTTTATTCTGTGGAATAGCCTAAACGGAAAGTAAGGATGCCTAACCTTGCGCTACCCAATACTCATCCAGAGACTGTTGTAGCTCTGTATTGATGTCAACCAAAGCATCCTCAGCAGACTTAGCCCCGAACATCGTCTCTTCAATGGCGCGTTGCCAGAGGTTTTCAACTTGAGACTGAACGGGGGTCAAGAAATCACTGGGGCTCCAGAGACGATCCGCTTCGAGTGGTGCATTGAAGAACCATTCCAGACCAGGAACGAGGCTCAGATCAATGGCCTCAAGGAGCGGCTTGCTCCACATCGCTGCACCGCGGATTTCGTACTCAATCAAGCCGACTTCAACGCTGGTCATATGGGTCATAAACTTGAAGTTCTCGTGCGGGGTATCGGTTGAGTTGGGCATAAAGAGGGTGTGCCCGGTGCCAAAGTCAATTGCTTTGAGGCCTTCGTTCAGGTTTGGGTGGAAACCATGGCCAATTGATTCCAGCTCTACCCCTGTAACATCGACCACGTTTCGCATGGCGCCAGGCATCCAGTTACCGTTCATAATCATGGCGCGTTTGGCATTGTTGAAGCCGCTGGATTCATACCCCGTCCAATAGCCCCACTCTTGGCTAAAGGCTTGCATTTGCTCAACACCAGCATCTGTCCAGAGTTCGGCGATGCTCTCTAAACCTTGCACCCAGTTTTCTGAATCAAACTGGAAGGTCTTTTTATCGTCGCTAATATAATTTGCGTCAAAGACAACGGGCCAGGCGATGACGGTAAAGCCATAAGCATCTTTGGGGTCGTAGCCCGCTTGCGTTAAGTTGCCAGCATCATCATACTGATTGAGTTTTCTCGACCAATCAAGCAATTCAGGCCAGCTAGATGGGCCTACTTCGGGGTCGCCGCCAATGTCTTCAATCAGATGTTTATGCCAAGATATTGCAGGCATAGCCCCGCCCTCAAGACAGGGAATACCATAGGTGACGCCGTCCCATTTCCCATTGTCCCACTGAGGCCCCAGATAAATATCGGGATCGAAATCGTCCGCATCAGCGATCAGATCATCGAGGGGAAACATCACGCCGCGAGCCATCAATTCAGCAAAGCCGCCGATGTAGCGATGGTAAGTATCCGGGGCAGTGCCGCCCGCGATGGAGGTCATCGTATCCTCCGGGGTGACGCCCACGCGAATCATGTCTACGATGATGTTGGGATGCTTTTCGTTGAAAAGTTCAATGGAGGGTGTCCAAATATCGCAATTATCACCAGTGCACCAGCCAGATTGTACCTGAATCGTAACTTCCTCGAGGCCAGGCTCAGACTGGTCACCGGATTGGGGGATCGCGGTTTGGCAGCCAGCGAGTACCGCAACGCCAGCTACAGCGCTCGATAACCGCAAAAACTCTCTTCGGCTAAAACGTTTCGTCTTCATGATTTATCCTCCTTGATCTTTTCTATTTCAGTATTTTCCCAGGCACCCGATTCCATGCTGGCTGTTCCTCATTATCATTATCCTCAAAAAGTAAAGGTTGTAAACGCGTTAGATCGTCTTCAGACACTTTGTCGAGCGGGCTAATAAACAGATTTTTGCGAAAACCAGCTTGCAGCCGTTCGGATGCTTCGTGCAGGCGAGGTAGATACCATAATGTGAGTACCGTCCGCCGTTGATCGGTTTGGTTTCGATTGGCGCTATGCAAAATTCGGGCATCGCCAATGAGCAGATCCCCTGCTTTAATAGGCACATCAACCTCATCCGGATGTTCTGACATTAAGGGGTGGGTATAGTCGGTTGTTGCGCGTATTTCAGAGTCGTGGCCTGTGCCTAGCTGATCGTGGAGATCAAATCGCTGCGTATGCGAACGCGGAATGACCCGCAAACAGCCATTCTCGACGCGCGTATCGGTCAGATAATACATCAGAAATAATTGATGAGGCAACGGATCTGCCGCCTCCGGCTCATCCCAAAATACCCAATCTTGATGCCAATAAAGGGGCGGCTCGTGCGGTTCCTTGGCTATCACAAAACCGGTCCAGTATTTCGGACGCGCGAAGCCTAACTGTTGCAGTGCATCAATCGCCCCAGGCCACGTAATCAAGTCCAAAAAAGCTGAATATTGAAACTCCATTGTCACAATATTACCCTGATTGCTCTTTTTTGATGCGTAATCATTTTCATCCAGCACCTTATTGGAAACGGCACGCAGGCGATGTAACAGATCCGCAGACAATACATTTTCAAAAATGCAGTAACCTTCAGTTACAAGTTGGTTGCGCTTTAAATTCATGATGTTCTCCTGTGAAAAAGGGATTAGGGGATTAGGGCCTGCAACAGCTCATTCCAATAAAAGAAGAAGGCGAAGACCGCCACCGCTGCCAGCGCGAGTTAGGACAGGGGCAGGAAGATACGCCAGAAGACGCGAAAGCCAAAAGACGCGAAAAGCCGAACATACTGTCTGCGAATATCTTCTTCCCGCCACAGCTGAGACTCAGATTGACCAACAGTTGGACATGCAGTGCTGGAGAGTAGTACAGGGGAATTTAGTTCAGTCAGTATATACGAGTGCGTCGCCGCTTGTCAATGAGAAGCGGCGGCAACTCCAGCAAGCGGCGGCGCAACTCAGAGCCAGAAAGACCGAGATTTTGCCAGAAGGGGGAATCGTTAAGAATCTTGAATATGCCCGACATGTATGTCATAATGAGCGTGCTGGGGTACAAGAGACAGCGTTGGTTTGGACCGAGCAATAAGCTGAATAAATGGTGCGAAATACCATTTATTCAGATCGGCTTCCGATATTGACAGACAGCAGTGGACTTATGTGGAAACCTGTATATTGAGCTAAGTTCACGCGTTATCCAGATAAATCATGTTGGCGCACTTTGTGATGGTCGGCGGGGTTGTCGGTTGTTGGCGGCACTGCGCTATCAGATGATGGTGGCCCTTCCGCGTCGTCCATTGTTCATAAATGAAACGGCCGATGGTTGACTGATGGTTGGTGAATTGGGCAATGAGGAATCGGGTCGCTACTGGCTGATACATCTACAGCCTCCAGCGTCATCTCATCCAACCGCATATCGGCCCGCCACCGCAGAAGTTCCGGACTTTCTTCTGACGGCGCGGTGCCGTTTTGTGGTGGCCAGTGGGGTTGGGCTGGCCAGTGATTGGGATGCGCTGAATTCGGCGTAGTTTCTCCAGCCATTTTCTCTTGGAACCTGCCATCCTTCTGGGCGATCATATACCGCAAGCGCTCATAGATGAGGGCACACTATACGACGAAAACGAGGTTGATTCTTCTCATCTATGGCCTTGCTCAGTATAGCCGAGTGTGCTGGGGCGGTCACTCGGTATCCTGCGGGCGGCAACTGTTTTTCCCTAGCACACTACCATTAGGTGACGTTGTTGCCATGAACCTACCGCCCAATCAAAACCGGATTTTCAAACAGCCTTGTTGTAAAGACATTAGGGTTTTCCAAAGAAATAAATATACGGAACCCTTCAAGCCATTCCGGAAAAACCGTTGAAACGCGTATATGTTAGCGCAGCGGCATTTTCTGGAATGGCCTTAATGCTGTTCGTGAATTGCCGACCATTTTTCGACGGCCTGCACAATCTTAGTCCCCTTCTCGGTTGGCTCTGTACGCAGACGTGTCATGACGTGATCCAACATGCCGTAAAACTTGAGGTAGGTCATTCCTTCGAGCATGGCCGCGGGGAGGTTGCCCAAGAGCGGTGAGTTGAGCACTTGTAGCATGTTCAATTCCCGCACCGTCGTCATGACATGGTTGCAGATATGGACGTCGCTCATCCCCTTAAGATCGGTAATACTGTTTACGTCGCAGATCAAGCCGTCCAAGGTGATATTCTGCGATTGCAAGCACTGACCGCAAGAGGTGTGATTCCAGATGACGTTGGAAAGATTGCGGTTGCTTTCGGTATGGGACGTGATGACGTGTTCCGTGGAGCAAAGCGAGAACCCGAGCTTGAAGGCTTGAACGGCGGTATCAATGATGGAATCCACATCAATGGTCTGCTCGTCCCGGCTGCCATAAAGCCCCGAGTCTACGCTGTGGGTTGGCATGCCGCTGAATCGCTCGGGCGTACCTCTGAAGTAGTAGACGAAGACGCCCAGTGGTTGCGACAACAATATCTCCAAATAGGAGCGTTGGTAAGGGGTAACCTGGGTCCGCATTACCTCTGCGTAGCGATCGTGGACCTCTTGCGGAAGTTTCAATACGTACAAGGGTACAATACAGGGCGACTTGGCATTGGCATTGGTTTGATCATACTTGATCAGGAAGGGGGCGACTGCGTCGAATTCTTCCTGACAGTGGTCGAGGTCTTGCGCAAAGGGCAGTTCCAGTTCGTATTGCAGGAACCACTTCATCTTACTAATAGGAAGAAAGGAAGGACATGGCGGCGCATCGGCACAAAAGTAGCCGAGACCGTCGGAGAATCCGCCCAAAGCGGTACACCCTTTGTACGCAATATAGCCCTCGCCGTGTTCCTTGTAGATGACGCGGTTGTGCGTATCCAGTTTGTGGTACGGGCCATCCTGTAGCTCGTCTACGTACTCGGATAGGTAGGGAATTGGTGCGACATCCGACCACGCCACATCGGGTAAAAAGGAGCAGCCAGATGTGGTGTAATCTCTGGTGATCCAGCTAGCATCTGCTTCTAGCGTTCTCATCTCACTCGTCGTATCAGTCATAGTTCGTTTTATTCCTTATTGTGTTGTAATGTTTAATGCCTAAGTCGACTTCGGGTGCAGCAGACTGCTGCGACATTGCCCAATCCTACCCTTTTGAATCATCACCTGGATCAACAATTTCGCCCAGGTTTTCGATAAAGGTATTGTGTAACAAGCCGTCACTATGTCGTGCCACCTCTTGTAGATACCAATTGTGGCGCGGGTTTTGCGTTGCCTCGTCAAGAACAAATGGGCCACGAGGACTGTCGAAGCGAATCCCAGCCATGGCCTCAATCATTTTATTGACATCTGTTGTATCACCTTCAACCCGTTCCAGCATGGTTGCGATGACCCGCGCCGAATCATGTCCCTGAACCACAAACGTACCAGGCGTGCTGTTGTATTTGCTTATGTAGGCAGAGATAAGTGCTTCGTTTTCAGAGTTATCTAATGTATAACTCCAGAACCAGGAGTTAATCAAGCCCTCTGCGGAGTCACCTAGCGCAGGCAGTATTTCTTCGGCAACTTGAGCGTTGCCCGCGTAAAGCGGAATTTGATCGAATAAACCAAACTGCGTGGCCGATTTGAAGAAAGATACACCGGCTCCGCCCGGCAGGAACAAATACATAAAGTCCGCATCAATGTTGGCGATATCGGCAATAATCGGCGCAGGATCGCCCATGGCGGGAAAAGGGACCAGAATGATCTTGGCAATGGTGCCACCCGCTTCGGTATAGTGATAGGTGAAAGAATCGCGGTCGTTATGTCCCGCGGCATAATCGGCCACAACAAGCGCGGCCTTTTTGCCGACATTTTCAGCCGTCCAGGTGCCCATTCTGGCGCTTAACATCCAGTTACTATAGGAGGTTCGCCAGATATACGGCGATTTTAGACCACGGGAAATCGCATTGGCTCCAGCGTTTGCACAGACAAACAACTTCTGATTTTCGTGGAAATAATCACGAGCCGCCATCAAAACAGCCGAGCTTACAACGCCGGTGACAATATCCACCTCATCTTGCTCAACCAATTTAATTGCCTTTTGTAAGCCGGTTTGCGGGTTCCCCTCAGTGTCTTCTGCAACAAGCTCGATTGGGCGACCAGCAATCTCACTGCCTAACTCATCTTCCAGATATAGGCGCATTCCAGCTTCGATACCGTTTCCATAAACGGCAAAATTCCCGGAATAGGGCAGCATAACACCGATCTTAATTGGGGCAGATGAACTGGAGCCTACACTTTCAACGGGTACACAGCCATTCAAAATTGATAGCATAGCCAAGGTCGTGGCTGTACCGCCAGCTAACTTCAAAAAATGGCGGCGATTTATGGACACATCTTTTGTAAAATACATTGTGTTTTCCTCCGAAAATAGTCATCATACAAAAAATCCGGCTCAAGCAGTTGTCGCTGTGCTTTCATCACACGATCAACATTGACCAATTGCTCCGCTGAGAAGCGTTCAGGCGCTTTCTCAGCATTCCTCGTATGTATCAGTTGCACATCTCTTTCGTTAACCACACGCGCATGTTGGCGGATCAAATTTGCCTTTCTCGCACTACTCTATTTACTTGCTCACCACAGTCGATGCTGCCATCTGCCGATTTCAGGGAGCAGCGGATCAGATCACCGGGTTTGAGAAATTTGCCGCTTTGCAGTGCATACTGGATAAATAGTTCCATGCCTTCTTCTGTTGATACAAATGAGGGGGTAAATTGGGCATCAGCTTGCGCGTCTTTGTCTGGAATACGCAGCGCCACCCCTCCAGGCGTACCGGAGAGCAATACATCACCAGGCTCTAAGTCCACAAATTCAGAGGCCAAAGATAGTGCCTCTTCCGGTTTGGTAATCATCGACTGGGTATGTGCATCCTGCCGCAGCTCGTCATTGACCCATAGTTTGAGCTGCATGTCGTGTAGTTTGGTGGCTTCACCTTCTTCGAAAATATGAAGATAGGGGCCGAGCGGGCACAGAGTTCGGTAGCTTTTGCCTTTATACCATTGACCAAAAGGGCCACCAGACTGGAGGTCGCGGGGAGACACGTCATTGGCCAAAACCACGCCAGCAACGTAGTCGCCAATTGTGGCCGCAGTAACCGTTGTGGGTTGCGTAATGGCGTTCTTGAGTACAATGCCCATCTCCACCTCGTAATCGAGCAACTTGCTTCCGCCGGGCCAGTGAATATCACCAGTCGCACTGGTGATTGAACTATCATCTTTGCGAAAGAAAAGGGTCTCGCCACTTTCCTGCGTGTTTCCGGTTTCTTCGCGATGATCGGCAAAATTGAGGCCCATTGCTAGTAGGCGGGTAGGCCGGGTAATAGGACTGAGAATCTCAACATCAGACAGCGAAATTTGTCCATCATCTGCCCCCTGCGCGGCAATGGCTTGGGCGGCTTGTAGATTCTCTGCGGTCAAAAGGTGCTTCAGTTCCGTTACGTCGGCGGCAAATGGCGTTATCGTTTCACCTTTTTGCACGCCCCATTCTGCTTCACTGTTATCTTTTTTTGTCTGCTTGAAACGTAAGATGTTGTAGCCCATATTTTCCTCGATGTTTTCTATCCGGTCCTATAGCGGGCGGATAAAATTGCTTATATCTGATCGATGCAAGCACTTAACTGACTGGCCAGGATCTGCACTTGGGGTGGGCGCAGCACGTTCATATGATGACCAGGCATCTCGTATAGATCGACCCTATTCGCGGCGATGTCGCCCCAGCCTAACGTTCTGCTTGAATGTCGGGTTGCAGTTTTAAATAAGGTCACTTGTCCTGGATACGCTAGTGGTTTGTAGCGGAGTTCCGCTTGCACATTGGCGCGCACGATACCCAGAAGGTGCAGTACGTCGGGCAGTTTCAAATTTTGTCCCTGCCCAGAAGGGGCTGACCGCCAATCAAGGTGATCATTAAGGTAGGCCCCCAGGCGGGGTAATACGGTAGTAAAGAAGAATTCGGCTGAACGCCAGAGCATGCCTCGGTTCGATAAAGACAGGGGCGTATCGATGATGGCGAGCAAATCTGTTGGCTGCCCCGCGCGCTGTAGCTGCTGTGCCATTTCCAGGGCGATCATCCCGCCAAACGACCATCCCACCAGCCGATAAGGTCCTTCGGGTTGGACGAAACGAATGGCTTTAAGAAAATGTTCAGCCATCGTCTCCACATGGGTTAAGGGGTGCATTTCGTCAGCAATCCCGATTGACTGCAAACCGTACATCGGTTGTTCATCCCCCAGTTGCCGGGCCAATTCATAATAGGGGAAGACGACCCCAGCCGATGGTGGCACAAAGAAGAGTGGTGGGCGTACCCCTTGGGTTTGCAGGCTGATCAAGTGTGGCGGAAGCAGCTGTGATCGGACCGGCTGTGTGGATGATGGCCCCACGGAGTGAGGTTCAGCCGAGCTCACGGTTGATGCCCCAATGGTTTGGCTCGTATTGATAAAGGCGGCGGTCTCAGCTATAGTTGGTGCTTTAAATAAATGGCGTACGGGCAAATCAACTTGGAAGGTACTTCGGACATAGGCAATGAGTTGGGCCGCCTGCAGGGAATGACCACCCAAATCAAAAAAGCTGTCGTGAATGCCGATCCGGTCGGTATCGAGAACATCGCGCCAGAGAGCCACTAACTCTTTTTCGAGTGAACTTTGCGGCGTTGCGTTTGTGTGTTTATCTACGGTTATAACCGCCTTCGGTTCGGGAAGTGCTTTGCGATCTACCTTTCCATTGGGGGTCTGCGGAAATGTATCCATGTGGACAAAGGCACTTGGAATCATAAAATTAGGCAGGTGCTCACCTAGATAGTTGCGCAGTTCTTTAGACGCTGGTTTCTGGTCACCACGGGTAAGCATATACGCAAGGATAGATTGGCCCCCGGCAGCATCAGGCCGGGCGGCTGCATCAGGGCGGGCAATGATCACAGCTTCGTTGACCGCCGGATGACGGGCCAGCGTCGTTTCAATTTCGCCCAGTTCAATACGATGGCCGCGAATCTTGACCTGAAAATCTACACGGCCCAGAAGGTCGATCTGCCCGTCTGGTCGGTAGCGGGCCAAATCGCCAGTTCGATAGACGCGTGCATCCGGTTCATCTGAAAACGGATTGGCAATAAAGCGTGTTTGGGTCAATTGGGGTCGATCCAGATAGCCACGAACCACACCTTCGCCGCCGATCCAGAGTTCACCAGAAACGCCAATAGGCACCGGTTGCATATAATTGTCCACAATATATATCTGCGTATTGGCGATTGGGCGACCGACAGAAATCGTTTCGGGGAATCCTTCAATTGGACAGGTGGTAGACCAAATGGTCGTCTCTGTGGGGCCATACATGTTTATCAGCTGACCCGTCAATATAGGTTTCAAGCGCTGAGCAAGCGCGACAGGGAGTGCTTCACCGCCCAACAGGCAAACGTGTAGGCTACCCAGTGCAGCTTCTGTCCTCTCTTGTGACCCTTCTGCCATCAGCAGCATGGTCATCTGCGAAGGCGTACATTGGAAATGGGTAACATTGTGCTGGATAATCAATTCGGGGATTGATTGGCCTGTCCGGCGAGGTGATTGGGCCGCTGTCTGAACGGGTGCATCGTGCAGAGCTTGCGCGGCCTTTTGACGTGTATGTGTATGTGTACGGGTACGCAGTTCGTTCAGCTGGCCGAGATGAGCCATGACTTGGTACGTCGGCACGCCAAAGTCGATGAGGCATGCAATCTCATCAACACCAATCGCCGTCAATCTATCGACCATTGCATCACAGGATTCTGGTGTCCCAAATAGACCCGAGGTCTGGAAATAGCGCGTAAAGGCAAAATCCAGCAACGCATCCATATCTTCTGAAGATAGGGAGCCGTTTTTCAGCGTCTCCAGTGGTGATTGGTCATGAGCCGCGGCTTGCTGCGTGAGGAGAGGAAAGGCCGCTACCGCCTCTTGCATCAGGTCGGCCGAAGAGCGCAGGTAAGCGATCATGGGCTCCCGAACAACCTCTTTCACTTCATCAATGTCGTCACCGATAAAGGTATGGAGCATGATGGTGACGTGACCGGGGGTCATATATCCGGCATCTTTGCGGGCTTGACGATAGACTGTAATTTTTGCGGCCAACTCGTCAACAGATTGACCGAGTAGATGGGTCAAAAGGTTGAACCCACCAGCACCTGCGGCGCGGAAGGTTTCGGGATTACCCGCCGCGGTGACCCAGATGGGGAGTTCTTTCTGCACGGGGCGGGGTAAGGTGCGTACCGCAATGTCGTCACCCTGGGGGCCAGCGAAGGAGATTGCATCACCACGCCAGAGTTTACGGACAGTATCGATGTCGCGAAACATAATGCGCTTGCGGTCTTCGTAGTGTTCAGGCCGGAGCACAAAGTCATTAGGTTGCCAGCCAGCCGCAAAAGAGAGTCCCACGCGCCCTTGCGAGAGATTGTCCACAATCGACCATTCTTCGACGACCCGCGCGGGATGATGAAGCGGCAAGACGCAACTGCCAGCCCGGATCTGAACTTTATCGGTCACAGTTGCAATGGCTGCGCTGATAACTGATGGGTTGGGGTAAAGTCCGCCAAATGCGTGGAAGTGGCGTTCGGGCGTCCACACCGCGGCGAAGCCATTTTGGTCCGCAAACTTAGCACCCTCCATCAGCAGCTGGTATTTGTCGGTAACCCCCTGTTCACTTTCGTCGCTGGCAAAGTAGCAGATGCTGAAATCGATCGGTTGTGTACGACTGCTTCCAGCGGCGTAAGCGCGGTGCTGACGAACAACAGAATGCGCGCTATTCAATGAACCGTTTTGTCTATTACCGGAAGACGAGGCCTGCGCGACGGGCCGCTGTTTTGCATCCGCATAAATGACCACTTTGAATCCTCTAGCCACTGTCCAGAAGAGTTCTAAAACTGAAATATCAAAAGAAAGGCTGGTTACCGCCAGCCAGACATCCTGCTCGTGATGCGTGTGGCCCGTGTTGAATTGAGCATTGTTATCAGGTGTGTTGTTAGGTGTAGAACCGTTGACTGTAAAGCCACTAGAAGCCGTGGTCGATTGACGGTGCGGAATGCGTTGGTCCATGCCAACAAAGAAGTTGACAGCATTGCGATGCTCGACCATCACGCCATTCGGTTTGCCTGTTGAACCGGAGGTGTAGATTACATAGCTGAGATCATGGGGCAGAACATCACTGTTAACGTTCGTCTCTTGTTCTGTGCTGATCAGGGGCCAATCAGCATCCAGATCTACGATCTGGACATTGTGCGAAGATAGTTGATTGACACATTGTGAATCGGCCAAGATGACAGAGACCTTGGCGTCTTCAATCATAAAAGCAATGCGTTCTGGCGGATAGTTGGGATCCAACGGGACATAGGCCCCGCCAGCCTTCAGGATGCCCAACAGGCCCACGAGCATCGCCATGGAGCGTTCGACACAGAGACCAACTAGGGGCAGGGGGGCCGTATCGTCACCGAGTAGGCGCACATCGTTTTCGAGGCTTGTCGATTGCAGGTAGTGGGCCAGTTGGTTGGCGCGAGCGTTGAGTTCGCGATAGGTCAGACATTGGTCTTCAAAAACAAGCGCCACGCGATCTGGCGTGCGTTCCACCTGCTCTTCAAATAAATGGTGGATACATTTTTCGCAGATAAAGTCTGCCGCTGTCTCATTCCAGGTTGCCATCAACTGAAGGTGTTCCGCGGCGGTGAGCAGAGGTAATTGTGAAACTTTTTGCCCAGGGTTGGCTAGAATCCCATGCAGCAAGGTCTGGAAATGACCAATCATGCGCTGAATGGTGGCGGCCGCAAAGAGATCGGTCTTGTACTTGAATCGACCGATAATCTCACTCCTGGTCTGGATCATTTCCAGGGATAGATCAGCAATACCCTCTTGCTGGCCTATCTCAAAGTGTTCTATGACCAAGTCACCCCACGATGTTTGCGCGTTTGCCGGGTTGGATGACGGGGCTAGCCAGACATCCAGCCCCAACGCCGGCACCAAATTGAACATCGCCTGAAAAATCGCTGAACGGCTGGCGTCGCGTGCTGGCTGCAACGCTTCAACTAACCGCACAAACGGGAAATCCTGACGGGCTAAGGCGCCCTCAACCGTTTGGCGGACTTGCGTTAAAAAGGCACCAAAGGTTGGATCCCCGGCTAGGTTGGCCCGCAACACAACAGGGTTTGCAAAGTAGCCTACGACATTGACAAACTCAGGTTGATTGCGACCGGCGACTGGAGTACCCACCAGAATATCTTCCTGGCCCGTTATTCGGGCCAGAAATACTTCAAAAGCGGCCAAGAGGAGCATATAGAGCGTAACATCCTCAGCTTGCGCCAATTGTTTAAGCTGCTGGGTTAAAGCGGGGGATAGCGTGAATGACTCCGTAGCCCCATTCTCTGTCGGGACGGCGGTATGAGGCCGATCGGTTGGCAGATTCAACAGCGGCAACTCACCGACCAATGCCGCTTGCCAATACCGCAACTGCTGCTCCCCTGCTGGGCCCGCTAACAGCTTCTCCTGCGCCGCAACATAATCTACATAAGCATGTTCAAGCGCAGGCAGAGAGACAGATTGGCCAGCTATTAAGGCCGGGTAGATGCTCTCCAATTCCCGTAGTAAAATGCCGATAGACCAAGCGTCAGAAACGATATGGTGAAGCACAAATGACAGCACGTGATCGTAGCGATTACGCGTGAACAGGTTAACCCGAATCAGCGGCCCTTGCTCTAATTCAAAGGGCTGCTGCGCCGCCGCGGTCACCTGCTGGTACAGTTCACTTTCGGACCAGCCTGAAGCGTCGATTTGTTGCAGGTGAAGTTCTCGATAACCGGCGGCTATTTGTACCACGCCATCTTGCTCTGCGAAGGTGGTTCGCAGACAAGGGTGACGGTCAATCAAGATCTGAAAAGCCCGTTGCAGGCTAGAAACATCAACTTGGGAACGAATGCGAACCGAGGGGGCCACATTGTAAAGAAAGCTTTGCGGTGCCGTTTTATACAAAAACCAGAGGGCTTGTTGGCCGTAAGAGAGGGGGTAGGTTAACCGCTCTTGCTCAGCTTTTTCTTGGAGGAGTTGGGCTAAAAGCTGGCGCTTATTGGCGACGGAAAGATTCGTAAGCGCGGTTTCGCTCATCGGCGCGTTTTTTGGCATAGTCTCACGCCTCAATCTTTATGTCCAACGCCTTCCCCAATAATGTGTTGACTTCTTCATCAGTCAAGTCTGCCAATTCGGTGAGCGTCCGTCTGGCCTCTTCGGCTGTCATATTTTCTAGCACATCGGGGTCAAACGTTTTGAGCGATGTTGGGGTGTTGCGCGCAGTCTGTTCCAGCGTTGCGAGGTCGCTCTGCTGCAGATGCGTATTTACGACGGCAGTTAGATGAGCCAAGTTGGGTTCACTGATTATCTCCTCCAGCGGCACCTCGATTAGCAAATCCGATTTTATCTGATTTTTCAGCATAACCAGATGGAGGGACTCAAGCCCCAGCGCGTACAACGAAGCTTGGGGATTAATTGCAGAGGCATCCTGGCTCACCAGTCCAGCCGCTTGGGTTTGGAGGTAATTCCGGAGCAAGGGGATGTAGTCATCCACGGGAGCCTCCCTTATGGTGTCCAGTATTTCTGACGATGACCCAGGTAGACTTACGGGATGCTCAGATTCTTCGATTAGGAAACGGCGCAATATTTTGCCGGCTGGATTTTTGGGTATGCTCGCGCGAAACTCGATAAGGCCTGGACATTTGTAGGCTTCCAGCTGTGATCGACAATAGGTAATGAGTGCTTCAGCGGTCGCCGTAGCTTCAGATTTTAAGACGACGACCGCTTTGATGAATTGGCCCATCACTTCGTCGGGCAAGCCAATCACGGCGGCCTCCGCAACGGCGGGATGGGTGTGGAGTACACGTTCTATTTCGGCGGGAAAAACAGAGTATCCGCCAACATTGATGATATCTTTTAAGCGGTCCAAGATAAAGAGATAACCATTGGCATCAACCCGCCCCATATCGCCCGTATGGAACCAGCCGTTTCGTGTGGCATGAGCTGTTTCCTGCGGGCGATTGTAATAGCCTTGACAACGCATGGGGCCGTTGGCGATGATTTCACCGATCTCTCCAGTTGGCACCTCATTATCTTCCTCGTCTACAATGCGCAGATCGGTACCCCACACGGCTTTGCCAGCAGAGTTAGGGGGGGCGTCTGCGTCAATAGCTAGCAGCGTAATTGCGCCGGCTTCTGTTATGCCATAGGCGACAACAACCTCGACTTGAAAGCGCTCTTTAAATTGCGCTGCAATCTCGGCGTGTAAGGCAGAACCGCCAAAGTAGACCAGTTGCAGAGAGGTAAGATCGTACTGATCGACCAGTGGCGAGTGAAGTAAAAAATGAGCGATGGTGGGTACACCGGCAAAGAAGGTAACCTTATCCCGTTCTATTCTCTGGAGAAATATCTGAGGATCAAACCTGGGCATCAAGCTTAACGCAGCTTGTGCAAAACAGGCACCCAGAAAGAGAACCTGTCCAAATACATGGGCCGGTGGCAGCACCATCAAAGCGGTGCTATCCGATTTGAGATACGGATAATCATGAACAAAAAAACGGGTAATGAGATAAAAATTGTAATGGGTAAGGATCACACCTTTGGGTCGACCCGTAACGCCCGATGTATACAGGATATTTGCGATGTTTTCAGGACGGGTGCGCTCGGTCATAAAGGTTTTCGCCGCGGCAGCCATCAGGGTCTCGAAACGCTGGGCCGGTGCCGGACACTGGTCGTGCTCGCCTAGATTGGTTAAAATCACGCTTTGACACGACTCAACCGCTTCAAATCCCTCCAGCGCCGCAGCCGCCGCGGACCCTGCGGCAATTAAGGCAACGGCCTCTGAGTCGCTGAGAAAATAGCCCACTTCTGGGCCTGGGATTGAGCTATTTAAGGGAACGACCACCGCACCCAACTTGAGTATCCCAAAGTAGCAGACATAAAAGATCGGTTCATTCGGCAGAAGCAAGGCCACCTTTTGGTCTGGCTCAACACCAAGACTCGCCAATACGTTAGCAAACTGCTGAGCGTGTGCTTCTAATTGACCAAAAGTCATTTGTTCCTTGTCTGTAATCAGGAAAGTCTTGTTTGGTGCTTGGCGGGCCGCAGATTCTAGCACCATCGCCGTGTTTACGACATTCATTTTTACGTTCCTATTCTTTGCAATAGCTTGCGGTCTTCCGGTCTATTTTGATTTTGGCAAGACCTTACAATACAACACGTGGTGCTGCGACAGAATCACGCAGCACCAAACGCGTGGCTAGCAACGTACTCGTCGTCGGCTGTTCTGGGTACTGCACACGCTCGAGTAGGCGACGAACGCCCAACACGCCCATCCAATTTTTGTGTACGTGAACCGTTGTCAACGCCGGGCGGACTTCACCCGCCACCGATAGCTCCGCAGGCACAGCAAGCTGCATATCCTGTGCGGCATTTAATGCGCCAATTGCGGCCAAGTCCATGCACCCAAAAACCGCAGGCACCACAGGCGTTCGCCTTTGCTTCCATCCCAAAGCTGCTCGGTTCTTCCATTTTACAATTCGCAGCAATGTCCCTGTGCTTGGTGGTAAAACGGCTGCGATTACGGCTTATGCACCAGAAGCTGACGTCGCCCAACATCCTATCTCGCTTCACCCGAATTTACAACCGCCTCATCGACATTAGGCAAGGTCGAAGCGATCGAGATTCATGACCTTGCCCCATGCAGCCACGAAATCGTGGACGAATTCTTCCTCGGAATCCTCACAGGCATAGAATTCCGCAAGCGCTCGTAGCTCGGAGTTTGAACCGAAGATGAGGTCAGCGCGGGTAGCAGTCCACTTGACGTTGCCCGTTTCTGTATCGAACCCCTCAAAGATGCCATTGGATTCCTCGGAGGCTATCCACACCGTACTCATATCGAGTAGGTTCACGAAGAAATCGTGGGTCAATGTTTCGCGGTTTTCGGTGAAGACACCGTGTTCGGACTGACCAGTATTTGCATTCAACACGCGCATGCCGCCAACGAGAACCGTCATCTCCGGTGCGGTTAATGTGAGCAGTTGGGCTCGATCCACGAGTGCTTGCTCTTCCATTCGTGGGTGACCTTCTGTAATGTAGTTGCGGAACCCGTCTGCCATCGGTTCAAGTACGGCGAATGACTCTTCATCGGTTTGCTCTTCCAATGCATCCGTGCGTCCCAACGCGTAGGGAACCTCCACGTCGTACCCTGCTTCCTTCGCTGCTGCCTCAACGGCTGTACAACCGGCTAGAACGATCAGGTCGGCAAACGAGATCGTCTTTCCATCATCCAGTTCGCTATTGAACGCCTCTTGAATCTCCTCCAAAGCCGCAAGCACCTCTGCCAATTCGTCCGGCTGGTTGACCACCCAATCTTTCTGTGGTGCAAGGCGAATACGTGCCCCGTTTGCGCCACCACGCTTATCGGTGCCACGGAAGGTTGCCGCCGAAGCCCAGGCAGTCGAGACTAGCTGGGAAATCGACAGATCTGAATCTTCTTCGAGGATTCGTTCTGTGATAATCTCTTTAAGGGCTGCAATGTCTTCATCTTCGAGCATCTCGTGGTCGATTGCGGGAACCGGATCTTGCCATAACAACTGCTCATCAGGAACTAGTGGCCCAAGATATCGAGAGATAGGCCCCATGTCACGGTGGGTTAGTTTGTACCAGGCTTTGGCGAATGCCTCTGCAAACTCATCTGGGTTCTCGTGGAAGCGTTTTGATATTGGTCCATAAATGGGGTCGACGCGCAGTGCGAGGTCGGTCGTCAACATGATGGGCGCATGGCGCTTCTCTAGATCATGAGCATCCGGTACCGTATCAGCCGCAGCTCCGTCAGCCGGTATCCATTGATGGGCACCGGCAGGGCTCTTGGTCAACTCCCATTCGAAGCCAAATAGGATGTCGAAGAAGTTGGTGGCTCCCCACTCAACCGGAGTAAAGGTCCAGGCACCCTCCAGGCCACTGGTGATAGTGTCGGCCCCTTTGCCTGTTCCAAAGCTGTTCTTCCAGCCCAAACCTTGCTCCTCGATGCTGGCTCCTTCTGGCTCAGCACTAACATACTCACCTGGGTTGGCAGCGCCGTGAGTCTTACCAAAGGTGTGTCCACCAGCGATGAGGGCAACGGTCTCCTCGTCGTTCATGGCCATGCGACCGAAGGTTACTCGAATGTCATGGGCGGCAGCCAGCGGATCTGGATTACCGTCTGGCCCCTCTGGATTGACGTAGATCAGCCCCATATGAGCGGCACCGAGCGGCTCATCAAGTTCCCTCTCTTCGTTGAAGCGCTCGCTTGCCAGCCACTCGGTCTCTGCTCCCCAAAAAACATCTTCAGGCTCCCAGACATCCGCACGACCGCCAGCGAATCCAAAGGTCTTGAAGCCCATCGTTTCCAGAGCACGGTTACCTGTCAAGATCATCAGGTCTGCCCACGAGATCTTCCGGCCGTATTTCTGCTTGATCGGCCAGAGCAAACGACGCGCTTTGTCCAAGTTCCCGTTATCGGGCCAGCTATTAAGGGGCGCAAAGCGCAGCATACCCGCACCGCCACCACCACGGCCATCTATAGTACGATATGTACCCGCGCTATGCCACGCCATCCGGATGAAGAGCGGTCCGTAGTGGCCATAGTCCGCCGGCCACCACTCCTGTGAATCCGTCATCACGGCATCGATGTCCTCTTGTAGTGCATCTAAATCGAGACTTTTAAACGCTTCCGTGTAACTGAAGCCGCCACTTCGTGGGTCGGACAACGGAGAGTTTTGTTGGAGAACCTTAAGGTTTAGCTGATTTGGCCACCAGTAGTGGTTCGAAATATTCGCACTTGCCTGACCAGTTTGGTGAAACACTGGGCACTTACTCATGCCTTCAGTGGCTTCTTCGGTTGCAGCCTCCGTATTTTCTTGTGCGTATAGTACATCTCCACCATAAGCCGCTGTAACGCCGCCCGCCGTAGCAATGGTTGATAGGCGAACGAATTCACGACGGTTGATACCGCGCTTGTTTCCATTAGACGATGCCATCTTTGTCATTCTCCTAGGTTGATAGAATGTTTGGCTTCTTTTACGTAGTACTCTTTTGTTCTTAAATTGGGTCAGCCATGTCCAAATTAGGCCGTTGCAGTCTCTCAGGAATTTGGGGGTTTTCCTGTAAGAGAACCTACTCGACACGACGAACGCATTTGCAAATTTAAACCGTTAATGCTTTCGTAAGAATTGAAATACTATCGTAATAATTATTGCAGGTGGCAATCGCGGCATCGGCTTAGAGGTCTGCCGCCAGCTGGCTGAACTAAATCATGCCGTTATTCCGGGATTGCGTGCTCTAGCAACAGGTACACTAGTAAGATGCTAAGTTTCCTAGCCGATGAGAACTTCAACAATAACATTATTCGAGGATTGCTTCTAGGTTTTTTCAAACCGTCTGACGATGCCACCAATCTCTCTGATAGGGTTGATGATGCCAGTCGTGGTTACGCAAGAATGGTACGAACATGCACCGAAGACTGTTGATGAACTGGCCGATGTGCATAACATCATGGCCCACCTCAGTATCTAATAGAATAGAGTCATGTTTTTGCTTTACCGCTATATCCCCCCGTATACAGAGATATATTTTGCTTTGCTAATACCATGTACCCCTCAACCTATCTTACTTTAAGAGCAACAAAACCACATATTCGACAAAATATGATACACATGGACTATTGTGTAGACGCCAAACATTGTAAAATGACCTTATGAGAATAGACAGCCGCGAACCGCCTCAGCAAGCGTGCAGTATTGATGATGTCAAAAAATTCATTTATGAAAACGCCGATCAGGTGCTTGACCGAGCGCAGTTGGCAAATATGATGGGGTATTCTGTCCCACATTTCCACCGTATTTTTACGGCCGAAGTAGGAGAGAGCATTACTGCCTACATCCGGCGAGTACGCTTAGGACTGGGAATTAAATAAAACCGAAAAGTTCCCATTGACGAGGACGGGCGACATAGTTCCACTGAGGAAGAAACTCATCAAAGAGAATAGGCATGTTTTCTTTAAATTCATCAGTGGCTTTGCGCTTGGTCTCAAAA
>JBCCHB010000174.1:0-32866 GCA_039028975.1 Chloroflexota bacterium
AGCCTCGGCTTTTTAGAAATGACCCATTCATCATTGTCCACATTAGCCTCAGTAAATCTAGGTTTGTTCCTATATTTGTTACTTGCACTACATGCGATAGGCACGTTATCGTTATTTCACCAACGGTTAGCATTCTTCTCCCCTTTATGAGCTTTGACACTCCTATTTTGAACTGCTAACCGTTTTTTGTCATATTCCTTCTATCCTTCAAAAAATTTTACCGGAAATGAAAGATCAACGTTTTTTGGTGAACGTCGTTGTCATCTCTCTGACATTATGGAAACAGCACAAGGACGTATCGGTATCATCACCCTGCCTTGTCTGGACAGTAATCTGTACAATGATCAAGATGGTTTGGTACAGGATATTGTTGATTCCTTGCAGATGGCGAAACAGATTGGGGCCAAGTCTGTTTCCTTAACCGGTCTGATACCATCCGCCACCGCATATGGCAAGGCTGTGCTGCAAACAATTGCTCACCGCTCTGACTTACCATCAATTACGACTGGACATGGTACGACAAGTGCTGCCGTGGTCTTGAACATTGCTCGGATCCTTCAAGAGAGTGGACGTTTCCTAGAAACAGAACGGGTTGGCTTTGTTGGCGTAGGCTCGATTGGTCTGACTACGTTGCGCCTCATACTGCGCTGTTTGCCTCACCCTCAAAAGATTCTGTTATGCGATGTCTATGCCAAAACTGAGTTTCTCCAGCAGGTTGAACTTGAATTGGTTAACGAATTTGGTTTTCAAGGTGAAATCCAAATCACTCCTGCAAAAGCATCTCTTCCAGCCGAAATATACACTTCCACTTTGATTGTTGGGGCAACCAATGTGCCAGATGTCTTAGATATTACTCAGATACAGCCAGGGACATTAATTGTCGACGACTCTGGCCCTCACTGTTTTTCTGTTCCGTTAGCCATAAGGCGTCTTCAGCAACAAGCAGATATTCTTTTCACTGAAGGAGGCGTCATGCAATCACCCCATCCGCTCAAATACACAATCCACTACCCACCCTATTTGGCCGGGCGGCTGAGTTTGGCAGAGTTTCTCGAGGATTTTCTATTGGATTCAGCGAGTGTCACTGGATGTGTTTTTTCGAGCTTGCTTTCAGCTTCTTTTGGATTACCATCAACAACCGGCATTGTTGAGGCAAGTGATGCGATTCAGCATTATCAATTGTTATCAGATTTAGGTTTTCAGGGCAGTCGATTGCGTTGTGAAGGATATGTACTACCCCAAGAAACGATTGCAAAGTTTCGGGATCACTTTAGTGAAAATTCTTTGGTGAGGTAAAAAAGTGGCGAAGCTACCCCGTATTTTTGTGTTGGTTTACGAACTCGAGGCAAACATGAAAAGGATAGCAAATTCGCGATATTATCAAGAAAGAAAAATGTTTGAGCAACTCAAGTAATAGGAAATCGAATGTTATCTACAATTCAATCTAGAGTGAATCAGGTACTCGGCAATAGAGTACACCCACCCAAAAAAGCCTCACATATAACAATCCTCGTGGGCAAGAAGAGCAATCATGTTGTTGACAATGGATCAAGCACAAGGTGGGTTAAACGAGTTATCAGCCAGATGCAGGCATTTAAGCAGGAAAAAATCGATCCGCTCTTTGATGATGAACGTCTAAAACAGATGGAGGAGATGTCGTTGGATGAAGAAGTCCTTAGCGAAGAGCAACAGCTTGCCGATCAGATGTTCAAGTTTTCATCAGCAATGTTACTAACCACCGCCGTGGCTGTCGCACTCTATCCACCTTCGATTTTCCTATTTATTCCTCCCATAATTTTTATGGAAATCCCCTTCTTTAAGGAAGCGTATCAGGATTTACGCGAACGAAAAATCACCACAACGGTGGTCGATGCTACATTATCAATTAGTTCTCTAGGCTATACGATTATCAGCCCGCCCATCATGCTCATGGCAGCAATGGCGGGGTGGGTCCATTCTTATACCCAAAAGCTGGTAACCAGCAGTAAAGATGGTACGCGTAAAAAGCTAACCAATCTCTTTGGTCAACAGCCAAAACATGTCTGGGTGATGCGAGATGGAATCGAGGTTAGTGTTCCTTTCGAGACGGTGCAAATGGGTGATTATGTTGTGATTGAAGCGGGACAAATGGTGCCCGTGGATGGTCGGATTCATGAAGGTATGGCTAGCATTGACCAACATATGCTCACTGGCGAAGCCCAGCCTGCGGAGAAGGGCATTGGAGACTCAGTCTTTGCAGCCACCGTTGTGCTGGCAGGCCGTATCGTTGTACAAGTTGAAAAGACAGGTGCTGAAACGGCCGCGGCACAAGTTGGCCAGATCCTTACCGAAACGTCTAATTTTACCTCTGGTGTTCAACTGCGCGGCAAGGAGATTGCAGATAGGGCAGCAGGCCCCACTTTGTTATTAAGTATCTTAGCGTTGCCCCTTGTTGGCCCGAGCAGAACCTTGGCCATCCTCTTCTCTGGCATTGGCTACAATATGAAGATCCTGGGGCCGCTGAGCGTCATGAACTATCTCCAGTTGACTTCGCAGGTAGGCGTTCTGATCAAGGATGGACGTGCCCTGGAGCAGGTAGGCAAGGTGGACATTGTTGTCTTTGACAAAACGGGCACCCTAACCCAAGAGGTACCACACGTTGGACAAATCTTCACGGTGGATGGCTGTGATGAGCAGAAACTCTTGACCTATGCCGCCGCGGCAGAACATCGGCAGACACACCCCATTGCCAAAGCCATTCTGCAAGAAGCGGAAGCACGAGATCTTTCAGTACCCCCTATCAGCGAAGCCGCGTATGAGATCGGCTATGGGATTAAGGTCCGGCTCGAAGAAGAACTGGTGCGGGTGGGTAGCTATCGGTTTATGCAAATGGAAGCCCTATCCATCCCGGATGAAATGGCTGCTATCCAACAAAATAGCCACGCAGCGGGTAACTCGTTGATCTATATTGCAATAGATGGGCAATTGGCTGGCGCAATCGAATTAGTTCCCACCGTACGCCCCGAAGCCAAAAAAATCGTAGAGTACGTCCATCAAGCTGGCTTGGAGACAGCCATCATCTCTGGTGACCATGAACAACCCACCCGTTCGTTGGCCTCATCTTTAGGTATTGATCATTATTTTGCTGAGACCTTACCAGAAAACAAGGCCGATTTGATTGAGCAACTCCAAGCGGAGGGCAAAAGCGTCTGTTTTGTAGGCGACGGCATCAATGATTCGATTGCCCTGCAAAAGACCAATGTATCCATCTCCCTGCGAGGAGCCAGCACCATCGCCACTGACACGGCTCAAATCATCTTGATGGACCAAACGCTGAATCAGTTAGAAGCCCTATTTGAGCTCTCCAAACAATTCGAATCCAACATGTACACCAATCTGATGAGTACCGTGGTGCCTGGCGTCATCATCATTGGTGGGGCCTTTGTTGGGTGGATTGGATATGGCGCGTCGATTGCTCTCTTTTCGGTCGGTCTGGCTGCGGGCGTTACGAACGCCATGCGACCGCTCTTTCGGCAGATAGAGGAGAAAGTCCATTAAGCTCAAGATTCGCAGAAGATTTGATATCAAACCATGAGTGTTAACTTATTAAGGCGGGATGGCTCGCTTCACGGCAACGCATGGGGGAAAGCTCTCTTCTAGGGCGATAGGTAAGGAATCCTGTTGACTGAAATGCTATCGAATGATTCTCATCTATGGCCAACCGCGTTATAAATCTGTTGGGCATCACCTGTTGCTTTCATATTTTTTGACAATTTCTCGATTGATGGCGACCTCTGTCAAAAAAGATTGCCGTAGATTTGGATCAGTAATTCTACCGGCTCGGGTCATAATCAGCTCATAAGCCGACTGCAAGGCTGCTTGAGCGCGTATGGCTTGCCCCGCTGCCTCGAAAATTCGGGAGCAGATAAAGTAGTCCTGTTGCGAGAATTCTGGCCCCTCGCCATGACACTCATCTAAAATGCTTATAGCCATTTCTGCATATTCTAATGCTTGGAGGAGCTTGTTGTTGCTTAGATAAATTTCCCCAAGCGTAGCCAGGTTGCCCGTAGTAGATAATCGCATTCTTAACTCCTGACGTAAAGTTAAGGATGTTTGAACCTGTTCTGTAGCGAGTTCCAAGTTTCCTAAGCGCAAATTCGTCATACTCATGTGGTAGAGGTAGTTCGTGATCAAATGTTTTTCGGCGTGTTTACGGGCAATTGCAATACCGTTTGATTGGTGTTCTACAGCCTTGACGAAGTTCCCACTATCATGTGCAACTAATCCCATATTATCCAGAAGGTAGGCCACGCCAACTTCGTCCCCAATCTCAATGGCTAGGTCCACACCCTTCTGTAAACAATTCTGGGCCTGAAAATAATCCCCTAACTCTTGATAAGATACGCCCATGCTATTCCATATATTTACTTCTTCCCAACGATTCCCCAAAGCTTGTTGTATGGATAGCGCTTCTGAATAATATAGCTGAGCTTGATCATAATCACCGCCATTCCTGACAGCCATGGCTAAGTTAAATAGAGTTGTACCTACACCTGCTCGATCACCAATGCCTTCTCGAATACTTAAGGATTGTTGGTAGTAGTTTGATGCTTCGGTCAGCTTGCGCAAATAGAAGGCTGTTACGCCCAAACTATTGAGGCCCTCTGCTTCAACCTGTAAATTGCCCCCAGAGCGGCTCAAGAGCAGTGTCTCTTCATAATATGCTTTGGCTTGTTCAAATTCACTCTGTTGGCGATGAACAATACCCAAGCCATTGAGAATTTGTGCGTAGGCTGTGCCTTCCACTGATAGGTAATCTTTCTGCGAATCAAAATCCTCCAGTGCCCGCTCATACCAATCCTTTGCTGCTGCGTAATCCCCTCGGCGCCGGGCAATAAGGCCCAACTGCCCCAAACAGCGAATTTCACTCAATCGGTCTTGGGTAGCCCGGGCCGCCTCCAATGCTATTAGAATAGATACTTGTGCCTGGTGATAATTTGCAATGGCTTCATAATAATTTGCCCAGAGATAGGCCGTCTCTAGGGGCGGTGCATCAGCAATGCCCTCTAGGTTTTCCAGAGCGATTCGCTCTTCTTCACGGCGGCCCAGCAGATGTAATACTTCAATCTGACCTTTGCGCCAAATCCAGCGCTCATCTAAGAGTAATGCTTGCTCATAGAAGGTCAGAGCAGTTTGGTTGGCATACTCGTTCTGGGCCTTTTGTGCAGAGAGGCCGAGATAGATCATGGCTTTATCCGACTTATGGGCACGAGTATAATGGTAGGCCAACTGCTCTACTGCCTTTGGAGAAATCTCTTCCATAGCCTCAGCCACAGATTGGTGAAGTTCTCGCTGTTGGGATTCCAGAAGGGTTTCGTAGACCACATCACGAGTAATGTTGTGTTTAAATAAGTAGGACAGATTGGGAGACGGCATTTCCAGACGGGTAATATCGCGCGTTTCAGTCACTTCAAGGTGGTCTAGCACTCTTTTTTCTACTTGTTCAACTGGATGAGCCCGAAAGAGCAAGTGAAAATCAAAGACGCGCCCGATGACACTGGCCACTTTTAGGGTCAAGCGCTCTTCTGCCAGAAGTCGATCCAAACGGGACAGTACCACCTGTTGAATTGAGTCCGGCAAGCCCAAATTAGCAGCGGACAAAGGAACGTCTAGGTTCAGTGTCATCTGACCGGATTGGTTATAACTTAGACAGTTGGCCTGACGTAAAGCCTCATTTAGGGTGTCAGTTAGGGTCCACAGCCTGTCTTCTTGTTGAACTAGGTGCCCTGCCTCGCGAAGTGTGTCCGTCATCTCCTCCACAAAGAATGGGTTCCCGCGGGCGTGGGAGACAATCAAGTCAATCAGTATCGGGGCAGGTTGACCTTTAAGTCGATTGGCAATTACGGTCAAAACGCCCGCGCGAGTTAGCTCATCCAGCTTCATCAAATGATAGTTGGGCAACAGATCCAACTCTGGCAATATCTGCGATAGATAGTCTAAAGAGGGGCGTTGAACAATGGTGAGAAGCAGTCTGCTCTGGCTCACCACACGACAGAGAGTCACAATCAAATTTTGGGAGGCTTCATCTAACCACTGAGCATCTTCAATAAGTAGATGCAGGGGCTGTTCAAGTGCCCACTGACCGATTAGGTCGATAGCGAAGGTACAGAGGGCCTCTTGACGCAGCTGGGGTTCAAAAGCCGCAGTCGTTGCGTTGTTGGGAATTGGTACATTTAGTAATTCGGCAAGCAAAGGCAAGCGAACTAGCCAATCAGGATTGAAAGTTTCCACAGTTTGACGTACAGACGCGATATCCTGTGCAGCATCAACACCCGACAGCGCAAATAGCGTCCGGAAAACTTGTTGCCAAGCATGATAGGAGCGATTCCGGTGGATACTGTAGCAGGTGCCGAACACAACTTGCCAGCCATGCCCCATGGATTGTCTGGCAAATGCCGTACTTAGATGGCTTTTGCCAATGCCAGCCACGCCCTCAATACGTATCACTTGCCCCCGCTGGTTTGCCTCCGTTGCAATTAAGAATTGTACTAGTTGAGCAAGTTCTGCCTCGCGTGCCACCAAGAAGCCGGTAAACCGACTCGAAGATTGAGGACGAGCATGTTCCAGAGGACCTAAGACCAACGAGGCAGAAATAGGCTCCTCTTTTCCTTTGACATTGATGGCGCCTAGGCTTTTCAACTCGTACAGATCGGCTACCGCATCTGCCACCTGCTGGCTGATCACAACTTCCCCTGCTGCTGCTTGGCTCATAAGTCGGGCCGCTGTGTTCACCTCGTTGCCCAATGAGCCATAGACGCGACGCGCTTGGCCTCCGTAAGCTCCAGAGCGCATTCTACCCTGGGTAATGCCAATTTGAACGGCTCCTATGGCGCGCAGCTCATACGGAGGGGTTTGAAGTTCCAGAGCTGCTGCAACAGCCCGAGCTGGATCATCGTCATGAAGAGTAGGTGAACCAAATGAGCAATAGAGATAGCATCCCTTATCACCAATGGTCACATCCATCAGGTAACTTTCATAATGGCTCAACACACGTTGCACCCAACGAATATATGTGTCTAACTTGGAACCAGCTTGGGGATCGGTATCAAAATCTATTCCACCGAAGAGCAGAAACAGAGCAACAGACGGGCGTATTTCAGCTAGAAATTCTCCGCCGCCACTTTGCAGACGCTCATACACTGGTGGAAGTAGCCATGGGCGGATCTGCTCTAGGCTTAATTCTGTTGATAGAGGAGGCCATGTGTTGGGATAGACCGTCTCGGTCAGACCGGTCACTCTTGCATAGAAATCATTAGGGGCAATGGCAGGCTCAGGGGCAGGCTCAGCGCCAGTGCCATCAGCGCCATCAATCCGATGGTTCGTGCTGGTACGATTGCTATGTCCAGGATGGCTGAGCTCCTCGACAATGTGAAGCTTGTGGCCAATTCTCTTAACAACCTCTGAGGAAACAATGATGTCACCACGCTCGGCCAGAGATTCGGCATCGGCCATTCTTTCTAAGGTAGATCCAGCAATCGTCTCTAGCAGTTGAATAGAGGGATCACCGACCAGAAAACGGTGTACGTTTCCGATTGCAATAGCAACCTTCACACCTAATGATACGACTGTACCAACCGGGGTTTCCAATAATTTGAATTGGTCCATGGCCCGTTGCATGGCCAGAGCACAGGTCACGGCTTGGGTGCCATCATCTTCGTCAAGCCAGCAGGTAATCCCATCACCAGAAAAGCCAATGACGCTGCCGCCATGCTGGTGAATTTCGTAGATTAGCGCATCGTAAACCAGATTGAGCAGCCGTGGCAACTCTTCAGAGCCTCGTTTAAGACCTAATTCAGTAAGCAGGGCAGCAGTGAGTGAGGAAAAGCCAGAAATGTCGGCAAAGAGCGCAGCCCCTTTGGCCACAATTGGCAAATCAATCCCGCGTGCCAACGAGTGTCGCCGATCAATCGGGATATATGAGCCAGGATTTTCCATGATTCATTTTTACTCCCCCCATCTATACGGTCGGGTCGCTGCCCAACGAGTCAACCACCGCTCACATCGACTAAGCAGCCCAAAGAAGATGGCCCCAATCAGGCTAATGGCTATGATACCAGCATAGACCTTATCATAAGCAAATCGATTCCACTGTTCGACTACAATATAGTAGCCCAAGCCTACATTATTGCCAATCGACTCGGCGATAAAGAGGACAGCAATGGCTGTGCCGATGCTTACCTTCAACGCAGTAATAACAGCAGGCAAGCTAACCGGCCAGTAGACGTGGCGGATCATATGCCAGCGGTTGGCTCCTAACGACTGAATTGAGTCCAGGGTTTCGGCTGGCACTTGAGCAGCAGCATCGCCAACAATAACAAAGATCTGGAAGAAGACAATGAGGCCAATTAGAAAATTGATAGATGGATCACCTAGCCCAAAGATAAAGATAATAATGGGTAAAAAGACAATCTTGGGAACAGGATATAAAAAATAGATCAGAGGCGACAGAAATTTCTGTAGTATACGAGATTCTGCAGAGAGAATGGCCAGAGGAGTAGCAAGAAGTGTACCGACTAGCACGCTCCATATCATGCGTTGAATACTTCGCAAGCTATGCCCTAGAAGGGATGTGCGTGATGCATCTACGGCTGAGGAAAAACCACCAGCTAACCACCCGTCTTGGAAAGCTTTCCACCCCACAGAAAGCTCTGAGAAGAAGGTCTGAGCAACGGTTGCTGGGTCTGGCAGGAATGATTTATTTAACCAGACAGACGAAATAGCCCAAAGTGCCAGCAGAACAATGAAATCAATGAAAATGGCTGCTCTTTTGGTTATTATCATACTCTGCTCTGTTAGAAATCTGAATCTAGTCCCTTCAGTAGAAGCTATGGATGCCTATACGCTACTTGCTGGCAGGGCCTGCCGCAAAGAATTGGCGTATGTGACGACAGGTGGCAATAAACGCAGGATCATCCCGTTCTGGTATGGTGGTAAATCGAGTCTGCTGTGTGTAAAAGTGAGTGATGGGGTTGTGTTCAGTGATAACGAGAGCGTTATCACCTAACAACACGGCTTCTTCAACGTTATGGGTGACGGTTAGGGAACTTGTTTCTAACTTCCGATTGATCTCCACAAGCTGAGCCTGAAGCCGCTCTCGGGTCAGTTCATCTACTGCAGAAAGCGGTTCATCTAGCAATTGGAGAGGAGATTGCAATGCCAATACCCTGGCCAGGGCCACCCGCTGCCGCTGTCCACCCGAGATCTGTAAAGGGTAGGAATGCCGAATCGGCTCTATATCCAACTCTTGCAGCCAGTAATTTACCCGTGCCTTTCGTTCGCGACCGGTGATGCCCCGTATCTGTAGACCTAATTCAATGTTGCGTTCGTTCGTATACCAGTTGAGTAGACCATAGTCTTGCAGCATAAGGCTCACATCTCGATGTGGTGCCTCTACAGCTTTACCATTTAAGAAAATGCGCCCAGCCGACGGTTGACGTAGACCGGCAATCAGATAAAGCAGGGTACTTTTGCCACAGCCCGAAGGCCCCAAAATCGACCAAGATTCTCCACGCTGAACCGTCCAGTTAAAGTTCTTGAACAACTTCTTGGCTGGCTCATACCAGAAGGAAACATCTTCAAACATGACAACTGGCGTTGAATCGCCCAGTGTTGAATCGCCCAGTGTTGAATCGCCCAGTGTTGAATCGCCCAGTGTTGAATCGCCCAGAAACGGTTGGCCCATTACGCCACTTTACTTACTGACTGTATCCTCTAAGATTGCCTTCATAAAGCGTCCATCCACTAGATCCTCATAATCTACTTGGCTACCAATCAGCTCACTCTCAATCATCCAATCAACCACACCCTGCATCTCTGATTCGGTTGGCACCCGGGGTGGTTCAAATTGGGGAATCGTATAGGTAGGGCGCAGCGGCTCTGGAATGCGGATGGGATTATCTCGATAGGCTTCTGGATCGGCAGCAATCGCTTGAACAGCCATCTCATACGCCTTGAGGAAAGCACAAACATCGCCTGGTTGTGAGTCAATGGTGCTTTGATTAACCGTCAAGGTCACAGGGATAAAGTCGATGCCATTATCATCTATCAACGCTGTACCACCTTGCATCTCTGTTGCCAGCGTGGTGAGTGGTTCTGGCAGCAGTCCCGTCGCAACAGTCCCCTGGGCTATCTGCTCTAACCGAATGGGAATGGCCGCAACTTCAATGTAATCATCCGCCTCTGGTTCATAGCCTGCGCTGCGCAGCATAGTAGTGGCCAGATATTCGATAATGGTATTCTGAGAAATCGCTACCTGGGCGTCATCCGTAGCCAAGGCGGATATCAGATCCTCTACAGAGACTATGCCGCTGCTGGCTCCTGCAACGATAGAAAAGAAGCGATACTCAGCGGTAAAGGTATCATGCCGCACAATCTTGACGTCATGCCCACTATTAACCTGCAATACGGTTCCTACTGCGTCCGAGTTAGCCACGTCGATCTCACCCGCTTGTTGGGCAATGGCTCGATTGCGAGCGCTATCCACGGGAATGATTTCCACGGTTACCCCAAGCTGATCATAAAATCCTGATTGTTGGGCAACAAAGATTGGTAATGTATTCAAGACCGGAAGTACACCGATTCTTAAGGCTTGGCCACTAGGTGCGACGCAGAGTTCATCAGTGTTCTCATTGGTTTCTTCCGTGACTTCTCCTGTAGCCGAATTGGTGGGGGCAAGAAGTGGGGAACATGCGGTCAAAAGTAGCGTGAAGATAAGAGTAAAGAGCATGAAGGTGGAAGGTAAATAGCGCATAGGATTCTCTTTTCACTTTCAACGAGTTGTTTGATAGGTTCAGAATAAAAGATTAGCCATCACCCGCTACTGCGCCCAATGCCAGTAATGAGGCTCTTTGCGCTTCGCTAATGCCAGTGACGCCGCTTATGTTTGTCCCAGCGTAGGGACCGGGGGCCTGCAACTCACGAATACAGTGGCCTGTTTGGACGTCCCATAAACGAATGATACGCCCGCTGCTACCTGTTGCAATGAATGTCCCATCCGGGCTGAAGGCCAGGATGCGGACCATGTCGTCAGGTCCCTCTAATGTCTGCAAAATTTGGCCCGTTTTGGCATCCCACAGACGCAGGGTGTAGTCATAACTGCCGCTAGCAATGATGGTTCCATCAGGGCTAAAGGCCACAGAAAAGATCATATGGGTATGACCTTGACAGGTAAAAAGATTCTGACCCGTTTGGACATCCCATACGCGAACAGTCTGATCGTTCCCTCCCGTAACCAACCGTTGACCGTCCGGGCTAAAGTCAGCAGCCCATACGATGTTGGTGTGGGCCGTTAAAGAGCGGAGAACTTCCCCACTCTGTACATCCCATAGGTATACTTGGTGATCAAAGCTAGTGGATGCCAGCGTCTCACTATCTGGGCTAAAGATAACGCTGGTGACCATCTCTGTATGCTGCTGTAGGAGGTGCTCAATTTGGCCACTTTGGCAATTCCACAATGTAATTGAACTGTCACTATGACCAACAGCCAGGGCTTGACCGTTGGGGCTAAAGCCACCACACATTCCCTGATCTAAATCAGCTTGCAGAGTCTGTTGCAGGGTCGCATTCTCTCTGTTCCATAGGCGAGTCAAGCCATCTGTGCAGCAGCAAGCTAGCAGGGTGCTGTCTGGGCTGAAGGCAACATAATTCGTCTTATGCATGTGATTGGGCAAAATGGTACAGAGTTTCGCTTCTTCTTGGGTGTTTCCTGGACTGGTATTTACAGGGCCGGTAACCGAGTTATGCTCGCTTAGAACACCATTCACATCCCATAAGCCAACCGTCAGATCCTCACAACAGTAGGCCAAAGTCCGGCCATCCAGACTAAAGGCAAGCCCATTTACTAGATCAGCATGTCCTTGTATTGTAGAGAGCGGCTTTCCGGCGCGAGCATCCCACAGCCGCACTCGCTGATCGGCACTTCCGGTTGCGATAGTTCCACCATCTGGGCTGAAAACCACTACACGAATCTCTTGCGTGTGACCTCGGAGGACATGATGAGCTTGTTTTCGATTATCCTGTACAGAAGCGGCTCTTTTCTTGCTGCCTTGTTGTGGCTGTGTACTCTCTGGCGATGGCTCATCCAGTTCCCACACGTGCGCCGTATTGTCAGCACCGGCACTAGCCAGTAGCTTCCCATCGGGGCTAAATGCAACAGACCAAACAGCGCTCGTATGGCCATGACATTCATATTGAATCTTCCCTTGTGCAACATTCCAGACGCGAACGACATGCTCTTCACCACCCGTGGCGATGAAGCGACCATCTGCATCAAAGGCAGCAGCACGCACAATCTGCTCATGTCCATCGAAAATATGTACGGTTTCGCCAGTGGATGTCTCCCACAAACGAACGGTCTTATCAAAGCTGGCACTAGCAAGCGTTTGGCCATCGGGGCTAAATACAACTTTATTTACCCAATCGCTGTGGCCCGTTAGCGTATGGTGCAACTTTCCCGTATGAGCGTCCCAGAGGCAGATTGTCTTTTCACTATCACCACTGGCGATTATACCATCTATATTACAGGCGATTGTCTGAATGATGCCCTGGTGTCCAGATAACTTTTGGATAATCCGCCCTGTCTCCTTATCCCAGATGCAAATCGTCCTTTCACCACTCGTCCCGATTAGTGTTTGACCAGGTGTTTGACCATCCATACCAAACGCAACGGCATGAATGGGTCGATTTTCATCTGTGGGAAAGCTTCGGATTAGGGTTCGATCGGCCAACCTATGCAGGCGAATTTCACCATCCCCGGTGGCAATGGCTATTTCTTTTCCATCCGGGCTGAAGGCCAAGTCAAATATAGGCCCCATGATATCCGTAAAGACTGATGTTGCCAGATCAGAGCCGCTGAAATCAACCTCACAGACGCGCTGTCCCTGAAGGTAAGCCTGCCAAATGGAGAGGTGGGAAAAGTCAAACCCTTCAACATCTACATCGAGCAGCAACAGCAGATTCAGAAGATTGCCACCGCTATAGCCAAGCAAGATGTGTCTACTCTCTCTCAACAAGGAGAGAATGTGCTTCACTCTCTCCTTTAGCCAGGAAAGGCTGTTGTTGTCGAGCAGTTGGTTTCCGATGGGGGCCAAAAGTAAACGCGTCTGTATATGTCGAATGTATTCTTTGGTCTGTGCATCAATAAGTGGGTACCGGTTAAGACGGTGGTATTCTTCACTCTGGATCTCTGTGCAAACGGTATCGATCAGCTTGCCGGTGAGATACTCGATGACCACATTCTGCAGAGTGAATCCCGTGTCTTTGCGCTCAATCAGCGAGCGTCGCTGTAAGGTACGGATAGCCTCTATCAGTGCACGCTGACTTGGTCGATGAAGAAGCTTCTGCCTCAGCTCACCTAGAGAGGTGGATTCGCGCTGAATTGCCAACCAATAAAGGACATCCTGCTCAAGCTCGGAAAGACGGGCAAATTGCTGATCAAGCACCTTCCGAATGTCGTCAAAAACCATGGCCTCGTCACTCAAGAACTCATCGACATCTCCAAAGTAGAGATCGTCAACTGTATCGGCGACCAGCTTGAGGGCCAATGGATTGCCCGAGTAGCGGTGGATCAACTCGCTCTCCTGCCCAGCCGTACCGACCAACCCACGCTCGGCTAACAATTCTCGTCCTGCTTCGAGATTAAGTCCATCCAATTGGAGCGAGCGTACTAAGGGTGTGTCACCCTCTGCACGAACCAGTTCAGAAGGGATTTCCCGGGTTGTAATCAGCACGCTGCTGTCGTGGGTGTGGGTGATGACCATTGTCAAGAAGTGGCCATATGGCTCATACCCTGGTAGATAATGCCCAGCCAACCCCGCCTCTAGGATACTCTCCATATTGTCCAATACCAAGAGCACACGCTTGCTGCTTAAGCAGCCCATCAAGAGCCGAAGCTGTTCATCTAGGTTTTTGGGCACGTTTATCCTGGGTACATTTATATTGGCTGGACCCCGATGCGATTCGGAAGTGGTCGGTGGGATCTGCTCCGGATCAGAAAGGATTTGAAGCAGTGGCGGCAACAACTCTTCCAGCGGCGGTGCGTTGAGCAAAGAACGCCAAATGATCACATCAAAGTGGGTTGCAGATGTCTCATGGGCCAATTCTCTTGCACATTGTGCGGCCAGAGAGGTCTTACCCATGCCCCCGATCCCCAGAATTGCAGCAATGTGACAACGGTCATGCAGCAGCCATTGAATAATCTGCTGTCGCTCTTGGATGCGCCCAAAGAATAGGCCTGGATTGGGTATGTCGTGTAGCTTAGGTAGAGCTGTGGCGACGGTTGAGGGTGGGGATGTGGATGAAGTACGGTGACGGGATGAGGAGGCGGTAGGAGTTGGATGGTGTTTGGACACCTTGTCATCTTCCGAAGTAGTCACCCTATCACTGGTCGCCTTATCATACACGCCGTTGGCAATTTCCTGTGCTAGTGCCAGGGTCTCTTCAGATGGGTCGTCGTCTAACTCCCTGCGAAAGAGCTGGCGCATCTTATCTAGAACCTTAAGAGATTGCTCCGGCTGGCCTAGCAAGGCCAAGAGACGCATCATCTGACGGTAGCTCTCTTCACGATATGGATCCAAGGTGAGTAAGCGGCTAACAACGGCGTAAGCCTGCTCATAGTTACCCGTGGATTCGTAATCCGTTGTTAAGGTACGGAATGCAAGCAATGCCCGTTGGTGGAGCATCTCCCGATACAGCAGCAACCATTCCTCAAAGGGTGGTGCATCGGCCAGATTCAACCCAGGCAGCAATTCACCTTGATAGAGGGCAAGCGACTCGTTTAGGGCATCTAAAGATGAGCGTGCCGGATCGTCTGAAGGTATCTGTTCCTGAGGGAAGACCGCTGAGTCGGTTTGAGTAGGCTTGACATCAGATAACTTCTGAAAGCGTAGTACATCAATGAGAGCATTGTCTATATTAAATTGCACGGTTTGGCGCGTAACCATTAGTACTTGTTCAGCCACGCCAGGGTCAACGCTATCCAGCGTCTGGCGCAGGCGGTGAAGGGTATTGCGCAAGTTTGTGCGAGCATGTTTGTCACCGATCTCTGGCCACAACAGTGTAGCCAATACCGTTCGAGGATGGATCTGAGGTTCTAGGGCAAGGTATGAAAGGAGCGCGCGCGCTTTATCTGAATGGAAATCGATTACAGGAGTCTTGTCGACAATAACCTCAAATCTACCAAGAAAATAAAGGATACAGGACGTCATAATTTTTCAAAAGGCCCGGAGGGCGAAAGTCAATACAAAGTTCCTCTTGACAATGCGTGATAGATAAGATAGCACAGTAGAGAAAGCCATCCCGCATATTACCTACACTGCGACTGGGATATTACCTATAGAGCGGACGTTTTCAAATGGACCTGAGCATCAGTAGACTGCAATCGGAATGACATCGACAGAGCCAACTTTGGACCAACCGACTTTGGACCAATCGACTTCTGACTACAGAAGTCCTACTCTATTCAAATAGGTCAAGTCCGCTACCAACTAGTGATTATACTCTGCAATAGAACTGCAACCAAACGCTCTCGCGCTTATCATGTCAAAACCTCATTCAAACTCGTATTTATACTTACCGAACCAGGGCAAGCCAGTTCTAAGGCAGGTGCGTTTGGTTACAGTTGCCAGGTAACCTTGCATGAAGTTTCGATGGAGGTTGCAAGTGACTGGTTCACAAACATGAAGATGTTTGAAGAGGTTCATTTGACAATTTTTGTACAATGTCGACCTAAGGCCACTTGCTCGTGGGTCGATGGTACGAAACAGAGGTCAATATTCAGGGCTTGGCCCGGTTCATCGGCGCATCGAGCGACGACTTTTGGGCCCCCTTTTTTGCCGAACCCTCTGCTTTGGGCCAGAGTCCGGCATCTTGTAGTACCCGTTTTACCGTTTGGGGGCTGGCTTAGCGGGACCCAGTTATTCTCCTTCGCTAGCCCGTCTGCGATTCGACGTCTCCCCCATTCAGGGTGACTCTCTCGCATTCGCACGATCTTTTTCTCTATCTCTGGGCCTACACGTCCTCTATTTTTGCGGGCATGGCTGCGGGGTTCCTTTAATCCCTCGCTCCCTTCCTCCATATAGCGGTCTTTCCAGTATAGCGGTCTTTCCAGTTGTAGAACGTTTGTCTTGATACTCTCGCTTTTCGGCACGCTTGACTTACATTACCCGTCTCTTCCCATACACGGAAGAGCTCGACTCTTTGCTGTTCAGTGGTTGGTGGACAATACATCCTTTCTATTTTCATCATAACTATACACTTTATGTCTACCTGCTTTACTTTGACAAACCTGTCCACCATCAGCCTTTCCATTACATTATCTATAAAAAAGCTTTCAGCTACTCAGCCGTCAGCTACTCAGCCCGTATGGCTCATATCTGGGGGCTGATTTTATACTTTCCTATACTACTATAAAAAAGCTTTCAGCTACTCAGCCGTCAGCTACTCAGCCCGTATGGCTCATATCTGGGGGCTGATTTTATACTTTCCTATACTATAAAAAAGCTTTCAGCACTACTTTTTGCGGTGCTACGGCTATAGATGTGTCTATTTTAGTGAGGTCAATCCACGCAGCCGAAAGGCCATGACGATGGCTATCACGCCTGCGACGATCGCCCAGATGGAGAAGATCAAGGTCCGCGTGGCCATGGTTGCCACAGGATGGGTCAAGACAAAGAGGCCAACGAGAATGTAGAGGATGCCCATGACCAGCCCCACAGGCTCCACTGTTGTACGCTATCTTTCTCACGTCCGGCGAAGATCATCATGAGGCCGCTGATGATGACTGTAAACCCGATGAGATAGACCAGAAACGACCCGCTGATCAAGCCCGCCACGAAGGGGTTACCGAGAATGAAACCACCCGCCAGAATGCTAACAATCCCGCTGATGAACATCCAAATACGTGATTTTTCGGGATGGCCGCGCACGCCCTCAATCAAGCTAAAAACGCCATCCACAATCCAGTAGATGCCCATAAACCAGAGCAGGCTCAGCAGGGTTGCATCCGGTTGGGCAAACATGAGAATGCCGAAGATTACGAGCAGAATGCCACGAATCAGGGGCATCCACTAGAGTGAGGCCAAAGCCTCTTTCGCTTGTTGTTCGAGAAGGGTGTTTGTTACAGTAGTCATTATTAGTCTCCTGTGAATGTTGGATTTATCTGTTGGGTAGATTGTCTAAGGGCATCCTTTTTGGTCTTATATTTAGTTTCGCACTATTGGACATTCACGGGCGCGACCTTCTGATACGAGTTGAGCAGATCATCAGCAATCACATAGGCCAACCCATCTGCGATCAGTTTAGAATCCTCAGTCAGAACCCTTGCTTGGTAACGCCAGCCTTCTGGCAATTCCAGCCGCTCACCCAATGTCTCCAAATCGTCGATGGTCAATGTCGGGTCAATAATTTGCGAGTAGGACTGCATTCGATACACTTCACCAGCTGGCGAGATCAATTCGTAGACCGTTGCCCTGGCGTTGTAGGTGTAGGTCGTGCTGCGTTGCACTTCGTTCTCTGTGTATAACTTACCGCCGACGGTGCCCTCCCACAGCTTGGTTTCTATGATGGCGGCTAGGTTCATCTCGATGCCGTTGAAATCGACGGTCTTGCCCGCCGCGGTTTTTCCTTCGCCGACAACCTTGTTGATCACCCAGTAGCGTGGGCCGTTGAGTTTCACTTCAGCGGCATCGTAGGATTCGGCCATTGCTTCGGTGTCGAGAGCGTCCCACGGATCGGCAGGGCACTCGTTCAAGCCGATTGTATTGTAGACTTCAACGTTAAATGTTACGCCGCTCCGAAAGACGGGAATGATCTCGCAATAGCGGTAATCGCGAATATCATCTGGGGGCGTCATAAACTGCGTTCGCGTTACTTCGGGGACTGTCTGTTCTGTGACGTTTGAAGGTAATGCTCTGCAACCGGCGATCACTAAAATGGTAATGAGCGCGGTCAGGCCAATGAACTGCCTAAACCTAGAGAGGGTGGTCAAAGAACAAACACTGTTTGGTGTTGCATTTGCTTTCATGTAGTTCTCCTCCGAAATGTTGCTAATGGTCTCTTTGAGATTACAGCGTTGATAGTTCTTTAGAGTAAAATTCGTGTTTTATAGCAAGAAAATAGCGGTATGCTGCTGCCTGTGCCACTATAGAGAAAAGATGTCACGGACGGCAGTGACCGCTGTCATAGGTTCTGTCATAGAATAATTTGTGACACCAGTCACTCTCAGTCTGTGACAAAGCTGTGTTACCATAAACAGATGACGGAAAAAACGATAACAAGTGGATCCGGCATTGTTGTGGCCTTACGCAACTTTTCCTATGTGTGGCTGGTACTTTGCCTGGCTTCATTGATGGTTTTCTGATTTTTTTGCAGCTCTTAATTTGAACTGGTCCGCCGCACATACGGCACGATCCATGCCGCAATTTTGGCGCTCTATCTCTCCCTGACTGCTTTGGAACAACGCCTAGGCTCAGCGTATTTGCCTGCGGCCTTGGGGATTGCTGTACTAGGCCTCGTTATCGTCCAGATCATATCTATCTCATCTGGTTTTAGACGTGAGGAATTGGAACCGCTGCCCATCGTCCTTAATGTAGTCACTGTCATGTCATTCTGCGCAGTTATGCTCCTCATTGTGGGCTGGAAATATCGTTTAGCGCATGTCATTATGGCATCGACAATCTATGGGCTGCTCTTTGCTTTCTCGATCATATTCACCGCACCAGAGAGAGAGAGGAAAATTTCATGGTGGGGTGATTGTGATATCTCTCTTCATGTCAACATCACTAGCCGTAGTCGGCTATTTTGTTTGGCGCTTGAGCCAGACAGAGCAATCCCAGCGGCAGCAGTTGGCCGCTGCCAATAGTCAGCTACGCCGCCATGCTATCCAACGAGAAGAATTGACCATCAGCCGAGAGTGCAATCGCCTAGCAAGAGAACTCCACGATACGTTGGCCCATTCACTGAGCGGTGTTGCTGTACAGATTGAAGCCGCCCAAGCGCTCTGGTCAACCGACCCAGAATCCGCAGAGGTCATGCTGTCTCGCGCCGACGATATGGCTAGAACTAGGCTAACCGAGGCCAGACGAGCGTTGCAATCTCTGCGGGCCACGCCGTTACAAGATTTAGGATTGAGTCTGGCCCTGCAAGCGATGGGCGAGGAAGTGGCAGCACGCGCAGGGGCAACCTTAAAAACAGAACTTCCGCTCCGTCTAACAGCAAATCTGGAACCCCATGCCGAACAAAATCTCTATCGCATTGCCTAGGAAGCCTTAGAAAATATCGTGCGACATGCAAGAGCCAAGACCATATCCTTGACCTTGGTCGAAACAGCGGACGAACTTCATCTGGAGATCGTGGATGATGGCATCGGGTTTGATAATAGTTCCAAGACAGGCAGAGACGGTTCCAACGGGCATTATGGCTTGCAAGGCATGGCCGAACGTGCTGCGCTAAGTGATGCCTCATTTAAGGTTGAAAGCCAGTTGGGCGAGGGGACAGCCATTGCTGTTATACTCCGCCAGAAAAGCCTTGTCCCGACTCTTGTCCAATCTACTCTGGAGAATCTAGACAAGGGAGGACAGAACTTTTCTGGCCATTTTTAAGTTGAGGAAAGCATGATGATTCGTATTTTACTTGTTGATGATCAGATCATGGTTCGGGAAGGATTGGCCGCGATCATTGGCACGGATCCCGAAATTGAAGTCGTTGGGCAGGCCGATAACGGAGAAGAGGCCTTGGCTCAAGTACGGGCGCTAGCGCCAGACCTGGTGGTAATGGATCTGCAAATGCCGGTAATGAATGGGGTCCAAGCCACAGAGGCCTTAAATGAAAGTCATCCATCCCTGCCCGTTTTGGTGCTGACCACCTATGCGGCAGATGAGTGGGTCTTTGACGCCATTCGAGCGGGTGCAGCGGGCTATCTGCTCAAAGACTCGCGACGGGATGAGTTGGTGGCAGCGATCAAAGGCACGATGGCTGGCGAATCGTTTCTTGATCCAGCCATTGCTGGTAAATTGATGAAGCAATTTAGTCAAAAAAACATGCCTTCTCAATTGGAGGTAGATCCTGCTAATCTAACTGCCAACCTGACCGAACGCGAACGTGATGTATTGCGCCTCATTGGCCAGGGCTTGAACAATAGCGCAATCGCCGAACGTCTGCATCTCGCCCCAGGCACGGTGCGCAATTATGTCAGCACCATCTTTGAAAAACTTGAGGTGGCGGATCGGACGCAGGCGGCAATCATCGCCATGAAGGCTGGTCTTGTTGGAAGTTCTACGGAAATCTGATTCGTGAATAATAAGGAAACAAAACGGATTTCACGATTGACTGAAATCATCACCCAATTGCAGACCAAAAGGCTTTTGACAGCGTCTGAACTTGCCACCAAGTTTTCGGTAAGTGTCAGGACAATTTATAGAGATATTAGAGCTTTGGAACAAGCGGGCATTCCAATTTACGTTGAAGAAGGTAAAGGGTACGGACTTATGGAGCATTACAGGCTTCCGCCTGTGATGTTTACAGAAAGTGAAGCAAATGCATTAATTACTGCTGAACAATTAGTTCTGAAAAACAAAGATTCATCTTTAATCAAAGACTATGCAAACGCTATCGATAAAATCAAGTCCGTCCTAAATCGAAATGCAAAAGACAATGCCAACTTGCTTTCTGAACGGACACAATTCAGCCAACTCAAGGATATCGAGAGAACGAGTAGTAATTTATCTGCTTTGCAATTTGCGCTGACTAATTTTTTCTTGGCAAAAATTAACTATACAAATGTGGCTAATGAAACGACGAACAGAACGATTGAGCCATTTGCTTTGTTAAGCGCACGAGATGGTTGGTTATTGGTGGCGTGGTGCCGTTTGCGTAAGGAATTTCGGCATTTTCGACTGGATAGGATTAGAAAGTTAGAGATCCTTTCCGAAGGATTTACGCCTCATGATATGACTTTACAAGAATTTTTTGATCGCTACGACTGATTTCGATGGTAATTTAAATTGTGTGTAAATAGCCTTCAGCTATCAAGAGATACCGCAAAGCTACACAACAATTGAATTACGACCCTGATTTCGCTCATCAGACAAATGTGTGCAAATGAACCTTTTCATGAGTGATGACTCTGCTAGATTGCACACTTTGCTTAGATGATCTACTGATTTTTTAGACCCCTGACATACTGTTGTCACAACGCTCCATTATACTCAGTACACCGCAACGCTGTTAACGCAACAGCGTCGGTCAAGTGGTCAAACCCGGCCCATTGGCTCTAATTGCGGTTTCTGAACCATTCCTAAAAATAGTGGAGACTTTAGACAATGTTTAATCCAACCGATTTTCCCAATCCCACCCTCATTTCAGTCAACGGTATAGAACTCGAAGTCTTTGAGGCGGGCCGACAGAATGCAGGACGCCCCATTATACTCTGCCACGGCTGGCCAGAGCATGCCTTTTCTTGGCGCCATCAGGTGCCCGCCCTTGCCGCAGCGGGCTACCATGTCATCGCCCCAAACCAGCGAGGCTATGGCAACTCATCTCGTCCGACCGAAGTAACTGACTATGACATTGAACACTTGTCGGGTGATCTCATCGCACTTCTTGATCACTACGGGTACGAAGACGCCACCTTTGTCGGTCACGATTGGGGCGCGATGGTCGTTTGGTGGCTGACCTTATTGCACCCAAACCGTGTCAATGGCGTTATAAACCTGAGCGTACCCTACCAAGCGCGCGGAGAAAGACCCTGGATCGAGTGGATGGAGGAAATATTTGGCGGCGACTACTACTTTGTCCACTTCAATCGACAGCCAGGTGTCGCCGACGCCGTACTCGAAGAAAATACATTCCAGTTCCTTCGCAACATGTACCGGAAGAACATTCCCGCAACAGAGCCTCGGCCAGGCATGGCGATGATTAATCTTGCCAGAGCAGAAGCACCGCTCGGTGAACCCATAATGAGCGACAGCGAACTGGCCGTTTTCGTCTCCGCCTTCGAATCATCAGGGTTCACGGGCAGTATCAATTGGTACAGAAACCTTGACCGCAACTGGCACCTATTGGCAGACGTGAACCCAATCATCCAACAGCCCACGCTCATGATCTATGGCGACCAGGATCTGATCCCGAAGTCTGAAAAACTAACGGAGTTCGTGCCCAATGTGGACATGGTCAATCTGGATTGTGGTCATTGGATCCAGCAAGAAAAGCCAGAGGAAACAAACCAAGCAATTTTAAAGTGGTTGGAACAGCAGGGCGACACCTAAACTGCGGTCGCTTTGAAAACAGGTGTTTTCCTAAATCGTGAGTTCGCCCGATGCCATCAGATTGCAAATATATCAATCAATGGGCAGCAATTACTGAACACTCGCCCGAGCAACCTCTGGCGTTTGTCCCGTCCAGCCACGGAAGGCACGGAAGAAAGAATTCGGGTCATCGTAGCCTAACAAGAACGCTATCTGCCCGCTACTGTACTCGGATTTGGCTAGATAATGACGCGCCAATTCTTCACGCAAGCCATCTAACACATGCTGAAAGCTGGTGCCTTCGTTGCGTAGATGGCGTTGCAAGGTTCGCGGGCTGACAGCCAACCGTGATGCCACATCGCCGACTCTGTATTGCCCGTTTGCCATAATCTCCATCAAGCAAGCCCGGACTTTCTCCCTGTAGGTCGCGTTTTGGGCTAAATCCTGCATCCGTTGATTGAGTTGTGGCTCGAAGATTGACCACATAGCGTCGTTGGCGGTGAGGAAAGGGCGTTCTGCGTCTCGTGCCGAGTATGTTACACCATTGAAGTCCGATTGAGTGAGGCGCACCCCAAAGTAATCCTCATAGACAGCTTTTTCTGGAATCTCCGCTGTCGTATGGACGCTCTGGGGCACAAGGTGCTCGCGGGTTGCTAGGCGCGGCATATATACCCACCAGGCTAATTCCGCTGCGACCAAGCTCGGTGGCAAGTCACTATGTTCTGGCAACGCACCGATTTTGATGGTGGTTCGTTCGTTGATCGTTTGAACGAGCAGGCGGATCGGGCCTACAAGTGGCTTGTAATACGCAATGCGCTTGGCTGCGACATTAAGGTTCGGGCTACAGAAAGACGCGAACAACGGAGGGCTGAATATTTCTGGTGTGCTACTCATTGCAAAGTCTACTGGGAAAGTAGGATTATCGCGCAAAACGGTCGCAAGCCCATCCCATAGCCGGAAATATTCCTCGCCTGTAATCATCGGTGATTTGCGCGATAACAAATCGAGAGGCAAGCCCGCATAGCGCAAGACATCCTGCGTCGAAACCTTCAGATCCTTAAAGAGTGCCTGCCAACTCGTCTCGAATGGGTATTTGCGATCGTCCATAGCGGATAGCCTTTCTTCTCAAGAAACATGCCTGCACTTTCACCTTTCTATCCAGGGATGTTCAGTGCTCACAGATACGGCCCGAAATTGTAATGCAGACACCCCTGCCTGTGTTAGGATTTGCCAGAACTGAACAGACCTGCCTTTCTATCGGTAACCCTATCGTACAATAGCGATCCGAACGGGATCAACAAAATAAAAATTCTGTCGATCCCGTTAATCTTGTCCATTCTTTACTCAGCAAGCGCCATTTCAAGTGTGGTTAGCAAGGTGCCGACCAGCATATCGACCTTCCAAACAGCCTGCGGTAGAGGGTTGGCTCCTTCGGCCGAGCGTTGGGTCGCCTGCTTAAGTGTGGTCTGAGTGGCTGGCTGGCCGATCAAAGCCGCTTCAATATTGGTCATCTTCAGCGGAATCTGGGAGACGTCGCCCACACCCATGCCCGCATCCGTGATGGTGTCGCCATCTACAACTAATCTTACGGTACACTCAACAATTGGCCACTCCGCTTCGAAGCGACTGATCGAGCGAAAATAGGCGTTCTTTTCGCCAGCGGCCGGGGCCGGCAACACGACATGTGTCAAGACTTCACCCATTTCCAGCATGTGGTCCCGATCGTGGGCGGATCTATCCCCATAGAGATCGAGAATCGACATCTCTCGCTGCGTGGTCTTTACCGTGGCGTTGTACGCCATAAGCGCTCCGCCCAGAGTCGAGGCATGAGGATGAGCGCAGCCTCCTCTGTCAAAGATGACCCCGTTGGGATGATGTCCCTCACGGCAGCCACAGACCTCGTCCCCTTTCTTGAGGCAGGGAAGGTCTGGATGGCGGAAGTACCAGCAGCGGGTCTTCTGCAGCAAGCTACCGCCAAAAGAGGCCGCCCAGCTAATCTGTGGCGTGGCTAGACCGTTGGCCGCTTTGGAGAGACCACCATAGCCACCAGCCGTGATTGGATTGTTCCCTACCTGATCAATGGTTACCAGCGAACCGATGGAGATGGAGCCATCTGCGGCCTGCTCGATTTGATCAAGGCCCGGTAGCTAATGGATGTCGACGATTGGACCGTCCGAAACACCCGTGCGGTAGCGGGCATGCAGAAGGATATTTTCTAGCGTTTGTTAGCTAGACCAATGCCCACAGAATGGGACAAAACGGCTATTGATTCCCAGTCATTGAATGGCCGCTTTTCCTCTGCACTTATTCCTCTGCCAAGAAGCGATGAATGTCTTCTGCCACGACGTTTGGTACTTCCATTTGCGGCACATGGCCTGCATTTTCGAGAGTGACTAACTGCGCATCGGGGATATTGTTCGCAAAATACTCAGCCGCATTGCGCAACACCACCTTGTCGTGAATGCCGTAATAGACAAGCGTGGGTGCTTGAATCTTCGAAAGATCGTCCTTCAGATTGAAATAAAGGCCATTCTTTACCGATGTGATTAGAACGTCATCCACAAATTCATTGGTTTCGTTCACCTGCTCCATCATCAGATTCTTGATGGGTCCCGGAAGGTCCGGCACTTGGTAATACAGGCGCTCAAGCAGAACATCAAACTCTTCTTCGCTTTCAAGGTCCTCGCCAAATCCGATATACGTCACGTGATCGTCAATCTTCAGCCCAGCCGAGTTAACCAGTACTAGCTTATTCAAGTCCTCAGGATACTTGATCGCATAAGCACCGGACGTGTGCCCACCCATCGAATTCCCAACAAGGTGGAACTTAGTCACGTCAATTGCGTGCAGAAAGTCGTGCAAAAAAGTAGACTGCCCATCAATGGAATAGTCACGGTCCAGATCACGTGCATTTTCCCCGTGACCAGCCAGATCTGGGAGAACAAGATGGTAATGTTTGGACAACAGTTCGGCAGATTGTAGAAAGCTGTTCTTATCGTCGCCCATGCCATGCACGAGTACAAGTGTGTCCTTGCCACCGCGCTCAGCACTTTCAAAGTAATTGACCGTGTACCCATCCAGCGTCAGTGTGCGCTTCTCTAATCCTGCCGCATTCGCATATTGATTGTTCACAAAGTCAACTATCACCTGCGGAAAAGCAAAATAAATCGTGGCGCCTGCTGCTACAACAAGGACAACAAGTCCCGCAAGTATCTGTAATAAACGTTTCATCTTTTTTCCCTTCAATTCAATATTTGGTTAAGTTCATGTTCGGCATGCTGACACTTCGAACTGGCGCTTGCCTAGCCTGCCCTTTGTGAAGCGGGAGGCTGACAGATACCACCGCCACAGGCCATTTTGGTCCCAGTCAGACCGGCCTGTTCGCGAATCAGATCGACAGCGGTGTCGGTCGGATGTGGATCAAACTCAAATTCCTTTCCGTTAATCGTCGTTTTCATGTAGCTTCAACCCTTGCTTGAAATGAAATGTTAATTATCCGTAAGCCATTGCTCAAACTGCTCTGGGATGTTCCGATAAGCGAGGACAGAACTTCTCTTGCCATTTGCATAACGTACCGATTGACAAGACACCTAATTCTTGCACAATGGCCGTGGTAAATTCGGCAGTTCGTTGTCCAAGCTTCAAATGATCTGTTTATGCAAAGGATAGTATACAGAGTAGCATGCCTTAAATCACTAGCGTACTGCGCCAACATACTCGCAGACTGCGCCAACCTGACAACTACGGATACGTCCCTCCGGCAAACACATACTGATGATAACCTTGCCCCAAATTATCATGCATCACGTTGTGATAACAGTGGTCGCCACCGCCAAAGGGTAAGACTTCCACTGGCTCATCAAGCGATGATGGCGAGAATGATGTTGTCACCGATAAGGATGTTTCATCTGGTCATAGGTTGTTCCATTTTGAAATTTATCTGATTGTGTTTTGATGACATCCTACAGGGCCTCTACTATTATCCCAAAAAGACGGCATTGGGTTATGACGCACCAGATGAGAAGATTCTGATCAGGGCGTTCTTGAATGATGGCTGGTTTCTCATCACGTCGCCGAGTGTTTATAATGTGTTGGGCATTGGGACAACCCAACTCTACACCCAAACGGTTATCTATAATCACAAACGGCAAGGGCAAGTCACACTTGGCAATCGCGCCTTTAGTGACAACCTGACTTTCGCCGAAGACTCAAATGCGAGGCCGTTTATATATGCAATTTAGCAGAATCTGACTATGAACGCTGTTGAAATTGAAGAAGCCGTTTCCAATCTTGCCGAAGCACCTTTCGACCCCGAGGTTTTCCCTTTTGCGTTTCTCGAAGCCTTTGGCAACAAGCCGACCACCATCAAGCGGCTCAAGAGTAGCGGCAAAAGTTCGACAAATAAATCGGACCTAGCAGGCGGTGTTCTTCAGCGCAACAACATCCACATCCAGGTCTGTGCTGAAGGCGAAGTGGCCAACGCGCTGAGCGCGCTGCGCGAAAGCCCCGCCACCATTGCCGACATGTATGACCCCGTCCGCATGGATAGCGAGTTCCCGCTGGTGCGCGAGGCCCACGAACGCAACGACGAAGTGCTGGAGCGCATCTACATCGGTCGTCGCTTCAAGAATGATACGGAGCGGCTGGAGAAGTTGTTTGAGCTGTATACGGAGATGACTGGGGAGTGGTGCGTGGTGCGTGGTGCGTGGGGGCATGGTATAATCACTTTGGTTGACGGAAAACTGTGTTCATCCATTCTGTGCTTCAGGAGGATTGCTAATGGCTGCCGATACACAAACACTCGATAGAATTTTTGGTGAGGCTAGGCTTCTCTCGCCAGAAAATCGCTTGCGCCTTGTGCAGAGAATTTTGCAAACGCTTGTTTCATTCTCTACCACGACTGAATCACAACCGTTACAATTTGGTGAGTTTGGCGGGACTGAGGCAGATATGTCCACGATGGACGATTTCGCTGCAAAAGAGTAAAGGGAACATGTCAAGTGTCGGCTATCCCTGCGAGTCCAAAGATCTATCACATCACCCATATCGAAAATCTCTCAAGCATTGTTGCAGAGGGTGGGTTAGTCTCCGACGCCAAGCGGATTGCTAGCAACCTCCCTTGCTCACTGGTGGGTATGTCTGCCATCAAGCAGCGGCGGCTCACCGAGATAGGGGTATCATGTCATCCTGGCACCATGGTTGGGGAATATGTGCCATTTTACTTCTGCCCACGCTCTATCATGCTCTATATCTTGTATCGGGGCAATCATCCAGAAGTAAGTTATCGGGGTGGGCAACAGCCGATTCTGCACCTGCAAGCCGATCTCAGTGCGGTTGTGGATTGGGCCGAGTCTAATGCGGTCCGCTGGGCATTTAGCAGCGGTAATGCAGGTGCATACCTAACCACCTTCCACAACCAAACAGATCAACTTAGCCAGATTGACTGGCCTGCGGTGAGGGCAACAGGCTTTCGCGATCCCAAAGTCAAAGAGGGCAAGCAGGCCGAGTTTCTCCTGCATGAGCATTTCCCGTGGACGCTAATCGAGAAAATTGGGACACATAATGGTACAATTGCAAAGAAGGTTCAGCCTGTTTTAAGCAATGCTGAACATCAACCAACTGTCGCTGTGGAGCCTGGCTGGTACTATTAACTAGTTATTATTATTGGAGAGGCTGCTATGATACAACTAACTCAGGGTGACATTCTAAAAGCCGATGCGGAGGCACTGGTCAATACGGTTAATTGTGTTGGCGTAATGGGACGCGGCATTGCGCTTCAATTTCGTAAAGCCTTCCCCGAAAATTACAAGGTGTACGCAACTGCTTGCAAAGCGGAGCAGGTTCAACCAGGTAGGATGTTTGTCCATGAACTAAATCGCTTAGTTAATCCCCGCTTGATTATCAATTTCCCTACCAAGCGTCACTGGCGGAACAAGAGCCGCATAGAGGACATTCAAACAGGGCTTGTAGACTTGGTTCAGGTTGTGCAGGAGCGAAAGATCAGCTCAATTGCTATTCCACCATTAGGTTGTGGCTTAGGCGGCTTGCAGTGGGAAGAGGTCAAGCCTATGATCCTCGAAGCATTTCAGCCATTGCCAACCGTAGAAGTATTGCTCTATGAACCTGCTGGCGCACCGCAGGCAGCGGCTATGGTGAAAGAGGCTAAAGTCCCGAATATGACGGTTGGGCGAGCGGCCCTGCTGAGCCTCATGCGTCGCTATCTGGCTGCGGTGATGGACCCAACCATTACCCTGCTAGAGGTGCATAAGTTGATGTACTTTATGCAAGAAGCAGGCGAACCGCTTAGGCTGACTTACACAAAAGCACCCTATGGCCCGTATGCAGAGAATTTGCGCCACGTTCTCAATCACATCGAAGGTCACTTTATTAGCGGCTTTGGCGATGCCGAAGATCGCCCAGATAAGCCATTAGAATTAAAACCCCATGCCTCGGAGCAAGCGGAAGCATTTTTAACTGCGTATGAGGCTACTCAGCAGCGGTTTGCCCGCGTTGCCGATCTCATCAAAGGGTTTGAGACATCATTTGGCATGGAATTACTCGCCACCGTCCATTGGGTCATCACCCGCGAAGAGGCGAAAACCGTAGAAGAGTCCATAACAAAGGTTCATGATTGGAACCAACGTAAACGTATGTTTGAACCCCGCCATATTCACTTGGCTAGGAATCGTCTTGGCGAAGCTGGATGGCTTTCCTAAGCGGCAGATTTGATAAGCTCGTATGGGTTCCATCCTTAGGAATCGAGGAATGCCATATGAGCGATTTGATGTAACCATGAGCAAAGATTCAACTGATGAGTAAACCAATCGCAGTACCAGTCGTATCTGTCACTTACGCCCAGTCAGGCACCTCCACAAAATCAAACGAACTGGGTATGCGCCCCATGCAGGAGCGGGCCTATCAGAAGCGGGGCGAGCAGTATCTACTCATTAAATCGCCGCCAGCTTCGGGCAAGAGCCGTGCGCTTATGTTCATTGCTCTGGATAAACTGGCGAAACAGAAACTCAAGCAAGCCATCATCGTGGTGCCAGAGAAGTCCATTGGAGCCAGCTTTCATGATGAGCCGCTCAGTGATTTTGGCTTTTGGACAGATTGGCAAGTGACACCCAAGTGGAATCTTTGCAACGCGCCGGGCGGCGACGCGGATGATAACGAGAATATCAACAGCGGCAAGGTCGATGCGGTGAAGACTTTCCTGGAGAGCGATACCGCCCATAAAAATAATCAGGTCCTCGTCTGCACCCATGCTACCTTCCGCTTTGCCGTAGATCGCTTCGGTATCGACGCCTTCGACAACCGCCTGATTGCTGTAGACGAATTTCACCATGTTTCCGCCAATCCAGACAACAAGCTTAGAGAGCATGTGCGCCAGTTCATGGCCCGAGATAAGTGCCACATTGTTGCCATGACCGGCTCCTACTTTCGTGGCGATGCTGAAGCCGTGCTGCACCCCGAAGACGAAGCCCGCTTCGATACTGTCACTTATACCTACTACGAACAGCTCAACGGCTACGAACATCTCAAGCAGCTTATATCGGTTACTACTTTTACACAGAGGCCTATACCGATGCAATCATACAAGTGTTGGACCCCAAAGAGAAGACGATTCTGCATATTCCCAATGTCAACTCCCGAGAGAGTACCAAGGACAAAATCCGCGAGGTCGAGCATATCATCGAAGAGTTGGGCGACTGGCAAGGGGCTGATCCAGAGACAGGTTTTCAGCTTGTAAAGCTCGCTGACGGAAGAGTACTCAAAATTGCCGATCTGGTTGATGATGACCTGAGCAAGCGGGACAGAGTCGTCAGCGCCCTCAAAGACCCAGCCCAAAAGAACAATCGCGACCACGTCGATGTCATCATTGCCCTCGGCATGGCCAAAGAAGGATTCGACTGGATCTGGTGTGAGCACGCCCTCACCATCGGCTACCGTTCCAGCTTGACCGAAATTGTCCAAATCATCGGGCGGGCAACCCGGGACGCACCGGGCAAGCCCCGATCCCGATTTACGAATCTCGTCGCCGAGCCAGATGCCACCGAGCTTGCCGTGACCGAAGCCGTCAACGACACCCTCAAAGCCATTGCGGCTAGCCTGCTGATGGAGCAAGTCTTGGCACCCCGCTTTGAGTTCAAGCCCAAGCATCCCCAAAATCAACCAACCGAAGGCTTTGATTATGGCGAGGGTGGCTACAGCCCTGGTTTATTTATTGGCAGATGTAGAAATTGCCGCGACGTTCAACCTAGCGAACATAAACCCCAAAAAATTTGAGGCACTGCTACAGAGATTTTTCCGTAGCGCCCGACTAGACGTGGAATTGACGGATCGCTTCGATATACCAGTCAAACCAAGAGAATGGTTTCTTGTTCCGCTAGAGGTGATCGAAGAAGTGATTGAAAAAATTCAGGACGGAACCATTGAACAGTTCCGATATGCTCCGGAAACAGCAAGCCTCGCTCAATTGTAACGCCACCACTCGTGCCAAATCAGGGTAATGTTCAGGCTATATTACAACCCTTAAGTAAGGTGCCGCCCGATCCACTCGCATCAGATCATCCAGCGCCATGATCACCTGCTCCATAATGGGGCAGGGCGGATGTTGTACAGTTGTATTTTTGCTTGATGTCTGTCAAGGGAATATTTAATCCTTTTGTCATAGATGAGAATGATCTACTGACTAAAAGGCTATCGAATAATTCTCATCTATGGTCAACCGCAGTCTAGTATGCGGTCAAGTTCAAGGGTTCATTACTGGCTCTACTACAAAAGGGTAAATTTGCACGTATTTCGTAGAATTCTCTGACTGAAAAATCTTGGAAATCTGCGTAATCTTTGTTTCTGCAGCGGACTCTTTATTGAATTTCTTGAACTTGCATGACTAGATCGTTCCAGTTGCGCTGGTTCTCCATATCATGCTCCATGCCTCTTTCATCAGCGATAGTGAAACGCTTGATGGCGGGAGTCTTGCTGGTTGCCTGATAGAGCCAGTATGCTTCTGCCTTGAGGGCTTCATCAATCGGCTTGTCGATGGATTCATATACCGCTTGCTTACAGGCGTTGATGGATTCCGCAGGGAACTGGGCAATACGTTTCGCCAGCGTGTCGACGTACTCATCAATTTCGTCTGGTTCCAATGCCTTATTGATGGTGCCATATGCTTCTGCTTCGTCCGCGCTGAAGTCACGGGCGCTGAGAATGATTTCCAGCGCGCGACCCAGTCCAACCTGACGTGCCATACGGGATGCGCCGCCGCCGCACGGAAGGATACCCATACCGACTTCCATCTGCATGAACTTGAATTTGCCGCGAACTGCGAACCGCATATCAAGGGCGAGGGCAAGCTCGTGGCCGCCACCCCGGGCAAAGCCTTCAAGCTTGGCGATAGTTGCTTGAGGTACCTTGCTGATGCGTTCACAAACAGATTGCAGGTCGAGCAATTCAACTTCATCTCGGGAAACGGCTTCCATTGACATGTCTTTGAGGAGTTCAGTGTCGTAGTGGCAAACCCAGATTTCCGGATGTGCTGACTGGAAAACAACAACCTTTGTTTCACGATCGCGCTCGAGCCTCATCGCCAGGCTGTTCAAGTCAGCCAGCATTGCCTGTCCTTGAACATTTACTGGCGGATAGTCAAATGTAACAGTTAATATTCCACCGTCCTGTTCTGCTTTGAATGTTGTAAATCCTTCGTATTTCATTATGTTATCCTCTTTCTCTGCTGGTTTGGCCGCGAAGAACCGAGGTAGTTCGGGAGGGATACTGACCTCAGTGCCTGGCAACGAGTACGCCCATAGGCGTGATATAAGGTGGACCCATTCCTAACTTAGTCGACGTGATGGCTAGAACTGAGTAATGAGACATCTTTTGTATTTCTTCTTTTCGTTACAAACGTTTTTAGTCACCCCGGGATATGACTAGAACCATTATCTGTGCTAATGTATAGATAATCAAGTACGCACATTTTTGTATCATAGGTACAAAAATGTGACTAAGGAGGGTATATGGACAAACTGCTTGCTGAAAAAAAAGTGTCTGACTACAGTTGTTCGGTTGAGGCCACGCTCGATGTGATTGGGGGCAAATGGAAAGGTGTTATCCTTTATCACTTGCTTGAGGATATGCAGCGATTCGGGGAGTTGCAGCGGCTCATTCCCAACGTGACACGCCGGATGCTCACGCTCAGCCTAAGGGAATTAGAGATCGATGGACTCGTCCACCGTGAGGTCTATAAGCAGGTGCCGCCCAAGGTCGAATACTCTTTGACGGAGTACGGGCGGACGCTTGAACCCATTATCAGGAGTCTTAGGGTTTGGGGCGATGAGTATATAAGACGCTTGAGCGAGGGTCGGGGTAGGGCAACATGAAGAAGAGATTGCCATCGACTATGAAAGCTGTGGCAACATACTCAACAGCAGCATAATCTAAAACCGATACAAGCGGACCTGGGCCGTGTAACGCACACCGTCAAACGGTTCTGGGCCGGAGCCACCGGCTGTCTACCCTACGACCTAAAATAAAGTTGTTGTTTTCTGGTTCTCACAATCGGATTCTCATCAGATTGCAAAGATCAAAAG
>JBCCHB010000175.1:0-32747 GCA_039028975.1 Chloroflexota bacterium
AATCATGTTTTGGAGTTTAGACTGTAGGAGATCTTGGATTCCCTGTGAAGGGCCTTAAAAGTAATGCAGAGCATACAAAGACCATCTGTTACTGTGTCGGAGATCTAGGAATCCCTGTGAAGGGCCGGAAACCAGGACCTCAATGAGCGTAAAGATAAAGATCACCACGTCGGAGATCTAGGAATCCCTGTGAAGGGCCGGAAACGTGACCTGCGCTGTAATCGTCTGTTGCACAGAGTCGTCGGAGATCTAGGAATCCCTGTGAAGGGCCGGAAACTTATTCAGTAGCGCGTAGAAGAAGGTCTTGAAAATGGTCTTGAAAAGGGCCGTGAAGAAGGTATAGAAGCAGCCTCGCTCAAGATTGCCCAGAATATGCTCTCAATCAATCTCCCCATTGAGCAGATTATGCAAGTGACGGGTCTTACTATGGAAGAGATTCGCAAAGCTCAAGGTATGCCCTAGCCTGAAGAACGTTGAATGCTTCAGATGCCTGCACGATTTGTATTGCCAGATTCCTGGCGGCTTCTATTTTGCTTCGTACTTGCTTGGGCAGGCACCCTATCTATCCGTATTCTGTGGGCGGCTCCACTATATTCAGAACTTGTCATATCAGGTTCCAAAACAGACTCCTCAACTGCTTCTTCAACAATTCTCATACAGGCCGAAGACGCTCAGCTCAGCGGGGTAATAAGTATTGAGACAAGTCTCGCTGACTATCGAGGTAGTGGCTATGTTGCCGGTTTTACATCGCTAGAGGACTCGTTGAGCCTCTCCGTCACTGTTCCGTCTGCTGGATCATATTTTGCCAGCCTCCGCTACATTCACGGCCTCGAATCAGATTCCCCGCTGTCAACCCCGCTCACTAAGACCCTTGAGATCTCGGTCAACGCCCAAGCAGTCTCCCAGCTATCCCTCCCCCTCGCCCAGAGAGATGAGATATGGCGCAACCGCAGTACGCCGCTTCCACTCCAAGCGGGGGCAAATCAGGTTCAGATTCGGCTCAGTAGCGATGGCAGCCAACCATCGATCTATATCGACTTTCTTTGGTTCTCTGTATCAACGGATAATGGCGTCGTCAACACCCCTATCCAAAATCTGGAGCGAACCGTTGAGATACGGAAGTGGGTACAGTTGCCCAATAACAGCGCTATCTAGACGACGATGATTGGCTCGATGAACTTTACGCCGTTGGTTTTCGTAATCCTCACACTTTCTCCTTTGCTCAAGGTCCGAGTGGAGAAGCGTTTCTCATTGTAGATGATGCGGGACGAGACAACCTCGAAGAGGTTAATTTGGTTGTGGCTGGTGGCAACTACGGTTGGTCACGCCGGGAGGGAACCTTTATGCATCTGCCAGAAGGAGGATTGATTGAAGGCGTATTACCATTGCGAAGTGATGATGCCTACAATGACTATATCTATCCCGCGGTGCAGTGGGGCCACACTGGGGAAATCGGTGCCGGGTTTGTGGGACAGGCAACAGCTGGGGGTCACGTCATTGCCAATGGGTCCGCTCTCGACGGTGAGTATATCTTTGGGGACTTTGCTCTGTCAGGCCGCCTCTTTCATACATCATTTGCAGCTATGCAAGATGCCATTACCTCTCTTGACCCAAACGATCCACAGCGTAATGGGCCAGAAAAGCTGACCCAGGCCCCTATCGGTCAGCTACAGATCCTCTTTGACCACGATAACGATCCAACCACGCCTTCTCTTCTGCACACAACTATGAAAGATATCATTGATGACGAGCCATCCTATGACGGGAGCGGACGAGCCGATTTGCGGTTTGGTGAGGGAGTGAATGGAGAGTTATACATCTTAAACAAGCGAAATGGGTGGATCTATTTGGCTGTATCCACTTTGCCAGAAGAGATAGACAGTGAAGATAATTTGTTGCTCTACCTACCGCTCATTCGGTGAATCGTCTTCTCTTTCCAAATAAGGATCCATTCCGGGAAATGGTGTTGGCATGGGTTAACCCTCTCGCTCTATAGACGTTTCCAGGATCTAACACTGAAACGGAATGTTTCTCCGAGTGAATCTACGCGCCGAACCGATGAGTTCCTTGGATCCCCTATAGAGCCAAACCTCTTTAGTCAAATTGCTCGAACAGACAGGCACCTATTATACTATACAAACTACATCACGTCACGCCAAACTTGTGGACTTGGCCTGCTCGGCGTATTGGCGAAGCCCGGCTTTTTGAGGCAGTGGTATTGTACAGAATACAACCACCAAGAGGCCAGCTTGTCGAGCAGATGATGGCGGCCATCTCAATGAAATTAAGAACCCAATGTAGAATCAATCTCTCAATCGGTTCACGCACCACGCACCAACTATTGCTGAATGCTAATTTTAACGAGATAACGTCAATCCTATATGAAAGGTCCAACCATGCAATTCACCCTCAACGGCCAGACCGTAGACTACGCTGGCGATCCAGAAACAGCCTTATTAACCCACCTACGTGAAGATCGTGACATCATCTCACCCAAAGATGGCTGTGCGCCCCAAGCGGCCTGCGGCTGCTGCGTTGTTGATATTGGTGGCAAGGCCATGCTCGCCTGCGCCACAAAGATGAAGAAGGTAGAGGGAGCAAGCGTCACCACTACCGAAGGATTGGGCGACTATCGGCAGAACATCTTTGCCAATGCCTTTGTGGAAAAGGGAGGCGTTCAGTGTGGTTTCTGCATTCCTGGCATCGTTATGCAGGCCAACGCACTCATAAACAAGAACCCTGAACCGACCCGGGATGATATAGAAAAATCTCTCACGCCTCACCTCTGCCGCTGCACTGGCTACAAGAAGATCGTGGATGCGGTTCTCTATGCTGCCGACGCCATTCGAACTGAAGAAGAGATTCCCCGAACCAACGGTACTGGTGCTATCGGCACCCGATTGGCCAAATATCAGGCCCATGATTTGGTTCTCGGCCAGCATCGCTACGTAGACGATATCAAAATGGCTGGGATGAAGTTTGGTGCGCTGAGGTTTAGTGACCACCCTCGGGCCACGGTTCGCGCCATTGACACAGCCAAGGCAGAAGCAGTAGAGGGCGTCATCCGCGTCTTCATCGCCGAGGATGTGCCTGGGGAACGCTACGTGGGCCTCATTCGCCAAGATTGGCCTGCCATGATCGCGGTCGGAGAAGAGACTCGTTACGTCGGTGATGTCATTGCCACGGTGGTCGCCGAGACGGAAGCCATTGCCCGGGAAGCAGCCCAGCTTATTGAAATTGATTATGAGGTGCTGCAACCAGTCACGGACATGTTCAAGGCTATGGAACCAGATTCACCCTACATCCATGAAGGGGGGAACGTCCTCTCGAATACAGTTACGTCCCGGGGTGACCTGGATCAAGCCATGAAGGATGCGGCTTACACAGCTCAAGGCACCTTCCAGACTCAGATGATCGAGCATGGATTTATGGAGCCAGAGTGTGCTATTGCTTATCCAGGTGAGGAGAAAATCGCTATTGAAGTGCTTTCCCAGGGTCAAGGGGTCTTCGAAGATCGCACCCAAATTGCCAAAATCATGGGGCTAGAGCTAGAGCAAGTGCGGGTCATTCTGGTTCCCAACGGTGGGGGCTTTGGCGGCAAGGAAGATCTCTCGGTCCAGCATCATGCGGCACTCATGGCCTACGCCATCGGTACGCCTGTGAAGGTACGTCTGAATCGAGATGAATCGATTCTCATGCATCCGAAGCGCCATCCGATTTGGATGGATTATACAGTAGGCTGTGACGAGAAGGGGATGCTGACCTTTGTCAAAGTCAAGTTTGTGGGGGATACAGGTGCCTATGCATCGGTTGGGATGAAGGTGCTAGAGCGGTCGGCTGGCCACGCGACGGGAGCGTACACATTCCCTGTTACTGATGTAGAGGCGACCTCTGTTTACACCAACAACTTGCCCTGTGGAGCCATGCGTGGCTTTGGCGTCAATCAAGCAACCTTTGGTTTGGAGAGTCTGCTGGATGATCTCTGCGAGCAGGGCGGGTTCGACCGCTGGCAGTTCCGCTATGACAACGCGCTCTCTGATGGCGATATGACCGCTACGGGTCAGATCATCGAAGGCGGTGCTGGCGTACGAGAGACTCTGTTGGCGGTGAAGGATGAATTCTACAAGGCCAAATACGCTGGGCTGGGCTGCGGCATCAAGAATACAGGCATTGGCAATGGCATGCCCGATTCATCTCAAGTCAAAATTACGGTAGAATCAGCCGATAAAGTCATCATCGACCACGGCTGGACTGAGATGGGTCAAGGAATCCACACGATGGCTATCCAGACGCTCTGTACTGAAACGGGCATCTCGCCCAAACAGATCGAAGTCCGGGTCGACACGTCGTTCGAGCAGGTTGCTGGAATGACGACTGCATCCCGCGCCACCTCCCTCATCGGCAACGCCATCATTGACGCCAGCAAAACCCTGAGAGCCGACCTAGAAACTAAGGACTTGGCCGATCTGGTCGGTAACGAGTATGAGGGAGAATTCACGGTAGATTGGACGACCAAGCCCGGTGCGCTCACCGACAAGATCTACACCCACTACTCCTACTCTTATGCCACTCAACTTGTCATCCTGGATGATGATGGCCAGATTCAAAAGATCACCGCCGCCCACGACGCGGGCAAGATCTTCAATCCCACTCTCTTTGAAGGGCAGCTCGAAGGCTCCATCCACATGGGATTGGGCTACGCTATCTCAGAAGATCTGCCTCTAGAGGGTGGCGTCCCCAAAAGTACCATGCTGCGTAAGTGCGGCATTCTGCGGGCCAAGGAGATGCCTGAGATGGAAGTTATCGGCGTTGAGGTACCCGATCCCTACGGTCCGTACGGGGCCAAGGGTGTGGGAGAGATTGGGCTAGTCCCAACAGCAGGAGCAGTAGCGAATGCACTCTATCAATACGATGGGGAGAGAAGACACAGCTTGCCGATGAAGATGAAAAAGGTCGGGCGAAAGTAAGCTGTGGTATCCTTAAGAGGACTGCTCCATCATTGCATACAGATGATCGATAGGAGGTACGATGGCATACCGATTTCCAGGAATGGATCCTTATCTGGAAGCCCCAAACATTTGGCGTGGCTTTCATCACCGCATAGCCGATGAGATTGCCGATACTTTAAATCCGAAGATTGGCCCCAAATACTACGCCGATATAGAAGTGACAACCACCTTTGAAGAGGTAAGCATCGGTAAGTCAAAGACGGTAGTCCCCGATGTAGCTGTACTCGCGCCAACGTCTGACCCAACACCAGCGCTTCCCGCAACTGCGGTTGCCGTCGCCGAACCAGCGAAGATTGATGAGCCAATACGTCGTGCTGTCAACACTGTTCCAACTAAACTTCGAGCTGTCCGTGTCTACGTAACCGAAACAGATGAACTGATCACCTCCATTGAGATACTTTCGCCTTACAACAAACGGGAGCCAGGACTGGCCGAATACCGCCGCAAACGTTCGTCCATTCTGGCATCGAATGTTCATTTGGTAGAAATTGACTTGCTGCGGGGTGGTCAACGGGTGGGGAGTGAAACCCAAGGACCACCCCTAGATGATGTGGATTATATTTTGCTGGTTAACAGAGGTAATGATGTGAACCCTGGCGTATTTTCCGATATCTGGCCCGGAGTGATTAACAAACCGCTTCCTATCTTGCCTATTCCTCTCGAAGCACCTGACCCGGACGTGCCGCTCGATTTGAATATGATATTGCGCGCTGTTTATACGCGCGCAGCTTATTCTCGCCGTATTGACTACACGCAACCTGTTCCGGCACCGAAACTACGTCCCGAAATGGGAAAATGGGTTGAAGAGCATTTGGCAATGTCTCTCAATCGAGAAGAACAATAGCTATGTTGCAGTCAATTTGAAAAGAGGAGTTTTCCAGAGCATCTACTCAAAAGGCCAAACCCCTCTTTTCAAACGGGGCTGAGTATAATGAAAGAGAACTACGTATGTCTTGGTCTATCCATCATGTGAATCTTGCCGCCAACGACGTCCGGCAATCTGCACACTTCTATACCCACATCATCGGTATGACCGAGGGTTCGTGGGTCTTTCCACCCTCTGAACAAGTAGGCCATATCAGCGCGGATCCAGCAAAGCTGACTATCTTTCCTACCAGCACTTCCAGCCAGGGTGAGAATACAGGACTCCACTTGATCAAGCCAGACCCGGCATTTGCCCGCGTCAATAACCTGGACCACAATCCATCTATTGGCGGGCATGTTGCGATTCAGGTGCCCGATCTAGAACAAGTCATCGCCCGGCTCCAAACAGCCCAAATCCCCTATTCACTCACAGAGACATTCGCCATTCCGCGGATGCGCCATCTTTATGTCTACGACCCAAGCATGAATCTGATTGAGATAAATGAAATTGTGAAGTGTGAGCGGTGGCATGAAACCAAATGTCTTACTCATCGGTGCGAATAGTGCCATCGGGCAAGCTATTGCCCACCAACTTGTCACAGACTTTCAAGTTCACACGCTTTCTCGAGACAATACAGACTACTCTGAATTCAGTTTGACTGAGCACGCAGTAGCACTTGCTGAATATGGTGCCTTTCGTTATATCATCAACTGCATTGGGATTCTGCATGATGAGGTTGTATCACCTGAAAAAAGTTTGCGCCAAATCGAAGCAGAGAAATTAGCCCACTATTATCATATTAACACCATTTTGCCGGCACTCTGCATTAAACATTTTCACGGTCTCCTAAACAAAGAGGCAACCTCCGTTTTTGCCAGCCTAAGTGCCATGGTTGGAAGCATAGGAGATAATCACTTAGGCGGTTGGTACGGCTATCGTAGCTCTAAAGCCGCGCTCAACATGATTACTAAAACGGCCTCCATAGAAATCGGTCGGAAAAATAAGCATGCCTGCCTAGTTTCCATTCACCCAGGAACTACCATCAGTAATCTATCTGCCCCTTTCGCACGCAGTGTCAAGCCCGACAAATATTACACACCAGCCCAGTCAGCCGCAAGAATTCTTGACCTCTTGTCCAACATTGGCTCAGAGGATAATGGTTCATTCTTTCACTGGAATGGAGAAGAGATTGAGTGGTAAGGATGGTCGCTTGCGACGTAACCCAAAGTCTCTCGTTGGCCTTTCTATCTGTACTGCTGATTATACCGGAACCGATGCAAACCGCTCTACGTGTTTGATCAGTTGATCATAGCTGTAGGGTTTAGGTAGAAAAAAAACAGTCTCATTGTCCAACAGTGGGCTGGCCACTTCCGATTCAGTGTAGCCGGACATAAGTACGACCTTGGCATCCATATCAAGCAACTTGATGGAGTGTAGCGCATCAATTCCGCCCATCTCTGGCATCCGCAGATCCAAAAGCGTGATGTTAATGCGGTGGCCATGGGTTCGGTAGAGTGAAACAGCTTCCTTGCCGTCTTTGGCAGTAAGCACGCTGAGGCCGCAATTCTCAAGAATGTCCTGCATAGCCTCACGCATATCAGGCTCATCGTCAGCAATTAAGGCCGTTCCAGATATGGGTTTCCCGATCTGGGTAGAGTTTGGTTTCACTGTAACGACTTTACCACATGGTGTTGTACGTGGAAAGACCAAACGGAACAAGCTTCCCATGTTACGCAGGCTATAGACTCGAACGCTGCCATGTAGAGATTGTATAATCCCCAAGGTCGCCGAGAGCCCTAAACCGCTGCCAGACTTTTTTGTCGTAAAGAACGGATCAAATATGCGTTCAAGGGTTGCTTGGCTCATGCCAGCCCCGGTATCATAGATCTCTAGTGAGATCAGGTTATCATTGTACCGATCACTCTCGATAAAGTTATGATTTACAACAATCGTGTCTGAGGGATAACTCGGTTCATCCCAAATATCATCATCGGACGTTCGGATACGCACTACACCATTTTGCTGGCCAATGGCTTCGGCCGCATTGATGACCAGGTTCATTACAATCTGCTGTATCTGCCCTTTATCGGCTTCAATCCATAACGGGTTTGGAGAAAGATCTAGCATTAGCTGAACATTGCTAGAGGCAACTGTACGCAAAATCTCTGCATTTTCCCGAATCAACTCGTTTATGTCAAAGATATTTACCATCAAATTGCCTTTTCCAGCATAGGCAAGTAGCTGGCGTGTCAGGTCGGCAGCCCGCTCACCAGATTTGATGACCCGCGCAATATTGGCATGAGCAGGGTTATCTGGGGCAATTTTCTTACGGGCCACAAAACTTTGGCCCAACATAGCAGCAATCAGATTATTGAAATCATGAGCAATCCCTCCTGCTAGTAGACCGATAGATTCCATCTTCTGGGCTTGAAATAGCGCGGCTTCCGTTTTCTTTCGGTCGGCCAAGTCACGAACAACGAGAATCGCCTCACCGCTTGCTAGCTGAGTCAAAGACATATCTAAGTATGTTTTACTCCCATCATCATTGGTAGCCGATACTTCGCCTCGCCACTTGCCATGTAGTTGGATTGTCTCCTCTAGTTCAGACTCTATACGTTCTCGTTCGTCTGCATCGAGATGAGACATCCAATGTTGGCCGAGCATCTCGTCAATGTGAGAAACACCACACAGTTCCATCAGGGCATGATTTGCATAAGTAAAACAGCTATCTTTTAGGATAGCCATACCATCGATAGAGGCATCCATGGCTGAATGAAACTGACGTAATGAATATTCTCTCTCGAGAACTGAAGCACGCATTCGTTGAAATGAGCGAATCAGGCTGGCAATCTCAGTAATCTGTACCTGGCTCTCATGTAGTGGCACATCAGGCTTTCCTTGGCCTAAAGCATAGGCGGCATCAGCCAATTTTTTGACTGGCAACGTCAGATTGCGCGCCATGAGATTCGCAATCAGAAAGCAGAACAAAATGCTGCCAAGCAACCCCCCAATGGCCAGATCGCGCGCACGGGTGGTGGGCAGCAAAATATCAGAAGCGGGACGTTCTGTAACAATCGTCCAACCATAATTGGGTACAGACGCATAGCCGGCCATCCACCGCTCATCATCGAGCATATATGACGCCGTCCCCCGACCAGCCGAGAGGGTGGAGGGAGATACATTAATCATCTCTGAATAATCGCGCCGTTTAGCAGCTTCCTCTGCATCCGGATGTATCAGAACAATACCGTTTCTGTCTAGAACGAATGATCGCCCTCCACCAATATTCAGTGAATCGAGAGAACTAGCTAGGCTTGGAAAGGCAACCGGGCTGCCCAGCACACCAACCACATTTTGGGATTGATCAAAGATCGGCGTGTGCATGTGTAGAATCAGATTATCATTAAATAGAGCGGGAAAAACAACCCAGGACTGTTTACCTCGAACGGCTTTTTGAAAAGAAGGCACATGGGCAATCGAGACCAAAGGTGAATCGGTTCCGGTAGCCTGAAGCTGACCAAATGTATCTGCCACAGCCAGCTGGCCATATGTGCGGTAGTGAACATAAAGCAACCTGAGCAGATCTTCCTGTTCTTTCGCATCCATGTGAACCATTTCCGGCAGAGCAGCAAAAGCTCGGGAACTTTCAAGCAATTCATTAAGCTGGGAATCTAATTCAATTGCCAGCCCACGCGCTAGCCCCATTAGCTCTCGGGATGCCTGCATTTGCAGTGCTTGACTCTGTTGGCGAATAAGGAGTACACCCACAAACAAAAAGGGAAGGATTCCAACTAGAACTAGAATGGCTAGAAACCGAGTGTGTAAACTTCTAACGAACATAATGATTTGCTTGGTACCTATGGGGGAGCTATTCTATAAGTGCTAGTATCGGTTTGTATCTTATTAACGCACAAAGCTAATTTAGTACAGCTCGTTCTGCTGGAACCAACCTTCCTTTCTGAAAACGAGCCATGACATAATCCCCAACATCAAAGGGGTTGCGCACCTCTTGTGAAAATGGTGATCGATATTCTTTAAGAACACCTTTATACATGTCTATATCATTTAACAATGCGTACAAGAGTGAGTTCTTATCTGTCACGCCAGATTTGGCCATGGCCGTGGCGAGCAGGTATACGCCATCATATCCGCGAGCTACGGCACCTGGGTTTGGCAGCCGCTGGTTTCCACTCATGTGAAAAAAGCGTTGGTAACTATCGATAAGGTGCTGCTGTCGAGCGCTATTTTCAACCATAAAAGCTTTGGTGTGCATTACATACACACCTTCTGAAGCAGCTGGGCCGGCTTGATCGACAAAAACATTTGCTTGAATATTGGGATGGCTAATAATGGGAACCTGCCATCCTATTGAATGGATAGTGCGGGTTGCAACGGCAGCCTCGCGTGAGTTGGCAATCAAGATTATCGAATCGACGTTGTGTTTCCGTAGCTCTCGAATGTGACTATGCATATTTGTAACGCCAACTCGAAATCGCTCAATTCTCACTGTGGGAATGCCTAACTCTGCAAATCGCCAGGAGAGCAACTCGGCATGGGCATTACCCCAATTAGACGCTTCCACAATCAGAGCAGGGCGCTGAGAATTCAGTACTTCTAGCGGATACCTAGCTAAGTATTCGGTAATCTGTCCAGCGGCTGCTGCGATGCAGAATGTTACGTTGGGATCGTAGCCATTTTTAACGATAGATGGTAATGTTGCCCATACATTGAGTAGAGGAATTTGAGCAGCCGCTAGCTCGTCAAGATATCCCATGATTACGTCATCATAGACTCCCCCGAATATGGCAACAGCCCCCAGATCAATCAACTCTGCAACAGCTTGCTCACCAGCTTGTGGATCTGTCTCAACACTACGATTTTCTAGAACTAGCGGATGACCTAGCACACCACCCGCTTCGTTAATTTCGTTTATGGCTAATAGCATTCCTTGCCATGTTGATACGCTAGATGATGCCATAACGCCAGTAAATGGAGCCACGAAACCAATCAAAATAGGCTCAGAACCGACGGGGGACTGAGACAGAATGGAACAGCTTGTGGTAATCATAAGCGTTATACAGAATAGGATCCCCACAGCAGACCGGCGCCATAAGCGGTCTACCCAAGAGATATTCCTTAATACATCTTTAGCAGACGAAGTAGATGGTAGAAGAATAAACATTGCGTACCTCCAATACAGATATACAAAAGGTGTCTAAGACTTTATCCTAGGAATGAAACGCAAGGTTGGCTCACCTAAGCAAAATATGGTTAGAAAGCTACTTTAAGAGGGTGCAATAGTGACTTTATATCAATGAGGAATCAGTGGAATATCGTAAGGATAAATTAAGTTTTTGTTTTTGTCAACCCTTTGTTGGGCTGCTCGAATGCATCTCAGAACAGGATTGAGGCTGTCCAGCTAGGTGAGTCGCACTGTTCAGAGAATAATCTACGATTAAGCTGGCTTTGAACAGCTCAGCTCTCTCCGTTCTCCAAGTAGGGTTATGCTTTTGCTGGTTTCACTATTGCGTTATTCATTTAACAAACCCAACAATTTCGTAATCAGCCTTACGATAATTATCATTAAGGACAGTGCCCATCTGATGTTGTCCTCGGGTCTACCCATCAAAGAGAAAAACTGGACGGGATAAGTCTAGACATGCTAATATACGATCGTTATGTACGTCATCTTGTTATGACGAAGAAGCAACCTACACGAACCCAAAGTAGCTGTTCCTGAATCAGAAATATATAAAGCGTGGCCATTACTCTTGCAAACCTGCTTGTCGAGATGAACCCCACAGCAAGTGACTCTCACCTGGAGTGGTTCATTATTTGGGAATAGCCCTAACCTGGACAAGCCAGAATGGAAAATGGTGAATAATGAATGGTGAACGGTGAATGAACCGCGCAACGAGTGTATTCACCATTCGCAATTTTCTTGCCCAATGTACAAGAACTCATTTGGTAAGTTACTAAAAATATATGGGAATAACTTATGAAAGCAATTGTATATATTGCCAAAGATGAGCCGCTCGCCTACAAAGAGATAGACAATCCTAACCCGACTGACGATCAGGTCGTCGTCAACCTAACAGCTGCGGCCCTTAACCACCGGGACAACTGGATCTTGAAAGGAATGTACCCAGGTATTCAAGAGGGTGTCACGCTGGGTTCGGATGGTGCGGGATTGGTTGGTACCCGGGAGGTCATCATCAATCCCAATATCAATTGGGGTACCAATCAACGTTTCCCCGACAAGTCGTTCAGCATATTGGGGATGCCGACGAATGGTACCTTTGCCGAGCAGATTGTTGTTCATCCAAACAGGCTTGCCGACAAACCAAGCCATTTGACGTTAGAGCAAGCTGCTGCACTACCGCTAGGTGGACTAACTGCTTACCGAACGCTCTTTAGTCGCTGCCGGATGCAAGCAGGCGAGCAGGTTTTGATTAGTGGTGTAGGGGGTGGGGTTGCACTTTTTGCCTGTCAATTTGCCATTGCCGCGGGCGCGGATGTCTATGTTACGTCTGGCTCGGATGAAAAGATCGAGAAGGCCAAAGAATTAGGGGCCAAAGGCGGTGCCAACTACCGGCAAGAGGGTTGGTCCAAATCATTGGGTAAAGAGACAGGTGGCTTTGACGTGATTATAGACAGTGCGGGTGGTTCTGGCTTTTCTGATCTAGTCAAACTGACCCGGCCTGGTGCTCGCATTGGGCTATACGGCGGAACCCGTGGCAATTGGAACAATGTTAGCCCCCAACTCGTCTTCTTCCGTCAAATTGATATTCTTGGCAGCACCATGGGATCAGACCAAGACTTTAGCGATATGGTTGCGTTTGTTAATCAACATAAAGTAGTACCTGTCATCGATACTACCTTTGCTCTGGCCGACTGCAATGAAGCCATGCAGCGAATGAATCAGGGTTTGCAGTTTGGCAAAATTGTCTTAAAGATTGGCTAAGGCTTCAACGAGATCCATGTAGACCCAAGGAGAATCTATGACCAGCAGCCGTAGAGATGAATGGCAGGAAAAGGTGCTCAAACCTCAAATCGACCGTTTTCCTGAACGGAAGCAGCCCTTTACCACAAGTAGTGACGATATCTTGGTGGAGCCGATTTATACACCTGATGATCGTCCCTCAAATGGTTCTAACGCAGATACCACATCTACTAACCGTTCATCTACTGATAGCGATGATGCGGTTAACACTTATGAAGAGAAGCTAGGCTATCCCGGCCAGTATCCCTTTACCCGAGGTGTACAGCCGAATATGTATCGAGGGCGCTTATGGACTATGCGCCAATACGCGGGCTTTAGCACGGCGAAAGAGTCAAATGAGCGCTATAAATTCCTGCTTGAGCAAGGGCAGACCGGTCTATCGGTAGCCTTTGATCTGCCTACCCAAATCGGCTACGATGCTGATCATGACTTTGCTGATGGGGAAGTAGGCAAAGTTGGCGTTTCCATCAGTAGCCTCAAAGACATGGAGACTTTGCTAGACGGCATTCCCCTCGACAAGGTCTCCATTAGTATGACCATCAATGCGCCGGCAGCCATTCTACTGGCCATGGTCATTGCGGTAGGGAAAAAGCAAGGTGTGCCGGTAGACAAACTGCGTGGTACGGTTCAAAACGATATCCTCAAAGAGTACATTGCCCGAGGCACCTATATCTTTCCGCCCCAGCACTCTATGCGACTCATCACCGATATCTTTCGTTACTGCACACGTGAAGTCCCTAAGTGGAATACCATTTCAATTTCAGGTTACCATATCCGCGAAGCTGGCAGTACAGCAGCCCAGGAAGTTGCCTTTACCTTAGCCAATGGCATGGAATATGTGCAGCAGGCCATCAACAGTGGATTGGATGTAGACAGTTTTGCCAGGCAGTTGAGCTTCTTCTTTAATGCCCATAATAACCTGCTTGAGGAGGTCGCAAAGTTTCGGGCCGCACGTAGGCTTTGGGCCAAAACCATGCGGGATCGCTTTGGTGCCAAAAATCCGGCAAGCTGGCGCCTTCGGTTTCACACCCAGACCGGTGGCAGTACTCTCACGGCCCAACAACCAGACAATAACATCGTCCGCGTGACGCTACAAGCCCTGGCTGCTGTTCTCGGTGGGACCCAAAGCCTCCACACAAATGGCAAAGATGAGGCGTTGGCCTTGCCAACGGAAAAGGCCGTCGAAGTGGCCCTGCGCACCCAGCAGATTATTGCTCACGAAAGTGGTGCCGCCGACACAGTGGATCCATTGGGTGGCTCCTACTATATCGAAGCGCTGACGGACGAGATTGAGTCCCAAGCCCTCAAATACATCAGCAAAATCGATGAATTAGGTGGGGCCATGCAGGCCGTAGAAGAAGGATTTATCCAGCGAGAAATTCAAGAGTCCGCTTACAAAACCCAACGCGCCATCGAAGCGGGGGATGATGTGGTTGTGGGTGTCAATCAGTTCCAGAGTGACGAAGTACCATACACAGATTTACTGCGAGTGGACGAAACGGTACGGGTGGAACAATCTGCCGCGTTAGCAAAGATTCGGGCAGAGCGAGATGACGATACCGTCAAGGCTATTTTGGCAAAAATCGAAACAACCGCTAGAGAACCCAATGGTACTCTGATGCCCCTATTTGTGGAAGCAGTAGAAGCCTACGTTACGCTTGGCGAGATCTGCGACGCATTGAGAGGGGTTTTCGGTGAATATACGCCAGAGAGCTGGGTTTAGGAGATATGTCTTTAAATCACATCAGGTTGAATCATAATGACCAAATCCATATTTGAACGATTGGACCACATCGGCATTGTTGTCCATTCCATTGACGAAAGTCTAAAAACCTATCGGGATCTGCTTGGCTTTACCCTATTGGAGCGGGTTGTGATTGAAGAGCAATTGGTGGAAGCCGCGTTTCTTGATGGAGGCAACAGCACCATTGAGTTGATTGCGCCGACGGATAATGAGAGCGGGACAGCCAAATTCCTGGCCAACCGAGGGGAAGGAACTCATCACGTCTGCTACCAGGTGGCCAACATCGGAGAAGCGCTTGCGCAATTGAAGAGTGAGGATTTACGACTGATTGATGAGGTTCCCCGACAAGGTGTTCATGGGAGGGTTGCGTTTGTCCATCCCAAGGCGACACATGGGGTGATGATTGAACTGCTAGAGAAGGATAGTAGATACGAATAGCTGGAGCTATACTGCGGTCGCCTTGAAAACCGAAATTTAGCCTCTCCTGTAGAGGATGCGGAAAACTCCGGTTTTCAAACGGAGCTGAGTATAGTAAGGTTTTCTTGTTGATTTAGGTAGGAAATTAGCTCTTGTATAAGCAGAAAGGAAAAGGGCAGTTATGTACTGCAATTCCTGCAAGAATATGCAATAGGTTAACTTTTCGCACCGTTGGGCTTCAAATCCCGATAGTTATGGGCTGACTGCACTTTTTACGAATTCTTCTAGTTCTTCATATGCTTTAGAACTCCAGTCTGTTTTTCGATTGTCTGCTAACTTAAGTTTTACACTATTGTCATCCAAATCAATCTCCAAAACACCTGTAACCTTTTTTTCCTTGGGCTTAATATGAATGTGGCTATAGTCACCGCTACTTTCAATAACATTAAATGACCAACTAGGAAATGCTTCTTCTAGAGTGCCGACTTGCATTGCTTGAGAGAATTGAATCTCGGTGGTTTTCATGATTGCAATATATCCTATGCCACAACTATCCCGATTGAATTCACAAACATCTAGCCTCTTGGCAAGATTTTGGCCTAACTAATCTATGTTGAGAGTTGAATCTCCCCTCTGTTTTGACCGGGGGATCTACAACTGCAAATGATGCCGATAAGCGACAGAACCGTGCGCTCTTATCGGATGGGGGAAATTTTTAGTGGACAAATGTTCTACTAAGCTACTTGTGGCTCTTAATTGTGTGACATAATGGTTCGGGAAATGGTCATTCTGTCTATCATTCTCAGCATCTCTGATTGGATAGGGAAACCCAAAACAATTACCCCACCTGGCTCCTCTCATTCTGAACCCTTTCCAGCCACGAGCGGGCAGCATCCAGATGAGGGATGCCCAATAATTCCATCAAGCCCACAGTTTGCAACAAAAGCTCCTCTGCCTGCTCCAACTCACCCAGTTCCGCCAGCGTTGCACCCATGTTCAACAACGTAATACTTTGACCAAAGCGGTCGCCGACCTCAAGATAGAGTGGGAGGGACTGGTTGTAGTAGTCGAGGGCCTTCTGCTTTTCCCCTAGGGAGGAATAGACCAGTCCCATGTTGTTGAGCGTTCGGGCCTCTCCGCCTTTGTCGCCGACCTCAATTGTGAGTGGGAGGGACTGGTTGTAGTAGTCGAGGGCCTTCTGCTTTTCCCCTAGGGCGTCATAGACCCGTCCCATGTTGTTGAGCGTGGTGGCCTCTCCGCCTTTGTCGCCCACCTCAAGATAGAGTGGGAGGGACTGGTTGTAGAAGTCGAGGGCCTTCTGCTTTTCCCCTAGGTCGTCATAGACCGCTCCTATATTCGTGAGCGTGGTGGCCTCTCCGCCTTTGTCGCCGACCTCAAGATAGAGTGGGAGGGACTGGTTGTAGAAGTCGAGGGCCTTCTGCTTTTCCCCTAGGGAGGAATAGACCAGTCCCATGTTGTTGAGCCATCTCGCTTCGGGTTGCGTCTTGCCCTCTACCTGGGCTGCATCCAGTGCCGTCTGGCACATGGTGAGTCGATCAGCCCAATGGCCTTGGAGGCGGAGATATTCATCAACCACATCGGCTAATCTCTCTACTTCGGACCACATGGACGCCTCAGCGCTGCGCTGCTGTAGGGCAACCGCGTGGGGACGGAGTCTATCGAGGTGTGGGAAGTTGCGGTTATTCTGGTCCACCTGGTCTGTGAGCCAGGTAACTAGCCGTTCTTGGGCATCGCCCGCTAGAGCAAGTTCCTCGCGGGCATAGGTGTGGATGAGGGCGTGGCTCAGAACATATCCCTCGATCGTTGGAACGACCAGGCCATAGGCCATCAGTTCACCCAAGAGGTTGAAGGCCGCAAAGCGGTCGTCTACGGCTAGGGCTGCCGCAAAGGCCTCAACTGGGAAGGGATTCAAGGCCAGCCAGCCCGATACAGCCAGGGCTTGTTTGGCGGCTTCACTGACCTGCTCCAGGCTGCGGGAGAGGAGCAGGGGTACGCTCTCTAAGCGGCGTTCTCCTTGGGCTAGTGCATTGAGCGGAGAGGCCTCCAGCCAGTGGCAATAGTCTTGTGACGTCATGACCCGCTGGGAGAGGTAGCGCCCAGCCAGTCGTACGGCCAAGGGCAGGTGGCCTACCAGTTCGGTTATGCGCTTGGCCGTTGGCTCCTCAATCTTGGAGCCAGCCCACTCATTGAGCAGAAGCTGGGCATCCTCAGCCGGTAGGGGATGCAGATCCTGGCGGTCGCTGGGCGCGTCGCTGGCTTTGCGGCTGGTCACCAGCACGCCGCAGCGGTTGCGGATGTTGAGCACCCTGGGCAGATCATCGGCCTCCTCGGTGCCGTCTAGCACCAGCAGGGCTGTGCGTCCGGAGAGGGCGCGCCGGGCCGCGGCCTGAGCCGGACCGTCCAATTCCAGGCCATAGGAGCGGGCAATGTGCTCCAAGGCTGCGTCTGCGCTGGGCTGGTTGTAGAAGGAGTGGAAGAGAATGCCGTCTGGGAAGTGGGCAGGTGGCTCATTCTCCGGGGCCAGATGCCAGATGGCTTTGGAGGCCAGGGCCGTCTTGCCCATGCCGCCCGGTCCGCAGAGGGTGGCCACCTGGCCGGGATTAAGCGCATCCAACAGTTGGGCCAGTTCCGCCTTACGATCCTGGAAGTGTTCAACCTGGGGCGGGCGCTGCAGTGGGGGTTGGTTGCTGGTGATTGGTGGCTGGTGGCTGGTTGGAGGAATCGGGGCGAAATCCTGAGCAGCCCACTGCTCAGTTAGTGAATACAAGAATGCGTTATTGGGGTTGGCCCTGTGCGCGGCCGCCAAAAGGTTTTTAAGGCCCTCGTCTTGGCTGGCAAAGTGGTACACCATATGAAAGACCACATTCGTCAGATTCGGATCCCCGTGAACAGGGGTGATGTGCTGCAGATTCGTATCCAGCGCTGTCGATAAGCGAGCCAACGCGCTATGATCGAAGGCATCGAGCAGCGCTTTTTGAAGCTGTTCTAGCTGTTGAGCAGTTGGTTGATTCATAGTCTGTACGATCTGCTATTGCTCTGATTTCTCGCATTCTTGACGGCTTCCAACCATAAGCAAGCCGTATTCGGATGAGGAACAGGCCGCTTCACCGTCAGAAAGGCTACTCAATATCCAGCACTTTGATGTAGCGCTCGATGATGGTGGCACCACCACCTTTGAGCGCAAACTCTATCAAGGCACCAAAATTATTAGCAGCCTTGGTACTGATCATGGTTTGGATAGTCATAAGAGAACCCTCAATTTAGAGATGTTAGCTAACATCTCTAAACCTTGCTATTAGAGTCCACTGCTGTCAACTAGCTTCACAACAACAACCATCCCTCTTCTGTCCACTCCAAAAAGACTCGCTCCTTATTGCGTACCTTAATCATGACGGCTACCCATAGCCGCCAGTCAGTTGACTTGTAGATCATCGGTTCCTCGGGTGGTGATTGGGGAGCGATGTAGGTGACTATGGGGTTTTGTATGACCGTGTAGTGATGTGTCCTCCACTCCATAGGTAGAAGATATCTTCACCACTATTCAGCCAGATTGTTTTGTCTCCGCACTTATATCCTGGTTGGGGTGGATCCGAGACACCTGTTGCGACGTGATAGGTTTGCCCCGGCTGTATGATGGTTCCCCTAGGGATAAAACACTCTTCAGGGCCTTTCTCTCCCCAAAGCTTGCTATTGCTAATGTCGACAGGTACTGAACCGTTGTTACGGATGCCAAGCACCTCCTCTTCGCCGCTGTTTGTGATGATGAGCAATTCGACACTGCTTGGGCCGTTATCTAGTGGCTGGCCCTGCTGTGGAGCTAGCGTATTGGTCGGTACGGGTGTTGGTAAAGGCGTCGGCACAGGCGGCAAACTTATTGCAGTCGACTCTGGATCCGTGGATTGCAAGCTGTTGATCAATGTATCCGGCTGCACATCGGCTTGACCTGCAACGGCTGGTAAGACGAGAATTGGTAGATCGAGCGGCGGGTTGGCTACGTTGTGCGCTTCGATCCAGTGTCCGCTATGGAGCTGATACCAGCCGCCTCTGTCCCAGATGCCGTTGATGATTAACTGCTGCCCAGCGAGCGCTGACGCACTTGGTTGATACTCTACCCCGGGGCCGTCGTAAATGGAGACAGTCTCTAATGCATAGGGGGTTGGCGATCTTGTTGGTATTGATTCAAGTTCATTGACTTTGATTTCTTCAGCGACAACCTCTGCACTGATGCCATAGTTGACCTGTATCTCTGTTGCCTCAAACTCGGGCGTAATAAGTTCGTCTGTCGGCTCAGAGATGAACGCAACCTGCTCCGCCGAACCTTCTTCTGGATTACCTATAACGGTCAGTATGATTCCACAGATGAAAAGACCGCCTATCGTATAGGCGATCCACATAAATACCCTACGGCAACCTTTCACAAAAATTCTCTATTTCCTACGAGATCGGGGACTCGCAGCTACCCTATCTGAGCAGCTTTGTCGGCGGTTATGGGGTTAAGTTATATGGCTACTTCTAATACGTATTGTTGGATAGCAGCATGAAGTCGCTCTTTATGTTGATACAAATCTACTATCTTTTCTAATTCAACTTTCGTTTCGTTTTCAGGTCCAAATATGGTTACAGTATTGCGTGTTTTACCAAAATGAAGCCTACAAATCGGACGCCGATTGTTATCGTCCCACAAAATAGCACAATAACTCTTTGCATCTCTTAATGTGATACGACTTGGGTCTGCAATTTCCGCTCCGATTGCCTGAATTATTCGATATGCCTCCCATTCTTCGGGAGTAGTTACTATGCCGTTATTGTCTTCACTTTGTTCGTCTGTAGCATCAGGTGAGGCGTCTGGTTCGGCCAAATTTGCTTTGTCGGTATCTAAAGCTGTCTTTAGCCTCTTATTTACTTGGCCCCGTATGAACTCCTTCAAAGCTTGTTCAGTCAGAGCAGTGAATTGTTCTTTTATCTGCTGCGTAAAACGGCCTGAATAGACCCTATTTGTAAGCAATTTGATCAAGTCCTCGCTTGGGCTATCAAACTCGGATTTGATTTCAGCAACAATTGCACGATGATATTTCAAGTTGCTTGCTGTGCTAATAATGGTGTCTAAATCAAAAGATGGCCGGGTAAATTTCTTAAGTTCCTCAACTTGACCATTTTCAAATTGAAACAGATTGAATTCAAAAAATGGTCTATCATCCATTCGGTTTTCTTTTTCGAGATCACTGTAAAATAGATACCGAATGCCATCTGTTAATACGCCGAAACGGGCATCAGTTACAGAGAAGTATCGATACAGCTGCCCCGCGTGTTTTGCCTCCAATGCTGCACCTATAGGTTTACATTCAACAAGTATTACAATCCGATCATCTAATCGAATTGCATAATCTACCTTTTCACCCTTCTTGACTCCGTGATCTGCAGTCAATTCTGGTATAACCTCAGACGGGTTAAACACGTCATAACCCAGGGCCTGAATAAATGGCAAAATGAAAGCAGTTTTGGCCGCCTCTTCAGTAAGGACAGAATCCTTTTGGCGCTTTATTCTACTAGCTAATTGATTTAAGGTGTCGACAAAGTCCACAAATTACCTCCCAGCTGCCAAGCAGCTACTTTTATCCAAGTAAGCGTAAGGCAGATCCGGCTGAGGTGTAAGCAACTGTGTGGCTGTTGCGCTACTCGAACTACTATTAATTTGGATTAGGGTGCTAGGAGACTTTCTTGGGTTTTACTCGGAACCAATACCGATGACTCTTGGCGTCTGCATATGCGTTTCGGTTTCGCGCAAACGCTGGGCCATGCCGATGATCATCTCTTGGTCCGCGCGTGCTAGAGACGAAAAGACATCCACCATGCGCTGGAGTACGTCGGCGTCGGCGTCTGGATCGATGTAAAGTGTGTTAGGTTCGTTCTCGTCTGGTATTGCGTTTTGAGATCTAAGCAGAAGATAGTCTGTTGTGGTACCAAGAACTTCAGCAATGCCCTTCAGTACATCCAGTGATGGGTTGCGCTGGTCTCGTTCAATATCCGAGACGTGCTTGTTCCTGATTTCGACACCATGGTCGGCCAGCACCTTAGCAAATTCCTTCTGATTCAACCCCATATTTTCCCGGAGGATACGGACTCGCTTTCCAAGAGAATTTAACAATATTTGCTCTGTCATTTCTATTAAATAATAAAGGTAGTGCGTGGATAAATGTGCTATTGGCGGAATGAGTTGTGATAAAAATCAAAATTGGGGGTTGACAAAGTATACAAAGTATACTAAAATCCGCACAAAGGTAAATATAGAGCGTTATGCGGACTACAGGCACTATGATAGACGAACCTACCACAATAAAAGTAAAAAGATCCACTAAGAGCAGATTCGAGTTTGCTCGTATTAAGCTTGAAAACCTGTTGGCGCAAAGACTCAAGACCGAGGATGCGGCATTGATGTTCATCCTTGATGACTGGCTTGAATACAAGGGGATCTCTGATTCTGAGGAGAACTGCGAAGCAGAACCAGCCTAGATAGTTGGCTTCTCCAAATAGCGGTTAAGGCTGGGTAACGTTGTCCATTGGCACACTGTGGATCGGCGGTGCTCTGGTATACCTTGATCGCTGCTTAGAGGGGCCAACAGTGAGTGGAGTTCTTCAAATATCCAGAATCTGTGTGCAGGGTCTCTCTTCGGCGGTGGAAGTGCATTCTGTTTCGGGGGCACATGGTCCACAAGGCCGTTCGAGTCGGCCTCCGTTGATTAAGTGAAAAGTGGCAAGTTGCAAGTGGGAGGTAAGTCAGATGAAATTGGGGATTACGGGAGTAGAGTGGGAGAGCGTATTGCGGAGGCGAGTTTACGCCATCGCAGACTTTGCCGAAGCGTTGGATGAGATGGACTGCTCTGATACTAGTAAGTTTCACCGTCTCTTTGGGTTTGTGAGGGGTGCAGCAGAAAGTACCAGTCAAGAATATGAGCAGGCCGCTGGATTCTCTCCACAGAATGGTGATTAATCGCTTAAAGAAAGGTGGTGAATTAATTATGAGTTTGGATAAGCATGTTCGGTACTACTGGTTAGCGGGCCATCCATATCAGAATCGGATTAAAGAGGTATATGTTCCGTTTGAAGATTCACCTGGCGAGATGATTGCTCCTGGTATTCCTGATGTTGTGGACGATGAGGATTGTGAACCAGAGGTTGTTGATCAACGTCTCATCGGGGATGGTGTCACAAGAAAGATTTACGACGATGAGTCCATTTCTTTCTCTCATCCCAAGGGGCTGCCTACCAACCTGCTGGAAAGTTTGGGTTTATCGAAATTGGCTTCTACCACGGAACAAGATTAAGGCGAGTAATGGTATGAGCGGGAGAGAACTCCCGCCGACGAGGGTTCGATTCCCTCACTTGCCACACGGGGCATCGAGGACCGCACATCGCCTCGGTAAACTCAGGGATAAAAATGTGCCGAGCGCGTGGAAGGCGAGAGCCTAACCCAGAGTCGCAACTAAAGACAGGCCCCCCTTGAGCGAGAACAGCGTCAGTTCCGAGGCGGTGGAAGGCCGCCAACTACAATATATTAAGGAGTAAGTTCCATGATCTCACAACAGAAGATCGATACATTGGTCAAGTTGATGGCGCTGGCAGATTCTGGCGAAGGCCATGAGGCTCAATCGGCGGGCAATATGCTGGTTCGGCTGCTGGGGAAGTATGGCATCTCTAGGGAAGAGCTAGGGGTCCAAGCAGAGCAGACGGTCTTTGTTGAATTCAAATATAAGACTAGGCTCGAAAAGCAGCTCATCTTCCAGGTATGTGGGTATGTTTGTCAGGAGAAGTTCACGACTTTTTATCAGGTGAAGCGGAATGCGATAGAGCTAGAGCTGCCTGCCCATCACGCTGAGCGCTGTCAGTCTGCGTATGCTACCTTTCTGAAGCACTGGCGAGAGTTTTACAAAAACGAAGGTCACCTGCTTTTGGGTGCCTTCTGCCAGAAACATAATCTATTTGCACCAAGTAATGAATACTCTTCGGGCCAAGCCACGCACTACAGCCGTGAGGAGATTCAGCGCATTTTGAACTTGTCAGGAATGCTGGATGATATTGCATTGACGGATGAGGATCGGATGATCGCACCCACGGGAATCGAAGGGTAAATCATGCTTAACCATAACCCCTATGAAGTAGCCATAATTGACGAGGTGGCGCTTTCGCCTGCTGAGTTTTCTGAGCTGTGGGCGGGTGCTTATGAGTCGGCGGATGAGCAGTTGCGGGTCATTTGGGCGCGGCTGCGGGATGCTTGGCTGCGCGCGAAAGAGAAGGCGGGTGGCTCTGCCCATACCCGACGAGCCTACGAGAAGGCCTCTGGTGAGTGGATGCTCTTTGTGTCGTCGATTCGGGTTAAGGGGCGTCCGCTTCAGCTTTGGGAGGTGACGACGGACCACGTGCGCCAGTGGCAGGAGGAGCTTTCGGCGCGGCTTTCAGCGGCCACGGTCAATCAGCGGCTCTCGGCCTGCTCGTCTTGGTATTCCTTTGTGATCAATGAGCGGGGCCTAGTAGATGGGTTTGAAGTCTCTGCCTTTATGGATCGCAGCGGCAAGACCCGAAGCAATCCTTTCACCACCACGACGGTCCCCCGGGACCGAGAGCAGCGCTATGACAAAGCCCGGGTGTTGAAGCTAGAGGAGATTCACCAACTGCTCAATTATCTGGAGCGCACCAAAGAGACAGCGATTGGCGCTCGCAATCGGGCCTTATTGTTGGCCTACCTGATGACTGGGTATCGCAATACGGAAATCGTCGGCCTACGGGTGGGTGACATCCGCGAACACAAGAGCGTACCCGATGCCTGGGTCATCCGTTGGACGGGCAAAGGTGGTAAGACCACGACCGATCCCTTTCCCGCCAAAGTGGTGGATGCCATTCAGTACTACTTAACGCTGGCCGACCGGGAGCCAGGTCAGGATGAATATATCTTTCAGCCGATCCATACAGAGCAGCTTGCCCAGCTGGGCGTGGCCCATCGGGTCGGTCAACATCTAACGGATCGGTCAGTGCGGCGCATCCTCAAGTCCTGCCTGCGCCGCGCGGGCATCGACGGCTGGCAGACGATACGAGTCCATGATCTACGCCACACCTTCGCCCATCGCTTCCGAGTCAACAATCCAGACCTGGAAGCGCTGCGCTCTAGGCTGCACCATGAGAGTTTGGCCACCACAGGAATCTATGCGAGGCAGGTGTTAGATGAACCGGTCGATGACTGGTCGGAGGGGTTGTTTTAACAAGCAGTAGGCGCAACGTCCTAACAGCGACCAGCGGGGGGGACATGTTGGCATATGGTTACCCCCCGATAATCCTTTGGGGCGGCTATCTGAGATCTCTGGTCGTAACTCGGATAGTGGAGCCTGATAAAGAGAGAGACCCAGGCTAGTGGGTCTGGGTCTCCTCTGCTCACATGCACCTATTCAATATACCAGTACAGATAGGTTGAGCCACTAGGATAGCAGCTCTTCACCTGGTGCGCAACCTCACCCAATTCCTACACCCAGAGAAACGAGCCCGAGATCGCAAATCATTTCGGGAGGTTTTGTGGAACCCAGAATTATTTACCTATATCACTGTGCTGACGGCTTTGTACGCCAGCGCTGTAGACGACATATCACTCGATCCGGACGCTACGCACCCTCAAAGAACCGTGGGGATCGAGTATTGATTAAGAAATGGGCGATGCTTCGGGAGACTGAGTGCATCGAGTGCTACCACGAAAGGGTGGGAATGGTGAAAAAGTGAGTATCAAACTGATTACCCAAGTATGGGATGAGGCCACAGATCTGAAAAACTCCAAATTAGTCGTAATGCTCGCCTACGCAGATTACGCAAATGACGAGGGTATTGCTTGGCCAAAAGTGAAGTCAATTGCAAGAAGAGCCCGCATCAGTATTCGGCAGGCTAGACGGATAAAACAAGAACTTCAGGAGGCTGGCTATTTAGAAGCTATAGAAAAACTCAACGGAAGGAGCGCGCCAGATGTCGTAAAAGTCATCCCTAAAAGGGTGACACTGGTGACCGAAAGGGTGTCATCAGCGACCGCGGAAAGGGTGACACTGGTGACCGAAGGGGTGACACCAGTGACCGCGGAAAGGGTGACACTGATGACCGGAAAGGGTGACACTGATGACACCTCCTATATATATAACCATCAAGAACCGTCAAACTATGAACCACCATTAGAACCGTCAGAGTCGTCATCGTCGTCAGATCTAGATCTTGAATCTGATCAAGAGGCTGTGGAAATGCATTTGGACGAAGACAACGACGACTTTAATTTTTTGGTGAAAATGATTTCTGAAAATTGTCAACTGCCAATTACGGAGGCCTTAAAGGACCAGATTCAAGATATGCTTTCCGGACACCCAGCCAGCCACATCGAAACGGCTGTCAAAAAGGCAATCGAGTATGGTGTTCCCAAAATGGTCTACGTCCGAGCCATTCTTGAAGACGAGGCCCGGCAGCGGCGCGGTGAGCGGCGAGGTGATTACGTGACTGACCTCCCAGACGAGTTCAAAGACATCATCATCGGGTAGCTTATTATTTTCGCTTGGCGGCTGTCCCTCGGTAGCTGAGCGGTTCGATTGATATAGGAGTATTTATGTCCAGATACGTGATTGTAAAGATTGAGGATTGCCCCAGCGGCTGCGTGAACGGCATCCATCGCCATCTCCATCCAGATTGGGAGAGGTTCTGGAAAGAAAATTTCATTCACCGGGATCGGCATGGTCAATGGCAGTTAGTGGCAGATGGGTGGTTCATGCGCAATGGGCTAGAGAAGCCAGCAGACGAGTGTATCGAGGTTCAGTGCGAAGAGTGCAACGGCATCGGCATGAGATCAACACAGATCGATATCCGTACTTTCTTGGCAGAACTTAGGTCTCTCGCTGCCAGGCTCCGAAGGCCATCCTTTGCAGAGCGGCATCTCGAGATGGCTAAGACGGCCCAATGGCCAAATTGGGGGTAATCATGTCGGATTTGGGTCTACTTCTCCTGCACCTAATCGGAGACTTTGCAGCCCAAACCGACTGGATGAGCACCAAGCACCAAAATCGTTTCGCCCTCTTGATCCACTGCCTAACCTACACGGCCATCTTCGCCAGTGGCTTTTGGCTGGCGGGCGTAGAGCCAACGACCGGACTTTGGTGCAGCGGATTAATTTTCTTGAGTCATGTGGTAGCCGACTGGCGGCCATGGACGTTGGGGAGCCGGTGGCATCACAAGGCCATGGCCTTGGACCAGACGGCTCATATCGGAATCTTATTTTTGATTAGTTTTTACGTGAGGTAAATCATGAACAACTTAGAATTGCAAGTACACATTACAGGAAAGTTTCGGAACTGGGGCGACATGCGTGAAGGGCTGATTGCCATGCTCAAAGAGGTCAACGACGCGGCCAAAATGTTGGGTCCAGACGAGATTGAGAATTTAGACGATCCGGTTGTGCTGGATTTGGAGCGAGAAGACCAGTTTAAGGTGGACGGCCTAATTGGCTACGACTTGCTCTTTGAGCCGAAAGATGGAGAGAGTGAGCTGGGGTTGGGTCTTGAACCTGAGCATGTGGACACGGCGAAGATAGTTCCACTGCCCCTATAAAAAGCTTAGGGCTAGGACGACGCGAATCAACCCTAGCCCAGATGTACACGAGTCGCTAAAATCGGTACCCGGTGATCATATCCTGGTTGCTGAGTGCCGTCAAATGAGGAGAACATGAAACAATTCTTCTTGATGGCAATCGCAATGACTTTAACTTTCTGCTATTTTCAAATTGCTCAGAGCCAAGCTCAACGGCTAGCTGGTGCCAATGGTTGGTTATTGCCAGTTGCCTCGAACGTCCTCTCGTCGGATGAAGCCATGCATCTGCAGCGGGGTAGCGTTAACGCTTGGGACATCACCACGCCCAAGGGATCGTCAGTTTGGCCGATGGCACCCGGTAAAGTCAGCTATGCAGGCTGCAATAACAGCGGTGGCTATGGCTGTTGGGTATTGGTGGACCACTCAGACGGGTTCAGCAGCGTGTACGCCCACATGGTTGAAGGTAGCATCCAAGTCGCCAGCGGCCAGCAGGTAGACCAGTGGACCGAATTGGGTACAGTTGGCTGGACGGGTAAGACCTCATTTGGGCCTCATCTTCATTTTGAGATTCGCCACACGTCAGGGCGGCAAAGGGTAGACCGATACTTTCCGCTAGCAGCTATGAACAAATGCGACTTCTGCAAGGCAGATGGGCTAGTTGGTAACGAACAGGGTACACGACAAATGGTCACCATGCCACGCAGTCTATCCATCTCAGCCGACTTTATCCGCTTGTGGATTCTCGCGGGATTGATATGGGCGGCATTTGTGGCTTATGTCATCGGCCTAAATAACCAACTGTTCTTTTTCAGCTTTGGTAACGGCTCATTTCTGGCGCTTGTGGTGGTCATTCTCACCTCTGGAGCATGGTTGCCTCGCTTGGTTCCTGAAATGCCCGTAGCGCTCCAGACTCCTGCCCAGGTAGCACAACAGGCACCGATGCAATCAACCGATGCTTGGCAGATCGCCTATGCAGCAATGCGACATTGGGAAGGCACCAAGTGTGTCCATGACCCAGTGAGAACATTCAGAGGCGTGACTCAAAATACTTTTGATGGTTGGAGACGGTCACAAGGCCAGCCGACTGGCGATGTCTGCCAGATATCCGAACAGGAAGCAGAGCAGATTTACTATCAAAATTACTGGGTGCGAAGCGGAGCAAATCGAATGCCCAGAGGGCTAGCCATTACCCATTTTGATTTCGCTGTCAATGCAGGGGTAGGGCGTGCAGCCAAGGCTTTTAGCCAGTGCAAAACAGACGTTCGTTGCTACAACAATTACCGAGAGAATTTCTATCGTTCGCTTAGGAGTTTTTCGACTTATGGAGCTGGATGGCTGAACCGTCTAGCCAGTATCCGGTCACTGACCGAGGGAAGAGGATAAAGATGCAGAATCTACTTAATATCGTTCTGACGCTAGGTGTTCCCGTTATCGGTCTCCTGATAGCCTATCGAGTATGGACGTACGCAGCGGCGAGCGGCAACAAGTCACCCGGCAAGGTCATTAGCGGAATGGTCACAGTTCTGATTATCTTTGCTGCCGGCATGGTCATTATTCCCAAGGCACTCAATTGGGGCAGCAACATGTTCATGAGTCAGATCATGGCCAATCCGGGTGTACAAGCTGGAATCGGTTTGATGGGAACGGGGGCAGGTCTGATTGACCAAACGCTATCGGTTCCGTCAGGGGCAGCTCCACAGATTCAGGTTCCACAAATCCAGTTACCGCAGCCACAGAGCTTTGTCATGCCGCAACAACCAGCAGCCGCTAACCAGGGGCTACAGGACTATATTAATCAGGCTTTGACGGGTAGCAATCCCGTCTCAAGTGGCCGGCAGGCAGTCCTCCCTTCGCAACCAGCAGAGCCACAAGTTGATGTGCAAGCAATTCAGGCCCAAGCCGTTGCCACAGGTCAAGCGATTATGGAGCAAGTAGCCGCCAGCAACGCGGGTATGGTTCCTGCTCAGGTAGTCATGACAGGCCCCTACGCCGATCCAAATGTTGCCTTCGTCCCAGCGGGGACAGTGGTTGAGAAATTCGTTGGCCCCTACGCAGACCCGAATCAGGCCGTGCAGTCTCAAGTGGTTGGACAACAGCAGGCATGGCAACCGCCAGAGGTTCCTTTGGTTCTTGCACCAGCTAACACGCCAGCACCGGCACCACTGGTCGTTGCACAGCCGACACCGACGCCCTACATTGCACCACCAACGGTTACGCCTGCTTCAGAGGTTTTTGTTGGCCCCTACGCAGACCCGAATCAGGCCGTTGTGTCTACTCAACAAGAGCCACTGATCGCTGGGCAGAACATGGCAGTGCAGGAACAGTTTGTCGGCCCCTATGCAAACGCTCAGGAAGCGGTAAAGAAGGTGCTTGTACAGCAGGCTGACGGAGCGTTGGTGTGGGTGAATAAGTAAACGCCAAAACTACTACTACTCGACTAAAACAGTAGTAGTAGTTTTGGGAAAGGACTTATCATGTTGAATTTTATTCCCTCTTTTGATGGAATCTTAGGCCGATTTAGCAGAACATCAGAGCCATCCGCAGATAGGCGCTTTTACCAACAGTTGGCAAAAGAGGCCAATATGATCGAAGCAGTTATCAATGGGCTTGACTACAATGGCGTTGTCTCTGGAATCACAGGAACTCGTCATGGTGGCTCCGTCTTCTACCAGATGAAGATGGGCAATGAAAAAAGCCGCAAAGGTGTCGTGGCCATAGGTGATGAGCGTTGGGCATCCTTGTTCACTGAAGCCAGACCTAGCGGTGAGACCATCCCTGCGCGGTTAGATCCCATCCGCCTAGTAATCGAGGCACCCTATCCAGGCAAGACAGAGCCGCTAACGTGGGACCATGCACCATTCGATAAGTTGAGGTTGGGGAAGGTGGTGGTGGGCAATCGCTTTGACCGTAACCGACCCGAAGCGCTTTTTATAGATCTGAAAGATTCACGCAGTCCACATGTTTTGATTGCAGCCATGACGGGCGGCGGCAAATCGGTAGCACTAATGAATATCATTGCATCTCTATGCCTGTCTGCCAGTCCTCAGAATCTGGTTGTCTATGCCATTGATACTAAAGGCGGATTAGCTGAGCTAAAAGGATTTGACTCCATACCGCACGTTCACCGGGTGCAGGACCCAGAGCAGGGAATTCAGCTACTGGAGTCTATGGTCAAAGAGCTGAAGAGGCGCAATCAGGCCCAAACCAACAGCCCCATGATTATCGTTGCCATTGATGAGTTACCTGATCTGGTTGCTGAAGATTCATCCAAAGTTCAGAAGCTCATCTCTCGAATTGCCCAGCTAGGCCGAGCCAGGGGCATTCATCTGATAGCTGGCGCTCAAAATCCAACGAGAGCCAACTTAGGAACAGACCTAATTGCCAACTTCCCCGTTCGTCTAGTTGGTGCAGTTGTTGATAAAGATGCGTCTGCATTGGCTTGTGGCATGGGTGGTGTTGGGGCTGAGTGCCTGCCAGGCAAGGGAGCTTTCTATCATGTTCAATCTGGGGTCGCTATACGTTTTCAGGCATTCTATATTGAGCATTATGTGCAGGGCATTGCCCAAGTACTGGTAGACCGTTATGGCTCATCCAAGGTGAATGTGATTGAACTCTCCCAAGACAATGCCCTATCACCATCAGAGCAGGACGCAAGGCGTATCCTAGACGCATATAGCATGGATGATATTTTCAAGCCAGATGGCTCGGTAAAGCACGGCAAAAAAGTGCAGCTACTTCGTTTCCTAGAAGATAATGAAAGTGCAAAGTGCGCTGGTGATCAGGACGCTCGTATGAACAAGGTAATTCAAGAACTACTACTACTACGGTAAACGCTACTATTTGGAAATCTCACTCGAGTAGAAAGCTCTTTTTAGTTTTAGTAGTAGTTTTGAAAAGGGGCATGACCATGCTAAAAAAACTCATTAACGACGGTTGGATCGGAGCTGCTTTTATGCTGATCATCGCATGGTTTGTCGTTGCCATTATTGACGCTGAAGCAATTAAGTCTAGCCAGACACCGATTATGCCAGGATTGAAGGCTCACGGAATTGAGGCAATCAACTATGTGCTGGCAGCCGTTGCTAGAGCAATCAATGAAGCAATAGCGGCTATCTTTCCGTACTGGCAGCTTATTGCACTGGTGGTATTGGTGCTCATCAGCTGGTTCGGATGGAGATGGGTACCAGTGCCAAGCACTGACACGGCAACGGCAGTTGGAGCAAGATGGAATGAGGCGAAAGTGCGCAAAGCGCTAAAAAGCCTTTAGAAACAGAAGCCGCCACGACTATACCATCATGGCGGTTTCACCTTGAATCTCTTAAGAATAACATTTCGCAAATAGGAGTATATCACAATGATTAAGTTTTTGAAATGGATGGAATCGACCATTAATGAGCATATAGCCAGTTGGGTACACTTATCAATGATTTTGTGTGCATTCGGCAGCGTGGCCAACATCTACTACTCGTTTATGGGCATGAATCACGGTCCCGTACCATCTGCAATTATCTCGGTAGGGTTAGGGCTTGGACTTGCTCTATCGGCAATCATGGCCTCATCGATACCCACGCGGCAGAGAGGGCGTTTCACATTTGCTGTGGTTGCGACCTTGGCCATTGCGGCAATGTCGGGTGGCATCCAGACAGCGGGCTATCTAGCTCACGGGACTGGGATTGCATGGGCATTGTTTTATGGATTCGGCATACCCATTGCGACGGAAGTTTTGTTGGCCATTGACTTAACGGTCAAACATGACGCCGACAAGCAACAGGTCTTGGACAATGCCGAGGATATCTTAGAGCTGCGAGTTAGTGAGGCCATCGCTGAATCGCTGGCAGAGCTGGACGTAACCAAGTCGAAACGCTATGTGGAGAGACAGGTTGACATTATACTGCGGGCCAAAGCGCAACAGTTGGTCGCCAAGATGCTGCCCAGCGATGTAGAAAGTGCCGACATAGCGCCTACGGTTGAAGTCGCCAAAGCTGAGCAAATTCCCACAAATGCCGACCTGAAGCCTGCAAAACCCGCCGAGATAGACCAAGCAAAACGGCAGGCTTCAGCCCAAGCACGAAAGGCAAATGCTGAAGAGCGCCGATCGTCGCTGCTGAGCCTGCTCAGTCAGGAGCACCTGGGCGCGTCCATTGACGAGCTGAACAAATCCGAGATTGCCCGGCAAATGGGGAGCAGCCCCCGAACCGTCCAGCGGGACATTGATCAGCTTCGAGATGATGGGATGTTGAATGGGGTGGTGGGGTAGTGCCATGAAACAGATGGAGCTGTTCCCCCAATTAGAGGCTCAGGAAAGCCAAAGTCCAGTTTCGCCCGAATTGAGCAGGGAGGAACCGGGCGAATTGCCCGAACTAGGCGAGTTTGAGCCAGGTGAATGCTGCTACTGCGGGAAACGGGGCGAGATGGTGCTGACTGTCGGGCAATGCACCTACTGCTGCCCGCTTCACAGATCTATGCATTTGTTTGGAATTAATGGGGACGAGGTATGACAACACCACAAAGTGAAATCGAAGGGTTCAGAACGCTTGAGGGGGCGCTGCTTTACTTGGAGACATTTATCCAAGATGAGGCGAAAAAGCGTAAGGGGCTCAGAGAACCTAGACGTTCTCAGGCACTTCACGAGGCACGCCGCGCGTGGAAGGCCATGAATCACATCAGGGGATTTAACAATATCCCTAGGGAAAAGCAGCCAGTGCAGCCGAAATTGTTCGAGGAGTGAGGTGGTCAAAATGAGCGTCATATTTTTGATAATCAGTCTTTGCGTACTCATTGCCCTCTTCATCATGGTGGTCGCGCTGTGGCTGAACAATGAGCGGCTGCGAGACCAAAGCGCTCGGGATGCGGCCATCATTACCAGCCTACAAGGCGCAAACGCATTGCTCGAAAAGCAGATCATTAGCCTAACAGCGAGTGCCACAGCCGAAGAGGAGCGGTATCTACGGTATGAAGTCAGCGACCACCGGCAGAGCCGGTGGCTTGAATTCATGGACCGCTCGAAGCGGTTATTTAGAGCCCCCAATGGGGGCAACTTCTATCAGTCTTGGTCGAAGAGACTCAGTTGGTCGTAGCGTCGGTCTTCTTCTTCCT
>JBCCHB010000176.1:0-32579 GCA_039028975.1 Chloroflexota bacterium
ACGCTTCCTCGTATACCCGCAACGCTTCGTCTCTTTGGTCCAGAAACTGGTAGACATCCCCCTGGGCCTTCAGCACGTTGGCCTCGCCCAGCCTAGCCCCGACCGCGCGGAAGAGCGTCAACGCTTCCTCGTATACCCGCAACGCTTCGTCCGTCTGCTTGAGAAACTGGTAGACATCCCCCTGGGCCTTCAGCACGTTGGCCTCGCCCAGACGATCCGAGCAGCCGCGGGCGGCTTTTAGTGCCTGTGCCAAGCGCTCCGATTGACGAGAGAGCAGGCTGCGCACCACATAGAGATTACGCAGCAGTCCGGTTAGCCGAGCCGAGATCGATACATTATTGATCCCCTCTTCATGCTCGTAGCCCCAATCAAGCCAAAACTCGATGCTCTCTAATTCGGCCTCATAGCGAGCAATCAGGCCGCCCATTTGGTCACCGCCACGAATCAGGGCATTGGCCAACACTTCCACCCAGCCGCTGCCATCTTCCTCGATGGTATAGTAGAAGGCCAGCGCTTGAGGGCCGATCTGGGCCTGCATCTCATCTCGATCGGGCAGCAAGCGCAGGGCAAAGGCGCGGAAGGGGGCCGGCAGCTCCACCAGATCGGAAAAAGGGCGCTCAACCAGGCTCTGTTCCTCGATCTGATAGAGCAAGCGACGGGCCGGTGAACCAAAGATGGCCGGAATGCCGTCATCCTTCAAGCCGCTGGGGAAGAGAGAGAGTTGGGCAAATAGCTCGGCGGCTTGGGGGCTGCGCTGCTGGAGGCGCTCATAGGCCAATTGAATCCCTACCGTTACGCTTTTGACCTCATCCGGGTAGTAAGGGTCGGCCATAATCTGATCGGCCAGGGTTTGCAGGTCAGCCAACAGCGAATCTAAGCTGGCTTCATGGCGGAAGCGCCACTCACTGGCCACCAAGACCACAGCCCTGGGCAAGCGATCCACAAAGTTGAGGACCTCAATCAGCTTCTCCTCTCCCCACGCATGTACCTGTTGCCAAGAGACATCGGCGTGATAGCGGAAGAGTTCCAGAGCTGCTCGGTGGGTTAAACGGGAGAGGCGCATGGCGGGCAGGCGACGGCTGCCCACATCATTTTGGCTGGTCACAATGAGTAGCGGTCGAGCCGGAGATTGGACCAGAATCTCCAGCAGATCCCGCACGGCTTTGGTCCCCTGGGCTATGGCATTTTCCGCCTCGTCCAGAATCAAGAGGGTTTTAGGTGGCAGACGGCGGGCCAGTAGATCATTGGCTGGCAGTTCATCGTCTGATGCAGCCCCGGCTGGCTCTATCAGGCTGGGGTCATCCACCAAATTCAGGGCCAGGGCAATGGCCTGACGGACTTGGGCCGAGCTAAGAGCATGGCCCAGCGGAATAAAGAAGGCCCGGTCGGCATGGACCTGACCCCGAGCCACCAGCCAGTGGGCCGTCTCCTTGGCCAGGGCCGTTTTGCCTACGCCACTCACCCCAACCACCATGGCAGCCTGCTCCCTTTGGAGGCGTTCAATCAGGCTGCGCATATCACCCTGACGACCCACAAAGAAGACGGGCCGTTCGTGGTTGAGCTGGATCTGGGCAGGCGCGGGTAGCCCATCCACCTGGACAGCCTGCTCAGCGGCGTTGGCGTGGGGCGCTGCTGCCAGGGACAGATCATGGTTGCTGGCTTCCGGCAGCAGCAGAAATTTGCGTGCTTCCGCCGATTGGTCTGTTGGAGATAGAAAAGAGAGCTCCTCGCTGGTCAGGACAGCATTGCGTCCGGCCACATACCCGCCTTGGATGGTGCCGCCTGTTAACAATGTCTCATAGAAGCGGCGGTAAAATGTCACGGCGGCGCTCTCCAACACGCTCTCGGTTGCGTCGATAGCAATCACGTGCTCAATGCCCAGCATGGACATGGCGGGCAATAAGCTGGCCGAGTGGCAAGCCGAGAGGATGGCCAGCTTGAATTCCAGATCATCTTTGGCCAGCCCCGTCGGGTTGAGGATCGCCTGAAGCTGCATGGCTTCTATGCGGCGGGCCAGCCCATTTTGGCCTTCAAAGGCAAAGGCACCAGAAAAGGTACCAGCGCCATCTTCGTCTGGTTGATAGCCGTGGCCCAGGTAGTGCAATATCTGAAAGTTGGGTCGATTGCCGCGGGACAAAAGACTGGAGATCTGGTCCGCTTCGGCAATCTGCACGGTAACCGTTGCTGCGCAGGGCAGGCTCTGCAAGGTCTCTTCCAGTTTGGCTACATCGCGACCAATGTTGATGGTTGCGTTGAGCGGGTTGCTGACCAGCAGCAGAATATTCAAGTTGGGGGAAGGGTTGGATAAATTCATGCAATTTGGCGAGGGCGCTCCTCCTGCTCGCGCATAAAATCAGTTAAGACATGTCGACCAAACTTGCGCAACAGCAGGGCAACCAGGAGATCTTTCTTGCTTGCGTCCGGTATTTCCCGGTTGCTGATGCGGCCTATAAATGCGCGAGTGGTGGTGAGATCATCCTGCAGAGGCGATGCTTCGATGGCCCGACGGGTAAAAATCTCTAGCTCAGCCAGCTCATAACGGTTGACTTGGCTGAGAAGGCCAATGCGCTGGCGAGTCAGGGCGCTGTTAATCAGCTGATAGGCTAGATCTTGGACCTTCTCGTACGCCACCTCTAGCCGAATGACGGCCGGATCCCTGCCCTCACTTGGGATGAGCGGTTGGCCCAACTTAAAGCTGGCATTGCGAAGCACTGTGGGCCAAGCCAATCCCATAAAGAGGGCCACAATCCAGTGATTTGCGCCGTTGACCAATACCGATATGACCAAGTAGATACCCGCTGCAAAGAGGAAATTGATGCCCAGGAGCAGCCAAGCCCCGCCATTTTGAAGTGCTCGACCCGTCTCGTCTTTGAATGCCCCCACAATCTCACTCAAGCCCCACAGCCCGCCAACCAAGCCAGCCAACAGCCCTAGATAGAGGATAGACATGGTCACTCCTTTACTCGCAATCTGACTCGTTCTCTTTCGTTTTTGGCTGGCCCGCTGAGTCTACCGGTGAATCTGCCGGTGAATCTACCCAATTTGGCCCTGCTGACCTCTGGCGATTTGGTACCGTTTGCGTAATCGAAAGGGCCTGCTCATAGTACGTGCGGGCTTTCTTAATGTCTCCTTCATCTCGGGCTAAATCACCCAACTTGTTGAGGAGTTCAAACTCTTGCTGACGAGCAAGCGAGGCCGAGTCTGTCGCGTAGGATAGCGTTGACTCGGAGTCAGATCTTGCTTCGTCTATACGATTTGGCTCTTTCCCTTTACTTGCCGTCCGATTATAAAGCTGCTCCAGCTCCTGGCGCATCTGTTCATTGCGCAGCAGTTCAACCATGCGATATCCCAGATCGGTCAGCATGAGTACCTCGCTGCCCAGAGAGCTGCCAGAAAATCGGTTGGTTTTGATTAAGTCCAAGTTACGCAGTTCGGCCACTGGCTGACTGATCTCATCTGGAAAGCGTAAGACCTGTACGGCCAGCTCCAACAGAAGGCCAGGGCCTTTTTCTTGTAGGCCGATCAGCAATTCCTGCTGCAAATCGCTCAATTGATAGAGTGTTTCGAGAAGCGTAGCGGCTTCCAAAAGCTTTTTGTCAAACATGCTTTGGTTCTCCCAAATCGATTATCAGCAGACTGCAATGGAAATGACATCGACCAATCCCCGTCTTCACGGGGACAAGCTGACTGCGGACTAGTACCTAACCAAAGCATTTCTTGTACTTTGGGCAAGAAAATTTCGGCTCTTCGGGATCTCATGTGGTTGACAAAGAAAAGCGCTCTTTTCCATGGAGATCGAGCCAAATGCGTTGAAAAAGAGTAGAGACATTGCGAATACCATAGCATCGGCGCGTGATGACCTTAATCTTGTTATTGAGACCTTCAACAAAGCCACTGGTGATGCGCTGGTCGAAATAGTTGACAATGAATTGCCAGTGATTGCGAAGGGTCTTGATAAAGCCATCAAAGTTATCAAGGGAGGACCGTTCAACTTTACGAATCCAAGCCTTAAGCCGATGTTCAGCGTCGGCAACAGAGAGTTTCTGGTTGAAAATGGCCGTCAACTCTTCCCGAAAGGAATATGCCTGATGAAGCTCTGGAGAATGGGCAAACAAACGTCGAAGAGCCTGGCATTCTTCAGGCTCGAGAGCCGAGTGATTTTTGCGCAAGGTCCAAAGCATCCCTTTGCAATCTTCATCATAAGTTTCGGGAGGCAGCTCTTTTTTCAAGCGTCTAAGTTCCTTTTTTCGAAGGTCGTCAAAGTCGTCTCGATAGTTCTGAGCGACATGAAATCGGTCAACAACAGGAGATGCATTGACATCATCATTTTCATTGATAAACTCATCAATCGCATTGACATAGCCTTCCCACATGTCTGTGGTGCAATATTTTATGGTAGGGTGTAGTCTGTCAGGAATCCCTTCTAGGAACGCCTTAACCGTCTTTTTTTTCGATCTGGGAGTACACCAAGAATACGTACCTTGCCCTTGGGTTGACGAGATGTAATGATAGCGCTAAATTTCTTGCGCCCCTTACTTCTGGAGATTTCGTCAATCCCCAGCGTACCGATTTCGTCGATTTCATCCCAGTTGATTTCGGGGTCGATTAGACGGTTCAATGCGCCAACAACCGCATCGTACCCAACTTCGTCTTTGAGGCTTACATCTTCGATTGTACTGTTGATTAGTTGCTTGACTAGATATTCATCATAGGCTTGGGTATGAGGACTCCTTTGTTCATACCAACTTACAATTTGGGTCGTTGTCGGGTCACAATGACATGACAGACATTGCCCACGTTTGGGCCGTATTACGATGTAGGTTTCAAGACCAAATACCGGTAAATGACGCAAGCTAATTTCTTCACCATGACCAAACGTACAAGCAATATCAACGCCGCACACGCCACATCCTGTTGTTTTTTGGGTGCTTTCTACCCGAATCAAAAAGTGATTTTCAGACGTGATTTCTGTGCTCAGCACTTCTACTTCTGGAATATCTAGCGGTACCGTTATTGATGAAGTCATTGACGATGTTACCCTTTCCTATCGATTCATTTTGGATAACATCTTATTTTACATCATTTTATTTTCGACCGATACCACATGAGTTCCAGTTGAGCCAAAATTTCTAATGGTGAATTGGAAGCGAACCCGTTCACCATTCAAAATTCACCATGTCATCCCCGAAGGTTGTAATCGGGGACACCATTCACAATTCTGGCTTGTCCAGCTTAGGGATTACGGAATCCACTTCACATCCTTAAAGTCTGGCTTCCGCTTCTCCAAAAAGGCGTTGCGCCCTTCCTTGGCCTCATCGGTCATGTAGGCCAGCCGGGTGGCTTCCCCGGCAAAGACTTGCTGGCCCACCATGCCATCGTCGGTCAGGTTGAAGGCGAACTTGAGCATCTTGATGGAGGTGGGGGACTTGGCCAGGATCTCCTGCGCCCATTCGTAAGCCGTCTCCTCCAGCTCATCGTGGGGAATCACTGCGTTGACCATGCCCATCTCATAAGCATCTTGGGCTGAGTAGTTGCGACCAAGGAAGAAGATCTCCCGCGCTCGCTTTTGGCCCACCATCTTGGCTAGGTAAGCCGATCCGTAACCACCATCAAAGCTGGTGACGTCGGCATCCGTCTGCTTGAAGATGGCGTGCTCTTTAGAGGCCAGCGTCAGATCACAGACCACGTGGAGACTGTGGCCACCACCTACGGCCCACCCCGGCACCACGGCGATGACCACCTTGGGCATAAAGCGGATGAGCCGCTGCACCTCTAAAATGTTGAGGCGGGGCATGCCATCATCATCCACGTAGCCTTGATGGCCTCGGGCATTCTGATCGCCGCCACTACAGAAGGAGTAGACGCCATCCTTGGTCGACGGCCCCTCGGCAGAGAAGAGCACCACACCAATGTTGGTATCTTCGCGAGCGTCGACAAAGGCTTCAAATAGCTCGCCCACGGTTTTGGGGCGAAAAGCGTTGCGCACATTGGGCCGGTTGAAGGCAATGCGGGCCACGCCGCCGGATTTTTTGTAGGTAATATCTTCGTATTCTTTTACGGTTGTCCAAGTTGGTTGGGTCATAGGGATTACTTTCTGGTACCTAACACGGCGAATTCTTCATCTTTCTCGAACCATGCTAAGTCGAATTCACCAAGGGATGTATTGAAGATAGATTGAGGAAAGGCTGGATCATTCAGGTAGATGTGTTGAGGAGCCATACCGATAACGACAACGGCATGAGGCGTGTTTACTTTTTGCCAGTGGGGTAGATTGTATGTTTCGACACCGACAATGCAAGGCCATCCACCCTGCAAAAATTCATATAGATTCTCAAGGCTGCCGTTCTTCTGATAATAGACTTGGATATTTAGCTTAGTTAACTGTTCGATATTATAAAATGCTGTACCCGCGTGCATTATGGTTTCTAAGGTCCTGACGATTCGATTGTACCGAATAGAAACACCATTGTACTCGCAAACCATGCTAGCACAGGCGGCTAAGCACTCGCCTGGGTTCTTTTGCATAAGGTGGGGAACATTGAGCAGTACTTCTGATGGAGGCGAGAAAATCATGCTTTAATCATACGCTCTTCTTGTGCATCAATGATCATTTGAAGAGACTGTTTAAGTTGAGCATCATCTGTTGGTTGATAATTCTGTACCAAATAATTGGTTGCTATTTCATCTAGTTCACGAGGTTCAAATGGAGGCAAGGTCTCTGCAAGGGCTTCCACCTCTTGTAAGATTGCTTGCTTTAACGTCTCGTTAACAAACATTTCGCCTGATTCAATATCAACATCAACTGATCCTACTTCACCTACCGGACCGATATGAGGCGTAGAATAGATGGCGGGAACACGCCAGACAGAGCGTTCCACTGACTGTTCATCCATAACAACTAAGATAGGTTCTGCGGAAGTCACCAAAAACGCAACCTCGTCTGAAAGCCAACGTCGCACCATTCGCTGCGCCTCTTTAGCTGTCACGTGAACTGTGACTAGCTGATAAATTTCGATTGTTCCCGGCTCTTCTGGTAATAGATATTGTTCAAGAATAACTGTCATGATGGATTTCGCTTTCAACTATCAAATGTCCCGTACTATATTATCACGGAGAAATTATACCACATCTGTCTTAATCGTTCAGACAGCTTAACGGCTTGAACTGAACGACAACGATATGGTAACCTTACCCTCATGGACAACCAATACATACCCCAATTTGAACCAGTTGATCGGGAACAACTTGAAGTGATCCGCTCGCTTTCTGTAGGCCAGCGCATTGAATTGATGTTGCATGCCAGAGAACTGGCCGTCGGCTTAATTCGTGGCCGACTACACAAACGATATCCAGACCTATCGATCAATAAGTTAAATATGCTTGTATTAGAGGAGATTGACCGTGCCGAACGACCGATTCCCCGATTTTAGCTTATTTTACCGCCTCTGCCCACGCATCCTTTAACATGGCTACACTCTTGGGCATCGCCGTCTCCGCATCCTCTCCACCTTCCATCTCAATCGACACAAAGCCGCAAAAACCTGCATCGAGCAGCGTGCGGAAGATTCTGGCATAATCTAATTCAAGGGTATACCAGGTGCCGCCACCGTGGTAGGTCTTGGCGTGGGCCAGCCAAACGTGAGGTGCAATGGTCTGCATCGCGGCGTACATGTCTTCTTCAAAGATGAAGTTGCCCATGTCTAGGATGGCTTTAAACCAGGGCGAGTCGACCGCGTCGATCAGGGCAACCATGTCATCGGCTTTAGTGGTCAATCCCCAGTGATTCTCCAGCAGCAGCATGACGCCTCGCTTTTCAGCATGGGGCAGGCAAGCGTGGACGGCATCCACGCACCATTTCATCCCTTCTTCCTTGGTGTGCCCCTCCCACGGTTCGACCCAGCCTTTGGCCTTGATCAGATCGTCGAAGCTGCCCTGCTTGCGCCAGCCACCCGAATTGACTCGGATGGAGCCAATCCCCATTTCGTGGGCCAGGTCGATGCACTTTAGGGTATGGTCTATGTGCTTTTGGCGCTCCTCGGCTTCGGCCCAGACAAAGTCTTGGTGAATGCTTAGATTGTAGACATCTAATCCCAAATGAAAAGCGTGGCGCTTCAGCTTCTGTAGATAACTGTTCTCTTCGCTCTCCATCTGGCGGTGGAGGATTTCGATACCATTTAGCCCCAGCTCATGGGCGGCATCCATCACGGTTCCGATGGACACCTTTTCGGGTAAAAAATGCCAGTATGAGTAGGTCGAGGTCCCCAGACGTAACGTAGGTTGACGTACCGTATTCATAGAGATAATCCCTCCTTGGGTGCGTAGCTTTGCGTATTTGGTGATTCCGATTTAGGATCAGATTGATTCAATTCATTATAGAAGGCAAGAAAAAGCTTGTCGCCGTGAAGAGGGGACCTTTCTCTGTGAAGACGGGGCCTATCCTCCCTTCTCGGAATTTCCCACCGTGGATAGGTTGGCGTTGAGACAAGACTTTTCTGGCAAAGTATACAGTAGGATACACGATGACGAATTCGCTTCAAATGTACCTTTCTGAAAACAAGTCCCGTCAGCTTGATGAACTGGTCGAATGGCTGCGCATCCCTAGTATCTCCACTGAGGCCGCCCATAAAGGGGACATTATGCAGGCAGCCGAATGGCTCGTGAATAACATGCGTACCAGCGGGTTAGACCATGTGGAGCTGATTGAGACCGATACCCACCCACTGATCTATGGTGACTGGCTTCATGCCGGAGCTGAACAACCAACTATTCTGATCTACGGCCACTATGATGTCCAGCCTGTTGATCCCCTAGATCTCTGGGAAACGCCTCCCTTTGAGCCGACTGTACGGGGCGATGACCTCTTTGCTAGAGGTGCTTCCGATGACAAAGGCCAAACGTTTATCCATGTGAAAGCCATGGAGGCATTGCTTCAAACGGTGGGAACCTTACCTGTCAACGTTAAGTTTATCATAGAAGGCGAGGAAGAGGCAGGCGGGGCAGCACTGGATGCTTATTTGCCCAATCACACAGATAAGTTGGCCGCAGATCTCTGCCTGATTTCCGATACGGGCATTCTTTCACCAACCCAGCCACTGATCACTTACGGGCTACGCGGCATGTGGTCTGGTGAAATTACGGTAACGGGACCAACATCGGATCTGCACTCGGGCGTGTATGGCGGTGCCGTTCATAACGCGAACCAAGCCTTGGCAGAGCTGCTGGCTGCACTCCACAATGAGGAAGGGCACGTGATGGTGCCTGGCTTTTATGATAATGTGGAAGAGTTGAGCATGGAGGAGCGTCAAGAAATGGCTCGGGTTCCCTATGGGGAGGCTGAACTCAAGAATGGGACTGGCGTTCCTGCTGCTTACGGAGAAGCCGATTATACCATTGTAGAACGCGCTGGCTCAAGGCCCACACTGGAGATCAACGGCATGTGGGGTGGCTACATTGGCGATGGCTTCAAAACAGTAATTCCCAGCCAGGCTCATGCCAAGATCTCATGTCGGCTGGTTCCCAACCAGGATCCTGATCGCATTGGCAAGTTAATCGGCGACCATCTTCAAAGCCTAGCCCCTGATACCATCACCGTGGACATCCAGGAGCGAGGTGGGGGTTCGCCTGCCTTCGTTGCCCCCATCGATCTGCCTGAAATTAAGGCAGCGGCCCGTGCTTACCAACGTGTTTTTGGCATTGAACCAGTCTTCAAGCGGGAGGGGGGCAGCATCCCAGTTGTGGTGGATTTTCAAAAAGCTTTGGGAACCCCAGTGGTCCTGTTGGGCTTTGGTCTGCCCGATGATAATCTCCATGCACCGAACGAGAAGTTTCATCTGCCCCTCTTTTACAAGGGGATTGAGACGGTGATCGCGTTTATGGAGGAGATGGGAGGGCGTGGTTCATGAATCATATTGTGCGTGGGGCGTGAACAGTGATTTGTGGGGCGTCGAGTAACCTAAAGGCTATCACTATGAAATTTATCTTTTCGACGGGGTCGCTTTACACTTATAGTCCTGACAGAATCTTTGCTTTTGCAGTAGAAGCGGGTTTTGATGGCATTGAGCTGATGGCTGATCATCGCTGGGATACGCGCCAGGCAGACTATGTTGAGGAATTAATTCAGCGTCATAGTTTACCCGTTTTGGCCCTGCATAGCCCCTTTTCGCCGGTGCCAGGGTGGAGCAAAGAGCAGCCGGAGATCATTGCTCAGTCCGTCAAATTGGCCGAGGCCATTGGCGCGCCCGTTATCATTCATCACCTTCCCAAGCGGTTCAATTGGATGACGTTGCAAATGGCCTTTGGTAAGCAGACAAGGGTGCCATTGCCCTTTGGTAATCCGGAACGTGGGTATGCCAGTTGGCTAGAGAACGGGTACCAGCAGCTACAGGAGCGTACGGACGTGCTGCTCTGTATTGAAAATATGCCAGCCCACCCGGCGTTAGGGTGGAATTGGAGATTTTATGACTGGAATGCCTACGACATGGACCACCTGCACGATATTTGTCGCTTTCCCTATCTAACCATGGATACGACTCATCTGGCCACTTGGGGACTGGAGGCGGTTGATGTCTATAAGCAGTGGCGACAGAAGGTGCAGCACGTTCACCTAAGCAACTACGACGGTCGGGAGCATCGTCGCCCGGAAGCTGGCACCATTCACCTGGATGCTCTTCTGGCAGAGATGGCGAATGATGGTTATGAACGCTCTATCTCCATGGAGCTTCACCCAGATGCCCTAGAAGAAGGCGCTCCCGATGAACGCATTGTCGAACTCATGTCCACCAGTTTGGGATATTGCCGTCGATGGGCGAATCAGGGGTAAGCCCAACGCGAAACGTATATCTTCGCTTCCAGCAGATTTTGGTTGGTGTTGCGCTCGTCTTTATGGTGTTGCTACTGAGAAATCAGTGGGGGGAACTGAGCCGTCAACCTTGGCGTTTGAATGTAGGTTGGCTGGCCATTTCAACTATCTTCCTGCTAATAAGTTGGGGCTTGGAGATCAAGATTTGGCAGCGTCTCCTTGCTCTAATGGGTAGCAACATAGCGTACGGGCCAGCCATACGCATTTGGTTCCTCAGCGCCATGACCCGCTACGTGCCGGGCAACATCTGGCAGCCTTTGAGCATGACCATGCGTTGCCAAAAGCGAGGCGTTCGCCCAGAGACGACCATTGCCAGCGTTCTGCTCTTTCAGCTTATGATTCTGATGGCGGCTGGACCCGTTGCCGCTCTCTATCTTGGTCTTTTTGGCAATTATGGGATGTTCACAACGGTTTGGCAAGGACTTAGTTGGGGGCGTTGGACGCCTCTATTGCTCTGTCTGCTCTTGCTGCCAATAGTTGTCTTTATTCTACGGCCTAACTGGTTCTTTGGCCTAGCCAACTGGGGATTGGCGCGGATTGGACGTCCTCCGTTAGATAACTCCTTTTCGACGGCTCAGCTTTTCGGCGTCTTGGTGCTTACGTTTATCCACTGGCTCTGTTGGGGACTCTGCTTTGGCGCACTGACCTTTTCGTTGCAGACGTATACGTATGCAGAGATGGCGATATTGGCCCCTCATCTCATCGCCTCGTTTCCTATTGCCTATGCTGTTGGCTTTCTCTCCTTCATTACGCCCAGTGGCTTTGGCGTGAGAGAAGGGGCCTTATATTTCTTGCTGGCTCCGCTAATGGGAGGCGGACCGGCGACTGTGGCAGCCCTAGCCATGCGCATCTGGCCCACGGTTGGTGAATTAGCCATGGCGCTTATTAGTTGGTCCATAGAGGAGCGTTATCAGCGGTTTTGAGCCGTATTTATACTGCGGTCGATTTGAAAACCGTAGTTTTCCTTCGCTCTACCAGAGTAACCAAACTACGGTTTTCAAACGGAGCTGAGTATAACAGAGATTACCCGTTTATGGAGATGGAACGAACGGCGTCAAACAATCTGCGCCACCCGTTTCTCTAATCCGCCACCTTATCTGCGGCATCCGGCCCCCAAAGCCGTTGACAGCAGCCATCAATTTTATGAAACAACTACGTAATACATTAGCCCTATTCTATATTCGCGTCACATTTGGTCTTCTAGGCTTTGTTTCTCCTTCTTTGGCTGCCAAGAGGGCATGGAACTTTATGTGTTCGCCGCGGCGTTTTCCGGCTAGGCCGATTGAGGATGAAGTGCTGGAGAGGGCAACGCAAAGTCGCTTGACGTACCGGGAGGGTGAAGTTCAGCTCTACTCTTGGGGTAGCGGTACCAAGAAGATTCTGCTTGTCCATGGCTGGGAGGGGCGGGCAGGGAACTTCGCTGCCTTAGTCGATCCCTTGCTAGTCCAAGATTGCACGCTGCTGGCCTTTGATGCACCTAGCCATGGGGCCAGTGACCAGCAGCCTACCAGTATGTTTGACTTTGCCGATTGTCTAGCCCACATTTTGTCAAGTCACGACGTGGATGTGATCCTAAGCCACTCGTTTGGCAGCGTTGCAACTGCATTGGCTCTGTCCAAGTTGGCCGAGACCAGGGTCAAGGAACTTGTAATGATCACAACCCCCAATCGCTTTTCAGATCGGATCAACCAGGTTGCAGAGTTCTTGGGTCTCTCGCTGTTGACAAAAGAGGCGCTGATCAAAGAGATTGAGGAGAATACCGATATTGAGGTGGCTAGCCTGGCGCTCAGTGAACGCTGTCAAGAATTGCCGTTAGAGCAGGTCCTGATTGTCCATGATAAGGCAGACAAGGTAACCCCGATTGCTTGGGCCAGGGAAATTGCCGCAGCGTGGGACATCGTTACCCTGATCGAAATAGAAAATACTGGCCACTATCGGATCCTCATTGCAAGTCAAACAGAGGAAGCAGTCGTCAATTTTCTCTTTGGTTCAATGCCCGAGACGCTCTCAAGCAGAGAGATTGCGCGGGCATGATGACTGGCCATGTGTGCCTGGGGCATGGGGAGGATAGAGTAGCCTCATAATGGATTCGAATGACCGAGCCCAGGTTTTACTCGCCCTCTTCCCACCAACACGAGAGCAGAGGGAAGGGTTGGTTCAATGATGACAAGCCGAACGGGATATGGACTGTGGTTGGTCTTGTGCATTTTACTGGCCTTCGCCTTGCGCACCTATCGCCTGGATCTACAAAGTCTTTGGTATGATGAAGGGGTTACCGCTGAAATTGTGCGTTGGGACTGGGGCGCTCTAATCCGCTGGACGGCCCAAGATATCCAGCCACCGCTCTATTATCTTGTAGTTTCTGGCTGGGGAAAGTTGCTGCAAGCTCTAGCACCTACTGTAGAAGCCATTCAAACACCCATTCCTCAGCGCTGGGGGGGTGCCTGGAGTGAGTGGTCGTTACGCTATCCATCTGTTCTGATGGGGTGCCTAACCGTGCCAATACTAGCTGCCCTTGCCACCGGACTCTCTGGCAAACGGCTAGCTGGAGCCATTGCCGGCCTGCTGACTGCCCTCCATCCACTCTTCTTCTATTACAGCCAAGAGGCCAGAATGTATGCCCTGCTTACCGTATTGGGTATCACCGCTGGTTACATACTCCTATGTCGTTTGAATAGACCAAGCCGACCGAACAGCGACAGTCCAACGCTTAACCTTACCCCCCCATCCAACAGACCACCACTCCGGATCCTATATATCCTTACGGCCACCGCAGCCGTTTATACTCACTACTTTGCCTTTTTCCTACTTGGCACCCTAGCTCTACTCTTCCTGATACGCCAATTTCTTTTTACAACTACTCACTCGTCTTCCCTAAACCTTTCCGCTCCACATAGCTGCCCCTCCAGCCCCCAAACCCCAACCCCCAGCCCCCAACAACCATCAACCATTTACCCCTTCCTCCTCTCTCATCTAACCATCGGTCTCTTATACCTTCCCTGGTTTGCTACACTAATTTTTCAATTGAGAGAGGATACAAGTTACTGGCAAGGTGAGTTCAAGGTAGAAGAAGCGCTGCTCAATGTACTGATTAGCCTTATCGGCGGCGAAACCGTTGTCGAATCGGTTGGGCAATGGCTACTGATTCCCTTGACACTCCTTACAGGCGTCTCTATCCTCGCACTTCTTTGGCCCGCAGACCACGAATCACCGATCACGAATCACGAATCTCCCCCCTCCAGTATTTATCTTCTTCTCACCTCCCTGCTTTGGTGGATTTTACCAACCTGCGCAATCCTTGGCGTGGCTCTCTTCATCCCCAAGTTCAACCCACGATACGTCATGCTTGGATTGCCTGGGCTGATACTCTTATGGAGTGCTGGGCTGGCGAAGATGGGAGCAGGGATACAAAGTATTCTTGCGATAGAGCCATTAGGCAAATTAGATACATTTGATACACCTCGTCATTTCTGGCGATACGTAATCGATAGGCTTCTTCCTGGTTTTGCTCTTTTGCTTCTCTGTATGCTCCTCGCCGTTTTTGTGTATGCTGATCGGAACTACTTTGTGGATCCCGAATTTACCAAGACCCAATGGCGGCCCCTGGCGCGATTTGTCAGCAAGCGCGCCAAACCGGGTGAACTGGTTCTGCTGAGTTCTGGCCACACATGGCCGGTCTGGAACTACTATGCACCGGGGGTTCCTGCCGTGGGGCTACCCGAGATGAGGATTTTGGATGTAAACAACGTCCTCGATTATAGGCTGGCAGCCGATAGCATGGGGAAGTTGCTAGCGCATACAGAACGACCCTGGCTGGTTACTTGGCAAAATGAAGTGGTCGATCCAATGGCTGTCGTTCCCTTGCTCCTCGAACGGGCTGCTGTGGAATCGCCAAGAGAGAGCAATTATTGGGATGTAGACGTGCGCCGCTTTAAAGAGCTGGATCGAGCCAAGTTTACTCCGAGGCTTGGGCAGGAGGTGATGGCGAACTTTGGTAACCAGTTGGTCCTGCTTGGGTACGAGATCCATGAAACTGGTGAACTACTCCTCTACTGGCGGCGCCATCCAGCCTATCAACCGCCCATTGGTGATTTGGATTTACGATTAGCAGGCCAGTTACGTACGGTGGACGCTCTGCTCTTTGCTACATTTGAAGATCAGCCGTTAACGCTTCATGAGTGGCCCACCACCCGATGGAACGTTGAGCAGATTGTGGTCTCTCGCATTCCGGCCAGCCACTGGACCGGTTCTGGTGCTTTGCCTGGAGCATATGAATTGAGAGTAAGCCTGTACGATCCGTCGGGTGATTTGGCTGGATACAATCTGATAATGGATGATGGAGAACTTGCTGGGAAGCAGAGCCTGTTGCCTCTAACAGTCGACCGTCCGATTCCTGGTGGAAGTGCTCGTCCGAATGAAATGATGACAAAGGTTTTGCCTCATCTTTATGTACAGAGCACCATTGACCAGGCTGAAGCGGAAGCAGGGCAAACGTTTCCATTGAACCTTGAATGGGTGGCAACTGAGGGCATAACCCGAACGGCTCCCTCGGAGGCAGCAGATTTGCAGCTTCTTTGGTTAGATAAAGAGGAGACGATTGTCGCAACCCAGACTCTTCCGCTGGCCGATGGGTATCCAATCACCCAGTGGCCCCTCAATCAGCGGCTGCGTACCCTCCATAAGTTCCGTGTCAACAATGACCTTACAGCCGGCGTGTACACATTCTCCATGTCGCTATCTTCTAAGGCCATGCCTGATACAGCGTTACCTATGACAGCGATTAATTTGCCTATTACCATCCTAGCCAGCAGCCGTTCTTTCCAGTTGCCAATAATGGAGACCGTGCTAGATGCCGAATTTGGTGGTCAGATTGCGCTAAGAGGGATAAAGAATGCCTTTACGCTGCAAAGTGGCGTCGAGTCGGCGACGCTGGAGCTTGTGTGGCAGGCACTGGAGATTCCTGACAAAGACTATAGTGTGACGGTCCAATTACTGGATGAGACCCGGGTGATGAGCCAGGTCGATCTCGCTATGCCCGGCGGCTCGTCGAACTGGCTACCCGATCAGGTTGAGGTACAGCAGATAACCCTTCCCACGCCGGGTGATTCATCTAAGTATCAAATCATTGTCGCACTCTATGATGCCGCGGCTGAGGGCTTCCCCAGACTTACCCTGCCTAAAGGGGCGTCTCACGCAATTATCCGTTGAGATTCATTCGCCATTCCGCAACTCACAAATTCACAAATTAATTATTCTAAGTAGATCCGGCACTGGTTCACCTCTATTTGTTTTAGCCGAGTGAACCCACTCTGGTGACATACTAAACTGAACCAGTGTCGTAGATCCTTGAAACTCTTTAAAGAGCCTTTTTGATTTGGCTCTTGTGGTATAATCCAGTCGGTATACCCATGGCAGTTGGAATAGGTGTAATCTAGGATATCCCTAATTAGGAAGATATGCAGCGAGGCATTTAAATTATGTCATTTATGGAAAAGACATTACGCGAAACGGTTGCTGACTATGAAGTTCATATCTCGATGAGCTATCAAGAGTATGTAGACACCTTTGATGAAGACGTTCACGCTGAGTGGGTCCATGGAGAGGCAATTATTTTTATGTCTGCAGCAACACGACACCAAGACCTTGTTACGTTCCTGATGAAATTGTTAGGAATTTATATTGAGTTTTTCCAATTAGGCAAGCTCTATTCTGCACCTTATGAGATGAAACCATTCCCAAGCAGCAATGCCCGGGAACCAGACATCTTGTTCGTGAAATCAGAGAATAAGCATCTTCTGGAGGAACAGCGTCTTGCTGGTGCAGCAGACTTAATTATCGAGGTTGTCTCCCCCGAAAGCGTCAAACGAGACAATGAAGATAAATTCACTGAGTATGAGGCGGCTGGTGTCAAAGAGTATTGGATTGTCGATTCGCGCTCAGAGCATCAAACCGTCGAATTCTGGGTGTTGGATGAAAGTGGCCATTATCAATCTATGCCGGTCGTCAACAACACCTATTACTCAACGGTTCTTCCTGGTTTCTGGCTTAATACCAGTTGGCTTTGGGATACAGAGCAGTATGGCGCGCTGGCTGCTTTTGCCCAAATTGCTGGCTTGCCTCAAGAGATGGTTGACCTGCTTCGGGGTGGAGACAAATATACTTAGCTCTGTCATAGATGAGAATAATCTAGTCGGCTAAAACAGTATCGAATTATTCTCACCTATGGCCAACCGCAGTATAGCAAGGTCCTTAACCGTGCCCTAATCAGTCGCCAAGATGAGTCATCATCCACGGAATCGCTTCTGCGCCACCCCACATATGTTCGCCCTCAAAGACCTCATACCTCACCTTATTCTCCACGTCCAGAAGCCTATATGCCCGACGGATAATCTCTATCTGCGATTCCACATTGGCTAAACCACTGGCTCCATTGAGCGGATCTTGATCACCGCTCTCTACCATCAATGGGCGGGGAGCAATCAGCGCGGCAATATCGCCCATGTCCACATATTCATAGAGATGAGGCACATAGTTGCAAGAACAATTCTGGTGCAGGTCCAGCAGTGATTCCTTATAGCCATACATATATCCGCTAATGATGGCACAGCGGATACGTTCATCTAAGGCTGTTGCCCACAGCGTCTGCAACCCACCACCAGAGAGTCCGGCACAGCCGATGCGGTCAGCGTTGCAATCTTCCCGGGTCTCCACATAGTCAATGAGCCGATGGATATCCCAGGTCCACATGCCTGTGACCGTCTGCCCGAGGGGAAACGCCATGTTATTAAGAGGCAAACATGACGAGTTGAGGATACTTTCCTTGGCTGCGTCTTCTTGGCGCTCCCCAAATCCACGAGCGTCAGGGCAAAACGTAATAAAACCAGCCTGGGCAAATTTGACGCCATAGTCGTAGTTGTAGATGTCTATTGCTTCGCTAACTTGGGGTAGATCCCGACAACCAGCCACTGAAAACTTCCCTCCGCTGCCGTGACCGTGGGGGGCGATAATCACTGGGTATGGAGCTTGGCCACTTGCGGGAATCAGCACATAAAGAGGCATGATTACCCCTGGCTCTGTCTGGATCTCAACCCGCTGGCGAATGTACCCGTCGAGATGTATCTCTTCCGTGATGTTTGGCTCCGGCTCAACCGGAATCATGGTATCATAGCCAGTCAACTGACGCAGCAAAGGAATGAGCTTCAGCCGCCATTGGGTCTGCTCCGCCAATGTTGTAGCGGTGAAGGCGAGCTGTCTGCCAGTCTGCTCCCAGCGATTTCGGAGATAGGAATGTGTTTGGTAACGTGCTTGATTTTCGGTCATTGGTCACTCCGCTTTTGCCCAGGGTTTAGCCGTTACATACCCATCTTCAGCATAGGGATCATCACCTTGAATCGGAATCACACCCCGATAGTTGCGCTCCCCCTTCCATGTGAGCCAGGTATTAGCGGAACAGTAGTGCATCGTCAGCGCAGGCCGATAGCATTGGCTAACATTTTTCTTAGAGCTGTGAAGCAGGTAGCCAGAAAAGAAAAGAACGCTACCAGCTTCCATCTCCACAGGGATGGCACCAGCGTCGTCAAAGCCTCGGGCAATGGTCATGCTATCGACATCAGGTAAGTTGTGTTCATAGCGCTCGTAGATGATGCCTGGCTTGTGGCTGTTGGGGATAATCCACAGACATCCATTATCCATTGTGGCATCAGTGAGTGGAATCCAAACGCCGGTAAGAGAACGATCCCGGGTAGGAATGGGGTGCTCGTCTTGATGCCAAGGGCTGCCATTTGCACTGGGCTTCTTAGAGACAAACATGGTCTGCACACATTTGTACGCGCTATCCCAGAAAGGAACATAAGCACCGACCACGACACTCAAAATTTGGTTTATCCCAGGATGGGTAATGTAGCGGCGGATGGTATCACTATACGAATGGGGTTCGCCGATGTACATATAGCGGGCTAACAACGTCTCTTCGGTCTGGGATATCGCTTCTTCTTTGGTGAGCGGTGGGATTGGTTCGCAGCCGTAGTCACCACGGTTGATCTTGGCTAGGTCACTTCTAATTTCGGCCTGTTCCTCAGCAGAGATGACGTTGTTTACCAAGGCAAAGCCGTGCTCATAGTAGGCCGTATGCAGGGCGCCCTTGTTGATTTGGTTAAGCTGAAATTGGGGTATGTCTGGCATAGGGTTTGGTTGCTCCTTTGTTGGTTATTCAATCGGGAGTATAATACCACCATGAGATTCTTTAACACAACCAGACCTTGCAATTCAATCGGTCGCTATATGTTATCAATTCTTTCCCTGCTAGCCGTGGATGATATCGCTCACCTGATCCGGCAGAAATCTTACTTTGTGCTCCACACACCTCGCCTAACCGGTAAGACCACGGAAGCAGCTACAATAACAAGTAGTCGTCCAATAATCGTAATGCGGGCCTAGCAGGTGTGGTAACGCCTTTCTGAACATGACGAAATCCTCTTCGTTCCCTCTCAGTCGTGATGCCCGGCTCTATTTGGTGATCCCTTTTGTTTTGGGATTTAGCTGGCTTGGACTCTTCGTTGTGCTTTTCAATCTCTTTCTTTTACGGCTCGGATATGGACCAAGCTTCATTGGTATGCTTACGGCAATAGGTCCGATCATGTTTATTCTCTTGAGTATACCCAGTGGTTTGATGAGCCGCCGCTTTGGAAGTCGCCGCCTGATCATTTTGGCCCTATCTATCTACGCCGTAAGCTTTACTCTGCTTCCGTGGGGCGACGTGCTGCCCTCGCCCTGGCGTGAGGCATGGTTTATGACCTGGCTACTAATGGCTTATGTAGGGGGTGCTTTCTACTGGCCCAATGGCGATGTCTATTTGATGAGCATAACCGAGGATGCAAACCGCAGTCGGGCCTTTGCCTACCGGCAGGCGCTCTTTCCGCTGGCGGGCTTTATTGGAAGTCTGCTGGCTGGGCAGCTGCCCAGCTTCTTTGCCAAGCTGATTGGCACGTCAATTGAGCAGCCAGCCCCCTATCGATATGCGCTCATGCTCTGCGGATTGGTTCACATTGCTTCAGTCCTGGCTATGATGTTGACAAGCCGGGAGGTATCTCAAGAAGAAGTGACAGAGAGCAAAGCGGAAGGCCAAGGCAAGTGGGTGCTGGTTTGGAGCGTGTTGATTCCGCTAGCCTTTGTGGAGCTGCTGTGGAAAGGCGGAACCCAAGGACCAACCAATTTTTTCAATGTCTTTCTCGATCTGAATTTTCAGGTCTCTCCCCAACGAATTGGCATGATTTTGGGCGTGGGTCAGCTTGTGGCAGCGGGGTTAGCCTTGGCCACGCCTTGGTTGGCCCGCCGAATTGGTCATGGACGGATCATTGCTCTGGCCTTAGTTGGCTTAATCAGTGGGCTATTCATTATAGCGGGAAGCAGCGGCTGGCTTGGTGCTAGTTCGGGGTTTGTCCTCTTTCAAGTCTTGGCGGCCATCTCCACAGCGTCCGTTGCCGTCTACCGAATGGAAAAGGTGGATGCACGCTGGTGGGGGTGGGCATCGGGCATTGCCGTGGCTGCACAAGGCATTGGGGAATCCTCTATCTATTACGCTGGGGGCGTGGTGATTGAGCGCTTTGGCTTTGATGCATTCTTTCTCGGTACTGCGTCTGTTTTGGCCGTGGGGCTAACCTTTTTTGTAGTATACTTTAAGCCATTTCGCCGTCCTTCGGCAGCATCAGAACAACCCCAGTGGACAGAAGCGCCACCAAGCAAGCAATTCCCAGAGCAATCTGATAACCGCCCGTGAGATCATAGACTAGTCCAGCTATCCATGGCCCCAGTAAACCGGCCACACCCCAAGCAGTGAAGATCCGACCATATTGCTTGGTTGCAGCCTCTGCGCCATAGTAGGTAACAGTAGTGGCTGGATAAACAGCAATGATCGCGCCGTAGGCCAAGCCGATTATGGTCAGGCCACCGAAAGTGAGTGGAATATTATTTCGCAAAGTGAGTCCACCAAGCACAAAAGCAGAAAGAAGAGACAATCCAAGCAAGAGGAGACGAGGAGAAACTCGGTCTACCAGCCAGCCAGCCGTAAAGCCGCCCAGAGCATTGCCAATGCCAATCAGCATTGCACCTGTCACCACTTGTTGAGTGGATCCGCCAGCGGCCTCAACAAGCCCAGCCGCGTGACCTATGGCCATTAGACCAGCCACCACGCCGAATCCATAGCCAAACCAGAGCATCACCAGCAATCGATGTTCAGGCTGGATATGGTGGATATTATTCCCAAGATTGGGGGGCTGTCCCTTGTTGCCTTGCTTGTCGAAGGGAGAACCCTCCCCTGTCTCTTTCGGCGCATTGCCATCCTCAGCCTCAGATTCGTTCATATTGATGGCAAATAGCCAGCCCACTGCGAAGGCAATCACCACCAGCAATCCTGCCATACTGTAAAATGTAGGGCCAATCCCGATTCGGCTGACGAGTTCCTCGAAGACGATGACAAAGAGGGTCGCTCCCAGTGCGTAGACAGCCGTGACGGTCCCCATGCCAAAACCCGTTCTATTTGGCATGGCTTGGCTAATCACATAGAGGCTCAGGCCGTACCCAATGCCATTGGCTCCGCCGAATAGAAGGCTGTAACCAACCATGTGGCTAAAGAGGTTTTGACTGAACCCGGTGGCTAGTAGTCCCAGCGCGGCAACTAGGCAGACCACAACAGCCAAAATAGCCGGGGCGAACCAGCGATAGAGATGATGCCCTCCCCAGACAGCAATCGTCAAACAGACCAAAGCCACAGAGTATAGAGCACTGACTTGGGCACGACCAGCACCAAGTAGAACCTCTAGAGGACTGATGAAGACACTAAAGGCGTGGATAGAGCCGAGGGTACCGGTGAGAAGGCAACTACCTAATAATGCTCGCTGGGTCTTGTTCATAATTTGGGCATGGAATGATACAGTTGGCGAATTGTTTGTGGAGTGAGCATGCTCCGTGCGGCTATGCGCCAGAAACCGGCACGAGGCGTGCCTATCTCCACATCATATGGACATTTTTGAATTCGCCAACTGTATCATGGAATCATCTGGTGTTTTACTGCATCCAAGTGACAGTTGGGGAAGTGCCGTGCTGTAGATACACCCAGTATCCTACAAGGGTATGCTCATTGTACGGTTGGGATCTGCTGACCGCAATTTAGCCAGAATACAATACCATCGAATCGATGATGAGACAACTGCGTCATCCGATACTCACCCTTCCTTTTTCGAGTTGCCAAGTGTTTACCTTCGGCGTACAATAAACAGAGTTGTTTTGTATCCCAGCGTACTCAGCACCCTTTCAAAATCTTCGTTTTCCGTTGCTCTACCGGCGAGACCAAACGACGGCTTTGAAATCGACCGCGGTATAGAATGGTAAAGTTTGTCCAGAATGCCAATTCAAATACGACTCCTTGGCCCTCCCCAAATTCAAGTAGATGAACAGTTGATACGTAAAATTGGTTCCCAGAAGAGTTTGGCGCTGTTAGGCTATCTTTTGTGTCACCCTCAGGCCCATAGCCGTAGCACCCTTGCTGGCCTACTTTGGTTGGATAAGCCGGAATCAGACGCCCGCCGCAATCTACGATGGGCACTTGGTCAGCTCAACAAGGTTCTCCCTACCTGCTTTGAGGCAACTCGACATACCATTAGCTTTGAGCCAACGAGTACAGTTTGGTTAGATGTCAGCGCGACTGATGAGTTCTTGACGCGCAAGGATGTTGACTCGCTAACCCAGGCTGTTGAACTCTATCAGGGCGAGTTTATGGCTGGCCTTACCCTGGACGATTGCCCTGAACTAGAGATGTGGCTTCTGCAAGAGCGAGAGGCTTGGCGGATGAGGGTAACACAAACCCTTGAAACCCTGGTCAATCACTATGCAGAAGAAGGTATGTATGATGAGAGCATGAAACTGGCCTTGCGTCTGCTTGAACTGGAGCCCTGGCGGGAGGAAGCGCACCAACAGTTGATGTGGTTGCTGGCGACAACGGGTCAACGAACCGCAGCCATTTCCCAGTTTGAGAGCTGCGTTACCATTCTAGAACGGGAGCTTGGTGTGGAACCCACTCCCCAGACCATTGAGTTATATGACCGCGTACGCGCTGGACAGATCGGTAGCAGTGAATCTATTCAGCCAGTTCAGCTGAAGCTGGATCAGTCTGTCGGGGCAAAGCAACTGCCGCCGGCTCCAGACGCGCTGGTCGAGCAAACTGGGGCAAAGCAAGTCGGGGATTCTTCGTCTACGCCCCCCAACCCGACATTCCCTCTGAACCTGGGCCAGACTTCAGCCTCTTCTCCATTCCAAGCGCTTGGCAGCCGACCTACCCTAGATACTGTTTCGTATGGAGATTGGGGAGAGGCACCGGAGATCGAAACCTTGTTTGGGAGAGAGGAAGAGATAGCATTACTCGAGCATTGGATTCTCATCGAGCGAGCCCAACTTGTGGCTATCGTTGGTATGGGCGGGTTAGGTAAGACATCGTTAACGGCGCGGGTTGTGCACACGATTCACCCTCGGTTTGACTTTATGCTCTGGCGTTCCCTTGTGAACGCACCACCTCTGGCTGAAATTTTACGAAACTGGATACAGATTCTCTCCAATTTTGAGTTAGAATCATGGCCCGATTCTTTAGATGAGCAATTCACCCTCCTATTTGATCTGCTTCGTCGCAATCGTTGCCTTCTGATTTTGGATAATTTTGAAAGCATTCTGCAGGCTGATGACCAAGCGAGCCTTTACAAACCTGGCTATGAACCATACGGTCAGCTCGTGGCCAACTTTGGCGAGACACGCCACCGGAGCAGCTTGCTATTGACGAGCCGTGAATGTCCGATGGAGCTCTCTCGAATTGAACTTTCCCGCCTCTCAGGTGATCGAGCCTCAGGGCAGATAGCTCATACTCCAAAACTAAATGAGCATTCCGAGCAACATCTACAAGAGACAGATGTGCGGGAGAAACAGGCTAGAGCCGACAGTGCGCCCATAGTGGAACAATCAGCCCGTATTCTCAGGCTAGATGGCTTAAACGAGCGGTCTGGCCATGAAATTCTGTCGGTCCATGGGGTGCGCCGAGCATCAGTGGGCGAATCGGATATCGTTGCTCAATACTCTGGCAATCCACTGGCACTAAAGCTGGTTGCTCAGACAGTCATTGATCTCTTTCAAGGAAATATGGATGCCTTTGTGGCGGACGGCATCCCTATCTTTGAAGACATACGGACTGTATTGGAACAGCAATTTGCTAGGCTGTTGCAACCGGAGATCGATCTGCTTCTTTGGTTGGTGGCGGCAAGGGAAGAACTCCCGGCAAATTCGTTGCGCAAAAATCTATCCCCTTTCTACTCTCATGGCCTCTTTATTGATGCTTTGCGCTCGCTCCAGCGTCGACTGCTTCTGGAGCAGACAGAAGCGGGATTCACTCTGCAAAATGTGGTCATGGAGCACGGAACGAATTTTCTGGTTGATCAAATCTGTCATGAGATTGAGACGGGTGACCTTCGCTATCTTAAGACCCATCCTCTCCTCAACCCGCTTGCTAAAGAGTATGTCTGTCGTAGCCAGAGACGGCTCTTGCTCCAGCCAATCATTGACCGACTTCTGTTAACCTTTGGTAGACCTCAATTAGAAGCCAAATTTGCTGAACTGCTGGTCACATTGCGTGCCATGTTTGGCGGGGAACTCGATGGCCAAGCATGTTATGCGTCAGGGAATATCTTAAACATTTTGGTTACGATGGGCGTCGATCTAAGTGGGTATGACTTCTCTGATTTGGTCATATGGAAAGCAGATCTACGTCACGTCCAACTCCACAATGTGAACTTTGCCAATGCCAATCTGTCCGGCTCTGGATTTGCAGATGCCTTTGGCTTGGTTCACGCTGTTGCCTTTAGCCCTGGCGGTCAACTTCTAGCGGCTACTGCGGAAAAAGAGATTCGCTTATGGCAAGAGGGCGACGGCCAAATTGTGGGCATCTGTCAAGGGCACCATGATGATGTCTGGTCGGTGGCGTTTAGCCCAGATGGTCAGACGCTCATTAGTGGTAGCTGGGATCAGACCGTGCGTCTTTGGGATGTTGCTTCTTGCCAGCCTTTGCAGATCTATAAAGGCCATACCAAAGGGGTCGTCCATGTGGCCTTTAGCCCAGATGGGCAGCACTTTGCTAGTGCCGGTTATGACACAACCCTATGTATTTGGTCTGTTGATAGCCCAAAACCGATTTACAGGCTAAATGCCCATGAGAGTTGGGTGTGGGGCGTTGAGTTCAGCCCTGACGGGCAGCTATTGGCCAGCGCTAGCGGAGATGGCACCGTGGGGCTGTGGGCCGTAGAGACAGGTCAGCTAATCAAGAGATTGCATGGGGATGGGGATCAAATTTGGAGTGTAGCCTTCCATCCGGAAGGAGACAGGTTAGCCTTCGGCGGTAACAGTGGAGACATCTTTCTATGGCCGCTGAGTTCAGAAGAGAAGCCCCGAATCTTAAAGGGGCATCGTTCTTGGGTTCGCACCCTGAAGTTCAGCCCAGATGGACGATTGCTTGTCTCAGGTGCCAACAATGGGACGATCCGGCTCTGGGATCCAGTGTCTGGTCATTTGGAGAAAGCCCTGGATGGCCATGTCAATGCCGTCAATTCCGTGGCGATTAGTCGTAGTGGACGCACTCTTGCTAGTGGTAGCAATGATCAGACGATCCGCTTTTGGGCGTTGAAGACGGGGCAACATCTACGCACTATCTACGGTGTGACGACTTGGGTGCGCTCGGTTACCTTTAGCCAAGCTGGGCAGCAACTTGTCTGCGGCGGTGATGATCGCAATGCCTACTTATGGAATCTAGCGACCCACACTGTTCAGCAGACTTTTAGTGGCCATACGCAGATGGTTCGCTCCGTTGCTATCAACTCAACAGATTCAATCGTGGCAACCGCTAGCGCAGACAAGACGGTGCGGCTTTGGGATGTAGAGAGTGGAGAAGTGCGCCACGTTTTGATGGGCCACACCAACTGGGTCAGTTCGGTTGAATTTAGCCCGGATGGAACCCAATTGGTGACAAGTAGCTGGGATCAGTCAATTCGGCTGTGGGATGTGTTAACAGGCGCACCGATTCTTACGATTACAGGTCACGAAAAACCCGTTTATACAGCCCGCTTTAGCCCTGATGGGACACTACTAGCCAGCGGTAGCTCTGACCATACGATTCGGCTATGGGATGTCGCAACAGGCCGCCCCCCTAGCAACCTTAGTCACGTTCTAACTGGCCATACGGATGTGGTCCGACACCTCTATTTTTTTGTTTCTCCCTCCATAGCGCATGGCTCTACTGGCGCATCGGAGATTCCTCCATCCAATCCTAAGTCACCAGGTACTAAGCCATTACTTCTTGGACAATCCAATACTGATGCGCTGTATCTTGTCAGTGCTAGCGAAGATGGAAGGCTGGTGCTCTGGGACCTTGCCTTAGGACAATCAATTCGCACTCTGAGTGGACATACAAGGGGTGTCCGCGCAGTGGCCGCAATACTCGATGGGAAGCAGATCATCAGCGGTGGCGATGATACGACCGTATGCATCTGGAATGGCGAGACGGGCGAATTGCTTCACGCAATGAGTGAGCATACGGATGTTATTTGGGACGTTGCCTTTCACCCAGATGGACAATCGATGGCAAGCTGCAGCTCAGACGGTACAACCAGATTGTGGGATTCCCATACAGGCCAAAGCCAATCGATTCTACACTGTAATCCCCAATATAAGGGGATGATCATTTCAGGCGTCGCAGGCATTACCCATGCCCAGCAAGTTGCACTGAAAACACTGGGGGCCATTGAGACGGATATGCAAGATCGTCTTGTTGGGTCTAGCACCATACCAGAGGCGTTGACCGGTTTTGATGCCAAGGAACATGTTCGTGGGCGTTCTTTATTTGAAATCCCTGCACGTATACCTGCACAGGGGCAGGATTTAGAGACTCTTCTTCACTTGGATCTAGTGACACCTCGCTCTACGGCCTTACACAATCTGCCATCTTGGATGACAAGGCTGATTGGAAGAGAAGAGGAGGTTAGGACGATTGTCGAGGCGCTTCAGAAGCCAACGGCGAGTTGTGTGACGCTTTTGGGACCAGGTGGCGTAGGCAAGTCTCGTCTGGCTGCAGCTTGTGGAGAGGCCCTGCTAGATGAATTTGAACATGGTGTCTGGTTTGTTTCATTAGCGGGTGTAAGTGCCGATGTGAATCCCAGTCTGAAGTTGGGTTCAACTGCTGGTTCGACCACTGATATAGGCGTCAGTGCCGCTGGGAATGGAAGGTCGACGGTAGAGGGGACACGTCAGGGTATCACAGCTGCTGTCGTGCGGGCCATCGCCGATACAGTCAAGGTAAAGTTCAGCGGTTCTGTTGAGCCAACCCGGCAACTTATCCAGTTTCTGCAGAAGAGGAGTCTGCTGCTTGTTCTGGATAACTTTGAACATCTAAAGGCAGCCAGTCTTTTGGTAAGCCAGTTATTGACAGGTGCGCCAAATTGCAAGATATTGATCACCTCTCGCGTTGCACTTCAGCTGCGCCAGGAGCAGACTGTTACGATTCACACTCTGGCGGTTCCACCACTGCAAGGGCAAATATCCAAGAACGTTGACCAATTTAGCAGTATTGCGTTGTTTATCCAGTGTGCGCAACAGATCCAGCCAGATTTTCGTTTAGACCGCAAGAATCGGCGAGCTGTGATCAAGATTTGCTGCTATGTAGATGGGCTACCGCTGGGCATTGAGTTGGCAACATCATGGCTCAATGTACTCAATTGCCAAGAGATAGCTAGCGAGATTCATGCTGGTCTAGATTTTTTTCAAACAGAGCGAATCGATCTCCCTGAGCGCCACCAGACAATGCGGACAATTTTTGACTATTCTTGGCGTCTGCTTTCACCCAAAGAACGGCTATTGGCCGCCCAGGTGTCTCTCTTCCAAGGCGGCTTTACACATCAAGCATCTCAAAGTATTACCGGTGCCACCCTCTTCGATGTGACAAAGCTTTTTCAAAAGTCTCTTCTCAGCCGCAGCGCTTCGGGTCGCTATGAAATGCATGAACTGTTACGCCAATATTGTGAAGAGAAGCTGGCAGGCTATCGATCTGGATCCCTTTATGAATCGTCCCATCTATACGCGCCTCTACCTGTCGAAGATGCCGTTGGGCAGGGTGTTGAGAGCCTAAGAGAAGCCACCAGCAGACGATATAGCAGCTACTATCTGGAATTTGTCTGTGAAATGGAGCCGATGATACGTAGCAAGGCTCCTCAAACCTCTCGCAGTCAATTACAGATCGAAACAGACAATATTCGTCAAGCATGGTTATTGGCTGTTGAACAGGCAAGTTCTGACACACCTAATGTAGAACAGGCCGGTGCCGCTCAGACCAGCCTAGCGACATTGCAGCGTGCGCTGCCAAGTGTCAAAACCTATTACATGTTGGCTGGCCTACTAGAGGAAGGCGCTGCCCTCATTGAGCAAACTATTCGGCATTTGGCACGCGGGCAATTTTCAGCACAAACATCCACCTCGACATCCCCTCTGGATTTTCTCTCTGAATCTCTCTCTACCTCGACAACTATCTACATTAGATATGATGCCGACGAGAATGCCCCGTCTCGCTCTCACCTGATTTGTGATCTGCTCATTCAACACGCCACATTCTTAAATGGCCAAGCACACTACGACCGGGCTATCAGCGTTGCTCAAAATGCATTAGAGCTTGCTACATCCTTAGGGGCGACTATCCTTGTAGCAGGTGCGAATCTATGCTTAGGTGAAGCGTACTGGTTTCAGGGCGATATTGAGGGAGCACAACCGCTGCTAGAAGAGGCTCAATCGCTTGCTTCCCTTGACGGTAACCCCTATGCACAACGCCCGCGCCAAGTTAAGGCAGATGCATTGGGTATTTTAGGATCAATCGCTGTCCGGCGTGGTGATTATGCTCAGGCCATCGCTTGGTATGAAGAGTGCGTACATCTCAGTCGCTCCTTGGATGATGGGGTCCGCGAAGGGCGTGTGTTACACAGCTTAGGTGGCGCTTTTCGCAACCAAGGACAAATGGTGGAGGCCACCAAATATCTATCTCTATCTCTGCAAATTGCTCAGCAGATGGAAGAACAGCAAAGTGCAAGCCGTTCGTTGAATAGCTTGGGCGATATTGCTGTATACCATGGTCACTTTGAAACGGCTCACAGGTATTATGCCCAAGTCGCAGAGATCGCGCGCTTGTTGGGAGATCGACGTGGTGAGGCCATTGCTGCAACAAATCTCGGTATTGTTGCCCGAGATTGGGGGGCCTATGATGACGCGCAGGTATATCTGCGCAACAGCATCGACATTGCCCGGGAGATTGGCTTTCTACGGGGTGAAGGCTGGAGTCTGTGCTGCCTATCCCTATCATTGCATCAACAAGGGGACAGCACCAATGCGCTACCGATGGCCAAGCAGGCAGTGGAGATCTTTGAGAAGCTTGGGGATCAGCTAGGAGAGACCTATTCGTTGACCACTGTGGGTCGTTCTCTCCTGACATTAGGTGACGTTGATAGCGCTCAAGAGGTTTATGAAAGAGCCTTAGCCTTTCGCCAATCTCTAGGCCAACGTCACCTTGAAATGGAGGTGCTTGCCGGTCTTGCGAGCATAGACATGGCACGTGCCAACTTGAATAGGCTGAGCAATTCGACGAATGGACCATCGGGTAGGCCAGAGAAAATAGACGGTCCAATGCATCCCAATCTGCTGGAGAAGGTCGACACAATCTTAGCGTATGCCCTTCTAAACCCAGAGCTGGCTGGTGCCGAAGAGCCATTACGGATCTACCTGACATGCTTTGAGGTACTGCAACTCTATGCGGATCCTCGGGCAGAAAGAGTTTTAGGGGAAATGCACAAACTCATGCAAACACGTGCCGACTTCTTTGAGGACAATATTTTGCGTAGTTCCTATATTGAGAACATTCATACCCACCGAGCGATTATGGCACACTGGGAAAAATCTAGTAAATCATAGCACAAGTTTCATTCCCTGTCGTGGAGCTTGTTATATGTTTAACTACTGAAAATAATAATCAAAGGAATAGAACATACAGATGAACATCTCAAAGAGCACATTTATTGTAACAGGTGGAGGTTCGGGCTTGGGGGCGGCAACCAGCAAAATGCTCATTGATGCTGGGGGAACAGTCATCATCTCAGACGTCAATAAAGAAGCAGGCCAACAAACAGTCTCTCAGTTGGGAACCAATGCCCATTTCATCCCAACAGATGTGACGGAACCAGAGAGTGTACAAGCGGCAGTTGATCTGGCTGCGGCCCAAGATGCGCCCTTGCATGGAGCCATCAACTGTGCCGGTATTGCCATTGCCCGACGTACCCTAAGCAGTAAAGGCGTCCACGATTTAGAGAGCTACGCTAAGGTAATACAGGTCAACTTAATTGGCACATTCAATGTGGCTCGCTTAGTCGCTGACCAGATTGCCACTACAGAGCCACTGGAAGATGGCGAGAGAGGGGTTATTATCAACACAGCTTCCGTAGCTGCGTTCGATGGCCAAATTGGCCAAGTGGCTTATTCGTCATCTAAAGGTGGTGTCGTTGGACTGACGCTACCGTTAGCTCGAGATTTAGCCCGTCACGGCATACGGGTTGCCACCATAGCCCCTGGTATCTTTGAGACGCCCATGCTAGCCGGGCTGCCAGAGGCTGCGCGCCAGTCGTTGGGTCAACAAGTCCCCTTTCCCCAGAGATTAGGTCGGCCAGATGAATATGCTGCAACCGCCAAATTTATTATCGAGAACAGCATGTTGAACGGTGAAGTGATTCGCTTAGATGGAGCCATTCGGATGGCCCCGCAATAAGCATATCATAATCAGTGACTTGCAAGGGAGTAGCTTGAATGCCCCGTTAGGCACCCCCTCGATACGACCGATGAATAGGTAGCAATAGGTAGCCAATAGAGTTTGCCAAGTTCTACCCAAGTATAAGGCTACCTAAGTTACGCGGAGATAGCATGGCCGTGTAGGGTTGATGTCCAAGCACCGTCCGACATAGCTCCAGTGCAAATCGCTGATCGACCTGTGCTCGGCGTATGGCGCGATTGAGAAAAGCCTGGTACGTAACAATATTGCGCATCACAGCTGCTGTCTGATGCTTGATACGATATTTTTTTCTTAGAAGATTGCCGTACGGGGCGAACTGAGAGGCCGAGAAATTATTGGCCTCTAAGGCACGTAACGCCTCTTGCGCAGCAGCTTCGCCGGATTCAATTGCTTCACCGATGCCGTCACCTGTAGCTGGATCAACCATGCCAGCGGCTTCACCGACAACCATTATATTGTCGGCATAGGGGACGGATTTACCCATGCTTGAGCGAATGGGAAATCCAACCACCTTACCAATCATTCGCCCATTGCCTAGGCGCTTTTTCGTATGGGGATTGGAGAAGAGAAATTTCTGTAAGGTATTTTGCAAGTTGTTCTTCTGCTGTTTGGTTCGCGCAGCATACGTACCTAAGCCCACATTCACCTGATTATCATTGAGTGGGAAAATCCATCCATACCCTTGCATGATGCCAGGATCATAATGAAATGACATCAGATTATCTGACGTGTCTACATCTTCAAAATAAGCGCGAACCGACACCAAATCTGGCTTATCTTTAATGAGCCCCAACTGTTCAGTGAAGCTACCGTTGGCACCGTCCGCTGCGACAATTATTTTACTGTTGAGTTTGAATGGTTGGTCGGTCTGTTTTGATCTGAAGAGTAGTGTAACAGTCTTGGTTCCTAACCCATTTAGTGCAATGGGTATCGTCTCTTCCAACAGTTCGGCACCAGCGTCTTGCGCCTGCGCCAGTAGGCGATTGTCTAATTCGAGGTGAGGAATAATCCGAGTGCGGTCAACTATCTGAGGAAGTGTTACCTCAACAGCAGAATGGTCCGGACTGGAGACCAAGATGGTATCAGGTGCCTTATACTGATCAACCCACTCATCCAATCCCATTCTATTTAGAACAGCTAAACTAGACAGTTTAAGCCAATCTCCACTGGTCTTATCGCGTGGAAAGGATGCTTTATCAACAATACATACGGCAACACCAGCCTTGGCCAGAAAGTAAGCCGCCGCCGAACCAGCAGGGCTGGCACCAATAATCATAATATCAAAGTCTGTCATAGCGGATGTCCAGGTTGTTTCATGATAGGTATTTGCAATCGACTCCACTGCGATCTACTTACTATAGTATGGTGTAATTGCAACATATGAAAATTGATTGCTCAATGTGCCAACTATGTTAGGCAAGTTCTCGAAGCTGTTTCAAACAATCATAGTATGTTACAAAAGGAATATCAATAGGTCATAAGTACGAATGTCTACACATAATGTCATGGTAGCCACTCATTCCCTACCCTGTAGGCTGAGCTTGTCGAAGCCGGGTGCCCCCTTCGACAAGCTCAGGGGACGTGAATGGTTACATGTCATGAAACATCCATAGGTTGCATATGAGGATCATTAAGGCTGTTCCAAGAAATAGAACCCCTATAAAGCAGTGGAAGAAGCATTCTCTATTACACGCAGTAGGGCCAAAAAAGACGTAGTGGGCGGAAATTCTCTCAGGCTTCTGAGCATTTGGGAACGGCTCCAGCCAGTCTAGAGAGACCCTTCAGCCTCTACTGCGTCTTTTTGAGCAGCTTTTACACTTTCACTCT
>JBCCHB010000177.1:0-32156 GCA_039028975.1 Chloroflexota bacterium
GTTCCTGAGAGTTGCCAAGAGCAATTTACGGCGAAATCGTTACGAATTTCACTGATTTTTCGTCAATTTAAGCCGAAATCAGCTCAAAAATCGGGTGAATTTTACGTTTTTCGTACTTGGCAACTAAGAGTAACTGCACCCTTTTCAAATGGGGCTGAATATAGAAGGCAACTCACAAATGAATTCTTTGATTGCATTCCCTCATAAAATCATAAACCTGCCTCACCGAACCAATGGCAAATAAACCCGCCTCCCCACCTCAATCTGCAACGTAATCGGTCGAGCCTGATGACCTTCCGAATCCTTGGCGTGGACGACAATCCGATAGCCGCCTACCTCATCAAACCCGGCATATTCAGCTTCATACTGATTGTTGCCTTGGGGCTGTAGGATAATATTGGGTAAGGATTCGGGGACCAGCTCTTGACCACTTTCTGCTGGCGCATAGGCGGGGCCGTAGACGACGGCCCAAACGAGATCGACCTGCTGATCGTCCCGCACTTCTGCTTGGATGGTGCCGCGTCGATTGGTGATGCGCTCTGGTTCGCTGGCTTGGGCAATGTAGGGAGGCCAGCTATCTTCAGTGCCGGGGAAGGTTCCTTTGTAGGCAAAGCCGCGCTGGGCGGCTATCTCATAATCCACTTCCCGGTTGACCTCTTGATCGCCATTGCTATCTACCCACGGCTGCTGTAACGGATAGAGGCGAGTGACAAATGAGCGGGCCTGGGAGAAGCTGGTAAAGAGATTTCGCCCTTGCTGTAGGGAGGTGATAAAGTAGTCCGAGAAGTGGGCACCGCTTCGCGACGCGTAGGCATCCCAATCCACGTTAGTGGAAGTAATAACAACCCGCCCCTCTTTGCTAATGCTTTGGGGACCATCAATAAAGCTGCCCGCGTGGCACATTTCAATAATTACGTTGATCTTGACCCCAGGAACCTTCTCTTCCACAACTGTTAGCCAGCCATCAAGTTCATCTGGCGTGACTGTTTCATTGGTCAATCCATCGAGATATAACCTATTTTTGTCACCGTGATCCATCAGATAGAGGGTCAATGACCGCTGAGATTGGAGCCTTTCTACAGCCCAATCTACGATGGCACTCTCTAGGTTGGCCTTGGTGGCCGCTGCATCATACCCAACTAGATTGGCATCCGTTGCTAGGTAGGTAATATCTTCTGCTGTGTACCCATTGGCTGAAAAGAGCTTGAAGACATCATTGGTGACATTATGGATATTCGTCTGGAGTGGATCAGAGCCTTTGATGCGCCCGGCAACCAAGATAACAGCCCCAGTGCTTGGTTCTGCGGATAGGGTGCGTACCGAAAGATCATACGCTACATGATCTCCAAAGATGCGCTCATCTTGATGCTGTAGCCGCAGATAGATAGGTTCGGTCGATAGCGCAGAGAAATCTAAGCGAACGCCAGGCGTAAATGTTGCGTTCCACGTTTCGGTGGGCAGGCTTCCACAGGACGTGTGGAGCTCCAAGTTGACATCGGCAGGGGACCCATCGGGAATAGTGACCTCCACCCGATATGTGGTCCCGGTGGTAGCATCAAAGCGCACCCAGTCCACATCTGCCGTTTGGTGAAGCGTATGGCGCTGGCTCTCACCATCCACCTCTATCGCTGTTGCCTGAGCACAAATCTCATCACTTTCATGGGGATCGCCAGTTCCAGGCGTTGCGGGCGGATTGACCGTTGGCGTTGGCCTAATGCTGGACGTAGGGGTTGATGTCACTGCTGGTGTGGCTGAACTTGATGTCGCGGTTGCCGTGGGAAAGGGTGCTCCCATCTCGTCCATGACAAAACTACTTTCCGCCAACTGGGTTGCGTTGTTGCTGCGGTCTGTTATGGTAACCTGATAATAGATGGTTGTTCCAGACACTAGCCCAGGCAAGGTAGTTGAATGTGCCTTCTGATAATCCGCATCTGTAACCGATTCGGATAGATTCCCTGGCGTTGAGCCATAGCGAACTACGCTGCGACTATACTCATCCGTCTGCCACGCCAGCTTGGCGCTTGTTGTGCTTTCGATGACAACTGTCACTTCACTCGTTCTCTGTGGCCCAGTGGTGTCTTTGATCAGGTCAACTGGGTAACGCAACGCATAGGTAAAACCCACCTTGGCCTGTTCAATCCTTATACGAGACATAACCTGCTGAAGCTTCTCAGCCAGGGTCGTCACAATGGCGAGTGGATAGCTTTGCCTTGCCTTGGCCTGATCGATGGCAATGCGCGGGGCTACAATCGCAAGCAAGTCGGCCAGCGTACTTTCACGGGTAAAGGATGTATCCAGAACTGCTGTCGCACCGGATACTGAGATTCGGGTCTGACTATATGCAGACATGGCGCAAAAGAGGCATATGAGACTGATGATCCCTAGCCCAACTACTACTTTCCCAAGTTGTTGCCCAAACCATTGCCCAAACCGTTTCCCAAAAACTTGCCTAAAACCTTGCATCCTCATTAGGACCCCTTGTAGAGAATGGCGAGACCGCCATCTGCTCGAACGTCTGACGAAGAGAAGCTACCCGTGGAAGAGACGCGGATCGTATGCTGTTGATCTAGAGTGAGCATAGGGTTGAGTATTGCGCTGGAGATAAACCAAGAACCGCCGGGCGGGTCAAGCTCTTCGAGCTGCGCACCGTCGACGAACAATTGCACTCTATCATCACTAAAGCTGCCGTTTGAGCCAGCCAAAGACCAACTCATCTCATGGTACTCAAACTCAGCGGGCAGTGTAATCTGAAATTCATCAGCACAATTGATGCGGGTACAAAAATCCGAGATCAACATCATGCGATCCGCGTTGGGGAAGGCAAAGTGGTAATAGGTGGGCGCGGGTTCAGGGACAGTAATTGCCAAAGCAATCTGCTTGAGGGCTTGCTCTAACAGGGTCGGCATCTGGGGGCCTCCATCATAATGGACCCAATCAAAGATCTTACTAGTCTCGACTGACTTGTCATAGTAGGCCATTACCCAGCCATCCGCAGCAGCATAGAGTTTGACGTCCCACGCCTCATTCGTGTAGTCTGTCAACTGCAACGCTCCGATAATATACTGATCTGTCTGGATTTCAGTATAGCGCAGTGCTGCGCCAACTTGGGTTAAGTCAATGTTCCGTCCTGCATTAAAGTAGGCCGCAATACCGGCTTCGTCGTCGGCAAAAGAGTCACCCTGCGCATGTACTACGCTTAGAAAAGGGGGTGTTCGTAATGTAATGGTATCTTGGTCCATTGGCGACCACGCCCATTGAACAACGGCACCGACCAGCAAAAGACAAATCAGAGATATGCATAGGAGTAAGCGTTTCCAAATTCGAAGAGGAATCATCAAAGCTTCCTTTATTATAGCTTCTTTATAATCATTAGATCTCGATGTTATACTGCGGTCGTTTTCAAACGGAGCTGAGTATAGTGAGGGACTCTTCGGTTCTTCAGAGTGATTTGCAATCTAATGATTATACATTTAGGACCGTTTGGTTCACTTCAAATGGACCGATTGCTCCGGCATCGTTCCGCTCTATATGATTTTCCTGAGTTTGTAGCATACCGTGAATACCACTGGGTAATGAATTGGGTGATGAAAAGGGAACGGAAGAAAGAAAGCCATTAACAAGTTTTTCTGTTCGGTCAATTAGCTCTATGGTATGATCAAAATTCATAAAACCAATGTTGAGACGCGAAGGTCTGGGTAGGTAAACAATCGGTAGATGTTGGGCAATAAGCTCTGCTTCGCTTTGGAGCCGCTGCCGCAAAGCCCCTTCAACCACCGTAAATAGCAGATCCCCTACGTGCCGGGGTGGGTAGTGACGTTGGGACATCATACCCGCATCAAGGATGATAATGGAGCCAGCACCCATTTGAGTTGCCGCCTTTAATGGTACACCTTCAGTACACCCTCCGTCAACGTAGAGTTTGCCTTCGATCTGAACAGGAGGGTATATGCACGGTATGGCCGTGCTAGCTAGAAGTGCCGAGCGCAATTCACCTTGCTGAAAGAGAGTTCCACCATGGGTCGTTAGGTCCGTAGCCAGAATACCTAATGGTATCTTGAGTTTTTCAATGGATTGTGCCATATTCAAGCCATCAATCAGCTTGCCAAGTTCATCTTGGTAGAATAAGCTCTGGCGCGTTTGCAACAGGCAGACGAGCTGGGCAAGCAGACCACCGGGAAAAATGTCCCGTTTGTGCAATTGAATCCAGGTTTCTGTTAAAACGTCCGCACCTACCTCTAAGCCATAATGAGCGATAGCAGCACCATTGAGCGCTCCGACTGAGGAACCTACAATCTGATCTGGGTAAATGCCATTGTCCCGCAATGCTCGTACCATACCCACTTGGATGGCCCCTAAGCTTGAGCCACCTGACAATACAAATGTAATCGGTCTGGGCAATATGTCTGTCCATTGTTGATTCATAATACATTTCCCGCCGCTCATCAAATTCTTAATCTAAAAAGCCTACCCCGTATGGTAGGCTTGCTATACATACGTTACATTGATGATACGACGACTCAATAACAGACTCCACAGACCAATCTATCGATTTGCCCAATTTAGCCATCAAAAAGAAGAATACGTGTCAGATCCACGGATCCGCATATACCGCCGCTTGTGCTTCTTGGTCGCCAGATATGTAGCATCTATAATTGTGGAGTTTCCCTCCCATCTATTACGCCCATTGGGGGCAATTATGACAGCTACACCGACAACGGCCGCCTCTATTCTATCTAAATACCTGGCCGAAAACCCTGTTAGCCCAGAGCAAATTCAACTCTGGATCGAAACTTTCCACCAGCAGAGCTTTCTCTTTATAGAAAATGTATTGCCGCTGGAGTAGTGCGTAGAATTGCGCGCTGGTCTGGAATGGGCACTGGAGCATAACCAGTTCAATACAACCTTGGAGGGGCAGGATCTGTCGTCATTTTTAATAATCAATGCTGGCATCGCGGTGGACCAAACCAAAGTGATCGCACTCGGTACATTACCCAAATAACTTACGCACGGCGCATCATTGGCCATAAGTATTACCTGTTCATGAACGAACTATTGGCGAATTGTTTGAGGAGTGAGCACGCCCTGTGCGGCTACGCGCCAGAAGCCGCCACGAGGCGTGCCTATCTCCACATCATACGGGCATTTTTGAATTCGCCAACAGTATCATGAACTACCAGATGCCCGAGCACGTCTATGAGAATGCGAATCCGAGATTGCGGAGGTTGGTTGAATTTTTGGATCATGGCGCGTATGGGTAGGGGATCCTGGACCTTGGACTGTGGACCTTGGACTGTGGACCTTGAAATGAACAACTGGAAAATAAAAAGGCTAGAACGAAGTGAAAAAGATTATCGGAATTATCGGTGGGATGGGACCTCAGGCGACGATTGATCTGTATCAACAAATCGTAAATTTGACGCCAGCATCTGTTGATCAGGAGCATCTGCATATGCTAATTGACTCTTACCCACAGATTCCAGACCGAACAGAGGCATTACTCAATGGCGGTGAGGATCCCCTACCCTATTTAGCAGAGTCTGCGAATCGTCTGCAGGCAGCCGGAGCGAACTGTTTAATCATTCCATGTAACACGGCCCATGCTTTTGTTTATGCGTTGCAGCAGACAACTTCGATCCCAATCCTAAATATGATCGACGAAACAGCTCGATACATTACGGATCAGTATCCGAGGACATCTCAAGCGGGGCTGCTTGCTACCTCCGGTACGGTCGAAATCGGGCTTTATCAAAAGGCTTTGCAAAATTTTCAAATCGATACTGTTACCCCTAATTTGGAGGAGCAAAGTAACCTTGTTATGGAAGCGATTTATGGAGAAGCAGGGATTAAGGCCGGTTGTTTGGGTGAGCACCCCACCCTCCTTCTAAAACAAGCCGCGCAAATGCTAATTGAACAAGGGGCTACAGTCATCATTGGTGGATGCACTGAGATCCCCTTGGTACTTGATGAGGATAGTCTGCCCGTACCGTTTATCAATCCGAGCTATATTCTTGCAAAAAAGGCAGTGGAATTTGCACTGGATACCTCTTACTGATGGCCAATCGGCAACCAAATGCGATAGGTAGGATCCTCAGCAACCAGTAGCGACCAAGACGCGCTGCGACTCTGATTGCCTGCATGGTCGGCGACCACAACTTGTGCTGTGTAGATGCCGTCGCTTAGATCAGCTATCTCAAAGCTCAGCGACTGCTCTACCCACGGGTTCTCAGGGAAATCGAGGGTGGCTGTCGTTGACAGGACGATTGATGTCTCTGTAGGTGATGGATCGATGGCTGGTGGAAGCGACGTGGTACCCGTTATGGGGATAGTCCCCGGAAGCAACTCTGTAGATGGATCTCCCTCACGTTGTAGATGCAACCAAGATTGGTTGGGATCGATGCCGCTAAATCGATCCGCAGCGCGAAATGTGACCTTGAGAAGATTTCCGCTGGGCAGACTTGTTGGCGTATTGACGGGCGAAATGTTGGGAGGCACCTTGTCCTGATCCGTCACAGACGTGCTATAGACGCCTACATTACCTGCCTGGTCAAATGCCGCGACGGATAAAAGCTGTCCCCCAACCCTCTGTTTCATATTGAGCACGATCTCTCCATCATCTACCACTTCAGGATAGGTCCAGAGCTGAACTTCATCTAAAAACAACGAATGCTCGCCTCGCCAAGCAACCCGAAACTCCAATCCCTTGGGTGGTGCCGGTAGATAAAAGTCTACCGGGATTGGAGTATAGCTATCCATAACCAAGTCGCTGTATCGAATGTCGTGAAAGCCTAAAATGACTCTCCCCTCATCATCTGCTACATCCAGCCGGGCAATCACCTCATCCGGATAGAGACCCGCCTTCTCTTCTAAGATAGATAAGGTTTGAGACATGGGCTGAGGGGCGCGTAGCCAAAATAGCACACGGTAGCTCATCCCGGATTGTACATCGGTGGTATATGGACCATACCAAACGCCTGCCTTATGCTGACCAGCCATACCCTGCCAGGATTGTCCGCCTACGGCCATGGGATCTGTTGTGGCATGTCCGCTTTCAGATGTATGGAAAAGGGATTCGCCAGACCAGTTCCAATCCAGATTGACGCCAATTGGGAGTATTTTGGGTGACTGAATCTGTAGCGTTGCCTGTGTATTATTCGTGAATTGCGGAACTGTAATTTGTGGGATCTGTGGGGCTTGCCTGTCAATGGTGAGAATGCTCTGCTCCAATATGCTGCCATCTAATTCTAGCTCAACGGTGATCATATCCCCATCGGTTAGGTAGTCAGGCAGAGACCATATGCCTGAGGGCTGTTGAAATCTCCATGGGCCCTTATCGCTCTCGGCTTCTGATGTGACAGCCGTTGCGGGACTAGCAGTGATGCGAATCGTTGGTACCGAATTGCCATCCTGACCGCTTAACTCAGTTTCAGTTGACTGACTCTCCCATTGATCTGATCCAGAGGTGAGCAATTGCCAACGAAGGCTTGATGTTCTGAGCAGACCTTGGCCCGGAGGGTAGCTTAATGAGGCAACGGTTTGGTCTGGTGCGAGACCATTACGTAGATAAATATTCGTATAATAGTGATCAAGTATTTGACCTGTGGTAAAGCCTGCTATAGCCCGGCGTTGAGCACCCCATTGGCTTAGCCCATAGCCATGACCATATCGTTCTCTTCCTACTGAAAAGAGATCTGGCACACTCTGTAGATGAGGGGCCTCTTGATTGCTGAGCGTTGGATGGCCATTTTCAGCACTGTACATGGCGATGAGTGGACGGAACGCCTCGTCATTCTGGCTACTCAAATAGAGGCCCGCGGTTACGTTCGCTGCTGCATCGGTCGCCGGATAGCGTGCGTCGCACATCATCTGGAAGTTGGCAAAATCGCTCACGTCATAGGTCGCTCGACCAATCTGAATCTGATACCAAGCGTAGGTACGGATGGCGATGGCTTGAGCTTCTAAGGCTGCCGGTGCCCAAAAAGCAGGTACTTCTGCAGGGAGCACCCGAGCAACGTACTCCTCAAAGGGAATGACGGCAACTTGTCCCACATCCACGTTGCGACAATTGTTTTGGGCATGGTGGAGAACCCGAATCACTTCTGGGTAAATTGGGCTGCCGTCGATTTGGCTTTGATTTCGACTAAGGTTATTAGGTGAATTTTGTATTTCAGATGTTTGCTTGCTTTGGCTAAGCGGTTCACTAATTTGGACGGACCAAGATTGATTGGCTGCACTGGCCGTTTCCTGAGCTATAATGCGGTCGCTTTGAAAACCCGAGTTTTCCATAGCCTCTACAGGAGAGAGCAAATTCGGGTTTCCAAACGGAGCTGAGTATAGAGGTCTTTGCGCTTGCTTGAGCTCATGGCGGGTTGTTAGAACGGATCCGTCAGTCAGAAGCTGTTGAATGTCCAATTGGGTTACCTGTGCCGAAGACGCCTGACTGGCATTGGCCATTGCAACCCACTTTACAGCGTAGCCTGGCTTTTGATCGACGATGGCACCCTGGTACAGGTCAATCAGTTGAATATGTGCTCTGCTTGCGGTTTCAGAACCTGTCGGTATGAGAGCCACCGCAAGAAATTGTCCATCTGGACTAAGTTGCGGCCTGCCAAGGTGATAGCCAGGGCGGTCGATGATGGGTTGCTCTGCAAATTGAAGATAGGCATGGTGAGGTGTCTCTCCCACAGATAGCGACGACAAATCGGTCGCTAGAGGTTGAGATTGGTTCATCTCATTGGCACCGTTGGGTACAATAGCGGCAGACGCTAGGTTCGCATAGCTGAGAAGACACATTAGCATGAGCAGCGGGCTAAGAATCACGCTGCTCGGAATAAAAATTCGAGAAGTAAATCGGGTTTGCACAGAACCTCCATTCTCGCAGGGATCAAAGAGATACCATTCCTAAAAGTGATTGGAAAGAGCGCTACACAATAATTAACTGTGAAGAGCCGAGTGGGTAGGGAATGTGGTATAATTCAACCAATTAGATTTACTATTGGTTTCAATAAGAACTATCATGATTCGGTAAGCATATATATAACGCATTTATATTGACGAAAAATGCAGAGGAGGGGTTACGCTGAATGTCTGCGATCATTTACCAGCAGTTAAATAGGTTCATGTCAGAAGAACAGCAAGTCGCAGTGGCCACCATCACTGATGTAAAGGGGTCGGTCCCTCGGGAGGTGGGGGCTAAGATGATCATTCATCCGTTAGGGCAGCATGTGGGGACTGTAGGTGGTGGCTGCGGCGAAGCGGATGTAATTCGAGCCGGCTTAGATGTGATTCAAGATGGGGAGCCGCGTAACGTAGCGGTGGATCTAACAGAGGATATCAGCATGGATTCGCTGGGCGTTTGTGGTGGCACGATGAACGTTTATGTGGAACGATGGGGGCGTGGTGAGTAGCCCATGATGGCCGAGCCTGCTCCCAGTATGCCACTCTTAGACCAGTTGCTACAAGCCATTGACGCCCGTGAGCCTGTCGCGTTGGTCACGGTTATTGACGCTAGTGGTTGTTGGAGCGCATCTATCGGTCAGCGTGGGTTGGTCTGGCTTGATGAATCACGAGGGTGGGTTGGTGATTTGGCCTTACCGCATCAATTTCCCCAAATTCTCCAGGATAGCCGCCAGGCCCTGCATCAAAGAAATCACCGCACGTACCTATACGAACGCCAAGGCGATTTTATTAAGCTCTTTGTGGAAGTCCAGGTTCAACCACCTCACCTGATTATTGTTGGTGCTGGACACATTGCAGTTCCACTGGCTTCTATCGCCAAGATCAACGATTTTCAGGTCACCGTGCTGGATGATCGACCCCAGTATGCCCACCCTACTCGTTTTCCAACCGCGGATCGCGTCATTGCTGGCCCCTTTCGCCAGGAGATAGACAATTTGCGACCCAGAGGTAGTGACGGTGGGAAACTTCCCTTCGATAACCATACCTATATGGTTTTAGTCACCCGAGGACACCAATATGATATCGATTCATTGCTGGAGGTGCTCGGTGACCCGATGGCCTATATCGGCATGATTGGCAGTCAGCGGCGGATCCGTGCAGTGTTTGAGCTTTTGGAAAAAGAACAGGGAATTCCTGGGGAGAAGTTTGATCGGGTTTATGCACCCATCGGCATCGACATTGGGGCTCGCACCCCTGCTGAGATCGCAGTTTGTATCATGGCGGAGATCATTAATGTGCTGCGTGATGGCCCGGCATTGCCAATGAGGGAGCAGATTCAGCAAGAAAGGCAGAGGCGGAGGGAGAGAGCAAAGTAGGGGGATTAGAATTCCCCCGTTTTAACCTACTTCTCCGCTCCCACAATCTCTTTCAGCTCACCATTCTGATATAGTTCAGTTGTAATATCACAACCGCCTACAAATTCACCATCTACATAGAGCTGAGGAATGGTCGGCCACTCTGAGTACTCTTTGATGGTCTGCCGCAGATCTTCGTCGGCCAAAACGTTGCGAGTCTCGTACTCTACCTCCAACGAATTAAGAATATTGACCACTTGATTGGAAAATCCACACATGGGGAAATCCTTGTCCCCTTTCATATAGAGCATGACTTTGTTATTCTTGACCTCTTGCTCGATCTGAGCATGCATTTTTTCAGACATGAAATCTCCCTTATCTGTTTATTCTTGGATTCTGTTGAGTCTTAATGAATATTGAATTTTCGTTCCTAAGGTAATGAATCGTAAGTGACCTGTGCATTTCAATCGGGTTTATCCCTACCCAAATGACCGAGTTATTTAATTCTCGTTCCTAAATTCTCTTTACTCTTGAATTCCGTATCCAGCTTTGGCTGTTTCCCACTTATCCGGCGTAAAGGTCTTAAGCCGCAATGCATGGACATCCGTTTCAAAGGCCGTTTTCAGCGGATTCATGACAGCTTGGTGTTGCTTGACTAAAGAAAGCCCTTCAAAAGAGGGGCTAATCACCACGGATTCAAAGTGCTGACCATCATTCATAGGGTCTAATACATAAACGGTTGCGTCGGGCAAGGCACTTTGAATAATCTCTTTTATTTTATCGATCATGCTTTCTTCCTTCAAATTCATCCGGTCGGTGAAATGTATGTTAGATGAAGTATATCACCGCTAGTGAGAAATGTGTAGCAAGCTCGCTTCTATTTAGGCATCTATATTTGAGGCGTGGCAACTATTCCAAATTCGCATAATCATGGTTTGGCTCGGCGATTAACTCTGGCGTTAGGTGGCCGACATCGTTGACCAGGATCCCATTCCACTGTTCTCCATCATACTCAAGGAGGCTAATCGAGCAATTGTGAGGTTCCCATTTGGCCCAATCGTTGGCAGAGCCGTCGAGGCGCTGCCCTAACGCGTTGCCGATAATGCCGCCGTGGCTGACCACTAGGACCGTCTCCTCAGTATGACGGGCAACTAGCCGCTCAATCACTTTGAGTGCCCTGGCACGGAATGAGCTTGGTGATTCACCATTAGGCGGTTTAAATGTCGGATCGGCAGCCCAACGCTGCCAGAGATTTTCTTGCTCTGCTAACTCTTTCATGCTGCGCCCTTCCCAATCGCCCAGATCAAACTCCCGTAGATCGCCTTCGACAATGGCAGAACGGTGAATAGCTGATTCGATGGCCGCGGCTGTCTTGCGCGCTCGTCCAATAGGTGAAGCGTAAAAGGCATGGATAGGATAGGTCATCACCAACGATTTCATATGGTGAGCTGTGGCTGTAATCTGTTTTTGCCCTCGCTGAGTCAAGGGTGCATCCGTCACCCCGTTCCAGACACCGTTTAGATTCCCTTCTGTCTCAGCATGGCGGATTAGAATCAGTTTCGTCATAAGTGGTAATGTTTAGTGAGCTTTGTTAGCCGATCAAGTTCTATAGTTTATACGCGCTCTTTGCTAGAGAATAAGCGGCTGCCTGGATCATCTCTTCTCCATCTTCCAAATCTATCACGTTACGTACGACTAGATTGGCGATCCAGTTGGCATCGACCCGACGAGCTAAGTCGTGGCGGATTGGAATGGATGGGAAGGCCCTCGTGTCATCATTAAAGCCAACCGTATTATAAAGGCCAGCCGCCTCACTCACTAACTCACGAAAGCGCATCATGCCATTCCAGCTATCGAAGAACCACCAGGGCGGCCCTAAACGAAGGGCAGGGTAGTGGCCAGCTAGCGGGGCTAATTCGCGAGAAAGGGTTGATTCATCCAACATAAAGAGAATCAGTGTCAAATTGGGATGATTACCAAATTCGTTGAGCAGTGGACGCAGATTCTGGGTAAACTCGTTGGCAATGGGAATGTCCGCACCCATATCAGGGCCATATCGTTCAAAGAGAGGGCGATTGTGGTTGCGCACAGTTCCCGTATGGAGTTGCATGACGAGTCCATCTTCTACGCTCATGCGAGCCATCTCCATATACATGTGACCCGTAAACTGTCGAGCATCACTTTCGTCGGCTTCCCCGCGCAAACCCCGTTGCCAGATCTGCTCAGCCTCTTGTTCCGAAAGACGCTCCGTGAAGGGAGTTAGTGACGAATGATCTGTGGCCGTTGCACCCTTCTCTTTAAAGAAGCTTCGACGCTCTTCCAGCGCCTGAATTAGATCTCGGTAGCTGCCTATTTCTTTCCCAACCCGATCCCCCAATAGGTCCACCTCCTGTTGCCAGCCTGGTGCATCCAGGTTGATGATCGCATCGGGCCGGAATGTGGGTCGAATATCGCCACGCCAGTGGGAATCTCGTATTGCCTGATGGTGCTCTAGAGTTGAGGTGGCCGGATCAGTCGTGCAAAGCACTTCTATCTTAAAACGTTCAAAAAGCTGCCTGGGTTGAAACTCGGGAGATGCCAGCCTCTCTTTGAGCATTTGATAGATGGCTGGACCATTCTCACTATTCAGCTTCTCGTGAATACCAAAGACTTGGCTCAACTCATCTCGGATCCACATGCCTGTTGGGGTGCCTCGGAAGAGATAAAAGTTGTCGGCAAAGGTCTGCCATATCTCCTCATCGCTGGCTATAAGTGGGTTGCTTTGATTCGGTATTGCATCTTGACGCGGAATGCCCAATTGTTCCATGGGAATGCCCTGGGAATAGAGCATGCGCACGACATAATGATCGGGTACGATGAGGAGTTGAGCTGGTGCATCAAAGTGTACGTCTGGGTTAGAAAAGAGGCTTGGGTCGACATGGCCATGGGGGCAGATCAGCGGCAGATCAGCCACGAGATCGTAGAGATGAAGAGCCATCTTCTGTTGATGGCTTTCCGAATCGAAATAGCGCCCTCTTTGGTTCGTTGGGTGATTTGGGGTTTCTATCGACATGAGAATTATTTTGTACTTTGGTGTTAGATATCAGTTGCCATTCTATAAGGTAGCTGTGCCAAAGATTCCCGAACAAAGAGTAGATTACAGAATCTTGAGCGACAAAACCGTATACTTTTGCTACGGTTTATTTTTGATGTGCCTAAGTTTACCACAACTTCCGCCTGGATCGATTCTTTATGACATACTTTGGATTCCTTGCTCTTTTTTTGTTGCCTCCACTTTTTCTTCTTCTGGTTGTATCTTGGCAAGATCACCGAATTGGTAGAGAGGTTCCCCCTAATTTTCGCACTTGGTCTCCCCGGGTGGTGATTCTCGCCCATATTGTGGTTGCTGTGTTGTACACCACGCCGTGGGACAACTATCTGGTCGCAACCCGAGTTTGGTGGTATGACCCAGATTTGGTGACGGGGATCCTGATTGGTTGGGTGCCAATTGAGGAGTACACGTTTTTTGTACTACAAACTTTGCTAAGTGGACTTTGGATCGTCTATCTTATGCGTCACACTCAGCTATGGCATAACCCTTTTTATGAGAATGTGAGCCAAAATCGAAAGCAAAGGGGGCGATGGATGGTCTTTGCTCTCCTCTTTCTTATTTGGATAGTCAGTATTGGATTGTTAACGTTTGGGCAGAAATCCAGCGCCTACCTTGCACTGGAATTGGGTTGGGCGCTTCCGCCTATTCTCTTCCAGATTTGGTTTGGCGGAGACATTCTCTGGCGCTATCGGCGCCTGGTAACCGTGGGAATCGCTGTGCCGACTATCTATCTCTGCTTAGGCGACGCCATTGCGATTGGTGCTGGCACGTGGACAATCAGCCCCACCCAATCGACTGGATTGATGGTGGGCAACCTGCCTATCGAAGAGATCCTCTTCTTTCTAATAACGAATACCCTAGTTGTCTTTGGCATGGTCCTTGTTATGGCCAAAGAGAGCCGAAACCGTGCTCCGCGGCAGCTAATTGATTGGCTGGATCGACTCTTGCAACCCACTCCACCGATGATTCAAAGCCAAAGGACGGCCAATTGATGGCAAACCGTTTGCTGACACGTTTGGCCGCGCAGGTAACAGAGCGCGGCCTTATCCCTCCCAAAATCGGCCCTAAAATCCATCTTGATATTCGCTTGGGTGAACAGCCTTTTCCGGCGGGATTCTTATTTGGACTGTGGCTTCTCTCTATGATTACCCTACCGATTCTCTGGTGGACATGGGGCGACGCCATCCTACCTTGGGGTGCATCCATTAGCGTATTGCTACAAGGCAGCACGGTGGCGGCTTGTCTTATTGCCAGATGGGGTGGCGCCAAAGTAGGGCTGATTGGGGGCGTGTTGTTGGTTGGCTCGTGGGCAGCCGAGTGGATAGGCAGTAGTATTGGTTTGCCATTTGGCATCTACCACTATACAGATCGACTTCAGCCTCAGGTGGGTGCAGTTCCGTTATTGATTCCTGTTGCTTGGTTTATGATGCTGCCGGTGGCTTGGGCCATTGCGTTCAGAATTACGGGCCGAAGCCGGGGATGGTACTTTGTTGTGATCAGCGGGTTGGCATTTACCGCCTGGGATCTATATCTGGATCCACAAATGGTTGATTGGTCATTCTGGGAGTGGGCACCGCAGGAGATGCTCTTCGGAGGTTATTTTGGCATCCCCTGGCTCAATTATGCTGGCTGGGCACTTTGCGCCATGCTGCTTACACTTCTCTGTACCACCGTTGTGGATCTGAAACCCCTGCCTACTGGCTATCTATTGGCCATTTACATTGCCGTCTGGTTGTTGGAAGCAGGAGGGCTATCCATCATTTGGGGACAGCCTGGGCCAGCATTTGTCGGATTTGTAGCCATGGGGATTTTTGTGGTGTTGGCCGTTTGTAAACCATCGCTTCCTGACTAGCGGTCACAACGTAGACTTCTCAATCATTTGATAGAACCCCTGGATAAACTGCACAATCAGCCCTAATCTTCACATTGAATCCGATCCAACTACGCCCAAAATCTGCTGAGAGGATTCTGAATGAAGCTGAGTACGCTAATATGCTGTAAAGCCCTTTTCTACCTCATCAACCCGAATCGGCATTCCCTCCTGCGCACTCCGAATCACTGCCAGCGTACACTGCACTGCATGGGTACCGTCCCGTCCGTTGTAGCACACTGGCGTGTCAGACAAAATCGCGTCAATCAAGTGGTGGGCTTGGTTGATATGTCCTTGGCCATAGTAGCTGATATCCGAGTCCCACACGGTGTCTCCACCTTCATCAAAGCGAAAGCTGAGGCTCTCTTTACCCTCCCGGTGTAGGAGCAGGTGTACTTGCTCACCGTTCCACAGTAGGTTGTGGCCACCCTCACCAAGCACCTCAATCATGCCCGTTTCGCCCATAATAGCAGTGCTAAAACCGTGCCTAAAATCGTACTTGCCATTGAGGCGTTCTGCCCTTGTCCAAACCCCTTGTCTATCCCGATCCGTGTAAGTCCAGGTGATGATGGGAATGTCTACCTCAGCTGTCTCGTAGGGATCATGGTCTGCACCGCTTTGTTTGCTTATATGACCCTGTCGTTCTACGGGAACGGCATAGACCTGCTCGATGGTGGCATCTGCCATCAGGTATTCGGCTGTGGCAAAAAAGTGAACGGCATGATCAAAGATCCAGGGATAGGCCCCGCCTCCTGACTTTTCGCCATCGAGCCGCCACCGCCTATCGGCTGGCACCATCTGACGAGTCGTTTCCGAGCGATTGTACCAAGCACCGTGCCTCTGCCTAATCTGAAGCGGTCGCCCAATTTCGCCTGCGTCAATCAACTCGCGTGCTTTGATGTGTGATGAGAGAAAGACGTATGTCTCCCCTACCATGAGCTTGACACCCTTCTCCTGGGCTACTTGCCAAGCCATTTCTCCTTCAGCAACGCTGCGACAAAAGGGCTTCTCACAGTGGATATGTTTGCCCGCCAGCGCGGCTTTGCGGGTCATCTCGGCGTGGAGGAAAGTAGGCGTAGCGATGTCAATAATGTCGATATCCGGTTGGCTGAGGAGTTCATCAAAATTACCAAAGATCTGAGGTATGTTGTGCTGCTGGGCAAAGGTCGTGGCTCTTGCTTGGTCCAGATCACAGACTGCCACAACCTCTGCATACGGATGGGTTTTGTAGCCGCGAATGTGGGCTGTAGCAGCGAGACCGACGCCGACAATGGCGGCTTGTAGACGACGATTGTTCATATATTTGCTCTCCTTAGAAACTTTGCTCTAGTATAGGAAAGTATAAAATTACCCGAGTAGCTTCGCATAGATAACTCGTGCTTAGTGCTTTGGGGCTGAGTTATGGACTCCATGGGTACGGTTGGGCGAAGCCCTTTTTGATAGTATAGGAAAGTATAAAACTCGACCCCGAAATATGGCTAAACTCTAGCTGAATGCTGACGGCTGATTAGCTGAAAGCTTTTTTGTCGGTTACTCCTTAGACGGCCAGAAAAGTTCTGTCCTCTCTTCTCGGACTAACCAGAGTGGAGTTGGTCAAGAACCGGGACAAGACTTTTCTGGTGAAGTCTACCGTAGAGCCTATCACTCTCGTCATGAATTCGACAAATCTGATCAATTTATGGGACGTTTGGGTTGGGTTTGAGGGTGCGTTTTAGTTTGGGGGTACAAGAGTGCGTCGCACTGTTCAATTGCGGATGGGCGCTTGGATCTGTCTCTGAACAGTGCGACGCACTCGACTGGCTACATTCTCGCCCCGAAACCCAAAGGCACCCTGGGTTTGAAACTGGGTTTGAACTGATGGATATGTGCGCTATAATTGGAGTTATGATTTCCACCTTACAGGACATTCTATACTGGCGGTTGTGATAAATTAGCACCGCTACCTGAGAAAAAAGCGTTAGTTTATGCGGAGCCTGAGTATATATGAGCAACGACTTGCCCAAACAACAACTCAAAATGCAGTGGCCTGAACACCTGCTCAACTCACCACCAGATGTTCAGGTGCCTGATGGTTATATCCTTCGCACCTATCAGCCTGGAGATGAACCAGGTTTCTATAGGGTGATGGACTTGGCCGGTTTTACGAATTGGGACGATGAGACGTTACGCCCTTGGTTATCTAAAATTCTGCCTGACGGCTGGTTTCTGGTTGTGCATGAAGAGACCCGTAAGATCGTTGCCACGGCCATGACTAACCACAATCCGAGCGACCTGCACCCCTTTGCCGGGGAACTTGGTTGGGTGGCTGGCCATCCCGAACACAAGGGCAAAGGGCTAGGCATGGCCGTCTGTGGCTCCGTTGTAAGCCGATTGCTTCAAGGAGGCTATGAGCATATTTATCTCAATACAGATGATTGGCGACTTCCGGCAATTACGGTGTACTTGCGTTTGGGCTGGGTGCCGTTTCTATACGCACCAGATATGGAGGGACGCTGGAAAGCGGTCTGCCAGAACCTGGATTGGCCCTTCACTCCCCACGAGTGGCCCCATGCTCCAGAAGAGGCGCGTTCAACAAGTTCACCAGAAGACCGGGCGATTTTACCCAACGTCCAGCCTCAGGATGTCGGACTTTCCCCGAGAAGGCTCAAACGCATCCAGTCGGCAATGCAGAGACATGTCGATGACGGAGTGGTGCCGGGCCTGCTGACCATGCTTGTTCGGCATGGTCAAGTAGGATATGTAGAAGGCTTTGGCATGGCGGATATTGAAACGGCCAAACCGATCCAAGAAGATACCATATTCCGGCTCCAATCGATGTCCAAACCTGTCACCTGTGCGGCAGTGATGATGCTCTATGAGGAGGGATACTTTAAGCTGAGCGATCCTGTCTCTAACTTTATTCCTGAGTTTCGCGATATTCACGTCGGGATCGATCAAGTCAACGAGAAAAGTGGAAAGACCGAGATGGAGCTGGTTACGCCAGAACGGGAAATGACGATCCATCACCTGTTGACCCACCGATCTGGACTTGTCTATCCAAATCCAGAAGGTTCCACGGCTGAGCGTTTATTGGGAGACCTTTTTGAAAAGCAGGACCCGGTTGAGGACGCCGGTGGCAATACGGTTCACTATCGTACTGCAGATGAGACACTCCACCAGTGGATTCAACGTCTGACAAAAGTACCCCTCGCCCATCATCCTGGGACAACAATGCATTACGGCCTCTCTATTGATGTGCTTGGGTATCTGGTTGAGGTGCTTTCTGGACACTCATTTGATGCTTTTCTAAAAAAGCGCATCTTTGAACCATTGGGCATGAAGGACACCGATTTCTATGTCCCATCGGAGAAGATTGAACGTCTATCTACTATGTATTGTACGGGCGCGGATAACACCTTCCAGGTTGCGGACCGAGGTGAAACCAGTTCATGGGCCAAGCCAAAGAAGTTCCTCTCTGGTGGTGGCGGACCAGGTTGGGGCCTAGTTGGAACGGCACCTGATTACGCCCGCTTTGCCCAAATGCTTCTAAACAACGGAGAGCTAGATGGAGAACGCCTGCTGAGCCGAAAGACCGTGGAGATCATGACCATCAACCATCTACCGGCTGATACACACCTGACTGGCTTTGCTGGGTACGGTTTAGGTCTTGGGTTTTGGCGCATGATGGACTTTGCCCAAGCACAAAGAATGAGTTCGCCCGGCAGCTTTGGCTGGGATGGAGGGGCGGGCACCCGATTTTGGATCGATCCGCAAGAGAAGATGATTTGTATGATCATGGCCCAATACATTGGTGGCCCTTGGGTCGCCCAAGAGCAGTTTCCAGTGTTGGCCTATCAAGCAATTGATGACTGAAGACAGTCTAAGATTAAACCCCAGATAACAAACCCCAAATAACGAATAGGAGGTTATCCAATGACGCAAGCTTTACCCCAACCGACTACCGACATGCCGACTGCCAGAGCTAATCTGGACGAATTTGGTTACTGTCTACTTGCCAATGCGCTCTCAGACACAGAAGTGGCCGCAGTACGCGGACGCCTGGAGGAACAGGCTGCGGCCGAGCGCCAGCAAGATATGGCTTATCGGGATGCGGGGCCGAATGCTACAGGTGTCAACCAGCGACTCTGGTTCTTGGTCAACAAGGGTCAGGCCTTCCGGGATCTGCTGCTCCATCAACGGGTGCGGGAATTGGTCGGCCACGTTTTAGGAGATGAGTACCTCTTATCTAGTTATACGGCCAATATTGCCAATCCTGGCGGTATCATGGAATTCCACACAGACCAGTGGTGGATGCCAATGCCTACTGCCACAGGCCATGCTGTTGTTAAGCCTGGCTCGATGACTCGGGCTGCGTTTCGTGGTCACCATTTAAAAGAAGTGAAGGTAGAGCGTCCGGCCATGATGCCACCACCAATGGCCTGCAATGTCATGTGGATGCTGACCGATTTTACCGCGGAGAATGGGGCCACCCACGTCGTACCGGGCAGTCATCATTCAGGACGCCAGCCTGATGCAGAACTGGACGTGGATGCCAACTGGGTGCCTGGGGTTGCCCCTGCGGGGACAGCCATGGTCTTTGAAGGGCGAATCTGGCACAGCACTGGCGCCAACGTGAGCGACTCACCCCGCATGGGCGCGCTGACCTACTTCTGTGCGCCCATGGTACGGCAGCAGGAGAATCTCACCGTTGGCACTGATCCGGAGATACTAAAGGATGCGCCGCAGGAATTATTAGATCTGCTCGGTTTCAAATTGTGGCAGGGATATGGTCGGATCGGTAACCCCAAAGATACACATATTCAGCCTGGGCAGAGTGCACTGGGCGAATTACATTTAGAGACGGTATGACAAGTGCCTTAATAAGTCTGTCGCTCTCGAGCGGCTTACCCTACTTGAATCGCTTGGTATCGATCTGACGTCTTACGTCTAAATAGGTATTCGCAAACTTCATACATTAGTTACAGATTAGCTGGTTCACACAGACGGCGCTGAAATGGTATCCCGATGGGGCCTCCGGGTACGATTTGTAGATTGTCCAATTGGTTAGCCATTTGGGGAGCGAACGATAGAGGGATAGAGTATGATAACAAATGATACGACAAAATACCTGTTAGAGGTGTTTGATGGTTGAAATCAAGGTCCGCCCACTGAGGCTCGACGATCATGTCGGCGTTAGCGCTGTTGATGAGGCTACACAGAAGCAATATCTTGGCAATGCGTGGGATATACTGTCAGACTTGGAGAAAGATGCACATCTAACTTCCCGTGGGTCTGAGTTCGCCATGAACATAGCCACAGGTTATGGTTATGTGGCAGTAAATGTCGCAGAATTTGCAGATGAACATATACTTGGCTTCGTATTGGCCTACGAAGCGCTGCCATTTCGAGACCATGTCTACATACGATATATTGCCATCCATCCTGAGTATCAAGCCAGGGGCATAGGGGGATTGTTGTATAAAGCAGTCATAGAGAAAGCCGAACAAAATGGCATTTCGAAGATCGCAACATTAATCAACCTAGATAATCCAGAGTCAATGAAGCTTCACGAGAAGGTGGGCTTTAAATTAATTACCCGTAAAGAGGCGATCTTACCGCTCGGAGAGGATTATAGATCATGACAGAATTCAATCAAGGATATAGATTCCTTGCACCGGAGCAAGTGGCAAGCTTTTGGGAAAACGGCTTCTTGGATGTAGGTAAAATTCTCGATGATGACATAATTGAGGTTCTGCGACATGAATATGATCAGGAGTTTGGATTGGGCCGTGCAGGGCAACGCCCCGTTCGTAACTTGGCTCCCAACACCGATAGTCAAGACAATGAGCAAGAGCAGGAGATGCTCCAATTCATGCAGATCTCCGAACACAACGTCCATTTCAATCGGCTGACCTACCATGAAACTATTCTCGATATCATTGAGGACATTCTTGGCCCCAATATCCAGCTTTATCACAATCAAGCTCTTTACAAACCCGCGCATCATGGCGGCCCTATCTTCTGGCATCAGGACAACGCCTACTGGCAGTGCCGACCGGCCAACATCGTGAGCTGTTGGCTTACATTAGACGATGTGACGCTCGAGAACGGTGCCATGCAATTTGTCCCTGGCTCTCATTTGCGCCCCATGAATCACGAACGCGCCGAAGGTAGCGATATTTTGCTGGATATGGGGGGCGAGACCAATGATGTCCAATCTGTAGTTGTGGAACTGCCCGCAGGCGGTGCATCCCTGCATCACTGCCAAACGCTCCACCGAACAGCTCCAAACACAACCAATCGGCAGCGTCGCGCCTTTGCCGCCCACTATATGACACCTGGGACCAAATCAGCTCGGACAAACGAAACCATCGGCGTCTCGTTTGCCCATCCGATGGTGCGGATGAGCATCTGATCATAGGATATGCTATTAGTCTGTCTACAAAACCACAAGGACTACTCATGACTCAATACAAAATTCTCATCAGCGGCTGCGGTGGTGCCGGACGCAACGTCGCCTTGGTTGCTTCAGATGATGGTCGCGGCGAAATTGTTGGACTTGTCGATCCCCAGCAAATCCAACTGGACCGGATGAAAGAAACTTACCCCGATGTAGCAACAGGCCACGACTTTGCTCTACTGCTAAAAGAGACCCAACCTGATGTGGTCGTTGTGGCTGGCCCAGATCACCTTCACGCCGACCAGACCATCATGGCGTTGGAGCATGGCTGCCACGCCTTAGTCGAAAAGCCACTGGCTACAACCGCTGCCGACGCCCAACGGATCCTCGATGCCGAAGCCCAAACGGGCCTTCATGTGATGACTGATCAGACCATGCGCTACATGCACCCTTGGCACGAGATGGCATTGATGGCCAAATCTGGCGATGTTGGCGATATTTTCTTTGTGCAGGGGGACTACATCCATGACATGTGGCACCACTACTCGCCAGAGGGAAGACATTTTACCCCTTGGCGGATCGATCAAGAGAACCCACAGAACATTCTACTCGGTGGCGGCTGTCATCCACTGGACCTCATGCTCTGGACCGTCGATTCCCCCGTAGTTGAGGTCTATGCGTACAGCAACAAGATGAGCATTCCCGTCTTTCCCGCGGACGACTGTTACATTGTGATACTACAATTCGCGAATGGCGTGACGGGTAAAGTCTACGTAACCAGCGGTTGCTCTGGTCACGGCATGGGAGAGGGGATGGGGGGCGGTCATCTGGCTGTCTATGGCACAGAAGGTACCTTATGGAAGGGCAAGCTCTACCGAAGGGACGAAGAACCTGTTGTGATTGAGGAAGCGCTTGAATACGAGGTCGTTGGTGGACACGGCTGGGGACGTTCGGTAGTGGATTTTTTGGATCTGCTAGATGGGCAGATAGCCAATCCGATTCCGGCACGCGGCGGAGCAAACATTGTGTCGGTCTGTGATGCGGCCTTGGCGTCGATTCGGACCAAGCGACCACAGGTGCCGCAATGGTTTTAGTTTAAAGTATCGTCTTGATAGCCCCCAAACCCCGTCTTGACGACGCACCTTAAATAGCTCGTGGTATTTACAGGAGGAAATTATGCCAATTGCCATGACCACAGCCCAACAGAACGACTTTGAAAAGAAGGGCTTCATTATCCTGGAGGACTTTTTCGACCAAGAGGAATTAACCAGGTTGTGGAACGCCATCGATGACGTAGCAGGGAAGGTTCGTCAGACCAAGGGACTTAGTCCAGACGATCCCTTTGCTATCCGCAATGCGCTAGCCCATCATGAGGCATTTCTGGACTTGGTTGACCATCCCCGCATGCTTCCCTTGGTGGTTGATGCGATCGGCTGGAATATCCAAATCCGTACTACCCATCTAGACTACAGACCGCCCTATCCTGAAGATCTGGAAGCAGGCGTCGTGGGGACTGGCAGAGGTGCAGACAACAAGGCTGGCTATCGTAATGTTACCTGGCACCCTGATCTATCCCCTCAGTTTGAAGCAGTCTCTTTGGATGGAAGGTTGCCATTTATGGAACTCAAGGTCTTCTATGTGCTTTCCGATCTCTCGGAATCCAACTCCGGCAATCTATGGCTTGTGCCTGGTAGCCACCTACGTACACCCCAGGAGCTAAAGGAGATGGGCCGGGAGGTCGATCCTGCCGAGGCCATTGAACTCAAATTACGACCAGGTGCGGCAGTCCTTTGGCGAACTGCGGTTTGGCACTGTGTTGGCCCCAACCGTTCCAATAAGACACGCAAGATTATGCACGTAGGGTATCATCATCGCTGGTTGCGCCCCACCGATTACATGCAGCAAGATGCCGAACTCATTGCCCGTAGTACGCCAATACGCCGTCAGCTTTTGGGCGAGCTACCAACAGGCGGCCACCCACTAGGTGAAGATGCTGAATATCATCCTTCATCCCAGTTTTGGCAGACCCGAAATCCTGATGATGTGCCGCTGAAAGCTTGGTATGAAGAGCATCAGTGTGCAAATTGAATCAATCCACCGACAATTGGAACCGATGACAGAGCACAGTCGTTGTCTATAATACGGTCGCTTTGAAAACAGGTGTTTTCCGAAATTCTACCAGAGTAACCAAACATCTGTTTTCAAGCGGAGTTAAGTATAAATACGCTAAGTAAGCTGCATCCATTTTCAAGCTGTGTAAAGCATATTTTTGCTGTACCAGGAGCCTTACCATTCGATGGCCAGGATATCCTTGTTCCCTCGTTTTAAGGTTTTCCAGAATAAGCAGGACAAAGGCCAGAATAGAGCTTTTCTGACGGAGTATATGTCGGTGAACCGTGCCTCTTTGGCGGAAGCTGAATCCCCATCTCCACAACTCCCAGCTAAAGCTGTCATCACTCATTTCTATGAGAATGTGCCTATTTGGATTTGCATACTCCTAAATAGCGTACTCTTTATGCTTTGGGCATGGCTCTATTGGCCCATGTCCGACTACCTCGCCTTGGTTTTTACCAGAGCCGACTTTCGCACAAATCAGATCATTTTACTGGTCCTTTTGGTTTTAATGGTGAACCAAATCCGCCAAGGTGTGCTGAAGATCCAGCTAACAACCCTTCCTCAGTTTGTCTGGTTGCCCTTATCCGTGCTCCTCGGTGGCTCGCTGCTCTATTTGGTTGTCGAACGATATCTAGATATCAACACGATTTCTACGAGCCTCTTCTTTCTGGCCAGCTATGGCCTGTTGGGGCTATGGATGGAACCTACGCGTTGGAGACAGGGACTGCCTGCAAGCCTTCTCATAGTTGGGACGCTCCCCTTTGGTGACCATATGCAAACGTTTTTGGGATATCCCCTACGAATTGCTACCGCGCAAATGGTTGGCGTAAGCTTTGAGGTAATGAACGTACCTTCTGTTGGCGTCGACACGATTCTAACTTTCGAGAATGGAATTGCCCAAGTCGATTCACCTTGCAGTGGTGTCAAGAGCTTATGGACAGGTGGACTATTTTTAATTGCCGCAACATGGCTCGAGCGGCACGCCATCAATCTCCGTTGGCTGCTTATTGGGCTGATCCTAGGCCTGCTCCTGATTGGCGCCAATTTCATACGAGTGGCCATCTTGGTGGGTATTGGTATTGTTGGCAAGATGAATCTGTTGGCTGAGGTATTCCATGTTCCGCTAGGTGTGTTGGGATTCGGCGTTGCCTGTGGGGTGGCACTGCTCTTGTTGCGTCGAGACAAAAGACCAAACGCCTCTTATCAATCGGAACCTAGCATATACGAATCTCACCGTCCGGTTTGGCTTGCACCCATCTTGATGAGCTGTATAGCCTTAATGGCCTTGACGTATACGCAGCGCTCCCAAACCGGGTTAACAGCCGCACCACTGACGTTCCGTTTTCCAGACGACATAACCACTGAGGTTGAACCCCTGGGGGAAGAGGAGTTGGGCTGGCTGACGAAAGATGGTGCCGAATCCGTTGACCATCGCCGATTTCAATGGGGGGGTGTAACCGGCACCATGCTGCTCATCTCTAGCCAATCATGGCGTGCCCACCATCGTCCCGAACGCTGTTTTGAGGTCAAAGGACTTTCAGTGGATGAGCTACGTACTCATATTGTGACCCCAAATATAGCGACAGCCACCTTTCCCGTACGGCTTCTATCGCTTGGGGCCGGGACAGAGCGAAATACCCATTCTGCGGTCTATTGGTTCCAATCCACCAACCGAATTACTGACGACTACGCCACCCGTATGTGGGCGGACTTGGCTCTGCAGCCAGAACGATGGATCCTTGTTTCGGTTCTCTTGGACAATGTCAGCGTTTCATCGACGCTTGATGCCACTCATTTAGACGAATTGTACCGAGCTTTGGCGACGGCGGTTGATGAAGGATTGAGAAACCACGATGCGAAAATTCACAAATTCACAAAGTAATTCTTTTGAACCCAGTGGTGTATAGGGAGTCTTATGTCTACAGAACAAACCAACCAACGCCCCTTATCCCTCTTCTCTCGGTTGCGTAGCTTTGGTGCCCATGCCCTCTTCTGGTCGTGGAACATCATCTTTCTGACGGTCTTACTACTGGGCTTTCTACCCATTATACTGATCGAACTCTTTTGGGCGATACGCGATGGCTCTGTGCCACTTCAATTTTTTTTGTATGGCACGATCTTGGTGGCCATTCCCGCCATCGCCATCCTCATTGCGGCCATGACGTCACTCCGGAAAGATTATAAACGACTCTTGGCTTTTGGCTATGGTGTAGAAGGGCCGCTCATGCTAATTCTAGGGATTCGTTTCTTCGTTGTTCGGCAGGTGACACCTGCCGTTGGCGTCCTTATGATTGTGGGTGTGCTGGGTATGTTTACGTTGATGTGGCAACTACTCGACAGAAAGATCAATGAACGCTCAGCATGGTTTGGCTATTTGCGGATTGTAGGATTAACGTTGCTTCTGGCAATCGGCGTTTATATCAGCGTCTGGCTCTTCTTCTATGTGCCACCTCTAATCGCCCAAATTTTTTCATCTATCGGTTACTTCATAGGCGAAATTCCCTATATGCTTGATGACTTTCGACGCACCATGCGTTCAGAGTCCTTCTTTATGGTTCCCTTCTTTCTAATTTACTTCTTTTTGGGGAGCATCCTTGCTGGGTACACAGCCACCCTATTCATAGCTTTACCGATCGTCGTCCCTATCCTTTATGTAAGGGCGTGGGGGCGCGGCCTGGAGGCAACTGGTAAACGAATTAGCATGCCAGCCGCCTATGCACTTTCATTCGTGGCGTTGGTCTCGGTTGCGAGTCTCTTTATCATCAGCAATCGTCAGCCTCAGCGCCAAGCATTTGAGCTCCTAGAGACGCCGCCTACAAACCTCGCCGAAGCAAAAGAATTGATCGGCCAGCAAGAAGAGATTCGGGCTGGGCTGCTCAATGCCTACCTTGCACCCTTTCGCTATGCCAGCTCTGAAGGCGAAGTGTATCATATTCGTGAAGCATATCAGTGGACGTTCAACATGGATTGGGAAGAGACAGAAGGCATTCAACGTTTCTATGAGTGGGTCGCCCAGCCCTTACTCTATGAGCCTGCTGAGGCATCTGTGGAAGAGATGCGAGATGTGCCTGACTATCGTCGATGGCAGACGGTCCCGCAGCGTCCAATTGCCGTGGAGCCAGCGCGGGCAGCTGAACTATATGAGCCATTTTTTGATATCCCCATCAATGAGGGTGAACGAGAAGCAGTGGTACGTGCCGCCCGAACCACATGGGAGGCAAATCGTGCCGAAGCCGCATGGCAGGCCGTGGCCCACCGGGAAATCCACCTCGTGCAGCAAGAACTTAACGTCAGCGAGCAGGGTGACTGGGCTGAGTTCGAGTTGCATGAAGCTTACCGCAATCGCACGTTCGATCGAGAAGAGGTTGTCTACTACTTTAGCCTGCCGGAGTCAGCCGTGATTACCGGCGTGTGGCTGGGCAACAGCGAAAACAGAGAGGAACGCTTTGTCTACCAAGTGGCTCCTCGAGGCGCTGCCCAGCAGACATACAAGAATGAAGTGCGTCGTAACGTTGACCCTGCCTTAGTGGAACAGATCGGAACTCGCCAATATCGCCTGCGTATCTTTCCCATCGAGCCGCCACAGACAACTTGGGATTCAGATTCTCGACGAAGTAGGAGAGAAGCACCAACTCTCCATATGTGGATGACGTGGCGCGCCTTTGCCCAGGATGGTGAGTGGCCCATGCCCCAGCTATCCGAGCGGCTCAACGTATATTGGGATGGGCGGTCGGAGCGGCTAATCAATGATGAGCCAATGAGTGAACTGCTTTCCACCGGTGATACAGATGATAACGCCAGTTGGCTCCCGAAGACATTGACCATGGACGCCGATGCTGCCGCTCAGACTCACCGCGTGGATTTTCCCGGAGGGCGTAGCGTGATCATAGAGCCGGTGGAAGCTGACGAACTGCCAAGCATAAACTCAGAAAACTCGCTGGCTGTTGTGCTGGATCGTTCTCGCAGCATGGCTAATGTGGCCAGTTTGGTGGATGAAGCATTCGACCGTTTTGCTCGATTGGCAGCTGATGGCGGTGTGAAGATCGATGTTTATCTGACGGCCTCTGAATACCGAGGGGAGGAACCATCGGTTGTCCCATTAGAGGAGGTTGAATCTGAGAACATCCTTTACTTTGGTGGTCAGAATGCAGCAGAGCTTTTAGCCCAGTATGATGAGCTGCGCCAGATCGACTATGACGCTGTCTTCGTGATTAGCGACGGTACCGGTTACTCCCTTAATGACAAGAATAGCGACGGGAATGGCGATGAGGAGCGTGAGGGGTTAGGCACCGAGGTGCCGATTTGGATGGTTCATTTGGATGGATTGCCTTTGGGCTACGATGATCCGACGTTGGAAGTGATACAGGCAAGCGGCGGTGGTGTAACGGATAGCCTAAATGATGCGCTAACCCGTTTTGCCGTGTCTACCCAAGGATTGGTCGATTTTGCGGATTTGGAGATAAGCCAAGCCATGCCCGACGCCATTGACGGATACGGCTGGGCAATGATGAGCACAGGCGAGGCCGCCCAGCGATACCAGAATGCCAAGGTCCACGCGCCAAGCGATGACTTTGCCGCATTTGCCGGACGCCGCATCATCCTGGCTGAGATGATGCGAAACAGGGGGGATCTCGCTTCATTGGATATTTTGGACGAACTGCACGCCATGGCTATTGAGCACAGTATTGTCACCCCCTATTCATCTATGATTGTGCTCATCAACGAGCGCCAACAGCGCATGTTGGATGAACTCTCCGCACAGGCCGATCGCTTTGACCGAGAATTTGAGGATGTAGGCGAAACACCCACGGTTGGTCCTCAATTAACCGGTGTACCCGAACCAGAAGAGTGGCTGCTGATTATTATCGCCGTGGCCATGCTCGGGTGGTATGCTTATCAATCTCGGGAAAAGTTGTTGGGGCGATTTGTGTAAGGCGACGATGGGCGAGAATTTCATAGTATGCCATATCAGTAAACTTCAATATTAAGGCCCTCCAACAGTCCCTTTCCATAGATGGCTGGCGTCTGGAACCCTGGCTTGACGTCGTTCTGAAGCACCCGTTGTGAGACCGCCCGGAGGCAATCAGCTGTAAAAAGATACGCCTCTGGGCCTTTTAACGCAACGGACCGGTCGCTTTTCCCATTTGATGCAATAGCCATGACATAGGTGCTGCCCTGCTGCAACTGCTTTTCTGATGGACCTTCTGGCAAAAAACGGAGCAACTGGTTCAGCATCAGATTACGGAGACACACGAGCCGCCCCTTCATCATCTTCACCACAAAGCCTGGGAAAACAGAATAGGTCTGAATATCGTCGATACCTGTGGAAATCCCAGCCGTAAAGAGATCGGCTCGCCATGGATTGGTTACAGCCGTAAAACTTTTCTCTGCTACCGTAAAATCCATGCTCGATTCTGCAGGCTGGGCCGCAACGAATTCTCCATTGACCCGCTTGACACCCGCTCGATGGATGTCTTTGAGTACAGTTTTGAGCGTCCCGCGAGAAGCGCCCCCCTCGGTTGCGTACAAAATCGTGAGCCTAGTCGCATCTGGAAGCAGTTCTTTGGCCATGGCAGCGACAATATCTGTCGGCACCACGCCAAATCCTGATCCTGGCATGAGCATGATACCTTTCTCTTTGGCAGCCTCATCAAAGACAAAGGCAGATTCCATCTCATTCACTTCTCCAGCAATGTCAATGTAGTGAACGCCCTGGGCCAAGCAAGCCTCGATAAGCGGTTTCTGAGTCAATGCAAACGGTCCGGCCAGATTGACCATAAGCGCAACGCCCGCCAAAGCCCGCTCTATAGCAATTGCATCGTCCAAACCAAAGACAACTGACTTGCAATCCAGTTCTTGGGCCAATGTTTGCACTCTATTGCTGCGCGCCGCCAGAATAGGTTGAAGGCCCTCTTGGCGCATCCTTTTGGCACAGAGCTTTCCCATGTACCCTGTCGCCCCATAAATGATGACGTTTGTCATGTTATCCTCCTTACCGAAACAGGTTAAAGTCTGCTTAGAGAAATCTGCCGAATGTTACAAGACCATTAAGGCCGCTTTCTGCAGGTAATAACAAAAGCGCAGACAGCATCTAAACGAACGTGACGAGCGAATCACATCGAAATACTAATTTACCAAAATGACAACAGTACTATATAGAAAGGCTACATAACTATGAATATTCTCTCAAATAACGCACATTGGATTCTCCGCATTGCATTAGCAAGTGTCTTCATCTTTCACGGCATCGACAAATTTCTCAATCCTGGCATGGCAGCCATGATGGGTTTGCCTGTGACTGTTTGGCTACTCGTTGCTGCGGCTGAAGCTGGCGGTGGCGCCTTGCTCCTCTTAGGCGGTTTCGGCCCGGATTGGGCAACTCGCCTTGGTTCTCTGGCTCTGCTACCTGTGATGGGTGGTGCTATCTCAATGGTCCACTGGGGTCAATGGTCCTTTATGGCGTCAGAAACCCATCCCGCAGGTGGCGTTGAATTTCAGCTTACCCTCGTTCTCATTGCAGTCTACTTTTTGGTACGCGGCAATGCAGACCGACAACCTGTAACCTCCGTGGCAACAGCGGCGTAAAATGCCGTTTCTGGTGACCGTCACTGACGATGGCGAATTTGAGCTAGCAAAATTTCACGCTCGCGCTATCTTAAGTGACGTCACCTTCCATGAATTTGGTGAGTGGTTGGGAGGGCTAAACTTGAACAGGTTTCTCTATCCCGATTTGTGTCATGCTAATTTCCCACAAGCGATCCTGATTGCCGACGTCGTTGGCCAATGGATTGGCCTCTTCCCGTCTATTAGGCGGTCCGTAGTAAGCCCCGGTAATCGAACTTGCTTCTGGTGCTGAGGCTAGGTAGATAGCCGGTGCAGCCCCTTGATCTGGGCTGGCGCGATTAAAGAGACGACGGACCGGTGCAGCAACTTTGTAGAGCAGCCCGTTGTTTTGAGAAAATCCTGTCACCACTACCCCTGGATGAATAGCATTGGCCACTACGCCCGTTCCTTCTAACCGCCTCGCTAAGGCAAAGGCATGAGTCACATTGGCCAGTTTGCTTTGGCTATAAGCACCCCATCCCGCTCCAACACTCCCTTTGCCCTCGCTATCCCAAGTCCCGTCGAACTGAAGATTCTCCCAGGAAAAGGTGCCTTCATGATGTGCGCCAGATGCTTGGTTAATAATACGCGCTTCGCCGTGTTCCGTAGCCGTCTTCTTGAGTAGATCGATCAAGCCATGGGCGAGATGAAAGTAGCTGAGATGATTGAGAGCCCAGCTCATCTCAGTACCTTCTGTGCTTAATTGTCTCTGCATAAACCAGGCACCAGCATTGTTGATCAACACATCGAGCCGAGAAAGATCTTGGTTGAGTCTTGTAATTAGATCTTTCGTCTCGCTCCTTGATGAGAGATCGGCCGCGTAGTAGCTAATATTCACATTGCTTATTGCCTTGCCGATCTGTTGAGCGGTGGCAGCACACCTGGCTTCACTCCGGCTAACGATGACAATACCTGCACCTTTGGTGGCTAACCCCTCGGCAATGGCCTGGCCAATGCCATTGGTTGCACCTGTAATTAAGATTGTTTTGTTCTTCATCAGGTCTCCTTGTATGCAGAACTTACGCGATTCTAAACTTGTTTGCAAAGCGTTGAAGTCGCTTGGCCGGATTGATTAGTGGCTTCCCATGACCAAAGACCATGAGGTCGGCACTCCGAGCAAGCTCAGCCAAGCGTTTGATGCTACGCAGCCCGATCTCCCGGTTCTCATAAATAATTGATTCACTAGGACCAAAGACATTAGCACAGACATCCGCGGCAAAGAGAACATGCTCTCCTGTAGCTGAGGACCAACCGAGCGCAATCTGCCCTTCACAGTGTCCAGGCATATGGAAGACCTCAAAGCCGCCAGCTGGTTCTATAACTTCACCATCTTCCACATGCCCAACTTCGCTGACCGCGGGAATAGTCGGATCTTCACCAGAGAGCAGCAATCGAGTCATGAACTGACCAAAGAGGGTTGGCGACGGCTTGTATGGGCGCATCGAGATCCCCTTTTCCACAAGAGTCGCATCTGCGCTGTGCATCCAGGCCCTGGCACCGCTCCCATCGACCAGCGCCTTAAGGCTACCTGCATGATCCGCATGGGCGTGGGTCACAATAATATCAGTGATAGAGCCAAGCGGAGCGATGGCTTCCATGATCAGCGGTGCAAAATCCGGGCTGCCTGTATCAATCAGCGTGAACCCATCGCTCTTTTGCACAGCAAATACATTTACATTTGAACGGGTTGCACCCCATAACCCGTCGATAATTAAACCCGATAAACCCCCAGCTCTGCTGGGGAGACTATAAAAGTTTGACTTATGCGGCAGTTTCCAGTTGGCTAACGAAGTGGGCCGCTCGTTAACCAACTGGAGACAAAAATGGACTACAAGAGTTTATCGCATA
>JBCCHB010000178.1:0-32018 GCA_039028975.1 Chloroflexota bacterium
AAAGTTAAGTATTAATTATTGTTTATTCAAAATTAATTATTCAGCGCTTTTCTGACTGAGCCATTGCCAATAATTAATAATAAATAGCGAATAATTAATACTTAATGGGGCTGTTATTCCGAGATCCTTGGAATCCAATATGAGCCTAGATTTAATCATAGCATAGCCACTCCAATCTGTCATGTACACAAAAGAGAATGGATGGCTCCACAGCGATAATCATTCTCGATCCTAACTCTGGGACGCCCCTAATCCTCCCCTCTAGTCATGCCCCGCCAGATATGGTATGATCACTCCACATATATTATTCTGCATGTACCACTCACCACGGAGCCAACCTATGTCAACCCTAGCCCTTCACGGCGGCAATCCTGTCCGAACCGATCCATGGCCTATTTGGCCCCAAAGTGGCGAAGCCGAAAAAGTGAATCTACTATCTGTTCTGGAATCAGGCGTTTGGGGGGGCTATAGCGATCTTGTTCAAGAATTCGAAGCGGCCTTTGCCAAGTTGCACGAGGTTAAACACTGCATCGCTGTTGCCAACGGCACCACATCTTTGGAGGCGGCATTGCGGGTATTGAGTGTGGAAGCGGGTGACGAGGTGATCGTGCCGCCTTACACCTTTATTGCCACGGCTAACGCTCCCAAGCTGGCTGGTGCCACACCTGTCTTTGTGGATGTAGAGCCAGACACCTACAACTTGGATATTGCCGCAGTCGAAGCCGCCATCACGCCGCGGACCAAGGCCATCATTCCGGTTCATTTTGCCGGTCACCCCGTGGACATGGATGCGTTGATGCCATTGGCGGAAAAGCATGGTATCGGCATTGTGGAAGATGCAGCCCACGCCCACGGCACCACCTGGCGCGGTAGGCCCGTGGGAGGCATTGGTCACGTTGGTTCATTTAGCTTGCAGGAGAGCAAGAATCTGACTGCAGGTGAAGGGGGCATACTCATCACCAACGATGATGATTTGGCGGAAAAGCTCTGGAGCTTTGCCAATCAAGGTCGGGCCATAGATGGGAAGTGGTACGAGCACGAGATGCTTGGCTCGAATCTGCGCATTACTGGCTGGCAGGCAGCCATTCTCATGGGACAGTTAGAGCGCTTTGACGAGCAGCTCAATCGCCGGATGGAGAATGCGCGTCGTCTGCGGGCCATCTTGTCAGAAGTCGATGGCTTGGCCCCCATGCGTTGGGATGAACGATGCGAAAAGCACGCTCACCATCTCCTTATGATGCGCTACGATGAGAAACGATTTGCCGGTGTGAAGCGAGATCTCTTTGTACAAGCACTCAATGCAGAGGGAATCAACTGCTCCACGGGCTATGCCTACCCACTCTATCACCAGCCGCCTTTGAATGCTGAGCATGCCATTATTCATGAATGTCCAGTGGCTGAGAGAGCCTGCAAAGAGGTTATCTGGCTGACCCAAAATATGCTGCTGGCCGAACCGGAAGGGATGGAACAGATCGGTGAAGCAATTTTGAAGGTACGGGAAGGGGTGGATTCTTTGAGGGGAAGAGCATAGAACTTTGAGCCGTAAGATCATCCATTTGGATCTAGATGCCTTTTTTTGCTCCGTTGAAGAACAGCACGATCCGACTTTGGTTGGCAAAGCATTTGCCGTTGGCGGGCGTCCCGAGCAGCGAGGGGTAGTGGCATCCTGCTCTTATCCAGCTCGCCAATTAGGCGTTCGATCAGCCATGCCCATGAGCCAAGCGGTTCGGCGCTGCCCTCACCTTATCATTGTACCAGCTAATCATAAAACCTATGGCGCAACCTCTCGTCAAGTTATGCAACTTCTTCGAGGTCTGACACCATTGGTCGAGCAACTTTCTATTGATGAGGCGTTTTTAGAAGTGACCGAATTGGCCGGTTCCGGTGAAGGAATCGCACGACAGCTACAGCAGACTATCCGCCGTGAGCTTGACCTACCTTGTTCACTTGGCATTGCGACCAACAAGCTAGTCGCCAAGATCGCCAATAATGTAGGCAAGTCTGAGGGGCGCAAAGCCAATCAGGGAGAGTCACCGCCCAATGCCATTCAGGTTGTGCCACCAGGGCAAGAAGCGAACTTTTTGGATCCACTCCCCTGTAATGAATTATGGGGGGTAGGTCCCAAAATGGACAAACGCCTTGAAGCATTGGGTATTCATACCATTGGTGATATTGCCCGCTGGCCTGAAGACGACTTGGCACGTCGCTTTGGGAAAATTGGTGAATCGCTAGCCAAACGGTCCAAAGGCATTGATCATCGTCCAGTCGAAACGGAACGAGAGTCCAAATCTGTCAGCCAGGAGACAACTTTTACTCGGGACGTTACCGATGAGAGGAAGCTCTGCCAAACCCTACGGCGGCTCTCTGAGGGGGTCGCCAAGTCACTGCAGCGACAGAAGCTGGCCGGAACGACTATCCGACTAAAGATCCGCTGGGCGGACTTCACAACGCCATCTCGCCAGATTACCCTGGACCAACCCACCAATGATGTGGAGCGCATTTACGAAGCAGCACACACCCTCTTTCAGCGCGTCTGGCCAGATCGTGAACCGGTTCGCCTCATCGGCGTTGGTGTCAGTGGCTTTGCTGAACAAAGCGCCCACCAGATCAGCCTTTGGGAGATGGAAGAGATCATCCGTAGTGAAGAGAACAAGTCTGAGCAGGAGAAGCAGTTGGATCGGGCATTGGCAGAGCTGCGTAAGCGCTTTGGGGATGAAGCGGTGAAGAGAGCTAGTGAGCTTGGATAGTGATTATTATTCTGCTTTCCTATTTTCATCGGGAGTAAAGAGTAGGGTGTATACAGGTCGCTTGTTGATACGGCTCCTAAATCAATGCTGCGAAGGGGCGGAGTTGGGCAACAAACTGGGGCAATCCTTGCTGTTGGATTGTGTCCAGATATTCGATGACTGTTTTGGGCGGATTCTTTAGGCTTTGGCGGTGCCTTTTGACTCTAGTACAGACAGTACCGGGTGCAAGACTTAACAGAGAGGTAAGCAGTGCATCTGGGTGTTCAGCTGTCACCCCATAAGACGAAAGGACAGACGCTGGAAAGTCTTTGAGGTTGAATGTGAGGATGATATCAGCCTTCGCTGAGATTGCCGCGGCCAGCACATGACGATCATCAGGGTCTGGCAACGTGCAGGTTTCAATGAGGCCCTCGTATCCTTCAATCAACCCATTGCGGACATGGACATCCATCAGCTTGCGAGTGCGCTCCAGTTGATCAGGCGTCAGATCGGGGCGTGAGGCAAGAACACTTCTGATCCACTCATCATGAATGGCTGCACTCCACTTGGCTTGGTAGAGTCCGGCCAATGCCATATGCATCAGCAGATCGCGCAGAGGGGCGGGATAGAGTACGCATGCGTCGTAAAGAACAATGAGGCCAGTCAAGTTTAGTATCCCATATTCAGCTCTTGAGCCTGGGCCACAAGCTCGTCCAAAGCTTCCAGCCGTTTGGCATCCATAGTCTGTTTGTATGTAATTAGGTCTTGAAAACAGACGCGGCGATGGGTTCCCACTTTGCGGAAGGGAATTTCGCCATTTTCCAGGATCTGAATTAAGAAGGGGCGAGATACATTCAAAAAGCTGGCCGCTTGTTGGGTTGTCAACTCGGCATGGATGGGGATAAAGGTCACTGGGTTGCCCTGAGCCATCTCGGCCAACATCCGTACCAGCAGACGCATGGCAGATACAGGGACGATCACAGTCTCATCAGAATTGGTCAGCCGAAGCTGGATTTCGTCACCATTGCCTAGTACGGTCGCCAAACGCCGACTGCTCTCTTGAGCCTGCTGTGTCTCGTTCTTAGTTGGCGTAATCATCTCAAAACCATTAATCTGAGCCGCTTCTGCGATATTCATGGCCATTCCTTAACTAAGCAAATTTTTGAACTTTAGGTATTCAGATAACGTTTTTCTTAGAGTCTGTCGAAACTATGTATATGATACATTGTAAACGCAATAAACGCAACAATGCTGGTACCTAGTGGGTAGACCGGTTTTGCTCTGATTGGGGAATTAGGAGGTTCAGGGCGGTGGTAGGATGTTTTATGTTGCGAGGCGATATCGATAAATCGTAAAAGTTAACACGGAATAATAGTTCAAATGTATGATTCCCAATAAAATGATAGATGATATCATAGTACCCACATTCCGCTAGGAAAAAACGCCTGTTTTTGAATTAAAGGTGAGGCTATTTTGCGGCGAAATGGGTCCAAAAAGAACATGCATTCAATGTTTTTGAACCAAATCAGTCGACTTTCGCTCATGCAGCATTGTGAAATTTCATCTGACGCCTGTTATGACACAAATGAATGAATTTTAGTGCCACTTACGCCATAAAATAGTTAAAATTTAGTTCAAATTGCTCTTTCTACATCATTTTTAAGGTCGTCAGCGGTTTTATTATTGATTTTCCGCAAAATGGGTGCGGAATGTGGGATAGTAGGTAAATTCCACTGGAATTATAATCATGTATTATGGGAGCAAATTTACTGATCGTGAACTTTCGCCAGTTAATCGTTGAAGATCTAAAGCAGCTTCGCGCAAACAGCTATTATCCACCGGAGCCCATTGTGGCGTACGGGATTACACCGCAAAAACATAAAATAATTTGTCAGACAGTTGATGAGTATCTTACTAATTGGAACCATAGACTAGCTCTCTCTTATGTTAACCCAAGAGATCTATATGAATCGCAGAGACAACTTGTCTACCATGATTTCGATAGCCCAGCCTATGAAGAACTTACCGAGATTATTGATGCGGAATTGGATGGATTCCACGCTCCCTATACAGTGGTCTATGATAGTACTTATGCAAGCAGGGAAATCATCCCAGGGCATTCCTTGTTGAGTGTCTTTTCCAGATTAGTCCCGCAAATGTCATGGGGCATAATCTGCTTTGAGCCAAATGAGGAATACTGGCTTCAGGAAGTTCCCCATGAGTTCCGAAGGCTATTTGAGCGCAATTTCAAAAAGTATGATTTTGCCAAGGGGCTCTCCCCGATTGAGAATCGATTGAAAGAGGCACTAGACGATCAGGAAATACCCTATCAAAGTCAGTATCCCGTACACAATGAAGATGCTGGATTTACATATCGCCTTGACTTTTATATTGAAGCAAATGGCATTCAGCTTGATGTCGAATGCGATGGTGAAAAATTTCATACGTCTGAAAGCGCAATTCAGCATGATAGAGTTCGTGATTCTTTCATGCGTGCGAAGGGAATACAGGTTCTACGTTTTACGGGTAAACAAATTCATGATGAGATCGATTGGTGTATACGCGAGATTAGAAGAACGGTCAGGCTATACAGATAAACTGTGTAAAGCATAAAATCTTTGCGAGAGACACATCTAGGGACGCAAGCCCGAAAAAAAACAGTCTTAAGCAATAGCGGCAGAAGGCGAAAAAGCTAGGGACCTGAAGAGTTGCCAGTGGCCAGGACACTGACCAAGTAGAGCTAGACATCCGGAATTCCTTTGGTGAGTGCCAGTCACGTTACTTCACCTAATCTCGCATATGAGCGAAAATCCTCAAATGAGCAGCTTGAATTTGAGATTGCCCGATTCATTACATGAGCAGGTGCGCTTGGTGGCAAAACAAGATAATATTTCGTTCAGCCAGTTTATCACCATCGCCGTTGCCGAAAAACTATCAGCGTTGATGACCCTTGACTATATTCAAGAGAGGGGAAAACGTGGTGATAAATATGCCTTCAACAGCGTTCTAGATAAGATCGCTGCTGCCGATTTGGAGCCAAATGATGCAGATCGGCTCGATCAAGCCATAGACATCTGAAGAGCAGAATCAACCTCTGGCTGATGGGAGTGGGGGCTTCCTGTCATCTTGCCAGCCCGTGGAACCGCTGCTTCGGCGAGAAATTGGCAATTCATGGCATAAGCCTCATCCATTAACTCCCTACCGCTGCTAAAATCAACCAGGCTAAGCCCGTCGGTACAGGGCCTTGGTAGAAAGAGAACTGGCAGGTGCTGGGCAATTCGGGGCGCTTCGACGAGAACCTTTTGACGCAGGGCAGATGACAGAACAGTCGTTAAGAGTTCTGCGACATGTTTGGGGGGATCACCCGGGGTGCAGCTGTTGCCGCCTGCATCCAGAACGACCATGGATTTTGCTCCTAATGAGAGGGCCGAATTCATAGGAGTGCCGTTGGTAATGCCCCCATCAATGTAGTTGATGCCATCAATCTCCACGGGTGGGTAAATACTGGGCAAGGATGTACTAGCCAAGAGTAGCGGTTCGATTTTGCCCGCAGTAAAGAGAACTGACCGATGCGTAACCAATTCGGTTGCCGTCACAGCGAAGGGCGTTGCCAAATCTTCCAGCCGATCCACCGTCAGCGCATGTCGAATGACCTTGGCAAGGCCACTATTCTCGTATAGATGCAGCCAGGAACGTACCAGCGTCATTGCCTGGCTCCACACGCCGCCAGGAAAAATATCATCCTTATTCAAACCAACCCAAATCTCTTCTAGAATCTCTATTCCTCCAGCCATACCGTGATTGGCAATTGTGGCGCCATTGAGCGCTCCAACCGACGTCCCCACAATCAGATCGGGAACAAATCCTTCCTCATGTAGTGCTTTGAGCATACCGACTTGAATGGCTCCTAAATTGGCGCCACCGGAAAAGACAAAAGCCAGCGGCCTTGGCAAGGCATTGATCCATCTGCTTGTCATGGTACTATCCCCCTTGATATAACCAATCTATGATTTACTCAGATAGATGCAATGACAGTGGCAGATCTTACCTGTAAAGGTTGTGGATCCAGGACAATTTCTTATTCCTTGACGTAGTCAGCCATGTTGCCCAACGAACGCAAAACCTCAACATCTCCAGCTTCAACCCCCATACCATAGCCGCGTCCCAGTACAGTTAGCTTGTGGAACTGGGCTGTCATCTCTTCTGCTGTGTAGCGCGCCATTCCTTCTAATAACCACCAATGAGCCAAGGCGAGCAGCGCGCCCGCAAAGTGGTGGGCCATAAAATCAGGCGCGATCAGCGGTTCCAGATTATGTTGCCTAATCTGGGTCTCAAAGACTTCTTTGGCCAGAAGGCTAACATCATCATGAAGGCGCTGAAGCGCCTCGAGTCCTCCTTTGCCGCTGAGTACTGTCTGGTACAGAGACTGACTTTTCTGCGCATCTTGAAAAAATTTGAGTACAGGAGCGTCCTGTAATCTGGAATCTTGGGCCATGAACGTAACACAGTCAGCCAGCAGATGACCTTTGTCTGTGTAGTGTAGATAAAAGGTAGTGCGCCCCACATCTGCGCGTGCCACAATCTCTTCGACAGTAATGGTCTCGAATGCCTTCTCTTCAATCAATTCTAATAGTGCGTTTTGCAGTAAGCGCAAGGTCCGCCGGATCCGTCTGTCGGTTGGCTTGATACGCTGCTCCATCATCTGAAGGTACCCCCTATGGAATGAAGACACTTCTAATGAGTTTCTCAATCTCTTATCTGTAGATGGCAACACCGTTCTGAGTAAAGGGTGCATCTTAGTGTCGGGGCGTATGTTGCATCAGCCGGGTGCGTTGCACTGTTCAAACATAGTTTCGCACGAGTATCTTCACCTGAACAGTGCAACGCACTCTCTCTCATCCCCGAGATATCCCCATGAGGCAGCGAAGAATCTCTCGCTGACGTTGCGATCTATGGATTATGAAGTTCTATTTATGAACAAATGTCTATTACTAAACAGTACACCAAGATTAGAACGTTGACAAATCTAATAAACTTCTGTATAGTATTGGCCATCCGCACGTTAATGAACAATAGTTCACTAACGTGCAATCGTTCTGGATATAAGTATATTCTGTGTAAGATTTCACCTAGGCAAGTTGTCTAAAGATTGAGTCACGACCTTGTGGTTTATCTACATTATGCTCAACAAATAGGAGATTCACGTGGCAACACAAATTTATGAAAGCACGGTTGCTTTAGACGGCAATGACGCCAAACAGATGGTTAGCCCGCAATTTTCCGAATCCGATAGACTAGTGGATGAGGCGATTTCAGTATCGCCCCAATTTGGAGAAGATGATAGATCAGAGATAGATCAAAATGGCCCCATTGAGCTATTACCTGCTGATGAGCCAAGAGGATTCGATACGCTGGCTATGCAGCGCCTACTTGACGACGAACATGCCGACTTTCGCCATTCAATGCGAGACCTGCTCACGCAGCCCATCTTCCACCGAGAGCCCAGGGTGGATCATCACCAATTTCGCAAACGGGTGTATGATTGGGTCGAAGCAACGGCCGATTTGGGCATCGGTGCCTTAGGATACCCCGAAGAGTATGGTGGCGGCGGTGACATGGCGAGATGGCTAATAGCCATGGAGATGATGAGCTACCACGATCTAAGTTTCGTGATCAAATGGGGTGTTCAGTTTGGTCTCTTTGGTGGCAGCGTCGCTCAGCTTGGTTCGGCAACCCAACATGAAAAATATCTGCGAGACATCGGCACATTGGAACTACCTGGCTGCTTTGCCATGACGGAGTTGGGGCACGGTTCTAATGTACGCGACATCGAGACAACTGCAATCTACAACCCCGCTACCGAAGAATTCATTATCCATACCCCACACCATGGTGCTCACAAAGAGTACATTGGCAACGCTGCTGTTCATGGACAGATGGCTACCGTCTTTGCCCAGCTCTACATTGGTGAGGAACACTTTGGGGTAAATGCCTTTTTGGTTCCTATTCGCGACAAAATGGGTCACACCATGCCCGGCGTTACCATTGAAGATTCAGGGGTAAAGATGGGTCTGAACGGTGTAGACAATGGGCGACTTTGGTTTGACCAAGTGCGCATTCCTCGAGAAGATATGCTCGATCGATTTGCCCAAGTTACGCCCCAAGGAGAGTATTTGACCGATATTCCTTCTGAATCGCGTCGCTTCTTTACCATGTTGAGTACGCTGGTAGGTGGTCGGGTTGGCATCGCCATGAGTAGCCTCAGCACGGCCAAGACTGGGCTAACCATTGCCATTCGTTATGGTCAGCGACGCCGTCAATTTGGTAGTAAGCCGGGTCAACCTGAGACCCAGTTGCTTGACTATCAGAGCCATCAAAGACGGCTCTTTCCACGCTTGGCCAAAGCCTATGCACTAGAGTTCAGCCTAAAATATCTGCTCCAGCGCTTCCAAACCCGCAGCGAAACAGACGACAGAGAAATTGAAACCTTGGCTGCTGGGTTAAAGGCATACAGTACCTGGAACACAACCGACACCTTACAAACAGGACGAGAGGCATGTGGTGGCCAGGGCTACTTGGCGGTCAATCGCTTTACCGATTTGAAAGCGGATTCAGATATTTACACGACCTTTGAAGGGGACAACACGGTTCTGATGCTGCTGGTTGCGAAGAATCTGCTCTCCGACTTCCGCCAACAGTTTGAAGATATCAATTTATTCAGCGCCCTACGCTATGTAGGTAACCAAGCCAGTCGGGCAATTACCGAGCAAAACCCAGTCATTACTCGCAAGACTGATGAAAAGCACCTGCAAGACAGCGATTTTCAGCTCAATCTCGTCCTCGCTAGAGAAGAGCGGCTTCTGATGACCGTTGCCCGAAGACTTCGCGCGCGAATTAAAGGCGGTGAGGATTCCTATACGGCCTATATCAACTGTCAGGATCACATTTTGAAAGTAGGTCACGCCTATGTGCAGCGGGTTCTGCTTGAGCAGTTTATTGCCAAAATCCAAACGGTTGATGACCCCTCATTAAAAGAGGTACTCACCCGATTGAAAGATCTCTTTGCCCTCTCTTTGGTAGAAGAGCACAAGGGATGGTATCTTGAGAATAATTATCTTGAAGGCCCCAAAAGCAAAGCTATTCGACGTCAGGTAGATAAGCTTTGCTTAGAGCTGCGGCCCGATGCAGTGGCCCTTGTCGATGCATTCGGTATTCCAGACGAGTTACTAGGGGCACCTATTGCCATCAACGAAGTTCAGGAATCATAATAGCAATTTTTTGCAATAATTAATGAATTCGTGAATTGTATATGTAATAAACTCGGGCTTTCGAAGCGACTCCACATAACAAAAATACGCCACTGGCTCATTCATTAGCCATTCAACAATTTGCAAATTCACAAATTAATTATTAACTTGAGTTCTTCAAATGAGGAAGGAGCAATAAAGAACAATGTCCCACGGAATTGAATCGGTCACCGTCATTGGTGCGGGGACCATGGGGGCTGCCATTGCAGGTCATTTGGCCAATGCAGGCATTCCTGCCACACTCTTAGATATGGTTCCTAGCGAGCTGACGGATCAGGAGCAGGCCGCCGGGCTGACCCTGGCTCATCCCAAGGTGCGCAACCGAATCGTACAAGGTGGTTTCGACCGCATGGTCAAAGCCAAACCGGCCAGCCTCTTTAGCCAGGATTCACTTAGCAGAGTCACCCTTGGCAATTTGGAAGATGACTTCTCCGACGCCATCTCCAAAAGTGACTGGATTGTCGAGGCCATCATCGAGCGGCCTGGCCCCAAACAGGCACTTATGGCTCGCATTGAGAAGGAAGCGAAAACCGATGCCATTATCACCTCCAACTCGTCGGGCATTCCCATGGCCATCATCAGCGAGGGTAGGAGTGACGACTTTAAAAAGCGTTTCTTTGGCACCCACTTTTTCAACCCACCTCGCTATTTGCGCTTATTGGAGATTATCCCAACGCCAGAGAGTGATCCAGCGATGCTCGATCGTATGAAGCAATTTGGCGAGAGTCGCTTGGGCAAGGGAGTTGTTATCTGCAAGGATACGCCTAACTTTGTGGCCAACCGCATGATCTCCTTTATCCAGAGCGATCTCTTCGAATATGTGCTGGCGAATGACTATACGGTTGAGGAAGTTGATGCCCTCACGGGTCCCCTAATTGGACGCCCTAAAACAGGTTCCTTCCGCCTCAATGATGTCATCGGTATCGATATCATGGCCTTGGTCGGTGACAATCTCTACGGGATGATTCCGGATGATCCAGACCGAGTGATCCTCAAAGGCGAGAGCAGCTCAACGCTGATGAACCTGATGGTCAAAGAGAATCTCCTTGGCAACAAGACTGGGCAAGGCTTCTACAAGACGGTACGAGGCGAAGGGGGCAAAAAGAGCTTCCACGGTCTCAAGCTTCGACATGCCGTCGAGACGGGTGAAATCGACTATTTGGCCCCTCAAAAACCTCGTTGGGAGAGTGTGGGGGCTGCCCGCAATCTCCCATTGCCCCAGCGTCTAAAGGCAATGGTCAATGCCGATGATCGAGCTGCAGGACTCATTCGGCACTCCCTTCTCTATACCATGGCCTATGCGTCCAAACGGATTCCTGAGATCACCGATACGCTGGTGGATCTAGATAATGCCATGCGTTGGGGCTTTGCTTGGGAGATGGGCATCTTTGAAATGTGGGATGCCTTGGGCGTAGCCGATGCGCTTGAGCTTATGAGCAAGGAAGGCCTCACCACGGCCCCGTGGGTTCAGGAGATGGTTGAGGATGGTAACGATAGCTTTTACAGCTTTAGCGATTCTGGCGCAAAGCTGGCCTACAGTGTTGCGGATAAAAAGCATTTGCCAGTAGACCAGAGTGAACTGGTGTTAAGCGTTAACGATGTGAAACGCAATGGCAATACGCTAGCCGAAAACGATGGTGCATCTCTGGTTGATATGGGTGACGGCGTCATGTTGATGGAGTACCACACCAAGGGCAATGCTTTGGATCCTGATGTTTGGCAGATCTTTGGCACGGCCCTCAATCGACTGCACGGCGACGCGACAGGTCTAGTCATTGGTAACGACGGCCCTTACTTTAGCGCTGGTGCGAACCTGATGCTCTTTGCAATGGCAGTACAGAGTGAGGCATGGGATCAAATTGAGGCCTTCCTCAAAACAGGACAGGATATGCTTCAAAATTTGCGCAAGGCACCCAAACCTGTCGTTGCGGCCCCCCATCAGATGGTACTGGCCGGTGGGGCTGAGACGATGATGGGCGTCGACCGCATTGTGGCTCATGCCGAAACCTACATTGGGCTGGTAGAATTTGGCGTGGGGATTATCCCAGGATGGGGTGGCTGTAAAGAGCTAGTCCGTCGTAAAGTGAGTCCTCACATGCACGCGGCCAACGTCAATCCGTCGCCTTATCTGCAAGAGATCTTCGAACTAATTGGCTATGCGAAGGTGTCTACATCAGCCAAAGAAGCTCAAAGTTGGGAATATTTGGCACCAACTGACCGCATCGTGATGAACCGAGATCATCTACTGGCTGAAGCCAAGCAAGAGGTCCTTCATATGGCAGATGGGTATACACCACCGAGTGCCAAAGCGAACGTCTACGCGGCGGGGGCTGGTCAGCTAGCAAATATGCGTGTGGGTATCTATATGCTCCAAACGGGTGGTTACATCTCCGAGCACGATGCAAAAATTGCTGATAAATTAGCCCACGTACTCTGCGGCGGTGAACTGAGCCAAGGAACGTGGATGGATGAACAGTACTTCCTGGATCTGGAGCGGGAAGCAATTCTTAGCCTCATCGGCGAACCCAAATCGCTCGAAAGGATCCAATATATGTTGATGAACAATAAAGCGTTGAGGAATTGACGATCAAAACGGGGGTTATTATGAGGAATGCAGTGATTGTATCGGCCGCACGGACAGCTGTAGGAAAAGCGCCAAGGGGTACTCTGCGTACGACGCGCCCAGACGATATGGGGGCCGCAGTAGTCAAAGCGGTCGTAGAGCGGGCTGGTGTAAACTCGAACATTGTTGAAGATGTGATTATTGGCTGTGCGACGCCAGAAGCAGAACAGGGAACCAACATGGGTCGGATCATTGCCCAACGAGCAGGTCTCCCTGACTCAGTCTGTGGGCAAACGGTCAACCGCTTCTGTTCTAGTGGTTTACAGACCATTGCCATGGGTGCCCAGCAAATTATGACCGGAATGGGTGATGCCGTGATTGCTGGTGGCGCTGAAAGTCTTTCTCAGATTCCCATGAGCAGCAACAAATTTATGGCCAATCCCACACTGGCCGCAGAGCATCCGGGCATGTACATCAATATGGGACTAACTGCCGAGAATGTAGCCCAACAGTATGAGGTGACACGAGAGGAGCAAGATGCATTTGCCCTACGTAGCCACCAGCGCGCCGCCGCAGCCCAAGAGTCAGGCAAGTTTGATGATGAAGTGGTGCCACTAGATGTAACCATTGTCACGGGTAACGGCAGTTCCATTTCAACCAACAGCACAAGATTTGATAAGGATGAAGGGATTCGTCGAGATACGACCGCCGATCGACTAGCTAAATTGCGTCCGGTCTTCCATGTCAAAGGCACGGTCACTGCAGGTAACAGTAGCCAAACCAGTGATGGTGCAGCGGCCGTTATGCTGATGAGTGATGAGATGGCCAATGCAGAAGGTATCACGCCCAAAGCTCGTTTTGTCAGCTTTGCCGTAGGAGGCGTTGCGCCGGAAGTGATGGGCATTGGCCCTGTGGCCGCTGTCCCCAAAGCGTTGAAGTATGCTGGACTCTCTTTGGATGATATCGATCTGATCGAACTCAACGAAGCGTTTGCTGCTCAAGCACTGGCTGTGATTCGAGAATTGGGCTTTGATGAGGAGAAGGTGAACGTGAATGGTGGGGCTGTGGCTCTCGGACATCCGCTTGGCTGCACAGGAGCCAAACTTACCGTACAGATGCTTCACGAGTTGGAACGCCAGGATAAGCAATTCGGCATGATCACCATGTGTATTGGTGGCGGCATGGGCGCAGCAGGAATTATTGAGCGGTTGAATTAGGCAGCTATATATAGGTCGGTTGCATTCTCAGGTTGAAGTTATTGCAGAAGTAAAAGTGGGTAGAAATATGCATTCTCTGCCCACTTTTTTATTCATAGTCAGTAGTTAAACATGTAGCGGTCTGCACCATAGGGAATAAAATCAACAAAGATTTCACAGATTACGCAGATTTTCATCTGTGAAATCTTCTAATTCCTGTTATTTTCAGGGCAGCACAATTTCACTCTGCCGCTCTGAAAGTTATGGGGTTCCAGGCCATACAATGGCATAGATACCATCCCACACGATACCCTCTGCAGAGACGAGGTTGAGATTTGTGTCAACCGCTGTCATCAATCCGGTTGTTTCCCACATGCCACCCGCTTCTCGATTATAGCGAATAATGGTTAGATCCTGTTCGTCTAATTCTGTTAAACCAAGACGGGTGATGGCTTCTTGATTATAGAAGAGCGTAATCTTGGCGGGGCCAGCCTGAAAATCATTGTCGATTTTATCTTCATCCTGACATGCTCCATTTGGCGGAGCAGCCAAAATATCCACGTCGAGCGGCATGCCGACCAGCTTGCCATTCTTATGTTTAATATCAAGTCCAGATACCATAGGCAACTGCAATGCCGGATAGTGGGCTGCCGGCATAATCATGACGCGACTGCAATCTCGATCTAGAGCTTGAGTTGGGGAAAGCTCAACCGTGACGAGTCCATCTGCCTTGGGTGCATTGACATCATTGTGGGCAGGCCCGACGCCGCCACCGTCGCGGAACCAGCGAACCAATCCATCAAAATTCAGTTCGGGATGGGTAATACGAACGATACCGTAAGGTGGAACAGCGCCTAGCGAAGTCTTCGTAAAATCAATTTCTGCTGTATAATGGCCTTGACTGTCTAACTGCATTTGATACTCTCCAAGGCATCCTTGGGTACTGTCCGGCACGCAGATTTGAACTGTCGGTTGATTGTTATCAGTCAGCATTCTACCGCTCAGAACAACGGTCATTGTGCTGACGACACCATTCTGCATTTCATAGTCAAGGTCCAAACTTGACCCCCAATGATTGGGTGTGGCCTCCATCGGATCCATGATTATGCCCAGCTCTTGGGTAGAGGAAAAAATAAAGCGATGGGGTATGCTAACAGAGACCGTTGGTGTAAAGGTGTAGCGGTCCACAAATAATCGTACCCGATCGTTGCCAAGGTCACCCAAAACCACGATTTTCCCCATGAAATTTTCTGTTGCTGCGTCATTACCAATAATGCCAGTCCCCTGATGAACGATACGCGATAATCCTTGGGTTGGTTTGTATTCGAAGAGATAGAGTTGAGCAGCGGTGTTGGCAACGGTAATGGGTATTGTACTCACCACCGAGATTGAAAGATCATTCGCCCTGCTGCTCAAACCCTTCTCATTGCCTACTGATTGTTGCAGAGCAATAGTCTGTTCAGCCTGATCAGTCGCTTCACCCCGAATGATAGGCAGATAGAGATTTCTTTGGGTTTGCGTTGGAGGAAGCGAGATTGCGGGTTCCAAGTTAAATAGATCGTTGAGTGGTCCCCATGAATCCAGCGATGCAGCGGCGCGTACCGTAGGCATGGCTGACGGCGTTAGTGCTGATTCTCCAAGGGGGCCGTTGCTTGGTGAACGAAGAGGTGCAATGCCTATAGAGGCCGGATCTAGCCCCTGGATCTGATACCACTTTTCCAATGTCTGCCAGTCAGCTTCGCTATGAACTGCATATTGGGCAGAATTTGTACACGCACCATCCGGTTCTTCGCTATCCAGGTTGTGCCATAGCTCGCTAGCATGGTAGTGGAAGGCCATGGCTGACACGCTGGCCGGATTCTGACTATCGCCCATATCGTTCTCATAGCAGAAATGAATCTTGCCCTCTGACCCTGGCTCTGTAGAGAGTATGGAACACGTACAGTAGGCAGTTCGTGGGTTGCCGGTGGTTTCATCAATTACAGTATGGCCGTATTCGTCGTAGAGAAAGAGCGCATAGTGCAGCCATTCGTGAACGATGGTGCGAAAACCCTCTGCATCAGACCATTTACCTGTGTGGCCGTTATTACCATCCCAAGCTCGCCCAAAGTAGGCGGCAGCAGGTGCAAAGTTGACTGTTAAGTTATCTGTTGTACCGTCAGTTTTTGTGTATGGAGAACCTGTTGTGTAAGAGACTGTCTCGGTCACTATGCCCCCCACAAAGGCCAGGGGACGCAGATCATTGGCAGCGTGGAGGCGCAAGTCTGCCACATTCCAATTCTCTCCACCTTCAGAGATAGTGTAAAGACCGAATGCCATATAGCCATCGGTCAAGTCGGCCAAGTTTGCGGATGCTTGGTGTAACCCATTGGCCAGATCGCTTTCAAAGATTGGATCATCCGCCGTCCATTCCAGGCTGATGGCCACATCAAAGAGGATCAGCGGCCATTCGTCGCGGATAATGACTTTGTCAGTTGCTGGACAGGCGGGCGCACACGTTGCGCTACCAATGTCTGGAGTACCGCTGCCCGTACGCCAGCTTGTTGAATAGACCCTGTAAGCAGGGAGCGATTTTCCTGCTTTGGCTGGTTGCTGAAGACGTAACCGCAGGGCAGCAACCTGATCGCACTCGGTAGGCAGTGGCGTAAGGGGAACACCGTTACCATCCGTTTGTAAGAGCAGATTATCGACAAATCCTTGCGTTGGGTCAGTGCTATAGCAGAGAACCCAGACTTCATCGTTGGCGATGGGGCGATTCTGCCCATCAAAGAAACGTAGGCCATTTGCGGGTTTCGGCTCGGGCCGCACGGTAATCGAAACGGTGGCGCTGGTTCGGTTATCCCTATCGTCAATCAGAGAGAAGTCAAAGCTATCGCTACCCTTAAAATTGAAATCGGGATAGTAGGTAACAAACCCTGCACCAGAGGTCTCAAGCGCACCATGACCCGCTCTTGCAGGCGATTCAATCATTACATTATTCGCATCTAAATTCTCCAGTTGAATCAAGATCGGTGTATTGACCGTCGTTGTCACCATTTGAGGCATGGCAACAGGTGGTTGGGTGCAATCGGCGTCTTCTAACTCTGCTACAGCCCACGTTGACGGTTGATAGTCCCCGGACTCATGTGGCCAGCCATATGCCTGAGTGGAGCTTTCGGCAAGATAATGATAGACTGCCAACCCAAAAGAACGATCACAAGGGTCCTCTAAGAGGCTGAAGGAAATCGCATATTCGGCCATGAGCTCAGTAGCGTTTGATGTTGCCTGCCAACCTATCATTTCAGAGGCCGCAAACTCCCCCTTCAAGCCGTGACCGCGCAGGCTTTTAAGCACAGGCGGTGTAGAGAAGTCAATTTCAAGAGCCAAATCATCTGGTGTAGCTATCGCTTCCCGACCGCCATCTGTATCCAGGTAGACCCGGTATATACCCAAAGAAGGAGTGTCAACATCTGAATCTCCCTGTATACAGACATAAAGTGTTTGGTTCACATGAACTAGATAAAACGTGACCAAGCTGTCGGATATGCTTTGGAATTGGCCAATAATGGCTTCTTCATAGGCTGCTTCGGTACAAACGCCATCTACGATAATCGCGCTTTCGGACTGTGGAATCAAAATCGAATCGATCTGCTGCATGTCTATGTGCACAGGGTTGGCCATATTGAGAGCTGAGAGAGAAGCTGTCATGGCACCACGCAAAAATAGCACCATCAAGAGAAAGGCAAATAAAGGAATAAGCGTTATTTTACAGAGGATGTTTTTTGCAGTCATTCTTAGCAAGAAGTGGAATACTTCCGTAATGAATAAAAGACTTAAGCGAATCGATCGATAGATTTTTTTCATCTTTATCTCCTCATACCGGTTCCAACTATAAACTCAGTTCCGTCTAAAAACGGATGATGGATCTCTGTAATAGAGCTTCGGAAAATACAGCTTTCAAGTTGAAACACAGATAAAATGCAGAATAACAAAAACGCTTATATAGAAACAGAGGAACGTCAGCTCAAAGAGCTAGCGGATAACGTGCGCCAAAATACAGAAGAGGCAGAAGCGAACTTTATCGGTGCTTTTGTCACAGTGGCTGAATTTTACTTAAACCGTGATGCAAAGCGCTTTATTTCAATCGTTGAAGCATATGCGAGTATGGAATTTAAGCAATCACATCACCAACACCTCTATACCTTTTACAAAGGACTTGTGTACCAAAAAGCAGGTCGATATCGTCACTCAATCAAAGTCTTTGATGAGCTGATAGCTCTAGGTGAGTTGAACACAAAATTGCGAGCGCGTTCGCTTAATTCTCGAGCTATCTGCCAACGAATGTTAGCACACTACGAAGCCGCTCTTGATGATTACAAACAGAGCTTTGCTCTTTGGGAAGCCCTTGAAAACCAACATTATCAGGGTGTTGTCTTGATTAATATGGGCATAGTCTCTTATACGCTACAGATGTATCGAGAGGCAGAAACCTATTTGACGCAAGCCCTTACCATCTTCAAGCAATCGAACGAAGGACAGATGCAAGCAGTCGTTCACAATGAATTGGGACTTCTCTATCGCGACTTAGGTCAATGGCACGATGCGCTCAAATCACTAAGGATCTACGTCGACTACCGTCGTATGGAAGGTTCAATAGACTATGTTGGCCATGGACTAAATAACATTGGCGAAGTTTATCTCTTTTCTGGTCAGTATGAACTGGCCCAAGAGGCTTTTCTGGAAGCAAGCACAATCATGCAGATCCCTGCCTATCGTGTCGATACATATCTCAATTTGGGGTTCGTTTCGATAGTCAATAATGCATTGGATGAAGCTCGATCATACTTTACTCAGGCCCTTAAGCTCGCTACCGAAATTGACCGCCGTGACATTCTGCCCGGCATCCACTATCGCCTGGGCGAGACATCCCGTTTGCTGGGCAATAATATAGCTGCGCTGGCTTCCCTCAATGAGAGCGTTCGTATCATCGAAGAGACCCGTTCTCCACTGCAGGACGAAGGCATCAAGATCAGTCTCCTTGGTCGTTGGCAGCAGATCTATGAGTCACAGGCATTGCTCTATCTACAAATGGGTAATGAAACAGCGGCGCTCCAAGCTGTAGAGCGCGCCCGCTCTCGCGCCTTTCTCGATATGCTTCTCTCCGGCTGTACAGATTCAGACCAAGAAACTCCTTTTACCAATGACGAGCCAATGACAGCCACAGAGATTCAGGCTTGTCTCCCTTCAGGGACAGCTTTGATTGAGTTCTTTGTTACTGGATTGCCAGGTACCAATAAAGGCATAACTGAAAATCTGCCACCAGGGAGCGATGGTCTAAGCGCCCATCTACTGCCAGAGGAAAAAGTTCTCGCATTTGTTATAACAGATAAACATATTCAGATCGTCGAACTTGACGTGCAGGTATCGCAAATTCAGGCTCAGCTATTCAACAAGCGCGACGGGCGGCTGCGTGGTATGATGCCTGTTCCAGGTAAACGATTAGGTGCCATGCGGCGTTGGCACGATCTCGGTGAAAGGTTACTAGCTCCTCTCAGTCCGCTAGTTGACGACAAAAGGCACTTAATCTTTGTGCCTCACGGGATTCTCCACTATCTACCGCTTCATGCAATGACCAAACCATCCCGCTTGACGGGGACAACCAATACGACTGTAAGCTATGCACCCAGTGCATCGGTTTTGTTCAATAGAGCAACTGCTTTGGCTTTCGCGGTGGCTTCTCCTATGCAACAAAGAGGAAGTGATCCGAAAATTCTTTCACTTGGCGTCAATGAAGATGGCTTGACTCATGCAGAAGCAGAAGCAGCGTGGATTGCCGAAAGTTTTGGTGGAGATTGTTTAATCGGTCAGGATGTGAAGGCGCGTGCAGTTTGTGAAGTCATGCCGAACTACAACGTGCTACACTTCTCCTGTCACGGCCATTTTCAGCAAAGAGTACCAATGGATTCATCTCTGCAATTGGCGGATGGCGAACTGACCGCGGCGGATTTACTGCAATCGGTTCAGCTAAAAGCCGATCTCGTCACGCTCAGTGCTTGTGACACTGGCCTAAATGAGCTGCATCCTGGTGATGAACTCATGGGGTTGACCCGCGCCTTTTTGGGCTGTGGTACCCGCTCACTTCTTGCAACACTGTGGCCGATACATGAGATTCCCACACGGATCTTTATGGAGTGCTTTTATGAAAGTTGGATGGCAGGTGCTAGCAAGGCCCAGGCTCTACTTGCTGCCCAACGATTGGTCGCTCACATGGATATAGATGCACTGAGTGAACAGCTTCGAGAGTATGGTATCTGCCAAGGCTCGACAACTGATATGCTCGACCTTTTTCAATCCATGGCACCAGGGCAAGGACCGTTCGCACACCCTTATTACTGGGCAGGCTTCATACTGATTGGAGCATTTGATTAAATACAAAAAGGTGGTCATCAAGGATCTACAATAATTTTACGTGGACACCCAAATGCCCCAGTTCTTCTCTTGGGATTGATTCAAATTCGGCAATGCCACCCTCATCGGTCTCTTGGTGGATTTCATTGTCCCCATAGCCCAAAACAATTGGGATTCCCGAACCATCGTTATTTGCGCGCTCTAAGCTATAGAGTGAAATCTCTATATAGCAGAGCGATTCGTCTTCCGGGTCTGCAAAGGCAGATACTTCAATTTCCCAGCCTTCAACTTCGCCGTTTTCCAGCAAGACTTGAGCCAAAGGCGCGCCTAAAGCTCTTGACTTCATAGCCCATCCACCTGCCGCCTGCGTCTGCAATCCAGATCCAAAAACTATGGTGATGCCGCCTAAAGTATCCTCTATCCATTCGCGACCAGCATTAACTGCTTCCTCAATCAGGGAGGCAATTTTGAGCGGTTCACTCTGGATCAAGGTCGCTTCGGCATTGGAGGAAGACGTCGTTTCGCCTAAAAAAGAAAGATCGAATTGAGGGTAACAGCCAGTCACGGGTATCGTGTCGGCGAGGCTTAATTGTGTCAATTCCACTATGTTGGCGTAGGCAATCGCACACTGAGGGCAAAGCATCAAGTGGGTTTTGACATCAGAAATTTTGTCTGCATCTATTTCGTCCATGACTATCCTGTCAGCACCCAATGTCGCACGGCTTTCGTCCTGAAGTCGGGCGTTAAGTTGAGCATGAACGAATTCTGGGAGCAGCCTTTGGCAGGTTGTGCAATCAAGTGAATCATCTATGCTAAGATGAAGGGCTGTCATCCATTTTCGTACCTGCTCCGCCGTATGAAGTTTGCCAAGTTGCTCAGCGATTTGCTTGACGCGCTCTAGATCGATTGGCTCAGCGTGTAATAGATTAATCCAACGTCGAATAAGGTCGTTATGTTGTTCTCTCATGGTATGGATGATACCTCTTTATTCACTGCATAATCCTCTGCTGATTGATACACAGCGCAACCTCTGGTTGCAAATAATCAATAAACTGTAATCAGTGACACACACCAACATCTTCATGCATGGCGCAGTTTGTGCTGGATGGTGACACAGAGTGTTTCAATCGCAGCCGCAAAGCGTTACATATCACTTAGGGGGGGTGAAACAGTCGTTTGCTTAGTTTGCTACGCTGTAGTCGTTTTGAGGATAGCTATTTCTTAGGTTGGCTAGAGAGCAGGTACCGAACTTCCAACCGGGTTGAGTTTATACTGCGGTCGTTTTGAAAACAGGTGTATTTTCGAAAGCCCTCTCAGAGAGACTAAAAACCTGCTTTCAAACGGAGCCGAGTATAGATAGCAAATATCTGTTTCTATTCGGGGCTGAGTAGAAAGCGGAAGAAGTACACCATTTCTTTCTCTTTGATTATTGAGCGGTCCACTCATCCCATAATCTACGCAGATCAGGATCCTTCTCTAGCCTATCTATTGCACGGTGGCGCAATATGTAAACACTATTCTCGCTAATATTTAATGCCTCTGCAATCTCCTTGGTTGACAAATCATACACATAGGTTAGGACGAGTACCCAGACGGTATTCTTTAAACGCTTATTTTTGACTAAAAATTCAGCCATCCAACGAAACAATTCTTCCCCCAGCTCAGCGTGAAAGGCTTCCTCAACTGGTGAGGGCTGAACAGAATCCATAATTTGACTGATTTCGTGGTCATCCACATCTGCATCAGATTCACCTGGTAAGGGTTGTGTTCGAGCTTGGTCGCGATCTCGTCGGTAGAAATAGTTGGATGCTACTTGCCAAAGCTTACCATTCGCAAATGCTAAAAACGCCCCGGGAATTTGGCACTCATGGAGTTTGTGAAAGACACGTTCGATTGCGTCTTGGGTGAGTTCCTCTGCAATCTGTGAATCCCCATTGGCAAATTTATAGATGGCCCGGTCATAGAGATAACGGGCAAGCTCTCCAAAGGCAACCTCGCGGCGGTTTCCATCTGCACCGCAACATTCGTACCACTCTTCACAATAAATGGACATGCCTGTAGGCGTTAACACCTCAGCGGTATGTTTGGACTCTGTCTCTCCAATGCGTTGATGCATTCGGCGCGCAAGTTCCGTCGCAGAGAGCAAATGCCATCCATGACGTTCAAGTAATTTTGAGCCGATTTCTTGACATTGGGTGCAGAGCGAGTCCATAACAAAATTATTCTAGCATACCTGAGTTGTTGACACACAATAGTTCAAAAGCCGAAATATTTTCTGTCACACAACGACTATGCTCTATTGGATTTCATTCTTAGTGAAAGGAATTTGATTTTGAATACGCTTAGTGGGTAATCGGCCGATTTCTGTACATGTCTCTCGATTCGTTTTAACCATATTCAGTAGAGGATACGCTGCACCTGTAACCAAGCGCGATCAGCGGAGCGAGCATCGTCAGATGCAAAGTGGTACGTTGCAATCTACCCTAAAAGAAACAGGGATTAAAAGGTTAGAAAGATGAAAATCTGTGCAATCTTCAAATTCCTGTTTTCTTTCATCCTCGGTGGTGCAAGGCAGTGCATGGGAACCTCCTGAGATGAATGAAGGAAAGATGATATGAGGTTCTATTTCAAACTGTTCAAAGAAGTGATACGGCTATCAACTGCACTCGAAGAACCCAATCTTCTTATTAATCTAACATAATGGAGAAAGATAATGTTGCTTAGAATAATTGTGAACCGGCTTCGGACCACCGTAGGCTTTGTGGCCCTGATGTCCATTCTTGCCATCCTTATCATGCCAAACAGTGCCTTAGCCATGCCCAATGCCCATTCAGATCATCCTATTGGTCAGGAAGATGTTCATGGCGCTTCTACTATGATGACTATCCCTTTGAGGTATCGCGTGATCATTGAGAGCGTAACGGCAACAAACAACTTCGATGGTTCCTTAGATATAGATCGGGCAGATTTCTTTTCTAGGATCCGCATCAATGACGAAACCTTCACGTCACCAATCATCAGCAATAACGATGAAATTGGAGATGAACGATGGCAGTTCTCTAAATTGGTTCATATCGAAGACTTGGCTGCTGACACCATTTCAATTTCTATCGAAATCTGGGATTCTGACGACTTTGGGAATCGACAGCAGGCGGATTTAACTGGTGATGCCGACCTTGGACTGACCCTGACGGTTGACGCTAGTGACTGTACTATCCCTGGGACTGCCGGATCCGTGACAGGTACAGTTAGTGGTGCCTGTGGTCAAACATTGGAAAGCAAGGGAACTGATTCAGAAAATACCGCCGATATCGAATTTCGCATTGAGGCTGAATTTCCTCCCAGTGGCTCAGATCTGGAGATCCTCTGTCTTCATGACCCGATATGGCCACAAGCAGGCGAAATCGTGACGATACAGGCCGAAGCGCTGGACAAAGCCCTCAATGCGAAAATCGTTGATTCTATTCAGGTTTGGTTTCAGGATACATCAATCCCAGCACAAACATGTTCGAATGCAAATGAATGTAGCACAACACTTAGGGCTACAGCCAGTGGTGATACCATGATCTATCGCTGTGAGGCTACCGATGATGGCGAGACAGTTTCGAGTGGAAATCACATCCTTCAAGTAGGAAACCCTAGAGGGGGCGACGCAGTTCCTGTTCTGCGCACGGGAGAAGAATCTGGCAGTGTTGATGTTGTCTTTATTCCAGATGAAGACAGCTATCCAAGCGCGCTTGATGCAAATTTCTTAGGCGATGTACGGGTGGCCATTCTCAATGCCTATTACGGTGGCATGCCAAACGTCACAGGTGCTGATTCTGAATATGGCGAACGGCTCTTTCTTAGCAACCAGGACAAATTCAACTTCTGGATCGCCCAAACTAGAGGCGATATTGATGGCTCACGAACTGGTCCATGTACACGCCTTGAGCCACCAAGCAACTGGGATGATTACACCTTTGCGGATGTTGGCGCGATTCTGCACACAGATATTTTACGCGATTGTAGCTCTCCGAACCAAAGAATTTTCGGTTCCGAACCGATAAATGAAAGAACAATCATCCATGAAACGGCCCACGTGCCATTTGGTTTGGCCGATGAATTTTGCTGCGATAGTTTCTATTTTCAACCAGAGACGCGCCCTAATATCTATAGCAGCATTGAGCAATGTCAGGCCGATATCATCAATTTAGGAGTCTATGATCTGCTGGTTGGCGATCCGGTACGTACCTCATCCTCATGTCTCCAACTTCGACATCCCATGACTCCTACGCTCACGAACGGCTGGTTCACCTCGGAGCCGTCTGCAGATCCCACATCTGACGGAGATATCATGTTTCGCTCCAGAACTGGAGAATTGAATGGGGCCGATGTTCGGAAGTTCGAGGAGCTTTTTGATCAGTGTAGAAATGCTGATTGTGGTGGTAGCAGCGGTTCGATGGCTTCTGGAGCATCGATACAGAACGGACTCCAGTCGGAGCAGACTTTTGGATTGGCAGGCTTGGATAAAATTGCGCTAATCACGCTTGACTTTATAGGCCGCGATACCGTGAGACTTACAGGTGCAGAGGTAGCCTATGGCAAGAATCCACACTATTCAGGCAATCCAGCCATGTTACGGGTAGATCTATTCGACGCTACTGGCCAACTCATTAACCAATGGAACGAATGGCATCCACTGCTGCGCATAGGCACTCTGGACTTTGATGGCTCCGATGTGGTACACGGTAAGAGCGGATGGCTTGAGACCGGCCCCGGGCGATTTGTGGTTCCTTTCTCACCAGATATGGCTACCATGAAGATCACCGACGTGGAATTCGATACGACGTTGTTTGCCCTTAACCTAGTTCCTATTATTTCAGAATTCTGTGCCGCAAATCCAGCGGATCCTGATTGCGAGGCGTTCCTCAAGTGGGGTGAACCTGCTATTGAGGTCGTTCCCGAACAGGCGCAACCTGGAGACCAAATTAGGATTCGAGGTATTGGCTACACGCCGGGCGGTTACATAGGTACTCTCTTCTGGGAAGATACCTTCTCTACGACCTTTACCATTCCGGCTGAGGGTAGCTTTGTACAGACCATGACGGTCCCATCCGTTCTCTCTGGCACCTATGAGATCACAGTTTGTGCACTGGATCCATGTGCGTCTGGTGTTCTTCAACAGATAGCCACTACCAATATCCAAGTGCTAAGGGAACCGCGCGGTACGCTCGTTCCCCTCAATCACTGGTGGAGTCCAGATCGTGCAGACAACGGGAGCTTTACCGATATCTATTGGTCGGGCATGACTGGCGACATGCGTGCCCCAGATTACAGAATGGTTGGTATTGACGGATATGTCTTCAACCCTGGACTGCCCAAGCCCAATGGAACGATTCCACTCTACCACTGGTACAGTCCAAGCCGTGGAGATAATTTCACAACAGCCGATCCGGCATGGGCTGGCTCAGTAGGCGATCCAGACCGTAGCCCAGACTATCAGGCACAGGGCGTCATTGGCTACATCTATCCCAATCCAGGGCATGGCCGAGTACCGCTCCATAGTTGGTATGACCCAGAGCGAGGTGACAACTTTATTACAAGCAACCCTGACTGGCAAGGAGCCAAAGATCAGACGCGCTCACCCAATTATCGTTGGGTTCGATTAGAGGGCTATATCGAGGCGTCCTTAACAACCATAACGCCGACCGCTACGCCGACAATGACCGCGACGCCGACAATGACACCAACGCCAGATATGCCAACCCCTACGCCAACAATGACACCAACGCCAACAAATAGCGAGTTTGGCGACGGCCCCTGCGGCATTGCTGCTGCCGAGGAGTTTGCCCGCCAAGTACTCCCTGGCATGTCTACGAATGAGATCAATAGGATTCGCTTCGATCTTCAGCTCAAGACCAATAACTGTCGCAACAAGCTGGAATCGCTCAACTACGGTAGCGATCTCTGCGCTATGCTGGCCCGCACGACCTTTGCTCGCACCTTCATGGTGACGCCAGCCGATGCTGAAACAGCAGGTCAAGCTCACCTTGACGAGTGTCGGGCCAACATCTTGATCGTTGCGCCAGATCGGGGCGGCAGCGCTGTTTGGAACGTTTCCGATACCATAAGCACAATGCTCAACATTCCGCCAGAAGCGCTGGACGAAGCGCTGGATTTTGTGGTCGACGAAGGTTCAGATTCTCAGGGGGTTTCTAACCCCGACACGCTTATTGGGTCGATCTTCTCCATCAACGCGGCCAAACAAGGTACATCCGAGAAGATAACTCAATTCCCCAATTCGTTCCAGATTCAGGTGACCTACTCTGAAGATGATGTGGGCGATGCGGATGAGTCGAACTTTGCCCTCTTCTTCTGGGATGAGGCAAACGCAGAATGGGAAGAGATCGACAGTGAAGTAGATGGAGAGGAAAATACGGTCACGGCCAATCTAGACCACCTAACAACCTTCTCTGTGCAGAATTCGCTTAAAGGCACAACAGATGCAGATACGTTAGAGCTGTTCCTACCCATTGTCACCCAGTAGGCGAAGTATCCGGCTATGGTCAAGGGTTCATCCAATTGAATTAGTTACGGACAAAACGACGACCATAGCCGATTATTCAATTGTACAAATTCAGGAGAACATTAATGTTATTGCAACAAGAGAACAAGAAATCTCCCCAAAATTCGGGGCAAACAGACTATCGTCATTTCAGAGTAAGGATACTACTTAGTATTGTATGTTCCCTACTCATTTCCGGGCTTGTGGCTCAAGGCATTGGTTCATCAACTATAGCCGCCCAACTCAGCCCACAACAGCAAATTCAGCCCGACGCCCTGGGGTCCATATCTGGCACGGTAACCGATGAAGCAGGGAACCCAATTGCAGGAGCAACGGTGGAAATTTTGGGACGTACGTTTGTGTATAATGACTGGGATCGAGACGTATATGGAATCGATTACAAATTACTCACCTCTACGACAACAGATGCTGATGGAAACTATTATATCGGTGCATTGAGTACGAATATCTACCACATTCAAGCAACAGCACCAGACACCTTTTTCATCGATACGCTATGGAGAAAGAGTGCCGACGATATGACCCAGGAGAGTGCAGATATTCCCGTCTCGGGCAATGATGTAGCCGATATCGATATTACCATGCCACTCGGTGGACGCATCAGCGGTCTGCTCTCGACTACAGAGGGGCTTGACTTTTCGTACTATTCAGTAAATGTGTATACGGCAGAAGATGGCTACTATCATTCTGCAAACCGCAATCAGTTTCCGTCTGATAGCAACTCTTATCAGACGAATAATCTTCCTGATGGTGTCTATAGTGTCTGTACATCTGCCTATCAGAAGAATGAAAGATATGATCGTCTTGTCGTCGTGGAGTGCTATGATGATCACATCGTGGGCATACAGAGTGCGCAGACCGTATCTGTAACAGCCGAAACCGTGATACCGGATGTCGATTTTAAACTCGGTGCCAGCCGTCAATATGCCCAAGTCTCAGGAACCTTAATTGGCAATGATGGAAAGCCAGCCGCCAACGTCATCGTGAGGGCTAACCCAGTAGAATACAACCCTTACCCTGCACCCAATGCTGACGAATTAGCGGGGCAAACCACAACCGATAGCCTTGGCCGCTATATCTTGGATCGCCTTGGCCCCTACGCATATTATCTAAGATTTTTCACTGGAAATACATTGTATGTACCACAATACCTGGGTGGTGGGCTTCATCCTTCAGAGGTAAGCAGACTGCCCCTTGAAGAAGGCACTGTCTTGGTTAATGTAGATGATCAACTGAACGTGGGCGGACAGATTTCTGGCAAAGTGACCATCCAAGGTACCGAGTTCCCAACAAGTGGAACAGTTACTGCTTACTTCCGTGAAGATGGTTTTTATTTTTCTCGAAGAACGAATATAGATGCAGCAACAGGTGAGTATATATTAATGGGCTTACCAGAGGGCAATTATGAGCTAAGGGCTTCTGGTAGAAGCGCCTCGCTCGGTCCATATTCATATTTGAGTGGCCAGCCTGCTGAAGCGGTAATGCTGATATCCATAACCCTGGATTCTCGTATCGAAGGCATTGATATTTCGCTGGCCGAAGCGCAATTTGAAGGACGCATCGAAGGTACCGTGACCGACATCGATGGACCAGTGTATGGCATTCAAGTGGAATTGCGAAGGGGGGCTGGCAGTATCTTCTTTACATTTACAGATGAGGAAGGTCGCTACGCCATTGACGGACTAGACACAGGAAGTTATTACATCTATTTCAGCGACCCATCGAGCAACTACTTTCCCCAGTATTATGAAGGTCATGATAGCAATGTAAGTGCCTCATCAATTCGGGTCGTTGACGGCGAGACTGTCTCAGGGGTTGATGCAGCTATGGTTCAGAAAGAGACGATTCGCGGTACGGTTCTGCTTAATAATGGTTCGTCAGCAGCGGGTTACAGTGTGAATATTCAGCGTTTAGACAATTCTCTTGAACAGAGAACAACCTTGACCGATGGAAACGGCCACTTTACATTTAGCGAACTGCGCCCTGGTACTTATACCGTTAAAGTGATCGAACCATACAAGGATGACGAACCGAACCAATCAATCGAGGAAAGAACAGTCCATACAGAGACGATACAAATCGATGCGGCCGATAGCTCAGCTGAAATTCAGAGCCGTGTAATTCAACTGGGCGCGGGAGACCTAGAAAATCTGGAACCGATTCTCTACATGCCAGTTATGCTCAATTAACGGCCATACCACGATATACCTTCCTTGGTTATGATACGTTGAATACGTATATAACGGCTTGTTGAGCATTGTAAGTGAACGCCAAAATTTGGTGTGGACAAGTCGGCAATATACCCTGTCGATCGCAACATTTCCCAGGGTTTCGGGAGGTAGGGACAGTTTAAGCGAGTAGAGAATTCATATCTCTGCTCGCTTTTTTGATCCCGAATCCGTTCCTCAGAATATCTTTTTTTCTCTACGCGATTCGCCACGCCATTTGACATCAGTAGATTTTCGTAAGAATTAATCAAAACATAATGTGATACCCTTCTTGAGCAAGTTCTGCAAAAGATGTAACAGTAGGCTACGACAGTTGCTAAATGACGGGAGCAAATTGTCAACGGTTTGGCCATGCATCAGACTGAGTTCTACTGGACATACATGTGGTTCTCATGCCGGGTTAATGGTTAACCACATGTATGCGATTTTATCAGGTTGTAAAGTCGAGCGAAGGAAATGTTGCGATTACGGACGAGAGGGCAAAAATCGAATTGGATACCCAGGAAGACAGTTGTTTTTGTGGGGGCAGAGACAACCAGGGGATATGCTAATTATCAGAATAATGAGGATAGCTTTGACATTTTTGCCGTGCGTTCCCAAGCGGGGCCAATCACGTTTGCTGTCGTTGCCGATGGCATCGCTGGGATCCGTGGCGGTGGCTTTGCTAGCCAAATTGCGGTCGATGCGATCGTTCAATCGCTAAGTGAAGATGCACCTTCAATCAGGAATCCTCATACACTTGACGCGGCTCTCAACACAGCAATTCAAAGAGCCAATAATCAGGTTTTGGAAAAGTCATTGCAGCTGCCAAATCACCAAAAGATCGGTACAACAGTTGCTTTGGTTGCTATTGCTTGGGGTCAATTACAGATTGCCTATTTAGGTGATAGTCGTATCTATCTTCTTCGCAAGGGCGCGCTTCATCGCCTAACGCTCGATCATTCATGGGTACAAGAGGCTCTGGACAAAGAAGAGATAACCGAACCTGAATTGCACAAACACCCCAATAGGAACGTAATTAGCCGTTACCTCGGTAGTAAATACAATATTGACCTAGAAATTGACCGGCGTATTCTTTTACCTGGCTACTATCAACAAGACTATTTGGATCGAGAGTTCCGTCAACGTTTACCGATAGAAGACGGCGATTCGCTTCTGCTCTGCAGCGATGGCCTGACAAGCTCTCTGACGGATCGAGAAGTAAAACAGCTTCTTATCCAACATCATACCCACCCTCAGCACGCAGCATCAAATCTAGTGAAGTCAGCATTGAAGCGCTATGTTCGAGACAATACGACAGTAGTTGTTCTGTCGACCATCTTATCGCGACCGGCTTACCCACAGATGGCAAAAATTTCAAAGTTCTTCGTATCATTGCTGAGTGTTCCGCTATTTAGTGTTATTTGTTTCCTCTTCGGTCTATTCCCCCAGTTCATTCTTCCACAAATTTTGCTTTCACCTCAAGGCACAGATAGTCCCTCCCCAATGCAAGAACAATATGGCTCCCAATTGAAAGGACCAACGCCCCAACAGCCAACATTAATCATACGATCAACGCCGCCAGCAGCAGATGAATCCCCAATTAACCCAACTTTCGATACTTTGGGTGTGGTTGCTCCACCTTCAATTCTGCAAAGCGCCAAGCCAGAATCGGTAATGGGCGGCTCCATAAGTAGGCTACTACTGAACCAATTTGAGGAGTATAGTCGGTATCAAGTGTTCCTCTTTGAACCCATAAATAAAATGATTGTTGGGGAGGAGATAGTGAAATTTCGGTGGAGAACGCACCCCCCAATAGAGACTAACGTTTCTGGTGGGTTAACCTTCGATATCGTTGTTTGGCCAGCTGAACTTGACCAAAATTGGGAATCAGGAAAAAGCTTACTTGACATACAAATGCGTCAACCAACAGTCAACAGCCAGAATCAGTGGGAACTTGTCCTGTCCATTGACGACGCATTACGACCAGGCAAATACAACTGGACCGTTGTGGTTGTCTACAAGAATCCCTACACTCGGATCGCACCCATAGGAACAGAAATAGGCACTTTTACATTTGTCAAATGAGCAGTCATTCACTATTCAACAAACACATCTCAGACCAACATTGAACCGGTGCTGCTGGTGCATGATCGCATTGAAATGGGGCTGAGCATAGACGGAGAAGAATTCGGATCTATATGCAAAAGGGGTATAATCATCTGATGTTCTTTCAAAGTGACTATTCAGAGCTAGAGTCAATAGTGTCAGGCAAAAAGGGTTGGCCCTTGATGGCGTTGAAAAGAGCGGAGAAGACATTGGTGGCTTGCTTGCGTGCGGTAGAGATATAGCTACGGATATCACAGAAAGTGTCAGCACCATCGTGAGTACGGAAAGAGCCAGAGACATTCTGCTTGACTTTAATCATGCGGATATCCCGTTCGGCAAGATTGTTGTCAAAGGGAACATTGAAATCGTACATGAAGGCAAGAACTTCAGCTTTATGTTTTTGGAGTCGGTCAAGTAAATTTTTAGGGGGAGACTGTTTGAGACGGCCTCTGGATTTAGGAGGTGGGTTGTCAGGTGGGGGATTGGCCAGAAACCCTTGTTCGAGAGTTGTATCATAGAGCTTGCCGAAATGGCTCAACCGTCCGATAGGCAGGGAGGAAGAAGAAGCAGGAGCGTTATCAACTTCACGCTTGATGTCCCTGAGAAGAGTGGCCATTTGTGAGGCCCATTCCTGCTGATACTGGTCAGTGATGAACTGTAATTCTCGTAGATGGTGAGCATTGCAAAAGGCGTGTTCACAGTCATATGTGTTGTAGGATTTGTAGTGGTCGTGAACGGCTCGGCCCTCAAACTCAGGCAGGATCCCAATCGCATCCATGGCTTCTCGGCCTCGTTTTTCGTGAATGCCGTAGTAAGTGAGGGTTTCAGTACTACTGCTATGGAGCCACTGCAGCTTGCCATCGACACGCACCCCGCTTTCATCAAAGTGAGCGAGGTCGGCTTGCTGCAACTGCTCCTTTATCAGATTGAGGCTAGGCTGGCTTTCTTCACGGAC